>NZ_OZ248480.1:0-167016 GCF_965234445.1 Flavobacterium rarum (SeqCode) | reverse complement strand
TATATTCTTTTGGAAGAATATTTTTTTCGTCTAAATAAATATAAAAACAATCTTTTTTTGTTTGTAAATCCCCTAATTCTTTGAAATCAACAATGTCAAAATGAGATAATAATCCCTCAGGTAAAAAGGAAGAAAATATTGAAAAATCCATTTGTTTTTTATTCAAATTTAAGACTTCTCCCCATATTTTTTACGTGAGCCGATAAAAGCTAGCTACCGAAGTAGCGCGGATAGCCTGACAGCATAAAAATAAGGGGCTGTATGGGCGGTTTCAAAATTTAGCCCCTTTTTTTTATGGTGGCTCGCCCTAATTATTTTTTTAAATTGGGATGTTAAAAGTAATTCGTGTTCCTTCGTTTGGAATTGAATTAAAGAAAACGCGACCATTGATGTACTGAATTCTTTCTTTCATGAAGAGTAAGCCCATGCCGGATTCGCTGTTTCGTTTTTTCTCCACTGCGTTTACATCAAACCCTTTTCCGTTATCGTCAATTATAATACTTAAAAGTGTAGCACTATGCGAAAGTTGTACAATGATATGTGAAGAATCGGCGTATTTGATGGCGTTGTTGATGGCTTCTTGTGTGAGTCGATAAATGTTTATCTCGATTAAGGAGTCCAATCTACTGTTGAAATCGGTTTTGTTGTAAAAAAGGATATTTTTTCCGGTAAGTTTAGAAAGTTCTGAAGTTAATTTGGCAAGAGCCGAATTGATTCCGTGATCGCTCAATTCCGGTGGCATTAAGTTGAAAGTAGCGGTGCGAACGCCTTTTATAATGTCGAGTGACAGCTTCTTTAAGTAATCAATTTTTATGGCAGCTTTTTCTTTGTCGTCTAGATTGATGCTTTCGAGACTGAATTTCAGACCAGTAAGCATTTGTCCGATTCCATCGTGAATTTCTCGGGCAATTCGGTTTTGTTCGTTTTCTTGGTTTTCGACAATTTTACTAGAAATTACTTTTTGTTGGTTCAGTTTGTCTGAAATATTAGCTGCATTCAAACGCTCCACTTCTTGCACTGCCTTTTTGCGTTCGGTAATGTCAAAACAGATAATTAAAAGTTCGGACTCGTCTTTTTTAATAGTTACAGGTACCATCGATAAATCCAGCCAAAGTGTTTGATCGTTACGTGTAGTAATATTTAGTTCGCCTTGCCAACCTCTACGGTGGTTTTCAAGAACGATTTGATCGATACTAATTTGTTCTTTTTCGATTGGCGTCAATACTTGTCCAAATTTTTTATCCGAAAGGAATGGGTTGTATTGCAATAGTTTGGAAAATTTTTCTCCTATATGTATTATGGTTCCGTCTGTTGCAATTCGGCAATAGAGTAGGGTATTCTCCATTGCATAATTGAGGGATTTCAATTCTTTTACGGAGTTTTCTTTTGCTTCACTAATAATTTCAGTGTCTTGCGCTAACTTTAATGCTTTCCTTTCGGATGACAAAAGGTTGTGAATGAGTAATTCTATCTTTTTATTCGTGGGTTTAAAAATGAATAAAAATTCAAGCAATAAAACCAATAGGGTGAAAGCAAGAATGGCATATTCAGTATTTCGTTGCAGGGTTACCTTTTCAAACGCTTCTTTTTCATATTCGTTTACAATTTGGTTCATTTTCGAAAGGAAAATAGCTTCGTTTTCGAGTATAGTTTGAACTAATTTTTGATTTTCCTGCTCGTTTTGATTTTGTTTTTTGTTCTCCAAAAAAGAATGGGTAGTCTTAATTATAATGTCAAAATTGGGCTTTAAATTTTCAAAATATTTGGTGAGAATCTGGTTTTTTTCTTTTGGGAACCCCAAACTGGCATTTCCGTTTACCAATGAATAATGATTGGATTCCCATTGAGAAATGGTTTTAAAGATGGTATTTATTTGCTTCTTTTTTTGAAGAGAATCAGTAATGAAATTGAGAATTAAGACTTCTTTTGTCAATTTTTGACTGAGCATTCTTTGCTTTCCTGAGGTGTTGATTATTCTGGAATCGCTAAGCTGCTTGTTGAGATTGTATTGAATAAGCAACTGACTCAAAAGTACGGTTACGGCAATAGTAATTAAGGCGAATAGGTACATTCGCCTTAATTTTATAAAAGAAAGTTTATCAAAAGATACTTTGGATTTTTTTTTCATAAGAAGACCGTAACTTTTTTTGCCACAAATTGCACAAATTTTCACAAATTAGTTTTAAGGAATTAATGTTAATTCGTGTAATCTGTGTTTGTTTTTTGCCACAGATTGAAATGATTAAAAGGATTTTTTTAAGAAATCTGTGAAAATCTGTGCAATCTGTGGCTTTTTTAATTTAGCTGAATTACAATCCCAAAGCGTCTTTTATCAACTGAAGATTTTCTGGTGTGAAGTTTATTTTCAATGCTTCCTGATGCCCTTTGTCGGACATTTTATTCCAAGTATTTTGAATAATGTTTTTCATTTTCTCGGTGTCGTGTTTATGAGCAAAAGCGTCAAAATAAAATTCTAAAAATACTAAACAAATAACATCTTCCAAAAGTTGTGTTTCTTCGTCTTTTTTGAGTAATTTTTTTTCAATCAAGAAGGAAACGCGGTCTATGAAGCTGTCTTCATAACCTGCTTTTGTTAGAATTTCAGCAGTAGTTTTGGCGTGGAATTTTTTTAAATCTTCTCGCCATTTTAAATATCCAACTCGATCCATAGAGTAGGTTTCTCTTGGCATTTTCCAACGGCAAATGTGTTGTGCTTTGGCAGCTATTTGAACGGCCTCCGAAGCAGAAGGGTGAAAGATCATTAGTCTTTCGTACATTCTATCCGAATATAATAATTCTTTGGGATAGGTGATTTCTTGGTATATTTCGTTGTTTGGATCGGCTTCGTTTTCGGCATCAATCCACGCGCTGGCGTTTAAGAATGGGATAGTTTTCATTTAAAATAGTATATATTCAAATATACGTAGATTATTCTAAAAAGCCAACGAATACTTCATCTCCTTCAATTTTTACAGGATAAGTTGCAATTTTATAGTCTTCACCGTTTAGATTGGATCCGTCGACCAATGAAAATGTTTTTTTGTGCATTGGACAAGCAATTTTTGGTACTCCATCTGCAGAACCGGTCATTCCTCTTGACAAAACCATTTCCATTTTGTGCGGACAGGCATTCTGACAAGCGTACCATTCGTTTCTTCTCTCGAAGTTGAATATAGCAATTTGCTTGTTTTTGTATTTGATGCAACCGCCTCTATTGCTTGGGAAATCTTTTATGGTTCCGGCTTTGAACCAAATTTTTACTGCGCTTGCGTTTACGGTTTCGTATTGATTTAAGAGTTCTTCCATGGGATTTTATTTTAATAAATTTTTTTAAAATTGCTATTTCACAGAGATTCACAGAGGAGGCGCAAAGAAACACAGAGATAATAATTAGTAGTTGCTGTCTGTTGTATTTTTCTAAAAAAAAATCTTAGCGAATCTCTGTGTGTACTTCGTGAATCTTTGTGAAATTCATTTTTTACCAAGGTCTCGGCATTTTTTGTTCTCTTAACGGAACAAATGCAATGTTATCATCTTTTTCATCAGTGTTGACAAAGTGGCTGAAACGTTTTAATAATCTAGGTTTTTCCAATACCTGTTTCCATTCGCATTCAAAAGTGCCAACAAGCGATTCCATTTCGGTTTCCAGTGTTTCGCAGATTCCCAATCGATCAAAAATGATGACTTCTTTTAGGTAATCCATTCCGCCTTCGAGTTTGTCCAACCAAGTGGCTGTTCGAACCAATGGCCCTGCAGTACGGATGTAGTACATTAAGAAACGGTCTAAATATTTAATAACAGTGGCTTTGTCAATTTGCTCGGCCAATAAAACAGCGTGTTTTGGATTGGCACCACCGTTTCCGCAGATGTAAAGATTCCAGCCGCCTTCTACGGCGATTAAACCAAAATCTTTTCCTCTAGCTTCGGCACATTCACGAATGCAGGCCGAAACTCCGCCTTTAATTTTGTGAGGGGCACGAATCCCTTTGTAACGATCTTCGAGTTCGATGGCAAAACCGGCGCTATCGTCCATTCCGTAACGGCACCAGGCATTACCCACACAGCTTTTAACAGCTCTTAAAGATTTTCCGTAGGCGTGACCGCTTTCAAAACCATTTTCGATTAATATTTTCCAAATTTTTGGTAAGTCATCTAAGTGAGCACCAAATAAATCCACACGTTGCGCTCCGGTAATTTTAGTGTACAAATCAAATTGTTTTGCTACTTCACCAATTGCGATAAGTTTTTCAGCTGTTATTTCGCCACCAGCAACTCTAGGTACTACAGAATACGTTCCGTTTCTTTGAATATTGGCTAAGAATCGGTCATTGGTATCTTGAGTGGTAACGTGTTTGTTGGCTGTGTCGTTGTAGATACTCGAGAAAATAGAAGCTACAATTGGTTTGCACACTTCACAACCATCACCGTTTCCGTGATGATCGATTACTTCGTAATAATTGGTGTATTTATTGATTTTTACAATATCAAATAATTCTTGTCTAGTGTAATGAAAGTGTTCACAAATAGTGTCTTTAATTTCTTTACCAAGTGATTTTTGAGTGGCTTTTACAATGTCTACCACCATTGGTTTACAACCGCCACAACCCGAAGTTGCTTTGGTTAATTTTACTACATCGGCAAAAGTACTTGCTGTTCCGTCAATAAGTGAACAACAAAGAGCGCCTTTGGTTACGTTTTCACAAGAACAGATTACAGCTGTATCAGGCAAGTCGGCTGCGCTTCCGAGTGTAGATGCTTCGCCACCACGAGAACCTAGAATTAAGTCTTCTGGATTTGCTGGTAAAGCCAGCGCGTTGGCATAAATTTGGAATAATCCATTGTAATCGGATGAATCACCTACAAGTATTCCTCCCAAGAGTGTTTTTCCGTCTTTGGTGACATTGATTCTTTTGTAAATACCGCTGAATTTGTTTTCGTAAACAATGGCAGTAACATTTTCATTTTCGATAAAAGGATCACCAAAACTTGCCACTTCAACTCCAATCAATTTCAATTGAGTAGACATATCGATGGTATCTCTCATTGTTTTGTCTCCATTAAGGATTTGTTCGGCGGCTACATCGGCCATTTCGTAGCCAGGAGCCACAAGCCCGTAAATCATTCCCGTGTATAGTGCTACTTCGCCTATGGCATAGATGTAAGGGTCTGATGTTAGCATTTGATTGTTTACAACAACACCACCACGTTCTCCGACAACTAATCCAGAAACTCTTGCGAGTTCGTCACGCGGTTTAATTCCTGCCGATATAACCAACATATCAACTTTTAACAAATCATCGTTGGCAAACATCATTCCCTTTATGCTTTCTTCACCATCAATATATTGTGTCGCTTTGTTCAGATGGATTCCGATATTTAATTCTTCTATTTTGGATTGCAACATATCGCTCGCACTTTGATCCAATTGTCTTGGCATCAAGCGAGGCGCAAATTCTACTACGTGAGCATTAAGACCCAAGTCACGAACAGCTTTTGCCGCTTCAAGCCCTAATAAACCGCCACCAAGTACAGCAGCTTCGGTAGCTCCATTAGCTCTAATTTTTTTTGCATAACCCATAATTGCATCCAAATCCTCTATGGTTCGGTACACAAAAACACCTTCTTTTTCGACTCCCTTGATTGGAGGGACAAAAGCAGATGATCCCGTAGCCAAAACTAAGTAATCATACGCATGCGTTTTGTCTAAATGCGTAGTTATGGTTTTGTTTGCTGTGTCAATTTTTAAAACTAATTCAGCTGTGTTAAGAATGATATTGTTCTCCTCGTACCAAGCTGTTGTTGATAATGATAAGTCATCCGCGGTCTTTCCTGCAAAGTATTCACTCAAGTGAACGCGATCATACGCACGTCTTGGTTCTTCTCCAAATACTGTAATTTGATACTTTTCTTGCCCAGATTTCGAAATGAATTTCTCGCAAAATTTATAACCTACCATGCCGTTTCCGACTACTATTACATTAATCATAATCTATTAATTAAGTATTACTACGCAAACATACGTATAAATACTTAATTTGTATACTTAATTTTTTATTTTTTTATAAAATAGAATGATTTTTAATAAACAGTAATTCGATTCTGAATAAATAGAGTTGGATTTACTTCGTCAGTTCGCTATTGCTTGTGTGGGCGTGCCCTCGTTGCACAGCATCTTTTGTTTAGCAAGATCAGTAATGTTGCAACGAGGTCAGGCTGTCCGCTATATTCCCGATTAACAAAAACTACGGCAAAAAGGCCTTATTTTTCTAAATCGGGAGATGCTGCTTCCATCCTTCACGCGAGTGACTGCATTTTAACCTAAATTCCGCATTAGAAATCTACTACACCTGAATTCTTCTTAAAAACCAAGAAAGTACTCCTATTTTCAAATTCAAAATACAAAAGTATTACATCTTCAAAAATAGTCCGTGAGCTCTTGCTTTTATTGAATAATTCAGCTTCGTAACGAAGTCTAATGCGGAATTTGGGTTTAAGGGATTTTTGTAGTTTGAAATGTAAGTATTTAAAGAGAAGTTTAGTAGTACGTATTAAGTATACACACTGTATAAGTTATGTTTTAAAGAAAATTGAAATTGCTTATCGTTGGGGAAACTTCTAAGGAAGGAAAAACAATTGACCAAATCAGGAATAGCTTTTGTAAATTCGGTTTTTTGTTCCTAATAAATTTTGATTTCTTGTTGCCAATTTATGGCGTTAAAGTAAAAATATTTAAGTCAGGGTTTTCAAAATCCGTTTCATTTGATTTTACAAAATTTAATTTTGTCAAAAATTTGGTTGAATTCTGATTGTCATAATGAGTAACAGCAAGTATTTTTTGAAACTTCAAAGTCTGAAAAGCATAGTCAATAACTATTTGTGCCGCTTCTTTCATTATTCCTTGTTTTTGAAATTTTGTCATAAGTTCAAACCCGATTTCACCACAATTTTTTATTGAAAAGTCAAATAGGCAAATTGTACCAACAAGAGTTTTGCTGTTTGTTAATGTTATTGCCCAATAAATCGATTCGTTTTTTTTAATAGCATCATTAATCATGTTGATGAAGTTTATGGCGTCTTCAATTGTTTTACACGCTTGTCTGTTAAGATATTTGTTTATTTCTGTATCCGAACGCAAAGTAAAAATAGCTTGTCTGTCTTCGCTAGATAATTGTCTAAGAGTTAGCCTTTCGGTTGTCAAAACTGGGAAAGGTTTGAAGCTTATATTTACCATTTTGTCTTAGTTAAATTTTTCAATATTGTGGGGTATAATAGTCTAACTGCAAAAGTTCTATTGTATAGCTGTTGAGCGATAGTGTTTTTATTTAAGTCCACTAATACACGATTCATAAAGACTATTTAATTTCCTAAAGTTATCATTAGTGGCAATTCCATTCAAACATTGAAAGTACTCATAGTCAATTCTAACTTTTTTTAGGTAATCTATTCCTTGTGCAAATTGTTTTTCTTCCACAGCAATTGTTGCTAATAAAATATATGGGTTTTTATCCATGTCATTCCATTCGTTTTTGCTTTCTTCAATGATTTTATTTAAACTTTTTTTGCTTTCATCAAATCTTTGTGCGTTGAATTCAATATTTGCTTTTTGATAGATATAATCAAAATATCTTTTTGAATTTGGATAATTAGAAATTAATAATTGAAAATTTTCGTATGCTTTTATTATAGAATATTCCCTAATTTCATTAGAATTTTTCATTATTTCACGTTCTTGCGAACTTGGTAATTCAAAACGATTATTATTTTCCCAAGCAATTAAATATGCATTTGCTTTTTTATATATTTCGTTTTCAAAATAATTCTCATTTTGTCCAAAAGAAACAATTGAAAACAAAAACAGAATTGAAAAAAATATTCTTTTCATAGCTTTTGATTTTGTAATTCTAACTAACGTTTTTTAGACTTTTTATACCCCCGATCTTTGATTTCGAAAGCTTTGTAATACGACTTCGTGCTTTTTTTTAACATTCTTGTAATATTTAAAACCGAATAAAAATTCCCCTACTTTTTGAGAGAACTTATTTTACAAGTACAAAACCAACTTTAAATTAAGTCAAAAGTCTATATATTGCCAAACGACAGTTAGCCACTGTTTTTTATTTTTCAGTCGATTTTGGTTTCTTTTTAAATGTTAGATAAAGTACTGCCATAAAGGTAATTAGGTAAATAATGCCCAACGCGGTGTTTTTAAATGTAAATGTTTCAAAATCAAATTCCTTTAACAAAGCCAATCCAATCGGAAATGAAAGTATTGCAAAAAAAAAGTTGAAGCCAATTTTATTTTTCATATCAATTAATGTTTATTTATTAAATCTATTATTGTTCCAATAAGAATAGGAATAATCCAAAAAGTAATCATTCCTAAAATGTATGCAGATAATGCTTTTAAGTAACTCTTTATTTTTTTCTTGTCATAAAATTGTCCGATTGCCCAGACACAATATCCAACTCCTATGATACCAGCAATTGTCATCATCTTAAAGTGTGTCAATCCCTCTATGATTACAAATACAGAAAAAATCAACATTCCCATTCCCATAACAAAACAAAGCATTATCAGAATTTCATAAAAATTGTAGTTGTATTTTCTAAAAAATAGTTTCAACCAAAAAGCGATAAAGATTCCCATCATAATATTTGCATAGCCGTAATGGTCTTGCACCCATTTTACTATAGAAGTAACAGAACTTGAGTTTTCTCCATTAGCTTCGTGATATTTTACATAGCCGTCTTCGATATGAAAAAAGTGGTTTAAAATTGAATAAATCAAAGAAGTTATGATAATGAATAGGATAGGTTTTACTAGTCTGGTTCTGTTTTCCGAAAGATATTTTTGTGTGTTTTGTCCTGGATTTGTTGAGAGTTCACGTATTGTGTATAAAATACCACGTTCAAAATGCAGAACATGTTCAACTTCGTGAACAATGTAATGTCTGTCTATTCGTTTTAGTTGTTTTGGTTGCCCGCAGTTTGGGCAGTAATTTAAATTTAATTCGGTATTGCAGTTTTTACAGTTCATATATTTTATTAAATAGTATTCATTTTGATGTTTGCAGTCTGTTTTGTTAAAATAATCAATAACGTTCTGGTATTATAGCGGTTTTTGGATTAAATTAAAGCCTAATATCGGATTTGCTACCCGAGTGATAGCGAACAGGCGAAGCAAATCATCCAAATACAAAACCAATTTTAAATTAAGCCTAAAACCCAAATTGCTTGTAGCGAGTGTTGTCAGATGTATTTATTTTCCATTTTCAATGAATTGTAAAGCGCGATCTAAAACCTCGTCTTTCCCTTGCTGAATACCAAGTATAGTTGGTTTTACTTCAATATCAGGAATGATTCCGATTCTTTGTGTTTGACGTTTGTCAGGATAGTATACTCCAATTCCTGAAAATTGTGTAAAAAAGGCTTTAATAATATCAAAACGACTTACATTTCCATCTGCGCCACCGGTTTGACTACCAATAACAGTTGTATCATCAGCGGTTTGAAAGCTCATTGTCATTTCTTCTGATTGGCTTACAGATTCCCCATCAACCAATACAACGACCTTACCTTTGTAGTTATTTTTATTTTCATAACCGCAAGGTCGTGGCCCTATCCATTTGAATCTTCCGATGTAAGTAGAATCTGGTTTTGTAAACAAAATATCTTTTCTTTCTTTAGAATTCAAAAAATTAGATATATCTTGACCTGTTCCATTTGGATAATTTCTAATATCAAAAACAATTGCTTTAGCAACATTGAGTTTTTCGATCATAACAGGAATATCTTTAATTTCTAGAGTACCCATATTGACATAACCAATATTGTTTTCTAGCATTTTGAATTTTTCCTCTTGCTTTACTTTTTTATCCTCGTTTTTGTTTACAGTTTGATAATCATACCTATTTACAGTTCTTATGATGGTTTTTCCTTCCTTAAGAAATTCTAATTTAACGGTGTCTGAATATCCATAAAGACCAAATCTCATCAAAATACTAAGATATGAAGCTTCATTCGACCCATTAATTAAATTCCTATTTTCTGCAATAAAATCTTTAATTGTTTTATCGTCGAATTTTGTAATGACGTCCCCAACTTTTATATCATCTACTTTTGCAAGTTCATCTGATTTAATTTCAGTAACAATCATTTTTTCATCAATTATTTTACATTTAAAAGGGAAGAAATACTTTTGTTTCCCACCATATTTATAAAATACAGCATGACTATCATTAAGTTTAACCGTTAATTTCTGGAATGCTGTATAGAAAGCGTCTTCATCTTTGGCTTCGATGAAAGCGGGTAATATCTCGTCTAAAGTTTTATCCCATTTTTGATCCATCAGATATTTGTCGGGAAAGAAGTATTCTATCACATTCCAATATGTAAATAAGGCTAGAATTCTTGAATTTTTTTCATTATAATTAAGTTTGTAAAAATTCTCATTTTTCAATATAACATTTCCACCTCTGCCAAATGTCACGTAATGTTGCTCTCCTTGGAATCTGTTATTTTCTATAAATTTTAACTTCTTCGAAAGAACTGTAGAAAACAATTTATCGTTGTTAATCCAAGATAAATCGAAGTTTTTATCGAAATATTCTACGTCTTTTGGCAGAGCGATTGGTGCAATATCCTTTACTTCACCCAGAGAATCAACCCAGTTTTGTAGAACTAATGAAAATTCTTCTTTGGTATTTGCCTGTTCAACTTTAGGCAAAACATCAAAAAGCTGTTCATTCCAGTCAAATTTACCGCTGGCAACTTGGGAATGATAATATTTTAAATACCCCCAGACTTTGCAGGTTGCAGAAAGTTTATGGGTTTCAGAAAGTTTGTTTTGTGCAAAGATGGCTTGCGAAAGAATTAAAAGGAACAGTAATGTAATTTTTTTCATTTATATTTTAATTATGTTAGTTTCTGACTTTTTGTGGCAATATATCTGCCAAGGTCCCCGTGCTAAAAGCTGTTTATTGCTAAATTAAGTCCAATTTTCGTATTAACCAAATTCTCACAAATACAAACTATTTTTCAAATTAAACCAAATGCCCAAATCTTTTTGGAGCATGTGTTAGCGGTACATTGTTCTTTTCGTTCATTAGGAATTAATTTTTTTTAAAATAAATTTAAATTTAGATAATGTCTTTGAACCCCAAAGGAAAATCACAATAATAGCCATAATCGCAATTACAGAATAATGAATATATGGATAGTCAACCAATGGGTTGTGTATTTCATCTTTCGGAAACATAGGTCTTCCTAAATTCATCATAGTATGAAACATTATACAGGCGAATAAGCTATTTTGTGTGTTATTAAAAATCCAAACTATCAAAACTCTAACTGCAACTGTGCCTAGCGTTGCCCAGAATATCCAATAAAAATTATGTCCTTGTTGAATTATAGACGGGTAATGCCATACAGCCCAAGGGATGCCTATCAAAATACTTGCCCCTAATGCACCAAACTTTTTTTGCATGGGTTCAATAGCATAACCCATGTAGCCAGATTCTTCACAAACAGCACCAATAAAAAATAAAACAAAAAGAAAAGGTATGGATTTATAAGGAATTTGTAAATTATTTGCAAGAGGTAGTCCGAACAGGTAAATACTTGAGTAAATTAAAAAATAAATTAATAGTGGGAGAAAAATTATAGGTAGATACCAACTCTTTTTTGTAATTCTTTCAAAATCAAAAATTCGTTTAAACAATTTATAGACACCACTTTTACCTTCCTCTTTCATAATAAGAGTACAGGCTACAATTAATGGTATGAAAGTGGTTATAATATCAACTATAGAAAAATTTAACGATGATGAGCGTTTTGAATCAATCTCTAAATCAATAATCCAAAATGGAATTGAAAGTCCAAAAACGAGTGAGAAAAATACAAGAGGTGATTTTTCTTTCAATAAGAGTTTGGCATTGTAATCTTTTAAGTGTCTCAAGGGTAAAAATTGTTTATTGTTTAATTTTTGTTGAGTATTACTATACAATGAGCGTTAACTAAGTCCTGCTTGTAGTCGATGGTCTGTGGTGAAAACCCTTAATATTTCGGTTTATCACTTTATTTCCAAATACAAAACAAACATGCCATTATACCTAATGCCATATTATTGCTTACTGGCCAATACCAGTAGTATTTTATTTCCATTCAGTTTCTGTTCCTATTTTGGTTAATTTTGAATATAGAGCACTTAATCCATAAGTACCGCTTAATCCGTAATCTTTAATTTTTTTAATTGAACCATCTTCATAAAAAATGTCAAGAGTTGCTGTAGAAGCATCAGTGTAATTAACTTCGTAGTAATCGTTTAATTTCTTAATTTCGATGTAATTTAGCAAGTCAAATATTTCGCCAACACATTTTAGATCCAACTGCTTTATTGATTTTCCGTTAAATTTAGTAAACCCAATTCCATCAAACTCAGCTAGACCATTTTTGTCTATTATAAGTTTAAAGACAGGACAAGTTCCAAAGCAGTAATCTGTTTTAATCTCTATTGATTTAATTTTATTATCAATGATTACTTTGTCGTTAAGTTCAATAAAAGAATCAAACTTGTATGTTAAAGTGTCTATTTTGATATATTTTTCAATATCATCATCAAAATCAAATGGCAAATTCACTTTTCGAATTCGTAATTCATTTTTATCTTGAACTTTTATTGGTTTAATATATTCGCATTCATCAAATTTAATGATGTTTCTAATTATTTTGAATTCATTTTTTCCTTTATCAATTATTACATTTTGTGTGTAACCATAAAAGTGAGAAATGAATATCAAATCTGTTAGTCCGTCATTGTTAATGTCAATTTTTTGCCAATTTGTAATTTCATCTATTTTGAATATTTCTTTACATTTTAATTGACTATGAATAGAGTCTGTAGAATTAATGTCAAATATTCCATATTTAAAGTCTTTATCTCTTATAATTCCATATTCTGGATAAACAGTTTTTACAAACTCAATAACATCTTTTGTTGTTTTAAGATTGTCAATTTTATTTCCAAAAATTATATTTGAAAATATAAAAGTTAATATAATAGTGAGTTTTCTCATAATATTGCTGGTAAAGTCCCGCTATTTCTGTGGGTTGGGCACTAAATAAATCATTCTTCGGATTTGCCAAATCTTCCAAATACAAAACCAATTTTAAATTAAGCCTATTGCCCAAATTACTTGTAGCGTATGTTAGTGTCAGTTTTTAGTTTCTATCAAACGTTTTCGGTATTATATTTTTATCGTTTTCTCCACTAAATGTCCAAGAAATAATATACCAACGATTATTTTCAAAGATTAATTGAATACTATTTATTCCTCTTCTTTCAACTTTTCCATCTTTGACTAATCTTGTTTCATAAGTACTCCAAACGTTTGCAATATTACCAAAAATTCTAACTTCTCGATTAACTTCGCTTTCGTAAAATGCTGTTCCAAATACCATTTCATCAGTTTCTTTATGAAATTCTTCCAATGTCATAGTCGCTTGTTTTTTCTGCTCTCCGTCAAAGTATGAATAAATAGCTTTTGAATGATGTAAATAATTATCTCTCTCCCATTGTCTTTTTGTACCTTTTTCTCCCGATACAACCTCGTAACTAGCTATTATTAAAGCGTCTATTGTTTTTACATCATTTTCAAAAAGATTGTTTTGTGCGTTTAGATTGTTTGTCATCGCTGTTGCTATTAGTGTTAAGCAAAATAATAAATGTTTCATATTGTATTTTTTCACAAAGCAACTCTCTTATTTACTAAGATAAAAATGAATTATATAGTTTGCTTTAATTTTTATGTAATTTATCAAAGTTCTTATTTATAGTAACAATTTGTCTATACTTTTTAATAAACAGTCTTTATAACTTTTTGCTATTGTGATTTTATGTTCACCAATAATTAATTGATTATCTTCTATATATTCCACATTTTTCAAGTTCACAATGTTTGAATTATGTACTCTCATAAATTCATCAGGTAAGTTGTCAATAAGCTCTTTTAAAGTTTTGTAATAGATATATTTTTTATTGTTCTTTGTAAATACCTCAACATAATTTCCTAACCCTTTAAAAAATAAAATGTCATCAAAATTTAATTTTATTAATTTTCTGTCAGATTTAATGAATGTATAATTTCTTTCTGTCATTTTTGAGGGTTCTGAAAATTGCCACTAACGTTTAGTCGCTTGGCTATGTGGCGGACTAAGGAAGCCTAATCTTTCGGTTAACGACTAATTTTTTAAGTACAATACCATCTTTAAATTAAGCCAAATTCCGCCATATTGCCAAACGACGGTTGTGCGTTCTGTTTATACTTCAACTACTTTTGTTTCGGAGTTTATATAATTATTCTTAATCTTAGATAATATTTCTCCAAAATTATTATAATTATCTTCAAGCTCGCCAGGATAAAAATTTGTCCAACGATTATGTTTTCTGTCAAATTCTATACTTTCAGCTAATTGTTTTTCCCTTCTATCTTGACTTGGTATAATTATTTTATTTACTACTTTACTTTTTAAATTAAAGGATATTTTATTTAAATCTTCAACATTATATCCAGCGTTACAAATTAATATTTTTTCGGCTCTTTTATCAATTTCACTAATTAAATGATTTATTCTAACATCATTATTATCTTTTAATAAGTCGTATCCTTTTTCTTTTAATATTTCCCAAGCGTTAATAATAACAAATTCATCAAAATCTGAACTATTTAAATCTTTTTTTTCAATACCAATTGTTAAGTAAACTTCATTCATTTTTTATGATTTTAATTTCGCAAAACTGACGCACAACTAGCATATATCTCTTATCCCTGACCTTAAAAAGACCCAGGATCATTTTATTTTGGTTTGACAAAACACATAGTTTAATCAAAACCAAATATACT
This sequence comes from Flavobacterium rarum (SeqCode), assembly GCF_965234445.1. GTDB lineage: Bacteria > Bacteroidota > Bacteroidia > Flavobacteriales > Flavobacteriaceae > Flavobacterium > Flavobacterium rarum. The sequence goes on along the minus strand of NZ_OZ248480.1, from coordinate 152,116 downwards.
TATTAATACTTACAAAATATCTATAGAGTATATTATTTATTGGATGTTTTGGTACGTACGGGAGAGCCTGATTGAATACAACTTTGAAATTAAAGTGGTAAAATTTTGTAGCAACTGTTCTTATGAAGACTGATGCCCTAGCCCTTATGGAAGGGAAAATCCTTTTTTTTAGGCTATTTTTTTAGCCTAAAAAAAGATTGTAACCCAGATAGCTATCGGGCAATGTCATTAAGGGTTTCTCACTACTCTTTTTCAAAATATAACTCTCGCAAAGACGTAAAGACGCCAAGAAATCGACTCTTAACTTTTGCGCCTTTGCGTCTTGGTGAGAAAAAACAAAGCTTAACTTAATGATATTGAGATATCTGGGGTAGGATTCTGCTCCTGATTATTTGGAAAACTCCCCAATGTGCCAGAGGATTCCCGATGGGTCATGAATAAAGCATTCTTTGCCCCAATCCATTTCGCGAACGGGGACTAATTTTACACTTGTGTATTTTTCGGTCAAGTTTAATTTTGTGAGTGCTTCCCAATACCTATTGACATCTTCGACTTCTAGAAAAAGCATCGTATTGTCTATCCAATCTTTGACATTGGCATCTTGTAAATAAAAGCCAATTCCATCGGTTTCGAAATACGAGAAATTGGGTGCTAGAATACTTTCCCTAAAACCCAAATCCTGATAAAAGCTACGGGAAATCTGAAAGTTTGTGGATCCAATAAAGGGACGAATTGATTTGGCTTTGTGTTCCATGGATTTTTTTGAGTTGCTAAGAAGCTAAGTTTCTAATTTGAAAAATATTTATTTTATAAACTCGTTGGGTGAAATTATTTTTTACCACATAGAAACATAGAATTTATAGTTTTTAAAAGAAAGAAATAGACGTTTTACTATTCACATAGCTATTCTATTTATTCTTTACTTATTTGGTATTAATCTATGATTCTATGTGGTTAAATTTTTATTTTATTTGAATTTCATCCAACGGGTTGTTATAATTAAAAGTAAATGTATTAATTCTCTATTCAAAACTTAGAATCTTAGTTTCTTAGGATCTTATTTATTGATTCTCTTTTACTCGAACGGCTACAATTCGTTCGATGAGGTCGTAAGGTAGGGGTTGGTTAATGGGGAATTGTACCGAGCCTTTTCCTTGTTTGTACTTCGAAAGTTCATTGGCAAACTTGGCATGTCCGGTTGGAGTGGCGTAGAATCCGATGTGGTTTTTAAAACTTGCAAAATAGACTAGCGGTTTTCCATTTGTTTTGTAAGCGGGCATTCCGTAGGATATACTTTCAATGGCTTCGAGGGCTTTGTTCTTAATAGCTGCACGAACATTTTTCAAAAGGATTTGAATGTCTTTTGGGAAAGTAGATATGTAATCTTCTACGGTTTTAATATCTGTTTTCATGGGTCAACTTATAATTGGTTTGTTGTAGCTATTTCTACTTTTTTAGTTCTGATTTTTTTTAGTTTTAATTTTTTCTGTAAACGAAAATACAACTAAAAAAAGATATTTCAGTCAAGTAAAGAACTATTCTAAATTACGGTTTTCGACTGTAGTTATAGAATTTATCTATTGAAAAAATAATTTAGATAAGGAATAATTTGATAAATTCGTAAGTAAGTTTTTAAAAATCATCATGTTATGGAAAATAATGAAAATCAAAGCACAACGACTGCTAACGGAGAAGCTAAATGTCCGTTTTCAGGAGGCAGTTCAAAACAAAGTGCCGGATCTGGCCCAAAAAACAGTGACTGGTGGCCCAATCAGTTAAAACTAGGTATTCTTCGTCAACACTCTTCATTGTCCAACCCAATGGGAGAAGAGTTTGACTATGCTGCGGCTTTCAATAGCCTTGATCTCGCTGCGGTGAAGAAAGATCTTTTCGATTTAATGACCGACTCTCAAGATTGGTGGCCGGCAGATTATGGCCATTATGGGCCGTTTTTTATTCGGATGGCATGGCACAGCGCCGGCACGTATCGTATTGCCGATGGACGTGGAGGCGCGGGAGCTGGTACGCAACGATTTGCACCACTCAACAGTTGGCCAGATAATGTGAACCTTGATAAGGCTCGTTTGCTGTTATGGCCTATTAAACAAAAATACGGTAAGAAGATTTCATGGGCCGATTTAATGATTCTTACAGGGAACTGTGCGCTAGAATCAATGGGTTTTAAGACTTTTGGTTTTGCTGGCGGTCGCGCGGATGTTTGGGAACCCAATGAAGATATTTATTGGGGATCCGAGGGGAAATGGTTGGACGACAAACGCTATTCGGGTGATCGTGAATTGGAGAATCCTTTGGCGGCTGTACAAATGGGTCTTATTTACGTGAATCCAGAAGGGCCAAACGGTAATCCAGATCCGCTTTTATCCGCTCGTGACATTCGGGAGACTTTTGCCCGTATGGCTATGAATGACGAAGAAACGGTGGCCCTTATTGCAGGGGGACACACTTTTGGTAAAACCCACGGTGCTGCAGATCCAAATGAATATGTTGGTCCAGAACCCGCTGCTGCTGGAATTGAGGAGCAAGGTTTGGGTTGGAAAAATACTTTTGGTACTGGAAATGGAGAATATACTATTGGTAGTGGGCTTGAAGGTGCTTGGACAACTACACCCAATAAGTGGAGTAATAACTATTTTGAAAACTTATTTAAATTCGAATGGGAATTATCGAAAAGTCCAGCCGGTGCACATCAATGGAAACCCAAAGACGGAGCCGGTGCGGGAACGGTGCCCGATGCTCATAACCCTTCAAAAAGTCACGCACCAACGATGCTTACCGCGGACCTTGCCTTAAGAGCCGATCCTATTTATGAAAAAATTTCAAGACACTTTCTTGAAAATCCAAATGAATTTGCTGATGTTTTTGCTCGGGCTTGGTTCAAGTTAACACATCGTGATATGGGACCTATCGCACGTTATCTAGGTTCAGAAGTACCTAAAGAAGAACTGATTTGGCAAGATCCCATTCCTGCTGTAACACATCCATTAATTGATTATAATGATATTAATGATTTGAAAACTAAAATACTTGCTTCAGGATTATCTGCATCTCAATTGGTATCTACAGCTTGGGCTTCGGCATCAACATTCCGTGGATCTGATAAACGAGGTGGTGCCAATGGTTCGCGTATTCGTCTTGCTCCACAAAAGGACTGGAAGGTTAATAATCCAACTCAACTTTCGACTGTACTATCAACTCTTGAAGGAATTCAAGCCACTTTCAATAGTAACCAATCTGGCGGAAAACAAGTTTCACTAGCCGATTTAATCGTTTTAGCAGGAGGTGTAGGAATTGAGAAAGCAGCTCAACAAGCGGGACAAAATAGCACCGTTCCCTTTACACCGGGAAGAGCCGATACTTCTCAGGAAAAAACAGATGTGGAGTCTTTTGCCGTTCTTGAACCAGAGGCTGATGGATTTCGAAATTATATGAAAACCCAATACACGACTTCGGCAGAGGAAATGCTAATTGATAAAGCACAACTCTTAACACTAACAGTACCTGAGTTGACTGTACTGGTAGGTGGCTTACGTGTTTTGAATGCTAATTTTGATCAATCTAAACATGGAGTATTTACAAATCGTCCTGAGACATTGACAAATGATTTCTTTGTTAATTTGCTTGATTTTGGTACAATTTGGAAAGCTTCTTCCAATTCAAAAGAAGTTTTTGAAGGTCGTGATCGTAAGTCAGGGGCATTGAAATGGACAGGAACTCGCGTCGATCTTATCTTTGGTTCCAATTCAGAGCTTCGCGCTATCGCTGAGGTGTATGGATGTGCCGATTCGCAAGAGAAATTTACAAAAGACTTTGTTGCCGCTTGGAACAAAGTCATGAATTTGGATCGTTTCGATTTAAATTAAAAAGATAATTTTATAAAAGTAAAAAGGTGATCTAGAAACAGATCACCTTTTTTAATGTTTTTTTTTGAAAACCTAACTCGGTATTTTTTCAATCAAAATAGCATCACCAGTTTGATCCAAATACGTACAGGTCATTTCAACAATATTCACGCTCCATTTTGCAATTCCACTTTGTCCGGCATGATTGCAGAAAGTAAGGTAATCGGTTTGACCGCCTTGGTGCATTACCAGAAATTCAATGAAGCGTTCTTTGTTGGCAAATGGAGCAATAGTGATATTGGGGTACGTTTCCGTTGCTACCGCTCGAAAGTTATCGGCACCAAAATATTCTACATGACCGTCGTTGACAAAAGTGTCATAGCCAAGTACGCCTAATGCAATTAATTCTTGAATGTAAGCAGGGAAGTCGGCGCCAGATTGAACTTTGGCATGCGCTTCTTTTATTTGAGCAATGGTAAACATAATGCGATTGAATTTGGATTAATTATAACGAGATGAAATCGGCTGTTTTTGGAAAAGCACTTAAGGCATCTATTACAACCTGAGGAGTAGGAGAGGCCAGTTTTCGGATTTTTACATCCATCCAGGCTCCATCTACTGTGATCACGGCACACAAAACATCTTCTTTGTAAAACTCATGAACAATGGTCCATCGGGAAGCATCTGGTTTCATTTTTGCAATTTTGGTTTGCATTGTAATTTCGTCAGAGAGGTTGATTTCTTTTCTGAAGACACATTCTTCTCTAAATAATATAGGACCAATGAATTCCTTTTGCATCACTCTCAAGGTCAATCCTAATTGTGCCAGAATCTCGACGCGATGTTGCGCTCCAAAATCATAATAGGCACTGTGACGCAAGTGAAAATTGGGGTCTAAATCAGACCAACGAAAGGACAGTTGTTTGCTAAATGTAGCCATAGGATTTTAATTTATATTCGGTTTTTACAAGCAAAGATAGAGAGGATTTTTGCATTGACAAAGCGGTATTGCATATGTAGTTGGTTTTGGGCGTGCCCTCGTTGCACAACATTTGGGTTTGCAACAACAATTCAGGAGCAACGAGGTCAGGCTGTACGCTATATTCCCGATTAACAAAAACTACGGCAGAAAAAGCCTTGTTTTTCTAAATCGGGAGATGCCGCTTCCATCCTTCACGCACAATGTCACTATGTTAACCGAGATACTGCAATAGGAAAAATTTCAAGAAGATGCGCAAAGGATTCGCAAAGATGCACAAAGGAAAATCGAATTCTTTGAATGGAGCTTAAAAAACTTTGTGATTCTTCGCGAATTCTTCGTGTGACTCTGCGTAATAATGTCTAATGCTGAATCTGGGATTAAGGATTTCTAACTATTTTTTTTCAAAATGGAACTCTCGCAAAGACGCGAAGACCCAAAGAAATCGGATCTAAACTTTGCGCCTTTGCGTCTTGGCGAGAAAAAAAGCTTAACCTAATGACATTGACCTCACGCATTTGACAGCATAGAAAAATAGTTGTAGAATTCGAAGACCTATTTGAATTACAGAATGTTGGGTGCTGCAAAAATAAATTGTGGATATCTATTTTCTAAATTGTGATTTTTATTTGCTGTAAAATCTATCTTTGGCTTCCTTAAAAAAAAAGACAGATGAGCACAATTTGGTACGAATGCAAAGTAAAATATAGAAAAACAGATGAAACTGGTGGGCAAAAAGTTACGACAGAGCCGTATTTGGTAGATGCTTTGTCTTATACAGAAGCAGAAAGTAGAATCAATGAAGAGATGTCGGCTTACATTAGCGAAGAATTTAAAATTACGAATATAAAAGTGGCTAATTACGCTGAGATTCACCCTTTTGAAAATGCCGATCGTTGGTTTAAATCTAAGGTTTCGTTGATGGCGTATGACGAAGAAAGTGGCAAAGAACGAAGATCGAATATGTATTTGTTGGTGCAAGCCAATGATGTGAAAGAAGCTTTTGATAACACTACCCATGTTATGAGTACTACAATGGGAGAGTATTCTATACCTGCTATTTCGGAATCTCCAATTATGGATGTTTTTCCTTATTTCAGTGGTGAAGAAGGAGAAACCGAAGCGCTAGAACGTTTTAATGCTAAGAAAGCTTCTAGACCTGTAGCTGTTGAAGTAGAAGATACTATCGAATTTGCTCCAGAATATGTAGCCGAAAACGTTTAGTTACTTGATGGAACATTATAAAATAAGAAAGAGGACTTTATTAGCCCTCTTTTTTTGTTAAATTTTGGAACAGTTTTGCAGATGAGTTTCAAAGCTGGACTAAAGTCTTCTCACTGTTTACTATTTATTTTTATCCAATAATCTGAATCGTTTTTTAGAACGGAACATGGATGTGATTTAATTTTTTGAGATTTATAGCACTTTCTAATTTTTACCCATTTCAATATTGGTCCAAACCAAAATTTCATCACTCACACCAGTAAGCAAAGCCGAATTTCCTACGTTATAATCGCTGCGAAGTAACTTTCCTTTTATTGTAAATCCAGCGGTATTTTTTTTGGTCATTGTAATTGCCCAACCGTTAAAGGTTGCATCAAAGGCTACTTCTTTTGTGATGCCATGCATTGTTAAAAAGCCTTTTAGTTTATATACTTTTCCTTTGATTTTGGTAAACGAAGTGCTTTTAAAATTCAGTGTTGAAAATTTATCCGCATCAAACCATTTGCTGGTTCGTAAATCATTGTCACGGAATTCTACTTCAGTATTAATCGATTTTATATCGGCTGTCATTTCTATTTGTGCATCCGAAAAATCTGCTTTCTCCGATTTCATATTGACTGAAAAAGATTGAAATCGGCCTTCAACGTGTGATATTCCAAAGTGTGTGGCACTGAAGTTAAGTTGAGAATGCAATTTATCTTGTGTCCACATCGTTTCATTCGTACTGAAGGAACACAGCAGACTTATTGCTAAACTAAATAAGATTGATTTTTTCATAATTTATTTTATTTAATAGACGGTACTTTAAAATTGGGATAATCGGTATACCCATTTTCGTCTGCCGAATAGAATAAATCCATTTTGAGGTTTTGCGATAATTCCTGATTGTGTTCTAATCTTTCTACGAGATCAGGATTATTAATAAAGGGACGTCCAAATCCAACAAGATCACACATACCGCTCTCAATATTGGCTTCAGCAGTTTCTTTGGTATAGCCACCACAACTGAAAAGGATGTTATTGAAATTTTTGCGAATCATTTTTTTTATTTCAATAGGCACTACTGGGGCTCCCATTGCAGAATGATCGACTAAATGGATATAAGCAATCTCCAATTTATTGAGTTCTTTTGTGAGATAATCATAAGTAGCATCTATTTCTGGATAATTGGCCATATCACCCGCTACACCATAAGGCGATAAACGAATACCTGTTTTTTCTTTTCCAATAGCGATTGCAACTGCTTTTGTCACTTCAAGAACAAATCGACAGCGATTTTCAATACTGCCTCCATAATGGTCAGTTCGCACATTGCTCACGGGTGACAAAAATTCTTCCAGCAAATAACCGTTTGCGCTGTGTAGTTCAACACCATCAAAATGGGCTGCAATTGCATTTTTTGCAGCAGTTACATATTCGGCTTGGGTCAAAACTATATCTTCGGCAGTCATTGCTTTGGGAGTAGGGTAGTCCTGCATTTCTTTGGCATCTGTCCACATTTGACCGGCTGGTTTTATAGCAGAAGGGGCTATTATTTGCGTTCCCTCAGCCATATTCAGTTTGTGGCTTATTCTTCCCGAGTGCATCAATTGAATTATTATTTTTCCACCGCTATTGTGTACTGCGGTTGTTGTTGTTTTCCACCCGAGTATTTGTTCCTCGCTAAAAATACCTGGCATACGTGCGTAACCCAAACCATTTGGGGAAGGAGAAGTACCTTCGGTGATTATTAAACCAGCCGAAGCGCGTTGCTGATAATAGGTTGCCATGAGTTCATTCGGAATAGCATCAATAGCTCTGCAACGCGTCATTGGTGCCATAACGATGCGATTATTCAATTCTATTGCACCTACTTTAATCGGACTAAATAATTTGTATTTTTTCATTTGTATTTTATTAGAATTTTAAACTTAGTTTTTAATGAAACGCTTTTATAAACAATTATAGTACATTAGATTAACCCGTTGTGTGAAATTGAAATAAAATAAAAATTTAACCACATAGAATCATAGATTAATGCTAAATAGACTAAGAATAAATAGAAATATCACTATTTCTCACATAGAATAGCTATGTGAATAGTAAAACGTCTATTTCTTTCTTTTAAAAACTATAAATTCTATGTTTCTATGTGGTAAAAAATAATTTCACCCAATGGGTTGGATTAACCTTTTTTTAGTTAAATTGATCTGCATTTAAAGCTACAATCACTTCATTTCTTCTGTCGAACAGTTGATAAGGAGGATTGTAACCCAAGTAGCGAAAATCACCATAGTAGGACAATCCTTTAGTCTTTAGGGATTCTTCTAATAAAATCCGATGTTCATTAATACTTTCATTAGAAGCAAAACCTGCAAACTGTATGACAGCAACATATTCAGGTTCTGAAGTTACAATGGATATACTCGAATCATTTGGTGTTGGTAAATTAGTTTCGTTGTATGTCGATGGAAGTACAAATGCCATTGTAGACTTGGCATCACCAATATCCATGTGCACGGGCGATGTCATAGCAATTTGTTTCTTTTCGCTATTTCCTCCAAAAATATATTTTGCCAATTTTCCAAATCCTGATTGTCCCAAATCGCGATATGATTTTGCAGTAGAAGAAATCATTGCCATCGTTGCAGCGGGATAGTATCGAATTTCAAAATTTTCCTCTACCCGAATAACTTTGTATGCTTGAGTTTCTGTTTTATTGCTAGACATGGTAGTGTAGATTTGAAATAGAATGAATATTACGATAAGTAGTAGCAATATAGTGATAAATGCTTTCATTGGTATTGCTTTTTAATCAAAATGGATCACTCAATTCACTTATTCGGATCAATTTTTTGTTTACAAATTCGTCCAATCCAAATTCAGCCATTTCTCTTCCGTAACCTGAGTTTTTTGTGCCACCAAAAGGCAAATCGGCTTGTGTCCAAGTCGGGTGATTGATGAAAACCATACCGGTATCAATTTGATTGGCTATTCTTTTACCTCTTTCAATATCCTTTGTAAACACGGAACCACCTAAACCGAATGGAGAATTATTGGCTAATGCAATGGCTTCCGCTTCATCTTTTACTTGGAAGAAAAGTGCGACTGGACCAAAAAATTCTTCGTAAAAAACAGGATTCTCAGGCAATATATCGGTTAAGATAGTGGCTTCCATGTAAGCTCCTTCTCTGTCCACTCTTTTGCCTCCCAACACTATTTTTGCTCCTCCATTTACAGCTCTTTGCACCTGGTCGGCTATATTTACTGCAGCTGCTTCTGAACAAAGTGGGCCTAAGTTTGTAGTATCATCCATAGGGTCACCAACTACCAGTTCAGCCATTTTTTCTTTAAATTTTTTAAGAAATGAATCGGCAATACTTTCTACGGCTATAAATCGTTTTGAGGCGACACAACACTGACCGTTGTTGTTAATTCGTCCAACCACTGCCCATTCTACGGCTTTGTCTATATCCGCATCTTCCAGAATAATAAAAGCATCACTACCTCCTAATTCGAGAACTGATTTTTTGATATGTTTCCCCGCTTCTGCAGCTACACTGGCGCCTGCGGTTTCACTTCCTGTAAGTGATACCCCTCTAATTCTTTTGTCGGCTACTAATTCAGTAGCCCTTTTACCAGATACTAATAGATTGGTATAAAGACCTATTTGTGCTCCTGCTTCTAAAAATATTTCTTCAATGGCAATAGCACATTGTGGTACATTGGAAGCATGTTTGATTAATACGGTATTTCCAATCATAATATTTGGTGCCGCAAAACGAGCCACCTGATAAAACGGAAAATTCCAAGGTTGTACACCCAGAAGCACACCATCAGGACTATATCTTATGAGTGCTTTTCCATGTACTGGATTTAGTATTTTATCTGCTAAAAAAGATTCAGCATTTTTAGCGTAATAGTCAAATATTTCTGCACTCAATTTTATTTCTCCTTCGGCATGAGAAAGGAGTTTACCCATTTCTAATGTTATCAATTTGGCTAGCTCATTCTTTTTTGCTCGCAACAAGCCCGCCACTGTGTATAATAGCTGAGCTCTTGTTTGATAATCTGTTTGCTTCCATTCTTCAAATGCAATTGCAGCGTTTGCTACTGCTTTATCTACAGCAGCCACAGTCATTTCATCAAATGATTTGACAACTTTATTGGTTGTTGGATTGATTGTTTGAATTGCCATGATTTTATTTTTTATCGGTTATTGTTTTTAAAAGTAATTCGGCAACTGCTCCCGAAGATGCGGGATTTTGTCCAGTAATTAATAACCCATCTTGTTTTACATATGAAGCCCAATCACCCCCTTTTGAATATAAAGCACCGTGTTTTTTAAGTTCATCTTCTAATAAAAACGGAACCACTTTTGTTAGTTTGACTGCTTCTTCTTCGGTGTTTGAAAAACCAGTTAGTTCTTTTCCTTTGACAAGGGATTCTCCATCTTTTGTTTTCACATTTACTAAAGCTGCAGGGGCATGACACACAAATGCAATTGGTTTTTGATGATTGTAAAAGGCTTCAATTAATTGGATGGAGTCTTTATCTGTTGCCAAATCCCATAACGGTCCATGTCCGCCCGGATAAAAAACGGCGTCAAAATTCTCTTGTTTTATAGTACTCAGTTTGAAGGAATACGCCACTTTGTCGATAAGGACATTGTCCTTATAAAATCTTTCTGTTGAGGGAGTTTGCGCATCGGCTAATTCACTTTTTGGATCAACTGGTGGCTGACCTCCTTTTGGAGAAGCGATGGTGATATCGGCTCCTGCATTGGCCAATACATAATAAGGTGTTGTGAATTCTTCTATCCAAAAACCAGTTTTTTCACCAGAATTTCCCATTTCACTATGAGAAGTCAATACAATTAGTATTTTCATTTTTTTTTATTTTTTATAATAATTATTAAATTTTCACAATCATTTTCCCTTCATTTTTTCCATCAAATAGATCAATGAATGCTTGAGGAATATTATCAAAACCTTCAACAATAGTTTCGCTAAAGGTGATTTTATTCTCTTTTAACCAAAGTGTTAATTGTTTGGTAGCTGTTGGAAATTTTTCAAAAAAATCACTTACTATAAATCCACGCATTGTGGCACTTTTGGTTAAAATAATAGGTTGTAATCGAGGGCCAAGATCTATCGTAGTTGTATTGTAAAGGGATATGGCTCCGCAAACAGGTAATCGTGCATATTTATTTATGTTTGCTAATACAGCATCGGAAATTTCACCACCCACATTGTCAAAATAGATATCAATACCATTTGGACTTGCATTTTTAACTGCTTCTTTTAAATCCGGTGTTGTTTTGTAATTAATGGCATGATCAAAGCCAAACTTTGAAGTTATTAGTGCTGCTTTTTCATCAGAGCCAGTAATTCCAACAACTTTGCAACCAAGTAATTTACCGATTTGACCCACTATTGTTCCAACAGCACCAGCAGCTCCAGAAACAAAAAGGGTTTCCTCTTTCTTTGGTAATCCAATTTCTGTAAGTCCTAAGTAAGCGGTAAGTCCTGTCATTCCTAAAACTCCCAAATAAGCCGACAGTTTAAATTCGTTTTCATCCACTTTATAAAGTCCTTGTCCGGTAGCAACTTGGTATTCTTTCCATTCTAAATTGCCTGTTAGAAAATCACCTGTTTTAAATTTTGCATGTTTACTCTCTACAACTTCTGCTATAATACCAGATTGTATGGGTTTATTTAATTCAAATGGAGGTACATATGATTTGCTGTCATTCATTCTGCCTCGCAAATAAGGATCAACCGACACATAGGTTGTTTTTAGTAAAATTTCACCATCTTTTGCAGTTGGAATCTCTTCATTAACGATTTTAAAATCCTCTAGTGTTGGTTTTCCAAAAGGACGCTTATTTAATAGAATTACTTTATTCATGATTATGATTTTTTTTAAAATATTCGATTTTTGTTTGTTTTTAAGGTTCTAAATTCAATCGTGTGGGTTTTAAAAATTAAAAATTTAATTTTTCTTTAAACCATTAAGTCCTAGACAACTTATTTTTTCTTAATCTCTTAATGGTAAAAATTTTTCTTTATTTTTTTCTTATCAACACAATTCATGGTAGAACCATTTTTAATTACGCCATTACACCACCATCCAAAATGAGTTGTGTTCCATTGCAATAACTTGAATCGCTTGAGGCCAAATAAATAAATGCCTTAGCCACTTCTTCGGGTGTGCAAAGACGTTTTGCTGGAGTTCCTTCAATCCAGGCTTTATGTACTTCTTCGGGAGCAGCACTCAAAAGAGGTGTTTCGACATAATAAGGACAAATTGCATTGGCCCTGATATTTTGAGCACCATATTGAACCGCAATATTTTTTGTAATTCCTATTACGCCATGTTTAGCAACAGTGTAGGGCACTAAACCATGTTCCGCTTTCAGGCCACCGAGTGATGACATATTTACAATAACACCACCACCTTGTTTTAAAAACTGTTGCAATTCATATTTCACACAATAAAACTGTCCAGTAAGATTTACAGCAATTAAGCGGTCCCAAACGGATTCTGGCAAATCATGAATTCCAGAATAAACACCACCAATACCGGCATTATTAAAAGCAATATCCAACCCTCCGAATTTTTCAACTGTTGTTGTTATTGCTTGTTTTACACTATTTGCATCCGATACATCAATTGGAACAAAAAGGCATTCAGCACCTAAAGCCTTTATTTCTTTTATTGTTTGATCGTGATTGTTTTTTTCTAAATCTGCCACTACAATTGTTGCTCCTTCTCTCGCTGCTTCAAGAGCTGAAGCTTTTCCGATACCCGAATTACCACCAGTGATAAATACAATTTTGTTTTCTAATCGTTTCATTAGTCCAATTTTTTAGCTTTCAAAGCATTGTTTTATGCTTTTTTTAATTGTTGTTTTGTGATTTTAATTTTTGAAATATCAAATCCTTTTTCTTTAATTCTAGAAATGATTTGTTGATAGATGGCATCGTCCATAGTTGGTGTTCTTGAAAGAATCCACAAGTATTTTCTGTTTGGATGACCTATGACGGCATAACTGTAATCGTCTGCCAAATCAATGATCCAATATTTGGCTTTGAATGGCCAAAAGAATTGTACTTTTAGTTTTGCGTTTCCACTATTTTCTTCAACAAATGCTTTGCCTTTAATGTTTGATTGTTTTCCGTTAATGCTGTTTTTGTTGCAGTTGTTTTCAACAATTACAAAACCTTTATCAGTTAAAGTATATTCAGCTGTTGAGCAATAACAGCCTTTTTGGAACCATTGTGGAAATGCTGCAATTTCATACCATTTTCCTGTATATTTTTTCAAATCGACATAAGGTACTGTTTGAAGGGATTGTGACATAGCGATTGTTGTAGACAAGAAAAATATAAAAATCAAAAAGGAAGATAATTTTTTATTAGCGAGAGAAAGCATTGGCATTTTGCTCTCTTTGCTTAGGTCAGATTTAGTAAGGAGTAGCATAATTGTAAATAATTATCAGTTCATTTTCTAAAGTATACCATCCATTTTGAGCCTTTACGGTAGCTTTGTTTTCGGGGAGTAACCAGCTGGATTTTAAACTAACCATGACTTTGTTTGTGACTTCAGTACAAACAATTGTCATTTGACTTAGAAATGTAACTTCAATTTTTTTGACTAAGGATTTGATTTCAAAGTTTTTTATTGTTGCATTCCATAGCTTTTCTCTTTTGATAGTGTTTTGAATATTAGCCACTAACTTTTGATTATTTTCCATTGCGTATTTTTTCATACTGTGAATGAGTTTTGACAATAGGTTAAAGGTTATTCTTTTTGACTAATAATACCTTATATAATTGTTGTAAAGAGTTATATCATTTACACTTTTTTAAAGTTATAAAAAAAAAGTGTATATTATTTAATATTAATGAGTTGCGAATGTGTGTTTCGTTCTATAACATTGAGTCAAGAGCATTATAAAGATGGTTTTCTAAAGTCAAAAAATGAGATTATGGGAGCTTGAAAAGGATTTGTCTTTTTTTTAATTGTATAAAAAAACTGCAACTCCGAAAAAATATCGGAATTGCAGTTTGTGTGATGTTTGAAAACAAATGTTTTATGAAAATGGATGTCCTAGCCCTGATAGAAGCGGTATCCTTTTCTTGTCCCGTTTTTTCTAACGGGACAAGAAAAGATACAAGCGGATAGCAGGAAATAGCTCCTCATAAGACTACTCTTTGCCTCCGTAGTATTTTTTTCTGAACCAAAAGGCGACATTGACCAAGGCGATTAGAGCGGGAACTTCGACCAAGGGGCCAATGACGCCCGCAAAAGCTTGTCCGCTATTGATACCGAAAACACCAATAGCAACGGCAATGGCCAACTCAAAATTGTTTCCTGTAGCGGTGAAGGCAATGGCGGTTGACTTGGAATAATCGGCACCAAAATACTTGCCTATGAAGAAACTCATGACAAACATAATGACGAAATAAATCACTAACGGTATGGCGATGCGAACGACATCCATTGGAATTTGAACGATTAACTCTCCTTTAAGACTGAACATTAACACTATGGTGAATAATAAGGAAATTAAGGTGATTGGGGAGATAAATGGGACGTATTTGGTCTCGAACCATTCGGTTCCTTTGATGGCAATCAAGGCATAACGGCTGATGATTCCTAAAGCAAAAGGGATGCCTAAATAAATACCCACACTTTCTGCAATTTGCCCAATACTGATGTTGACTTCAAAACCGTCATAGCCAAAATAAGGTGGGAGGATGGTGATGAAAACGTAAGCATAAACGCTAAACATTAAAACTTGGAAGATACTATTTAAGGCAATTAACCCTGCGGCATATTCTCGGTCTCCATCGGCTAGGTCGTTCCAAACAACTACCATGGCAATGCAACGCGCGAGGCCTATGAGGATAACGCCGATCATGTATTCGGGATAACCGTTTAAGAAAAGTAAAGCGAGGACAAACATTAAAATAGGGCCGATAATCCAGTTTAGAAAGAGAGAAGCACCCAGAACTTTGGTGTTTTTGAAAACTTCGCCCATTTGTTCGTATTTGACTTTGGCCAGTGGCGGGTACATCATCAAAATTAATCCTATTGCCAAGGGAATATTGGTGGTGCCACTCGAAAAGGAGTTGATGAACCCACTGCTCGATGGGATGAAATAGCCTATGGCAACTCCAATGGCCATAGCAAGGAATATCCAAAGGGTTAGGTTTCGGTCTAGGAATCCTAGTTTTTTTCGCTCTAAAGCGGGAGCACAGTTATTTGCTGACATAGTTTGATAAATGTATTTTATTCGATTATTCAAGTGTTTTTTCTTTGACTCAGATTACACAAATTCACACAAATTGTTAGATTTATATCTGTGCCAATCTGTGAAATCGGTATCTATAAATTTTTAGGTATGATTGTGGAATTGAGGTGTTAATTCTTTATTAGGGAGAAAACATAAAACAGTTCGGTTGCAATTTGGATGCTTCTTTCCTGATATTTTTCGGCTTGTTGTGGGGTGTTGTCAAAGGCTTTTGGGTCTACGAAGGTGATGGGGATTCGTTTTTCGGCTCCTGCTATGAACGGACAACCATTATCGGCGGAAGAGCAAGTTAGAATCGCAGCAAACTCACTTTGTGGGTTGAAAACATCGTCGTAGGTTTTAGAAAAACAGATTAATGGATGGTCGTTTTCGTTGTACTTTACACTATACACTGGATTCGTTTCATCGGATAACGTTTTGATTTGAAACCCTGTATTGGTTAATGTTTGAGCAACCATTGGGAATAAAGCAGTAGCTTCTGTTCCTCCAGAATAGCTAAAAACATTTTTGATGTTGAAATAAGCCGCCGCAGTTTGCGCCCAAATTTGAGACAAATGGCTTCGGCGGGAATTGTGTGTACAGATGAAATTGAGTCGAATGTCTTGGTGTGCGGTTGCTTTGGATTGGATGAAATCAACAAGTGGTTGCAAAATGACTTTGCGTTCGGTAGAAATAGAGTCGAAATTAAACGTATCGATGGAATTGTTGATAGTTGAAAATAAATGGTTTGTAATTTGTGTCATTTTAGAATAAGTTATTTAGTTATTGTAATATGAATAATGCCTAAAGATTTAACAGGTTAAGAGGATTTTACACGGATTAAAAATCTTTTTTAAATCCGTGCTCATCCGTTCAATCTGTGTCATCTGTGTGCCATTTTTGAAGTTGTGGGTAATGTTAAGTTTATAAACACCTACAAGGTCTGGAAAAAGACTTTGCAGGAGGAATGAGGTCTAGGCTCCCTCTTCTTTGGAGAGGGTTGGGGTGAGGTTAACAACAGCCAGCACCTGGCGTACAACTGTTTGCTTGGTTGCCCACTTCCGATAGTTGTACCTTTTGTTTTTCTTGAGGAGGACAACATTGGTCTAATGCCAAACAAGCGGTTTGTTTATTCAACAGTAAAAAGGTTTCGCCATTGAATCCTAAATCGTATTTTCCGATAGTTGTATCTTGATATTCTACCTCGATTTCAAGATCTTCAAGTCCCAATATTTTTTCGGAAAGAGCTATGATGTTCAATAGTTTTTGAGCTTTCAAACGGTGGTCAAAATCATTAGCATCCCACAATTGAAAATTCACAACCGATTCTTTGCGAACGGTTCCGCCACAATCAATGAAGTTTTTGGTAATCATTCCTACTTCAGTTACGTGGAAATGTTCGGGAACAAATGTGCCGTTTGGCAACTGAAAAGTTACACCTGTAGCAGTGTTTAAGTGTTTTTTAATTTCTGATAGTTTCATGATGAAAAAGTTTAAAAGTTTAAGAGTTTAAAAGTTTAAGAGTTTAAGAGTTTAAGAGTTTAAGAGTTTAAGAGTTTAAAAGTTTAAAAGTTTAATTGGTTTAAGTGTTTAGTCTTTGTACTTAATACTCAATTCTTGATACTTAAATTAACAACAATTATTTTTCTTTTTTTCGATATACGAACTGACCAATTGAAAGAAGCCTTTGATTTTATTGAAACCTATTTCGTTGATGCAATAACAAGCAGTGTTTCCTTCTACATTCCCTTTTATGAGTCCGGCATTTTTTAATTCTTTTAGGTGTTGCGATACGGTAGGTTGTGCAAGAGGTAATTCATTAACAATATCTCCGCAAATGCAACTGTCCATTTTTAATAGGTATTCAATAATAGCAATACGAGCGGGATGTCCTATTGCTTTTGCTAAAATTGCCAATTCGTTTTGCTCGTCTGTAAAGTGTTCTGTTTTTGTAACTCCCATTGTATTATTTTTATATTGCAATATTACGATATACTTTTGAAATACAAAAGAGAAATAGATAAAATTTTGATTTTGAAAGAATCTTGTTCTTTTGAATTCAAGTGTTTATTGTGTTTGGATATACCTGAACAATTTGGTGTATGTGGGTTGGATTTTACTTTTAATGCCTTACTTATTGAAGAGTTTTCCAAAAAGGGAATTACTGGTTCAGGATTTTCATTGCATTCTGACTTTCTAGCGTCTTATTAGTTAATCATAAACGTTATGCCGAAAGTGCCTCAAAGTATTAGCATTCGGTTACAGATATGTACGTAAAAGTGGTTGATGAATGTTTGTAATTGATTGGAAGATATGCTGAAATGTAAGATTACCCAATTGCATGTATGCGGACAATCAAGTGACTCGAATTTATGCAGTTGCAAATGAAATTATGGATATGGTTAATTGTAAAATTGATTAAATATTTTTAGTAATTTTTTTAATTACGGCATGGTGACTATTGAATTCTTGCTTTATATTTCAGAAGATCTAATAATACAACCTGAAATCAAGCAACTTACATAAAGCATAGTTTTTTTGATGCAATTCTTCAACTATTTCAATGATATCATCTTTTTCTTGACATATTTTAAAAAAATCTTTATCGATAAGAATGCTACTTAAATTTTTTTTTCTTTCCCCATAACCTGAAACAGCAAGTGCTCCTGTAACATCAAGAAAATATTGTGCTTCTTCTTCGTTTAGGTCTAATATTTTTGTATTTGCGAAATGAACAATTTTTCCTTTCATTTTTCCTTCAAAAATTTCTGCCAATTCTTCAAAACTATAATAGTAATCATTGAGGCAAATATTATTTCCTTCTCCAGTCATAACTAAATAGATGATTTCATAATTTTTAAAATTATGATCATCATAGAGTAAGGCATTCAAACTGTCTTCCAATCCTTCAATAGTATCGCAGGTTTTATAAATGCTTGCAATTCTCTTATCAATGGCTAATTCTTCTAAGTTTTTGACCACTTCTGTAGTCGAGTTTGTTTCTATGTCTGGAACTGCTTCGAGACAGAAAATAAAGGTGTCATAATCCATGAGATGTAGTGCTAGAGTACAAAGATAAGATTGTTTTTAGGAAGACAAAATTGTGCTTCAGAGATTTTTAACATAAAAAAGCATCCGAATTTAGTATCATTCACAAAATTTATTATTGTAATTAAAAGGGTTGATTTTGTTGTTACAAATCCTCAAACTTAATACAAAAGATAGGCTTAAAACTTTTAATTGAATAAAAGGTAAAATTATAGTTTTTTGGTTTTAAAATTGTTTTTGTAGAAATTGATTTGACATAGAACACATAAATTTATTTTATGTATTTTATTATAAATATATATAAAAATTTATGAATTATAATTTTCAATTTTGCAGTGTTAAATTTAAATAGCGGAAAGACTGCTTATTTTAAACTAATAAAAAAGTATAATTATGATTGAAAGTAAAACAATAACCTTGATAGATGGTCATTTTACATCTGATGATGCATTCGAGTTATTAAGAAATTTGTATTCAAGTAAAATACAGTTTCATCAATTGAAAAATTTTAGTTCTATTGAGCGATTTGGAAAAGAAGACGAAATAGCCGTGAAAAGAATTCCGGAATTAAAAGAAAGTTTGGAAACGATTTTAGCCCTAATGAAGGAAATACCAAATGGTGAAAATAAGATTGAAATAAAATCAGAAGTAAAAATCAACTTTCTAAAATAAACTGTTAAAACTAAAAGATGAAGCAGATTATAATTAATTTTTCAATATCATTTCTACTATTAATTGCTTTTTGTGCTTGTTCTTCAAAAATAAACAAAGCTGATACTTCAAACAAAGCAACGATTGACGAAGGAATTTCTATAGCAACGCATTTAATGACAAAATCCAAGCAGGATTCATTAACACCTGAACAAGTTTTGCAAGAATTTAAGGATGGCAACATACGCTTTAATAGTGGCAATGTAACACAAAGAGACCATTCAGCAGAAATAAGAAAAGCTGCAACTGGAGGTAAATTCCCAAAAGCAATGGTTTTAAGTTGTTTGGATAGCAGAGTGCCGGTGGAAGATGTTTTTGATCAAGGAATTGGTGATGTTCTTGTAGGTAGAGTTGCTGGAAACTTTGTAAATACAGATCTTTTGGGGAGTATGGAATTTGCCTGTAAAGTGGCTGGTGCAAAACTAATCATAATACTGGGTCACCAACATTGTGGAGCAGTAAAAGGTGCAATTGATGATGTACACCTTGGTAATATAACTTCAATGCTAGCAAATATTAAACCTGCCGTTGCAATGAGTCAAAGTTTTGAAGGGGATAAATCTTCAAAAAATGAAGCTTATGTAAAAACAGTAAATAAAAATAATATACAAAATGGTATCTCCAAAATAAGAGCTAATAGCGAAATCTTGAAAGAAATGGAAAGTAAAGGAGAGATAAAAATAGTAGGGGCCTATTATTCTCTTCTAACAGGCAAATTAGAGTTTATTGACTAGTTATTTTAAATCAATTTATAAAACAACAATTACAAAACACTATGAATTTTAATTTATTATTAGAAAATCTAACCAATCCAGCACTAATGTTCTTTGTTCTAGGCATAATCGCTGTTTATGTAAAAAGTGATTTGGAAATACCACCTAGTTCGTCAAAATTTATTTCGCTCTATTTACTATTTGCAATTGGTTTTAAAGGGGGTCAAGAACTATCACATGAAACATTTACCAGCGAAATTGGATGGTCAATGTTATTTGGTATCGGTATTTCGGCACTTATACCCTTATATACCTTTTTTATTCTGAAAAGAAAGTTGAGTGTTTTTGATTCAGGTGCAATTGCAGCAGCTTATGGCTCTGTAAGTGCAGTAACTTTTGTAACTGCAGTTTCATATCTTGAATCACAGCAATTAAGCCTTCATGGACACATGGTAGCAATTATGGCCTTGATGGAATCACCAGCGATAATTATTGGATTGGTTCTAATATCAGTATTTAATAAGGAAGATGCATCTACAAATATCAAGATACCTTCCGTAATCAAGCATTCATTTACCAACGGAAGCGTCCTGCTTATACTCGGAAGTTTAGTAATCGGTTTTTTAGCCAGTGCTAAACAAGCAGAAGGAATCAAGCCATTTACAAACGATTTGTTTAAAGGTTTTCTTGCCATTTTCCTTTTAGACATGGGGATTACAAGTGGAAGAAAACTGAAATCCTTCTTTTCATTTGGACTATTCCCATTTGTGTTTGCTGTAGTAATCCCTTTATTAAACGGTTGTATTTTTGCATACCTAAGTTCATTTGTAACAGCAGACATCACAAATAGATTCATGTTCGCGGTATTGGCAGCAAGTGCTTCTTATATAGCAGTTCCAGCAGCAATGAAAATAACAGTGCCAAAAGCCAATCCTGGACTTTATTTGCCAATGGCACTAGCAGTTACTTTTCCTATAAATATTACCGTGGGGATGCCATTGTATTTTCTGATTGTCCAACATTTTTAACCCTGATATCTTTACTCTGTCTGGATTAAGCTGAGAAAAAGGATTTTAACCCATTATACAATAAAAAAAATAGAAATTCTATAATTGGCACATTTGGGGTTTGCTACAAATACTTTTCACAGTATTAAGTAAATCCCAATAAAGTCAATTTACTAATACTGCTCATACCAACTAAATTTATCCTGAACAATTTGTGTTTTTTCATTTTTTAAATATTCTAAAAATGATAATGAAACAGGAGAATGCTTTTTCCCTTTTAGCCAGATTAGACTCCATGTCGTTTTTATAGGAAGACCTTTTATTGGAATTATTTGTAATTCTTTACTGTTCAGTTCTCTCCCAATTCCAATCAGCGGCATAATAGAACAACCAAAGCCCGCTAATAGAGCATGTTTCACAGCCTCGTTGGACGTTAATTCCATTTTTTTTAGGACTGAAATAGTATTGCGTTCAATAAAACTCTCCATCGTTTGCCTTGTACCCGATCCTTTTTCTCTGAAAATTAATGGCAAATCTTTTAATATATCTGTAATGGTAGTTCCCTTTTCAAATTTTGCATTTTTATCACTCACCAAAAATAATTTGTTTTGGAGTAAATCTATTTTTTCAATATTCAATGAGGTTGGTAAGATTGAAACCAGAGCAAAATCCACTTCATTATTTGCTAAACTCTTAATGACTTTATTTTTATTAGTTACATCCATTAATAATTCGATTCCTGGATGTTGTTTCATAAAATCAGCCAGAAAATAAGGCATAATATATTTGCCTGTTGACACTACCGAAACTTTCAGTCGGCCCGTTAATTGGCCTTTATAAGCTAATGTTTTATAGTTTATGGCATAGACTTGGTTGATGATATTTTCGGCTGCTTCTGCAATTTCCCTCCCAAAATCGGTAATGTATATTTTTCTTCCAAGTACTTCTGTTAAAGGGATATCAAATTGTTCTTGAAAGTTCTTGAGTTGAATAGAAACAGCTGGTTGAGTTAAATGTAATTCTTCTGCAGCTCTTGTTACGCTTTGTGTTTGAACAATTTTTAGAAATATTTGCAATTGATTTAGAGTGTAGTTCATAAAATATTTTAATAGATTACATTACAAATATAAATAAAAACTAATGAATAAGAAGTCTCAACTTTGTAGTTTTAAAATATAGGATAAATTTAAAATGAAAAAATAAGAGTTGCAAAAGGTGATTGTTCTTTTACTAGTGAAAATGAGGCAGGCTTGTCTTTAATGAAATTTTGGCAGCAGAAGAAAAAAAAACAGGAGCAAAAACACCATTTAACCGTACGTTAATTCTTAGGTTCAACAGAATTTTTGACGATAGAGCAAAAGCAACTCCAATTTAAAATATAATATCTATGACTATACAACTAATAAAAGATGAATTTGCTCCAATGTTGCAATAGGGCTAATTACACAAATGATTACTGTAAAAATTAAGTATCACGAAAATATAAATAGTATTTCGGACAATGAAGAAAGTCTTAAGAGAAATGAAATTCAAATAATACATCTTCAAAAGAAGCTTTTTGAAGTAAGAAATAAAAAAAAAACAAAAAGGAAACGATTAATAATTGATTTTGAAATAAACAATGAATAATATAGGCTAATGGTGGAAATTAAAAATTATGTAGGAGTAGTACTAATGATATTTTTTTTGGTAATGTCATTTTTTTTGAAGGATGTTATTACTCGTGAATTATGTGTGATGTTTTCAATAATTATTGGAGCAATTATATTTAGAGAAATAGCTAGCCAAGAGGCCAAATTAAAAAGAAAAACACAAAAGAATTCAAACTAATTGAATGTCATTTTTCTCCTGATGAAGCTAGGCAAATAGTGTTGAATGTTTATTTTATAAATTCAATACTAATATAAACAGTATATAAAACGGATGTTTTGTAAAATTGGACATAACTGCTGTAAAAGAATTCCAGAATTAAAAAGAATAAGGAAAGTGTGTTTAAATTAATAGAAGAGCCAAAACAAAAAACTCCAGATAATTTCTTTAGTAAAGTCAAACCTATCTAATTCTAAAAAAATAATATGTTCAAAGGAAGAGATTTGTTAATAGCAACCAAACACAAAAAGGAAAAAGTTATAGCACCCATTTTAGAAAGAGAATTAGGTGTAAAATGTTTTATTTCAGCAGATTTTGATACGGATGAACTCGGAACCTTTACAGGAGAAGTTGAAAGAAAATATGATCCTATAACAACAGCAAGAAATAAATGTTTGTTGGCAATGAATCTAACGAACTGTGATTTGGCAATTGCAAGCGAAGGTTCATTTGGAGCCCATCCATCCATTTTTTTTGCCCATGCCGATGATGAATTTTTATTGTTTATTGATAAAAAAAACAATTTGGAAATCATTGTAAGAGAGATAAGTATGGAAACAAACTTTAATGGATCGGTGATTACTAACAAAAGTCAGTTAGACGAATTTGCAGTAAAGTCTAAATTTCCTTCTCATGGTCTAATTGTTAGAAAATCAGCTTCTGATTTTATTGAAATTGAAAAGGGAATTACAAATTGGAAAGAACTTTCTGCTGCTTTTAATCATTTCATCAAATTATATGGGAGTGTTTATGTTGAAACCGATATGAGGGCGATGTATAACCCAACTCGAATGACAGTGATAGAAAATGTCGCCATCAAATTAGCCAATAAAATAAATTCTCTTTGTCCCAGTTGCAATACACCCGGATTTGGAATAACCGCTGCAAAACAAGGTTTGCCTTGTGAATTATGCCGTTTTCCAACCCGATCTACTTTGAGTCACATCTATAGCTGTCAAAAATGTTCGTATTCGAAAGAAGAAAAGTATCCGAATAACAAACAATTCGAAGATCCTACCTATTGCGACATTTGTAATCCTTAAAATAACACACATTTTGATAACAACTAATATAAAGAATGCCAAACAAGCTCTAATAAATGACGAGATTATTGCCCTACCTACCGAAACTGTTTATGGTTTGGCCGGAAATGCTTATTCTGAGAATGCCATAAAAAAAATATTTGCACTTAAAAAGAGACCTTATTATAACCCGTTAATTATCCATATTAAGTCGGCATCTTTGTTAAATACAATTGCCTGTGATATTCCGGAAATAGCCTTGCGGCTTGCTGAAAAATTTTGGCCAGGCCCTTTGACATTAGTCTTGAAAAAACAACCCCACATTTCAGATTTAATAACAGCCGGAAAAGAAACCGTTGCTATAAGAGTGCCGAATCATCCTGTGGCTTTAGCTCTTTTTGAAGAACTTGAATTTCCTTTAGCTGCTCCAAGCGCAAATCCGTTTGGTTCTATTAGTCCTACTAGTGCAGCGCATGTTTTAAATTATTTTGAAAATGAACTTGATGTTATTTTAGAGGGTGGTGAATGCGAAAGAGGGGTAGAATCCACTATTATCGGATTTGTAGAGAATCAACCAGTATTATACCGGCATGGATCCATTTCGGTACCTGAGATTGAAAATATAATTGGAAAACTACTAATTACTGTAAACAATGACAGTTCTCCCAATTCACCCGGTATGCTTTCGCGGCATTACGCTCCAAAAACCAATACCTATCTAACCAATAATGTGTCCGAATTACTGAAGTCTTTTGAGGGAGAAAAAATTGGTTTATTACTTTTTAAAAATGAAATAGTTAATAAAGAAAACACTATTCAAGAAGTACTATCCAAGAATGGAGATTTAAAAGAAGCTACTAGAAAATTATATGGCGCATTACATCGTTTGGATGAAAGGAATTTAGATGTCATTATTGCAGAACAATTTCCAAACGAAGGTTTAGGGATGACGCTTAATGATCGGTTGCAAAGAGCTATAAAGAAATAAAAAAAACAATTATTCGTACTTGTTTTTTTTAAATTAGATCAAATCAATACTTAATGTTATTTTATTGGAAAATGAATAAATTGAAAAGCATCGATCAAGTACTATTTTTTTATTACAATTGAAAAATTGGGCTAGAAGTATTACTATTTCAGGGTGAATTAATCACTACTTCAATTTTAAATTGAGTAACCCTTTGTTTCTGGTTTTTTAACTTTATGGAGATAAAAGTTGTAATGCTTAATTTTTGGTCATTCATAGGTTGTAGGCTTGACTCGAGAAAAATTGATTTCTTCTTATTCAGATTGTCCATTTATTTCTTAATCGCCAACTTTTGCACCTGATGCCTAAAAATAGTTCTTAGCTATTTTAAACTATAAGATTTTTAGAATGGGTAAGATATAAAAACAAAAAACCCTCAACTTTTGTTGAGGGTTCAAATACTGGCGGAGAAAGAGGGATTCGAACCCCCGGACCTGTTACAGTCAACAGTTTTCAAGACTGCCGCATTCGACCGCTCTGCCATTTCTCCAGTATGTCGCTTTCATTACCTGATTGCGAGTGCAAATATAAGAACCTTTTTTGGTTGTGCAAGTGTATTTTTAGAAAAAATTCATCTTTTTTTCATGTGACTTTTTAACCATTTCATTTGCTTTACTTTAGATTATAAATATTTTAAAAAAAAAGTTTTGCAACGATTGAGTAATTAGTCAAAAGTGATTAGAATTGGCTTTGATTAAAATTATAAATCTTATTTCCAATCAAAATAAACATAAAAAAAATCCTCCGAAATTATATTCCGAAGGATTTCTCTAAATACTTTTAACTATTTGCGTTTCACTAAAAACTCAATACTTCACATAATCTTTAATTTCCAAGCCGTATCCGATCATCCCAACTCGTTTGGTCTGCTCTGTATTCGATAATAATCGAATTTTTGAGATATCAATGTCATGTAAGATTTGAGCGCCAATACCAAAATCTTTGTTGTCCATTTTGATTTGAGGTGCTTTGAATTCGCCCTTGGTTTGTAAAACTTTTAATTCAGATATGCGATTCAATAAATCAATTGATTGCGCTTCTTGATTAATAAATAATACAGCCCCTTTTCCTTCTTGATTTATTAATTGAAACATATCGTCCAATTTTTTATTAGCATCATTCGTCAAAGTACCCAATATGTCATTGTTCACTGAGGTGGAGTTGATTCTAGTTAATATTGGCTCACCAATATTCCAAGTTCCTTTGGTTAATGCAATATGAATTTGTTTATTGGTAGTTTGTTGATAGGCTCTTAGTCTAAAACTGCCAAAACGAGTTTCTATGTCAAAATCTTCTTTTTTGACAATCAAACTATCGTGTTGCATTCTATAGGCTACCAATGCTTCAATAGAAACTAATTTTAAGTTAAATTTCTTAGCCACTTTTACCAATTGAGGCAAGCGGGCCATGGTTCCGTCTTCATTCATTATTTCTACAATCACTCCAGCCGATTTAAATCCAGCCAACCGTGCAAAATCTATCGCAGCTTCCGTATGGCCTGTTCTTCTTAAAACGCCACCTTGCTTAGCAATTAGTGGAAAAATGTGACCAGGACGTGCTAAATCATGTGGTTTTGTGTCTGAATCTACTAATGAAAGTATGGTTTTGGCTCTATCGGCAGCAGAGATACCAGTAGTCACTCCATTACCCCTTAAATCCACCGAAACCGTAAAAGCAGTTTCCATAGGGTCAGTATTGTTACTTACCATTACGTGCAATCCCAATTCTTTGCAACGACTTTCTGTAAGTGGTGCGCAGATTAAACCGCGGCCATGGGTAGCCATAAAGTTGATCATTTCTGGCGTTACTTTCTCGGCAGCAGCCAGAAAATCCCCTTCATTCTCGCGATCTTCATCGTCAACCACAATGATTACTTTGCCTTGACGAATGTCTTCAATGGCTTCTTCTATAGTGTTGAGTTGTATTTTTGAATTAGGCATCTTATTCTTTATTTTGAGATGGAATTAATTTTTGAAACAGTTTTTGAAATACTTTTTGTATTGGTGCAAATAGTACATCCAAATTAATTAGACCAATATCATTGGTCGCTCGATAGGTTAGTAAAATAGCCAATGGAGTTAGTATTATGGATGACATCCAAGATCCTAAAAAAGGGGATAAGCCATCTTCTTGCGATATTCTTTTTCCAAAAGTATTAATAAAATGGAAGGATATAAAAATTAAAACCGCAAATACAATTGGTAATCCAAGTCCACCCTTACGGATAATAGCCCCCAATGGTGCTCCAATGAAAAACATTAAAAAACAAGCGTAAACAATGACAAATTTGTCGTTTAAAGACAAAATATGACCGTTTATATTTTTCTTTTTATTATCAAGCTCTGTCTTTGTAGCGTCTATTGAGTATATTGTGCTTTGAGTATTACTATTTGCTGCGTTAAGTATTTCAGATTTTTGCTTATTGGTATATAAGGATAAAAGATCTTTTACAAATGGTTTTTTCTTAGTTGATTTTGGTGCCTTATTGTCAGTTAGTGAGCCCAATTTGGACGCACTATTTTCCGAGAAGGAAACAATTTCTGTATCTCTATTTTTACTCAAGGAATCCAATGTGTATTTCAAGTCGCTAACATTAAGCATGTTATTTGTTGTCGAAACGGATTCATCTTTACCGTCCGCTTTGTTCAATTGAGATAAATCTATGTTGATACGATATTTTTTAAATGAACTTTTGGCAAAAGGCAATTTATTTCGATCTTCATACTTTTTTGGAACAATATCTTGGTAATAATTTCCATTATTCAATACCAATTGTAGAATACTCGATTTGTCACTACTAATCAATTCTCCATCTTTGGCTTTGATTACTGTTTTGCTTCCATCACCATTTACAGATTTTTCATGAATAGTAATTCCTGTTAGGTGATTGCCATTTTCTCCCGATTTTTTATTGACTTTTATGGTATAAAGTCCAACATCGCTAAATTGTCCTTCCGCAATTGCAAGAGCTGGCTTTGCTTGGGCAATGTTTTTTCTGAAATTAACAAATTTAAATTCAGCATAGGGTATCACATTATTTGCAAACAAAAACGCAACTACACTCAATATGGCTATGGCAACAGTTAAACTTCTCATTGCTCTTTGTAAAGAAATTCCCGAAGATTTCATTGCAGCAAATTCATAATGTTCAGATAAGTTTCCAAAAGACATTATGGCTGCCAATAATATTGAAAGTGGAAGGACAAGCGGAACAATTCTTGGCATTGCTAGTATTAAAAATTTTAAAACCATCAGAACATCCAAATCTTTTCCGGCCAATTCGGCAATAAATAGCCAAACAGTTTGTAATACGAACACAAAAAAAAGAATCACAAATACCGTAGTAAATGTACTCAAGAATGTTTTTAATAAGTATTTGTCTAGAATCTTCACCTAAATAATTAGTCTAATGTATTGATGTAATAATTGGGATATTTACTCGCGGTAAAGGTAAACTGATTTTTTGGTAATGACTGATTAGTTTTAAAAGAATTAACCGTCAATGTTGTTTTTGTTCCTTTTTTATCCAATTCAATTACGTTATAGATAGTATTTGTTTTTGAATCAATACCTACCAAAATCTCTTTTCTCTTGTCTTTAGCATTTGTTGGAGTTAGTTTTATGTATTGAATTTTTTTACCATTTACGTTTTGAACAATGTCCATTTTGAATAGATATCCCGTATTAAAAAAAGTCAACATTTTTGATGGCGTTATAGCAGATTCGTCTTTGTCGTTCTGTTTTGAAATAGTAATTTCTTCATCTTCTGGGACAATTGTATATGTTTTTTTTTCATCAAAAATTTTGGTAATACCCAAGAAATTCAAAACGTATTTGTTTCCACTCATCACTACAGTTCCTTTGCTACCTTGATTAATGTTCTCTTTTGTGTTATTCAAAGAGTATTTAAAATTAATGGTGATATTTTTATAACTTTTTACTTTAGCCGTTACTTTGTCTAGTAACACTTTGGCATTTTTATCTTGAGCTTGAGTCGAAAATCCAATAAAAAGTGCCAATAAAAGGCCTAAGATTGGTTTCATTCCTATTTTGTTTAAAAGTGTCATTTGTTCTGTGTTTTGTTGTATGCTTATTAATGTATGTGATATAAATTGTAATCATTCACTGTGTCAGTCCGCAAAAGCTCTTTTAGGCGTGCCCCCTATAAGCAAAAGGGCCAACTTTAGAGACCGCTTATTCGGCCCTTTCACTTACAGGGGTCGGGCTATTTGCGCTACTTCGGTAGCCAGCGTCTATCCCTCACGCGTGTGCGTTAATCAAGGAATTTATTTTATAAAGAGAATTAAAAAAGTCTAAAAAAACAAAAGGATTTTAAAACCCGCTATTATTTTGCTTCTCTAAATCTAAAAAGCAACTTTCTGCAATCTGTATTTCGTTTTTCTATTTTCTATTCTCTATTTTCTATTCTCTATTTTCTATTCTCTATTTTCTAACTCTCATTACTAAAAAACTGATCCAATCCCGTCATATCCTGTATGTTCACGCTTCTAGCTTTACTGCCTTCAAACGGGCCTACAATACCAGCTGCTTCCAATTGATCAATCAAACGACCAGCTCTATTGTACCCCAGTTTTAATTTTCGTTGCAATAACGAAGCTGATCCCTGTTGGGCATTAACGATAACTTCGGCGGCCTCTCTAAATAAGGTGTCTCTGTCAGAAATGTCCATTTCCAAATTGATTCCGCCATCTTCACCAATAAATTCAGGAAGCAAATAAGCTGTTGCGTATGCTTTTTGCGAACCAATAAAATCGGTAATTTTCTCAACTTCAGGCGTATCGATGAAGGCGCATTGTACACGTACCACATCATTTCCATTAGTGTACAACATATCACCTCGTCCTATCAATTGATCGGCACCTGCAGTATCCAAAATAGTTCTGGAATCTATTTTTGAGGTAACTCTAAAAGCGATTCTAGCAGGGAAGTTGGCTTTTATCAAACCTGTAATTACATTCACCGATGGTCTTTGTGTTGCAATAATCAAGTGTATACCAATAGCACGTGCCAATTGTGCCAACCTTGCTATTGGTACTTCTACCTCTTTACCAGCGGTCATAATCAAATCGGCAAACTCATCTACTACCAAAACAATATAAGGCAAAAAGCGGTGTCCGTTCTCCGGATTCAATTTTCTTGCTTTGAATTTATCATTGTATTCTTTGATGTTTCGTACCATCGCATCTTTCAATAACGAATAGCGATTGTCCATTTCCACGCAAAGTGAATTCAATGTGGCTACGACTTTTGCATTATCGGTAATAATGGCATCTTCTGTATCAGGTAATTTTGCCAAGTAGTGTCTTTCTATTTTGTTAAAAAGGGTAAGCTCTACTTTTTTTGGATCGACCAAAACAAATTTTACTTCGGCTGGATGTTTTTTATACAAAAGCGAAGTTAATACGGCATTCAATCCTACCGATTTTCCTTGTCCTGTAGCACCTGCCATCAATAGGTGGGGCATTTTGGCCAAATCGACCACAAAGGTTTCATTCGAAATGGTTTTTCCAAGAGCAATTGGCAATTCCATTTCGGCTTCTTGAAATTTGGCAGAGCCAATCACACTTTTCATAGAAACCATAGTTGGATTCTTGTTTGGCACTTCAATACCAATTGTTCCTTTTCCGGGAATAGGAGCAATAATACGAATTCCTAATGCCGAAAGTGATAACGCAATATCATCTTCTAAACTCTTTATTTTTGAAATACGAATTCCTGCTTCTGGTACAATTTCATACAAAGTTACCGAAGGACCAACAGTCGCTTTAATTTGCGCTATTTCTATTTTGTAATTGCGAAGCGTATCTACAATTCGGTTTTTGTTTTCTTCAAGCTCTTCTTGATTGATGGTAATACCTCCAGTAGAATATTCTTTTAATAAATCTATGGTTGGATATTTGTAATTGGATAAATCCAAAGTAGGGTCAAACAATCCAAAATCTGAAACAAGGCGCGAAGCCAAGTTGTCTTCTATGATGTCTTCCTCAATAGCTTTTTCTATTACAAAGGCTTCTTCTTTGATTGAAGAAACCTCGGGTTCAGCCATTGGAGTAACCTCCATAGAAATAGGTTTTAGGGTAGGCTCTAAATTGATTTGAGATGAATTTGAAATAGTTGGTTTTAAGGCTTCCTTATTGATTTCAAACTGAGAACCTGTTGTTTTCAAATGTATTTCATCCAACTCTTCATCCTGATCTTCTACAGCAAATTCTTCTAAATTGTAAGAACTGTCATTCGATGGAAGCACAGTACTCTTTGTCAAATCTTTTTTGATTTCATTTTTAGTTTTTTCAAAAAAGGATTGTACTTTTTCTGGAGAAACTTGAAGTTTGAAGATAAGATAAAGAATTAATCCAAAAAATAAAATCAATAAAGTTCCGGTTTTTCCAATATAATCTTGGAATAGCAAATTCAATTCGTATCCAATTGTTCCTCCCAATTCTGGCAAAGAAGTGGCGAAAAATCCAAATAATACAGATACAATTACAATAACAAACAAATCCCAAAACCAAACACTTTTGAGTTTCATTATGGATAAATCCAAAATCAAGTACATACCGGTTAAGAAAAATAAACGTACAAAAAGAAAGGAAGCGATTCCAAACCCTTTGTATACGATTAAATCGGCTAAATACGCTCCAAATTTGCCTAGCCAGTTTTGTACTTCTTCTTTACGATCTGATAATTGGGAAACAGCACTTTGATCGATTTGTCCATATATAAAAAATGAAACAAATGCCACTAGTAAAGCTATTGAAAATAATACCAAAAGAAAACCCAATACAATTTTATGTTGTTTGGTTACTTTCCAAGATTTTATTCCTTTAGAAATTGTTTCGTTTTTTTTGTCTAAAGTTTCCTTTTTTGTAGATTTTGCCATTCTTGAATTTAACCTATATAAATTTGGGGATATAAATAATTAGACCAATAGCAATTGCTGTTAAAGCAGCAAAAAATACTGCTCCAGCTGCAATGTCTTTTATGAAACCAATTCGTTCATGGTAGTTTGGGTGGATGAAATCAGCTATTTTTTCAACAGCTGTATTTAGGCCTTCAATACTCATAATTAATCCGATAGCCATGGTTTGAAAAAGCCATTCTGTTGTTGTAATCTGAAAATAAAAACCAGCAATTGTCATTATGATTCCAATTGAAAATTGGACCATAATGCTGTGTTCTGTAGTTATTAATTTTACAGCTCCAAGAAAAGCGAATTTCACGCTTTTCAATCGGCCAGTAAGTAAAGTATTGTCTTTTTGAAATTCCATATAAGTTTGATTGTAGATTTTAGAATGTAAATTAACGATTTAGGTACAATAGCAATCTAAAACGTTTCGCTTTTGCGATTAACTCGGGTCGTTAATCTACATTCTGAAATGTATTTAAAGTGCAGCTAAAGCACTTTCATAATTGGGTTCGTTTGCAATTTCGCTAACTTGTTCAGTGTGCGTAACTGTGCCGTTTTCATCAACTACAATAATAGCTCTTGAATGTAATCCTGCTAATGGTCCGTCAACTATTTCTAATCCATTATTTTTTCCAAAAGTACCCTCTTGAAAATCGGATAAGTTTACAACATTTTCAAGACCTTCGGCTCCACAAAAGCGTTTTTGAGCAAAAGGTAAATCTCTTGAAATACATAAAACTGTAGTGTTGGCTAAGTTGCTGGCACTTTCATTGAATTTTCTAACTGATGTAGCACAAGTTCCAGTATCGATACTAGGGAAAATATTTAAAACTAATTTTTTACCTGCAAAAGTGCTTAAGTCAGCAATAGATAAATCATTTTTAATTAATTTAAAATCAGCAAGTTTCGAACCTACTTTTGGTAATTCACCTGATGTGTGTATTGGATTTCCTCCTAATGTTATTGCAGCCATGATTTTTGTTTTTTTAATGAGGTTCAAAAGTAAGGATTAATATTTGAAACTGAAAGAATTTGTTTTCTGTTGTGGGTTGTCTGTTCTCCGTTCTCCGTTCTACGTTCTCCGTTCTCTGTTCTCTGTTCTTTGTTTTCCCGCGAGAAGGATGGACGCTGGCTACCGAAGTAGCGCAAACAGCCTGACAGCATAAAGGGAAGTGGCCGAATAGGCAGTGTCTAAGTTGGACCACTTTTCTTTATGGTGTCTCGCCCACACGATCTTTTGCGAACTGACGAGGTAAATTATTTTATATAAAAAAAACGCACTCTATTGCAGAATGCGTTTTGGTATGTATATGTATTGTTATTATTTATCAATAGAACCAAGAACTCTTTTCATAAAAGTGTTTAAGGCTTCTTTTTTTTCGGTTCCATCTTTGACCAATTTATGTACTTCGAGTGCACCGTACATATTCGAAATCAATTCTCCTATTACATCCAATTCTTCATCTTTCAATGAGGCAATTTCAGTCATAGCTTCTAGAACTTCAATAGTTTCTATGATGTAATCTTGATCGTTTTCTTCAATAAACTGGGTCAAGTGTTTTATTACGGGTAACTTCATAATTAGACTTTTTTGATTTTTAGACTGGCTTAGATTGTTAGATTGTTGGACTAAATAGATTTAATTAGCGATTTTTAGATTTTTTGATAATTTCATATCGTTAGACAAGAGATTCGAAAAACCTGAAATCTAAAAATCTATATGTCTAAGAAGTCTAAGAAGTCAAAAAGTCTAATAATCTAAGCCAGTCTAATAATCTAATTAAACAATTTCGTTTACCAATTCGATTAAAACTTCTTGTTTGTTGGTTTGGGTTTCGTTGACCAATTTTCCGTTTACAAAAGTAGCAAAAGTTGGCAAGTTGCTTACATTGGCTAGTTTTCTTGATTCTGGAGCATTTTCGGCATCCACCAAAACAAATGAAATTCCGTCGTTTTCTGAAGCCAATTTTTTGAATTTTGGTTTCATGATTCTGCAATTTCCACACCATGAGGCTGAAAATTGAACCACCACTTTTTCGTTTTGAGCAATTAATGCCCCTAACGTATCTTCGTTTAATTCGATTAACATAGATTTTTCAATTTCAATGTCAATTTCAATAACAATGGCAATTCTTAACTATTGAAATTGCCATTGTCATTGCCATTGATATTATTAATTAAGACTTAGGTATTCTGCAGTACTTTTTCTGTCAGCACTCATTGCTTCTTTACCGGCTTCCCAGTTTGCAGGACAAACTTCCCCTTTTTCTTGTATGTGAGTGTAAGCGTCAATCATACGTATGTATTCGTTTACGTTACGACCTAGTGGCATATCGTTTACACTTTCGTGGAAAATTTTTCCAGTTTCGTCAATTAAGTAAGTAGCTCTGAAAGTTACGTTTGAACCTTCAACCATTACTGAATCTGTTTCTTCACTGTATTCAGTTGAATCGATATCAAGAATTCCTAAAATGTTTGATAAGTTTCTGTTGGTATCTGCAAGAATTGGGTAAGTTACTCCTTCGATTCCACCGTTGTTTTTTGGAGTGTTCAACCAAGCAAAGTGTACTTCGTTTGTGTCACAAGAAGCTCCTATAACGATAGTGTTTCTTTTGTTGAATTCTGGTAATGCAGCTTGAAAAGCGTGTAATTCTGTTGGACATACAAAAGTAAAATCTTTTGGGTACCAAAACAAAAGCACTTTTTTGTTGTTTTTTGTAGCTTCCTCAAAAATATTGATTTTCAAATTGTCTCCCATTTCTGAGATAGCGTCGACTGCAATACTTGGGAATTTTTTACCTACTAATGACATATTTATTAATTTTAGTTGTTTAATTTTTTACTGGTGCAAAGATAAGGGATATAAAAAGAGTGATTAAATAAATATTAATGATTAATATTTATTTAACAATAGAATGTATTTATAGTGAGCTGTTAAATGTCTGTAATTGATACAGGTAAACTTCCTTTTCCTTTTTTGTCTTCCAGTAATTGTTCGGCTGCACTTTCCTGAAATTCGGTAAAGTCTTGGTACATTTCAACAATTCCAATTGTTTTCTTCAAATTTGGAATAACCTGCAAAGCATAAGGATTCCCAAAAACATACAAAATACATTTTTTGGTTTGAAACAATTGTCCTAAAAATTCCAAAACCGAATCTTCCAAATCGAAATTATTAAGAGGTTTTGCTTTGGGAACAAATAAGGAAATGAGTATGGTGTCAAATGGCGCTAAGTCTTCAATCAATGTTGTTTCAATTAAGTCATTGGCGTTTTCAATAGCATATTCAGGAGAAGGTAGAATGGTTGCCAGGTTTTTGAAAAACGGATTGTCAATGGTTTTATAAACACTCAACTTGGCCAGTCGTTCCCTGTTTTTAGCATCAAAAACAATTATTGAACAGTTGTTGTCCTTAATGTCTGTAATGCAATAATCGGCTATTTTTCGATTCAGCTCGGAAGTAATTTTAAAGTCAAAATCACGAGTAATGGTTGGATTTTTATCAAAAAGGCCTGCTTTTTGTTTGCATTTCATGATGCGATTCAAACTCGCTTCAATTCGTTCTGGTGTAGCATTTTTTAGAATTTCCTGAATCCCTTCGGCTACGTTTTCTGCAAAACAAAGGACATCATTTCCAGCATTGAACGCTTCCCATTCCAATTGTCCTTTTACATCGTACAATTTGGAAACACTGTGCATATTCAAAGCATCCGAAATAATTAAACCATCATAACCCAATTGCTCGCGCAGTAATTTTTCTATTATATTTTTGGATAATGTGGCAGAGGTTTCTTTTCCGTCGTTCAAAGCGGGAACAGCCAAATGACCAATCATAATGGAGTCAACTTGATTCTCAATTCCTTTTATAAATGGAACCAATTCGTTTTCGAGTAATTGCTCCAGATTTTCTTGTAAAACCGGTAATCCCAAATGCGAATCGACACTGGTATTGCCATGTCCTGGAAAGTGTTTGAGACAGCCCAAAATTCCAACATCGGACATTCCACGAAGGTATTCCAAAGCATATTGAGCCACTTTGTCTTTATTGGAGCCAAAAGAACGGTATCCAATCACTGGATTGTTGGGATTGTTGTTAATATCGGCCAATGGTGCCAAATTATAATGAATCCCAGCCGATTTTAAGTCCAATGCAATTTGTTTTCCCACTTCGTAAATCAAATCGATTTTTCTTTCGGGCAAAGCGCCCAATGTAATAGCATACGGATATTGCGGTGTTTTTTCGACGCGCATCGCCAATCCCCATTCGGCATCAATGCTCATTAATAGGGGAGTGGTGGCACATTTTTGATAGCGCACAATCAAGTCTTTCAACCGCTGAAAACTATCGTCGTTGAATTCTACCTTCTTTTTGGATTCATAGTTGGTAGCCGCACTGGCACTGCTATGAAAAAACGTCAATCCACCAATATTGTGTTCCTTGATTAAACGCTCCGTTTCCTGAATATTCTCTTCTGTATCGTTAATGAAAACGGCCGGGAAAAAGAATTGTCCTATTTTTTGTTCTAGTGTCATTTTGAAATGAATATTAGATTAAAGTTGAGACACAGATTTCACAAATTTACACAGATTAAATCCTCGAAATAATCTGTAAAACTTTTCAATTTAGGATATCGATGTTCAATTTAATTTTGGTAAAAGTTAATAAATCTTAATTCGACAGAAGGCTTCTGTCGTTTTGAGTTGTATTGATTATCATCACTTTGCAATTGCGCAGAAGCCTTCTGCGTAATTGAATCTATTTGACTCATTAATTTCAATTTAGTCAACTGTGTTGACGAAATTGAAGTTGCGTAAACTTTATTGGAAGAACTCATTCTGTTTTTAAGCCCTTCCTTACAAACATATACATATAGACTTTATAGTTTATAAAAAAAAATCTGTGCAAATTTGTGAAATCTGTGTTCTATTTACTTTTTTTGGGATAAGGAATCATTCTCCTCCTCTTTTTTTCCAAATTCCGCTGGATAAATCAAAAATTGTGATAAAATCAATCCAGGAATCGTGGCACAAAATACCCAAATAAAGAAATTGCCATAGCCTAAATATTGTTGTATAAAACCGCTCGCCATTCCAGGAAGCATCATGCCCAAAGCCATAAATCCTGTTGCAATAGAGTAGTGAGAAGTTTTTGATTCGCCTTCGGCTACGTAAATCAAATACATCATAAAGGCTGCAAAACCAAAACCGTATCCAAACTGCTCTGCAATAACTGTGACATAAATGTAGTAAACAGAAGTTGGATGAAAATGAGCCAGTAAAATAAAACCAATTATTGGCAAGTGCATCGCTAGGAACATCGGTAACATCCATTTTTTCAATCCTCCTTTGGAAATGGCTATACCACCTAGAATTCCTCCTACGACAAGTGCAGCGACTCCAAATGTTCCGTAAATAATTCCCACATCTTCGGTAGTTAATCCCAAACCGCCTTTGACTTTTTCATCGATTAAAAAAGGAGTCAACATTTTTAACAATTGTGATTCCCCCAGTCTGAAAAGCAAAATGAAAGCCAGTATCAGACCAATTTGTTTCTTTTGAAAAAATGTAGCAAAAACTTCACCAAAACTTGCTTTTGGAGCTGTTTCATTTTCTGTGATTTCTTCGACTTTTGGAGTAGTAAAAAAGTTGTATATCGTTAGGAAAGCCATAATTAAGGCCACAACAATCATCGTGTACGACCAAGCCTTGCTTTTGTCTCCAAATTTATTTTCTAAAAAACCTCCCAGAATGACAATCAATCCATTGGCAGTAAGCATCGAAAGGCGGTAAAACGTGCTTCGAATCCCTAAGAAAAAGGATTGCTGTTCTTTTTCTAATGCCAACATATAAAAGCCATCGCTCGCCACATCATTGGATGCCGATGCAAATGCCGCTACCCAAAAAAGCGCCAAACTCAACATGAAAAAATGATTCATCGGTATGGTCAATCCCACAATCAAAAACGCAATGGCAATAACCAATTGCATTGTTAGAAACCATTTTCTTTTGGTGGCGTACAAATCAATGAAAGGACTCCAAAGAGGTTTGATGACCCAAGGCAAGTACAATAAACTAGTGTAAACACCAATGTCTTCATTGGCAATACCCAAATTTTTGTACATAATCACCGAAACCGAAATAATAATCGCATACGGAAAACCCGAAGCGAAATTTAAAAACGGAATCCAATACCAAGGTTTGTTGTCTTTCATTTTTTTAAGAGTTTAAATTGTTTAAGGGTTTAATTGTTTAAAGGTTTAATTGTTTAAGGGGTTAAAGGTTTAAATTGTTTAAGGGTTTAAATGTTTAAGGGTTTGAAAGTTTAAGGGTTTAAAAGTTTAAGGGTTTAAAAGTTTAAGGGTTTAAAAGTTTAAGGGTTTAAGAGTTTAAAAGTTTAAATGTTTAAGGGTTTAAAAGTTTAAATTGTTTAAGGGTTTAAAAGTTTAAGGGTTTAAATTGTTTAATTGTTTGGATTTGGTCAAATTTTAATTGTAAATCAAAAATTATAGATTCATATAATTTCGTCTAGCACCTTTGTCAATCCCGATAATTATCGGGATAAACATTGACAAAGGTTAGAGATTCATCAGAACTTTATTAATGTTTCTTTTTTAAATTACCATTAAAATTTTAATTGTCTTAACAAGTTAGTAATTAAACCATCTTAAACCATCTTAAACCATCTTAAACCATTTTAAACTATCTTAAACCATTTTAAACCATTTTAAACAAACTTTAACCTTTTATTTCCTCTGTGTTTCTACCTGTAAATCGATTATTGTTTCAGGACTTTCGTTGGCATAATAATCTACGAAAGTAAAGGCAAAAGCCGTTTTTCCGATCATTTTATTAGCAGCTACTTCAATATTGAATGCTTCGTTTTCTTCTGTAACTGCTATTTTATCCAGAATCTGGCTTGCATCATTAATGTTGATTTTAGAAACGTCTTTGGTGCCATATACTATTATATACCTCACCTTTCCCAACTGTTTTGGTTTTTGGAATGAAATGTAATAATTAGAGGTGTCTTTTGTTATAGAATTAATAAGCAAACTTTCTGTCATTTCCTTTTTTAAATTAGGAACAGGCAACGGCAAAGCAGGATATTTGTATTGATTCTCTTGGATTATTTTTACCACATCTTGGTTTTTATTTATAAACCACTTAGCGCTAAAAAAACCATTTCCTTTTACGTTTTCGTAACTTCTTGCCTGATCAATTTGGTTTGGAATTTCATATTTATAATTCCAGCGTTTGTCAGCATCTGCTTTGATTTTGTAGGAGCTGTTGCCAATATATAGTGCGGTATTTGACGGTGTGTTTTCTGACCACCATTTTAATAATTTAGTATAAGATACAGCCGATGGTGATTTGTAATCCATACTCCAGTACAATTGAGGGACAATATAATCGATCCAGTTGTTGTTCATCCAGTCCATAGGATCTGCAAACAAATCGTCATAATTGCTAGTGCCATAAGTGACAGAACCTTTTGGGTCAAATTTTTGATTGCGCCAAACTCCAAACGGGCTGATGCCAAATTGTACCCATGGTTTTAGTTTCTTGATGGCAAACGAAATATTTTTGACAAAAGTGGTCACATTCAATCGTCTCCAGTCGGCTAGGGAAAGTCCGTTTCCGAATTTTTGATAGGATGCAGTATCATTAAAATTCTCCCCTTTTACTACATAAGGATAAAAATAATCATCAAAATGTATCGCGTCAATATCGTATTTTATTACCACTTCTTCGACCAAAGAGGTAAGGTGTTGTTGCACTTCGGGAAGGGCAGGATTGTAATAATATTTGCCTCCATATTGAATCATCCACTCGGGATGTTTGTAATAATCATGATTAGGACTCAAGGTTTCGGTTTTTAAATCAAAAGAGGCACGGTAGGGATTGAGCCAAGCGTGAAATTCAAAACCACGGGTGTGCGCTTCGGCAATCATCCATTCGAGTACGTCATAATTTGGATTGGGCGCATTTCCTTCTTTTCCGGTCAAATAACGAGACCAAGGAGCCATCATCGTTGGATACAAAGCATCACCCACAGATCGAATTTGTACAATTACAGCATTGTAATTCAGTTTTTGGTACGTGTCTAGGATCTCAATAAAGTCGGTTTTTTGTTTCTCCACCAAATCTGTACTGCTTTTAGGCCAGTCAATATTTACAACCGTGGCAATCCAAACGGCTCTGAATTCGTTTTTGGGATGCATCTCTCTATTTTGAGCATGTGCAATGACAGCAAAAAACAAAAGATATATAGTTAGGAATAGTTGGGACTTCTTTAAAATCATTTTTACTCTTTTTATGCAGCATTCAAAAGTAGTTTTTTTAGCTAAGTTTATTAAATTAATTGCTAATTAAATTCGAATTAGCGTTTTGGTTTTGCAGTATTGCCAAAAAGAATCTTCATGCGCCTGATCCAGCTATCCGCTATAGCCCTCGATTGCAACTCTTTTTTTACTAGCCACTACAGGAGCTTCCTCTGGTCGCTCTGTATCGGCAGTAAAAAATAGTGTTCCAATTCTCGGGGCTGTCGCTTTTATCTGGGGCGGGGATTTGCTGCATTGATGGAGCTTTTGTACTAATTTAGAAAATAGACAATCCTAATGATATTCACGGGAGAAGTCTGGAGATTCTTATCACATTTACGGTTTTCAAGAGCTTTAATAAAAGCTTGAAGTCGTAAGGCTTCGGAGTAACTACACTTTGGGGAGCCGGCTTAAACTCTTGCATAATCGCCTTTCCAGTGTTTAATTTCTTTTTTAATTTCAGTTCCTGAAAGTTTATTAAAAAGTGTTTTTTTGATGAGTTTTTCTAGTTCGTCATCGGGAGCAAAACGTAAAGCAAATAACTGGTCATCTTTTAAACGATTTTCAAAATTCTCCAGTCTTTTTCCCGTAAGAGAAAAATAGCGGTATCGGAGTTCAAGACGCACAATTCGGTTCTGTAAAATCAGTGCATAATGCTGACGCAGCATAAAAGCAAGAAAAAACAAAGCAATAAAAACTGCACTGATAAAACTCCAAATCAATTGGTCTTCGGATGTAAAAACAAAAAATACACTAAAAACCAGCAATGTCATTATAATCGGATAATAAATAAAATGATGCGGCGTATAATATCGAATGTGATTTTTAAAGGATTGTCTTTTCATGTTTCAGTTTTTTTATAACACGCTAACAGATTTATTTTACACATGTACATTCATCAGATTATCAAAAATCCCGAATACTTTAAGCAGCCAGATTATCACAAAGATTACAACAACAATGTTAAAGATATTTTTAATTTTAGAATCCATCGGTATGTAAGTGTTAACAAGCCAAAAAAGGACGCCTACAACAATTAATACGACTACTACAGTAACTAATGGCATATCATGAAGTTTTAGATTTATGTCCAAATGTATTTCACTTTTTATTGAATTGCTTTATATAATTATTTAAAACTGTTACATAATTCAAGTCTATGCTATTTACTTTTTTTAATTAAATATTTGAAAAAATAAACCGATAAAAATGCCGTAAAAATTAAGTCTTACGGCACTTTTCATCCAAATTACAAACTATTCCTTTATATCATCACCTTCTTTAATTTCTTCACTAGCAGTTTTCAACAGTTTGATACTTGAATGCAAAGTGCCGAATATTTCAATTTTATCATCGATTTCGCTACCTTTTTTAATATCAATCCGAGTGGCTTTATGGTTTAAGAC
Organism: Flavobacterium rarum (SeqCode); assembly: GCF_965234445.1. GTDB lineage: Bacteria > Bacteroidota > Bacteroidia > Flavobacteriales > Flavobacteriaceae > Flavobacterium > Flavobacterium rarum. The sequence goes on along the minus strand of NZ_OZ248480.1, from coordinate 110,721 downwards.
TTCTGATTTCGATCCTTATTTTCTGATTACGTTATTAAGAAATTAGTATCTCCACTAAAAAATTAGTTAAAATATTAATCAATTAGTTTTGCTACTAATTAATTAGTAGTTACATTTGTCAAAATATTTCTATACTATGATAAAATTAGCTAAACGAGAAGAACAGATCATGCAAGTCTTTTGGGATTTGAACAAAGCCTTTATTAGAGATATAATTCCATTGCTGCCAGACCCAAAACCGCATTACAACAGCGTGGCAACAATAGTGAAAATACTGGAAGAAAAAGGGTTTTTGAATCATGAAACCACAGGGAATATGCATTGTTTTTTTCCGGTTATCAGCAGAGAAGAGTATCAGCAGTTTGCGCTGAAGGATGTCGTAAGTCAGTATTTTGATAATTCGTATCCCCGAATGCTTGCTTTTTTTGCCAAAGAGCAAAAGCTTACCGAAAAGGAGTTGGATGAAATTGTAAACATCATTAAAAAAGATAAAGTATGATACCATATATTTTGTACACAGCGCTAATTCTTTCTGCTTGCCTTTTGTTTTATAAAATGCTTTTACAGAAAGAAACGTTCTTCCACTTGAACAGATTTGTCTTGCTTGGTTGTATGATTTTGGCTTTTATATTGCCATTGCTTCCTATTCCGCAGCAACTATCCTTACGAAAAGTTGCAGTAGAAAAGCACGTTCCTTTGGCGAAAACGGCTGTTGACAAAAGTATGGCTATTGTGCTAAAAGAACCACCAGTGCAGGAAGTTATTGTCGAACAGGCCAAACAGACCTTTGATGTGGACTTGTTGCTGCAATGGCTGGTTTATTTGTATTGGTTTGGTGTATTGCTATTTGGTGTTAACTTTTTGATGCAGGCTTGTGTGTTGCTGTACAGAGCGTATTCATTTTCGGCAATTCAGGACGGGAAATTCCGCATTGTCGAAATCACTGGTGACAAAGCTCCTTGTTCATTTGCCAACAATATTTTTATCAATCCCGAAAAGTACGAGTGGGAAACGTACAATCAGATTTTGCTACATGAAAAAATCCATATTGAGCAAAAACATACTGTTGATTTATTGCTGGCCGAAGCAGTTATTATTTTTCAGTGGTTTAATCCGTTTGCCTGGCAATGGCGAAAAGCATTGGAGAGTAATCTTGAATTTTTGACTGACAACGAAATGCTGCAACAAGACACTGTTGAAAAAGAGAGTTATCAGTATAGTCTGCTCAAAGTGGCGGCACCCCATTTTCCGTTGAGTCTTACAACTAATTATAATCAATCATTAATCAAAAAACGAATCATTATGATGAATTCAAAAAAATCAAGCGTACACACAACGTGGAAATATTTTTTCCTGTTGCCTTTATTGGTTTTGCTTGTCTGCCTTTTTAATCAGCCGGTAGCGCAAGGTCAAAACCCAAATTTAATTGAAGCGCCTAAGGAGCAATCAAACACTCAAAACGGTATGGATACCGAAGGCAGCTGGTTTGCTGTTATCAAAGGCACTACAGTAAATATTCAGTTCAGGAATGACGATGGCGATAATTCTTCAACTACTTTTCAGTTGAGTGAATTGACAGGACTAACAAAGGACATGAAAGGCGAGTTTAAAATAACACGCGAAGCAGGAACCATTAATTTTGAAGGAAAATTTGACGGGAACAACGGAATGGGAGCCTATACCTTTACTGCCAATAAAAATTTCAGCACAGCAATGGCTCAAGAAGGAGTTGTCGTGGCAGCTGAAAGTGACTTTATGGCTTTCTTTATGGTAAACGTGAAAATTTCATACGTAAAAATGCTGAAGAAAAACGGTTACAAGACTATTGACAAAGATCAGTTGATTCCGTTGGCTGCTTTAAATGCAGATGAGGCGTATATTTCGTCTATTAAAGAGGCTGGAATTCCTGATTTTGATTTGGAAGATTTAATACCTTTTAAATCAATGGGTATCGATAAAGCTTTTATTGACGACATACGCCAAGCTGGTTATAAAAACATTACTGCCGATAATATTATTGCCTTAAAATCGCAAGGCATTAACGGCAAATTTATTACCGATTTTCATAATGCAACCAATGGTAATGGCGATGATGAAAATGAGGATAACATCATTGCATTCAGGTCTTTAAATATTGATGCTGCATTTATTGATTCATTTAAAGCTATTGGGTATACTAATCTTTCGAACGATGATCTGATGGCTTTGAAATCGTTAAATATCACGCCAAATTATATCAGTGAGTTTGAAAAAATTGGCTATAAAAATATCAAAACTGATGATTTGTTTGCTTTGAAATCACTAAATGTTACGCCAAAATACATTACAGATTTTGAAAAAGCAGGTTTCAATACCCTCAAAATAGACGATTTAGTTGCTATGAAATCACAAAATATAACTCCAGACTTAATCAAAGAATACAAAAATCTTGGATTTACAGACTTGAATGTAGACGATGTTATTGGAGCAAAATCTATTGGAGTTTCTCCAGCCTTTATTAAATCAATGAAAGAAAAAGGACATAATTTTAAAACACTGGAAAAGTATATGGAATTGAAAGCTGTTGTTGGCACCAATTAAGCCGATAAACCACTAGTTTCTTAATTGTACAAGACTGTTAATACAGTTTTAATGAAAAAAAAATCAAATTGTAAGACTAAAATTTAAGTAAGCCCAAACCGCAAGGAATGGGCTTTTTTTATTTTTTTTTACTACTAAAATCTATTTCAAAAGACATTTAGGTTAAAAGTCGGGTGACTTTTATTAGGGGAGTGGTTTTCAAGAACTTTTAATCAAAAAGCAAAGTTATAAGGCTTTAATTAGCGGATTTTCAATAGTTAAGAGAATGCCAAGGAATATATTTTTTATTAAAAATAAGTGAAAAAATTTCGTATATTAGCAAGAGAAAATATTTATTTTCATCAAGGATGGGGGTGAACTTTCTTACGTATGTTTATTTTGTTTAAAACTTATAAAATTCAGTTATATGCACAAACCTGAAATTCCTGATAATGAAGATCTTCGTTCCGAAGCATTAAATGTTTATAAAATACTAGATACATTACCTGAAGAAGAGTATGATGCCTTAACCAAAATAGCAGCAGAAATTTGTGGTACACCCATCGCATTGGTAAGTTTAGTGGATCAAAATCGACAATGGTTCAAATCACATCATGGTTTGGATGCGAGCGAGACTCCTAGGGATCTTGCCTTTTGCGCACATGCAATCAACACACCTAATGAATTATTTATTATTCCAGACGCCACTAAAGACGAAAGGTTTCATGATAATCCGTTAACTACAAATGCCCCAAACGTAATATTTTATGCAGGTGCTCCTTTAAACACCAAGGACGGTTATTCTTTAGGTACGCTTTGTGTTATTGATCATAAACCAAGAGAAGGCCTGACAGCGAGTCAACAAGAATCATTAAAGGCATTGGCCAATCAAGTTATTTCGCAATTTGAACTTCGCAAAAAAAATAGATTTTTAGAAGATTTGAATGATGATATTTCGAAAAAAAATGTACAGTTAAACCAATTTGCGCATCGTCTTACTCATGATTTAAAAGTTCCCATTCGTGGCGTAAATTCTTTATTATTTTTTATAAAAGAAGATTATAAAACACTCATCGAAAATACAGACTTAGAGGTATGGATCGATTTGATTTATTCACGAAATGAATACATGGATTTTTTAATTAACGGTATTTTAGAATATACGAAAGTTAGTAATGACCAAATTTGTTTTGAAGACTTTAATGTCGAAAGTGTCATTCATTATATAGTTGATAATGATGCTTTAAATATTCCAACTAGTATTCATTATAAAAATTGCGATACTGTCATAAGGCATTCAAAAATAGGTTTTGTTCAAATCATTCAAAATCTTTTATCAAATACCACAAAACATACTGACAAAGAAGAATGTAATGTTTGGATATCGCTAACAGAAAATGAAACTAGTTATTCATTCGTTTATGAAGATGATGGGCCAGGTATACCAGAAGAATATTGGGAAAAAGTATTTCAATTATTTGAAACGGTCAGTTCAAAAAGTGGTAAGAATGCAGGTATTGGCTTGTCAACAATAAATGCGATTGTAGAGAGAGTAGGAGGTACTATCTGTTTGAAAAACAGAGAAGACAATAAAAAAGGGGCTTGTTTTTGTTTTGTTTTACCCAAACAGGACGATTGTTGATTTTTTATCAATAACAAGAAGATTGGATGATACTTTTAGTTTTTTTTATCAATGATTTAGGATTTAAAGTATGTGAATCAGAAAAATAGAGCTTCACTTGGTGCCAGTTCTGCGATTCCAAAAGCTTTCTGAACCCGACTTTGAACTTTTTTTAAATGTTCTAGTAATTCGTAAATCTAATAAAAGTCTCCCGATTTTTTCGTTAATAACATATAAATTCAAATTCAAATTCAAATTCAAATCGTTTGCTTATAAATCGAAACGCTCCCTCTTAAAATAAAAAAATATAAAAAGCTACAAAATAACAGAATTGTTACTTTGTAGCTTTTTATAATGATTTGAAACGCCTATCATTCTAAAGACATTCACGGGAAAAGTCGGGAGACTTTTATCGCATTTACGGTTTTCAAGAACTTTTAAAAAAACGCAAAGTCATGAGACTTCGCGGAGCGGGGTTAAAAGTCGGGAGACTTTCGACACGTTTACGTATTTTAAGAACTTTCAAAAAAACACAAAGTCATGAGACTTTGCGGAGCGGGAAAAACGCAAAGTCGGGAGACTCCATATCTTTAAATTATTATATGCGTTAAAATACACAGTACAAAAATAATTGTATTAAAATGCACAATTGTTTTTAATTAAATTAGTAAATGTTGTCTTTAAGCCTATTTTTTGTAATTTTGTAGCTATAAATACAATAATTATGGTGACTATTGGCGATAAAATAAAAAAAATGAGAGAAGATAGAGGACTTTCTCAAAAAGAAGTGGCTTCTGTTGCTGATATTGATAGAGGGCAATACTCTAGAATAGAAACTAACAAAGTAGAACCTTCTCTTTCTACATTAGAAAAAATAGGATTGGCTTTTAAAGTAGATGTAGAAGACTTCTTCAAAAAAGAAGCTCCTATTACTATAGACAGCTTTGATAAAACTTTGGTAGAAAAAGTGAAAATCATTGACGAACTGGAAACTGAACAAAAAAGCCACATCTACGCTATTATAGATATGGCAGTTTCTAATAATCGTTTGAAAAACACGCTTACAAACGCATTGCAAGTTAATTTCTAAAATACAATAAAATGATACGAACATTCATAACACCAACACAAAGCAACTACAATGTGGCTTTGGTGTTTCCCGAAGATTATTTGGGAGAGGAACTAGAAGTAATTGTTTTCAAAAAACAAGAAGGATTGGTTACTGAAATAAAACTAAATCCTATAAAATTGTCTGATAAATACAGAGGCGTATTTACTAAAGAAGACGCCAAAAGCTTTAATGACCACAGCCAACAAATGCGTAAAGAATGGGACAGTATTTAATTGATAATAATGCGATTTCAAATTTCTTCTCGGGGCTTTTTACTGAAAAAGGGATGGATTTTATGGCAGAGGTTTTAGACCAAATACCTACCATTTCTGTAATTACAGAGATTGAAGCTTTGTCTTGGATTAATCCCGATAAAAGCAAAGAACAAATTGTAAAAGCATTTATTCAAGACGCAACTGTTTTGGCTCTTACTCCTGATGTAGTGGTTCAATGCGTTAGTATTAGACGAAGCCGTAAAATAAAAACCCCTGATGCAATTATGGCAGCTACCGCCATCGTTCACAATCGTACACTTATTACTAGTGATAGGGATTTTAATAATATCACAGGACTTAATGTTATTGATCCTTTTAATTTATAATTAACCCGTTGGGTGAAATTCTAAGAAAAATCTAACCACATAGAATCATAGATTAATGTTAAATAGGTAAAGAATAAATAGAAATAGCACTATTTCACACATAGAATTTCTTTGTGAATAGTAAAATGTCTGTTTCTTTCTTTTAAAAATTATAAACTCTATGTTTCTATGTGGTGAAAAATAATTACAACCAACGGGTTTATAATTATAAATTAGTAACATGTTTTTAACTTTAGTTCTCGAACAAAATCCTGATTATGTTGATGAACTGGAGGATTAATACAATATTCAACTACCGCTAATATTTAAAGCATTTGTGCAAATTTTTGAGTTTGGAAATTTCAAACCAATCCACTCTGCGATTCCAAAAGCTTTCGGAACCCGACTTTGAACTTTTTTTAAATGTTCTAGTAATTCGTAAATCTAATAAAAGTCTCCCGATTTTTTCGTTAATAACATATAAATTCAAATTCAAATTCAAATCGTTTGCTTATAAATCGAAACGCTCCCTCTTAAAATAAAAAAATATAAAAAGCTACAAAATAACAGAATTGTTACTTTGTAGCTTTTTATATTGATTTGAAACGCATATCATTCTAAAGACATTCACGGGAAAAGTCGGGAGACTTTTATCGCATTTACGGTTTTCAAGAACTTTTAAAAAAAAAGCAAAGTCATGAGACTTTGCGGAGCGGGGTTAAAAGTCGGGAGACTTTCGACACGTTTACGTTTTTTAAGAACTTTAAAAAAAACACAAAGTCATGAGACTTTGCGGAGCGTTGCGTTATAAGAAAGATAATTTAGAAAGTTTACACGAAATGATTGCTAGTTTTCATTCGATAAATTATAATTATGGAACAAAATTTGTATTTTTGGTTTTTAAAACAGAGAAGAATGAAAGCTATTGAGTTAAAGAGAGAATTGCATAGTTTTATCGATGAAGAAGATGATAAATCTGTTGAAATATTTTACCAAATGGTAAAATCGTATATTGTTCAAAAGCGCAAGGATAAAATGATTGCTGAAGGAGAAGATGATATTAAAAACGGTCGTATGCATAGTCTTAAAGAGTCTAAAGAAATTATGGATAAATGGGAAACAATATAATAGTTGAATTAACCTCAAGAGCATTAAAAGACTTACAAGAAATAAGAGGATTTAACGATTTGCTTTACGGAGTTCCAAAGTCTAAAGAGATAATCAGTACTATTTTTAATACCATTGAAATTTTAGAGATTTCTGATTTTGATTTTACCGAAATAGGTTCTATAGATGAAGATTTTGTTCATCTAAAGTATGAGTATAGAAAGTTAATAGAAAGCCATTATAAAATAACATATCGTAAAGCGAAGAGTAAAATATATGTAGTTCGAGTATTTGATACAAGACAAAATCCGAATAAAAATAAATAAATTATTGTTTGAGAACCCCACTCTGAGATTCCGAAAGCTTTCGGAACCCGACTTCGAACTTTTTTTAAATGTTCTTGTAAAATGTAAATCTAATAAAAGTATCCCGACTTTTCCCGCTCTGCGAAGTCTCCAGACTTCGAACTTTTTTTAAATGTTCTTGTAAAATGTAAATCTAATAAAAGTCTCCCGACTTTTTCCGAGAATATCTTTATAATTCAAAGAATTTTAGAACTATAATCAATACAAATTGTAATTAATAAAAGCAATAGGATTCAAAACATCAACAATGGGATTGTCTGCTTTTTCTATTTTAAGAAGTCTTGTATCGTTTACATAATTACTGGCACTTGAGTATATGTATTGTGATGCTTTTTCGACAATTCCTGCACGTACAGGATTTAGATGAATATAATCCAACTTTGACCACATAAACTTGTTGGTGTAGATTTCTTCTGGATGGTTGCCATATTGCCACCCGAGCCTGAAAGGCGAACTGACGAAGTAAAATTGATAGTTTTTGTTTCTAGAATGGCTTTCGGTTGCCAATTTAAATCGATCCAACATCCATTGGCTCCGCCGAACCACTTCGTTAGGTTTCTCTTCGGCTCTAGGGTTCGATTTGTATTTTTTCTAAGATTTTGGTTGCTATGAATTTTTTGAAATCACGTATTAAATCCGAAAGTTTACCGTCACTGGATTGAACTTTTAAATGAATATGATTGCTCATAATAATACCGATTATGTATTGCTTCGCCTGTTCGCTATCGCTCGGGTCAATATAGTCCAAAAAAAATGGACTATTTTCATACTATATCGGCATTATATCCCCGATCGCTCGGATATGTAAAAAAGTCTCTTAGGCACGATAGCGCGGATTTGCACACGAACGAAGTGAACTGACGAAGTAATCCGTGCCCACAAAGCAAATCTACACGAAAAGAAACAAATTAAAGCCATAAGATTGTTTTATTTGTAGCTTTTATTGTATTTTTAAATAAAAAAGGATGTCGACAAAATATAAAGCAACAACAACAGATCAGGCATATTTTATAACCATAACAACTGTAGGTTGGGTTGATGTTTTTACGCGACTCAACCAAAAGTACAATATTGTTAATGCTTTGCAATATTGTCAAGAGAAAAAAGGACTTGAAATATATGCGTATTGCATTATGCACAGTCATATACATTTAATGTGCAAAGCCACAAATGGTTTTATTTTATCGGATGTCATGCGTGATTTTAAAAAATATACCTCCAAGAAAATTATTCAAACTATTATGGAAGAGCCAGAGAGCCGCAGGGAGTGGCTTTTGGCTTATTTTGAAAAAGCGTGTGCGCATCTAAAACGAGATCAAAGTTATAAAGTGTGGCAAGACGGCTATCACGCTGAAATAATAGAAACCAATTGGTTTATAAAACAAAAGGTTAACTATATTCACAATAATCCTGTAAAAGATAAAGTAGTTGCCTTGCCAGAGGATTATTATTTTAGTTCTGCAAGAAATTATGCAGGCTTAGAAAATGATTTGGATGTTGTGATGTTGGATTTGTTTTAGATTGTTGCTCTATTGTGTGGGCACGGATTGCAAATCCGCGCTATCGTACGTAGAGATATATCCGCGCCATAGGGGTTATTATTTTAGTTCGGCAAGAAATTATGCAGGCTTAGAAAATGATTTGGATGTTGTGATGCTAGATTTGTTTTAGATTGTTGCTCTATTGTGTGGGCACGGATTGCAAATCCGCGCTATCGTGCGTCGAGACATATCCGCGCGATCGGGGTTTACTGTGTGGGCACGGATTGCAAATCCGCGCTATCGTGCGTAGAGAGAGATATCCGCGCGATCGGGTTTTATTAAATCACATTAGCCAAGCTTTTCTATATTTTTTTCGTCAATTATTTCTTTGCCATTTTTCAATAGCAACGCATCTAAATATTTTGCCATTTCAACAAAAATTTTTAGATCTTCCAACTTAGGGGTTCTTGCAAATTGAATGGATATCCAATTGTCAGATTTATTAAAGCTTGCGCTAATATTATATACTCCTTTTTTTTTGTCAAGCTCTTTGAAACACCAAATCTTATTTAAACTTCCCAAAACTCTATCTCTAAAATCTTCAGGAACGTTATTGATGTTTTGTAAAGATATTTTTCCTTCTTCGGTATTTTCTTTCCAAGTAAATTGGTCTTGATGTCCGTTTACAAAATCAATCCATTTTTCGTATTCCATTGGTTGATTTTTAATAAAAACAGAATCCATAATGTTTTTAGCAATGTAAAAATGTGTACTTCTATTAAACTTCATATACTTATTTTATAAAATCTTCTAATGCTTTTATTTCAAACTTAATTTTAGGGTCTATTATATTTAACTTATTCATCCAAGACGTTTTAAGAGACTCTGTAATATTTGCTTTCGGCATATAAATATGAATTTCAGCGTTTGTTATAAACATCGTTAGTTTATTATTCAGGTCAATTAGGCCTAAATCTGGCTTGAGACCATCCTTTAAAAACCTTATATTATCTTGAACAGATTGGTATCTAAGCCAATCATCTACATTTGTTTGAATTGTGGTTTTCATTGATACAGCTGTGTTAGCAAAGATTTCACCTCCTTGTTGTGTTCCTTTATAAAAATCAATCCCTTTTACATTAAATGATATATCTCCAGTATGATTCCAACCAGAAGATTTTAAATAGCGGTATTGTCCCATAATATCTTCAAAGAAACTTCTACCACCCAACATGTCTTGAATTGGATACTTGGTGTTCCAAATGTTTTTAATATCATCTAATTTCTGTGCAAGTGTTTTGTTTGTAAATCCTAACAAGTCATTTGCTACTTGTAGCTCTTTCCACTTAACATAACCGCCAGCATTTTTTATTGCTTCAAGATTTTTTGAAACTATATTGAGTTCTTCTATGTTGGTTCTTAATGTTGGTTTTTCCTTATTAAGTAATTGCCATGCATCGAAGCCTTTGGACTCATTTACTATTGTTTTAAATTCAGCAGGGGATGAAGTTAAATCGTTTGCTAATAAAAGTACTGTACAATCAGTATTTTGGGCATTTAAATTTAGATACCCTAATAGCATCAAATAAAAAAAGAATTGTTTTATTATAAGTTTCATTTAATTTATTTTAAAATAAGTACTTTTAAATTCGTTATTGGCTTTTTGAACTAGTTCCATTTCTACTCGATTTGTACTGTATTCTTGACCTCTGTAAATCCATCTAAAAATATGTGGATAAAGTAGTTCATCTGCAATACTTTTTTTACATATAACTTTTTCTTCGTCTAAATCATATATAAAACATAAATTAGAAAATGCCTGAATGATTTGAATTTGCGTTGGATTAATTAAGTATGCCCATTCGATATCTATATCACTTTGGAATTTTATTTTTTTATTTTCCAAAGTTAACAGATCCGTTAAAACCAAACTTCTTTTATTAATCAACAAGTGTTTTTCAGGATAAAAAAAACTTCCGACCAAGTTATCTATAGTTGTATTTCCATTTTCTCTAAAATATACTTTTAAACTTTTTTTTGTATAATCTAATGTGTTGAGTAAAAGAAAATCTATACACGGAATGAACGCAAAATTTTTAGTAGGATGCTCTGTTTCAATTTTTTCATTTACTAAGCATTGAATTGTTTTTTCTGAAAATAATTCATCAGTTTTATCAATGCCATCAAGCAGTACCGAGTAGTATACAAGCTCTTGGCCTCTATTAGGCTCTTCCCATCCCATATACTTTAACTCAATTCTTTTATTTATAGTTTTAAATAAACTTAAATGTTCAATTTGCTTTATTTGTATCATATCTATTCGCAAAAGGCTTTTTTATTATCTGTAAATATCTTCCAAGCATCAATTCCATTTTCAGGATTTTGATTTACAGTTTTCATTAAATTAGAGTTGTTTTTTAAATCTTGCATCAATGTTTTTATTTCAGCGTCTGACAAATTTAATGATTTATTTTTGGTAATAATTTTACTAGCAACATCATCTGTAAATCCTAAACCTTTTAATTCACTCAAAGTATTTACACCACCTGTTGGAGTTTTAGAAATTGTTCTTCCTTTTCCAACCCAAGTTGAATATTTCCCACTTGGAGATTCTATAACTTGTATTTCAACAGAACCCTCACTAGCTAATTGTGACCATGTTTTTTGACGACCAGTTGTAGGATCAAGATCTTTAATAATAAAACGTGATTGTTCTGCCTTACCAATTTTTCCAAACCAAGGAATTGCTTTGTTCGTTTCAATCTCAAATTTAGAAGGATCTTTAATTATTATTTTGTAATAAAAATCATATTTATTTCTTTCGATATTTAAGGCCCTACCATCAAAATCATAAGGTTTATCATTTAACATTGGACTTGTGTATGTTCCTCCTAAATTTGGAGTTCCATCAGCAAGATCTCCGAAAGAGCCTCCATATCTGTCAAATACTTCATTCATATTAGGTGTTCTTTTGACCAATTGACCATATCCGCCATTTGCAGGTGGCCATAATGCATTACTGTAAGAATCAAAATTTATTTTATATTCTTTTGCCAGAGCTTCAAGTTTATCCCATTGGCTTTGCTTGTAATAATTCCAGTATTGACCTCTAACATTACTTGATATTTTTTCAAGATGTAAATCTTCTAAATACTTTGAGTTTAGCGATAACTCATATGCTTTTTGATTAATGAAAAATTCATTATTTACTTTTGCTTTATTTGGATACCACCAGTTTTTAAATTTATTGATATCTGTTGAATAATTTTTAACATCTGAAACTATTGAGTTTTTCCATAATTTTTGAAATGCAGTGTAGTCATCTTCAAATCTTACAATATCATCTAGTTCCTTTAAAACTGCATCATCAGCATTAGCAAAATCTTCTAAGAATTTAGGCTTTAAAGTTCCTAAAGTATTTACCTTGTTTTTCAATTCTAGTAATGATGCAGACTCTAAACGTGAAGCTAATGTTGCAGGTTCTAATAATTTTGGAGTAACATATAAAGTTCCTTTTTTATTTAAATCTTCTACTATCTCTAGCGCTCCATTAACAGCTTGTCCAGATTTATTTATGTATGATATTGTGGTAAAAGTATTAATCAGTTTTACATTTGATACAGTACTTGGCAGCCATGAAGTAATATTACTTAAATTAAGAACACTTTCTGAAATACTTACATCTGCAATTTTCTGACCTGCTTTGCTACCATAATTAAATAAAACTGCTCCATTTTCGACTGTTATGTCTACTATTGTTGAAAGTTCTTCATGAATATTGGTACATTTAATTCTGTTTTCTAGCAGTAAATCATAAATTTGTTGAAAGGTCTTACTTTCCTCTTTACTATATTTTGTAGTACCAATTGCTGTTTTAAGTTTGTTTAATAATTGTTCACTTGCAATTAGTGAGGAAACTCTTTCTGACTCACTCAAATTTTTAAAACCAGCCGCATATTCATTTAATAATTTTCTAGTATTTACCAATGATTTCCATTTGCCTGCAGCATCGAAAGCTTCACCCAAAATAGGGCCAAGTACAAAACCACTCAAATACATTGCAGCAGTTCCTATTTCACCTTGGGATATATAATAACCAACGGCAACTGCATCGACAAATAGAACTGCACTAGCACCAACTGGGATTACGGCGATACTGGCAATAAGAAAACCTGTATCTATAGCTTGCTTTTTACATGTTATATCTCCAGAAAAGTCGCAATCAAAAATATGTAAATTTACTCCAGCACTTTCATAATTATCTCCATGAACATTTAGTAAATGTTCTTTTTTCATTCGGGTATAACGCCACCTGCCTATTTTTGAATCGGCAGAATAAATATTTGCTAAAACAATACCGTCATCTTTTACATATTGTTCTTTTAACTCTTTTTTATCCGATATTAAAAAATCAGCAATTTTATTGTCGACAATCTTTCTTAAATAATAATTATGTTGAATCGCATTTCCAATTATATTTTGTGTTACAATTTTCTTTAAAAGGATTTTTTTAATTACATAATTGTAAAGTGTTGCTTCAGCTTCATCTTCTGTAGTAGCTTCTTCTATTAAAAAATTATATTGAAGTTGTTTTTTGGGGACACTTTTATAAAATTCAATTAAATTTGCTCCATATATTTTAAAACTATTAGTATCTCCTATAATTAATTTTGTTGCGTTGGCTTGAATTGAAGGGGAGATATCCGAACCAAAAACTAGATAAGTACTCCATCGATTTTTGTCGTTTTTTGCATAATTATTGTAACTTACTAAAACAAAAATTGCTTTACTATTTTTTGCAAGATTACTGTTTTTAAATATTTTATTGGCGAAATTTTGACCTTCTGTTTCAGAATAAGTGCAATTTTTTTCTTCGAAATGAATATATAATTCAACTCCTGAACTTACTTTTAAAAAAGCTAATTTATCATTGAGTTCTTCAATATTTGACGGAGAAAATATAGCCGAATTTGAATGGTTTACACCAGATATATATTGATTATTACCTAATTTTAAATTGTTTAAATCAGTTTCTAAACTGTTTAAATCTTTGTTGACAGAATTTTTTTCGTTATTTTGTATTTGATTATTAATATTAAAAACAATTTTTTCACCATAAGTTGTAATTTCATTATTATATGTGAATAATGATTTTTGATTGTATGGATCAGTTTGACAAGCTATATCACCATTTAAAGCAACATCTTCACTGTCGTTAATTTTAATTTTGCTGCAGTTAGTAATTGGTGAAATTTTATCTCCTTCCAGAATCATCAAATCTGGAGTTTTAAAATTGATTTTTAATCTAACTGCTAAGTAATAATTACATGAATTTGGTGATTGCTGAATTATTAATCTGAATTTTTGTGTGGCGAATTCTTTACTATATGCATTAGCGTAGGGAGGAGTAGTAGAATTAGGTTCATAATATCCTTGCGGTGTTTTTGTAGTATTAAATTCATATTCTTTTCCATTAATATCAAATGCATATAGTGTTCCATTTGCATAACCACCATTATTGGTGCTGATAATATTTATCTTATCTGTTTCTAATTTTCCTTCATCCTTTATAAATCTAAAAGGCAGATTATTTGGCATTAAATAATTATAGTCTGAGGCAATTTGAGCCCCCGCATTACTCCCCTGAGTAAACTGATACAACTGCAATCCTGGAGCGTGCATAATCTCCCAATCATTGTGGTTTAATGCTGTGCCTGTTCCATAATCCATTAATAAATCAGTAGTAGCAGTGGTGTTGTATTCTGTGAACGGATGTTGCAATCCAAAAATACCATGTCCAAGTTCATGCGCTAACGTGCGTAGCCCGCCAGTTCTCGAAGGCGGAGCAAATACAAACCCAAATTGGCGTTTGAGTGGCATGAAGCCTAATATGCCAGACTTACTGGATGGTGCTTTAGTAAACAACACATAATAAGTGTCATTTTTATAGCTAGCTCCCAATTGGGTTTGGAAATTGTTAGTAATGGTTTGTTGTCCATCAGTATAAGTATTAAGCAAATCGCTGTCACCCGTTTCTATGCTTGCGCCCCAACTGTCAGTAATATCAACTTTTGTGGTACTAACCTCAAATTGAATTCCTGCTTTGCCGTATATGCTATCAAGGTAATCTTGAGCATCTTTTTGTGTTGGTGTTTCTCCTCCATTAAGACCTACTAAGGTTACGTTTACTTTTTTGCCGGTTACATGCCACATATTTAGTGTGCCTGCAATGTCGTATTTGGCGCTTACTTTTACACTGTCTTTTTGTACTGGCGGTTTTACGGTTGCGAGTATCGATTCTTTGGCAAAATCCAAAGTTCTTTTTAGCGAAAGCGTTGCCACATTACCAGACCAAGTAGATGGGATTTCGGTACCGTTTTCGGTTTTAAATACAATATCGGCAGTTGTTTTTCCGTTGCTGAATGTCGCTTTTGCAGTTACATAGTCTTCTGCTTTTGGCGCATCCGAGATGACTTTGTAATGTACATAATAGCTAGTGCCATCCTTTTTAGGAATGATATCGTAGGTGTTATTAAGTTTGGTGTTGGCCTTAAGTTTAGGATCTTGGTTTGGGTTTTCATCCAAGCTATAGAAACCCGCTCCTGCGGCAAAAGTTATAGTAATATCTGGAGAAGAAATTTCTTTGATATTGCCACCAGATCCCATACCATTAGTGTTTTGGGGAGTAGGAATACCTCCAGGAGCTACTTTGCCAGTAGATTTGATTTCTCCTGCTGGCGAATTAGGTGAAACAGCGTATTGATTACCGTTTCTGTCGGTGATTATTACATCATTATCTGTTTTTGGTTGTTGAACGATAACACCATTTGTACCTGTTATGGTAAGAGTACCATCAGCATTTTTTACAACACTTTTAATTTCAAATTGTACATCAAGAGGAATAACAGTTCCCGTATCGCCCATTATATCGTTAACGAGTTTATCCCCATCGACCATACTTCCCCATTTCGGGTCGTAACTGGCCACAATTTCCCCCGAAATCAACTTGAAATCGGTATTTACCCCAATGTTTTTAAACGTAATCCGTATGCGGGTGTATTTGCCAATATTGGCTTTGGAGTCACCTTTTTCATCACTGCCTGCCAAAGCGGCTGCGGCATCAATGAGTTCTCTAAACTTATCCAAAAAAGGCAAAGTTACATAGCCTTCGCCTGAGAAAGTACCGTTGCTTCCTGTTGATTTTAGCACTACAATAGGAAAGTCGCCTGCCGTTACCACATCATTTGGGAACAAAGCGGGTAGTGGCGTTTTGTTGGATTGTGCGGCAGGATCGGGCTTGATGCCACAACCTACAAACGCAATTTCGTCTTGTGCCAGCGTAGTAAACTCCTGTATGTTGCTGTGGGTGTATTCGCCAGGGTCGCAGGCGGCGCCTACCGTGTACTCGTAGGCAGTTTTGGGTTTAAGGTTGCTTATGGTAATGTATTCCCTTGGTGTTACGAGTTTGTACCACTTAGAGTCGGCATTTTTCTCTCTATAATTTACTTGGTAATCGTAATTATCAACTTCACCGCTCCAAGTTACTTTGGCTTGATCCTGACTTACATCGGTGGTGGTAATGGCCAATGGTGCTTTACAAAACGTGAGGTATTTAAACGAAAATATTTCGCTATACCCGTTGTTTTTGAAAACGCCAATTTCTTCGGCGCCAACCAAGGCTTTGGCTTTTACGCGCCATGCGTAGGTCTTTCCGGGAATAAGCTGGGGCTCGGCAATGCTGTATTGCACGGTTGTATTTCGGGTAGTTGTAGTATAAAGTGGTGGCGAGTAAGCAAAAGCATTTTGAAGGGGCGTATTGGTGTTCCAAATTTCTACTAGAGAGAATTCGTATTCTACATTGCTCACATTAATGCTTCTTGGCGTCCAGCTAAAGATGATATTCTGGATGTTCTGTTCTACAATTTCTGCTTTGTTTACAGGAAGGTTAAGAAACGGGGGTTCGTTTTGGAAAATAATAGTGGTAACACTCGATTTTTTGGACAGTTTTTTGTTGGTCGCAAAATCAAACACTTCAAATGAGATAGTATAGATTCCTTCGGGTAAGGGTTGTGCGTATTGGTTGGGGTTAACGCCCTGCAGGTTTTGGAATTCGAAATAAGGTCCTAATTCTACATTGGTCAAAAGTGTTGGAAATCCGCCTTCGAGATAAATGGGTGATGCTCCCACCACAAAATCATTGGAAACAAAAGACACCGCTCCCTGAAAATAGCATTTCAATCGCACCTGCCTGTTCATGATGGTCAAATCGTTAAGAATCAACTGCACTTTTATGGGGCTGTTGATACTCGTAGTATTGGCATAATTACTCAGGTAAATAGGCGAGGGCTGTGTGAGTTGTGTGCTTATGGTTACTGGGTAGGTTTGAGCTTGACCTGAAAAAGGCAAAAAGCAAAAAGCAAAGGGCAAAAGGCAAAGTGCAAAGTGCAAAAGCCAAGAGCCAAAAGGCAAACGGCGAAAGGAAAAAGAGGACAGATGTGTAGTTTTTTTTTGCATTTGGTAATTATATTTTAGACTTCTTAGATTATTGTATTTTTAGAATTTTTGAGCTTTTTTTTTTAGCTTTTAGCTTTTTATCATTTTGCCCTTTGCTTTTTGTCTTTTTATGAGTTCGGCTATTTGCCCTTTGCCTTTTGTTTATTTCTGAATGTATTTCAACTCCACTTCTTCATTCATTCCGTTTGCAACGGCTAGTTCATGGTAAAACGGAATTAATTTTTGTTCCAGTTGGGCGATGATGTCGGCATCTGGTTTTTTGTCGGTTATCATTTTATAGACCTCTTCGATTTCTCTTTTGCTATAGCGAAGGAGGTATTCATTTTGATTGATATCTTTGGCTTCTGCTTTTGAAAGTTTCAAGAATTCGGTTTGCATAAAGCGGTGTGCCTGTAATTTCTGCTTGGCTTTGTTGCTTCGTTCGACCAATTTTAGATACGAATTATAACCAATTTTGTCGGTTACCTCGCTTGCATTTACACCATGTAATTTATGAGTGTTCACTCGGCTGATGGCCGTGGTATATGACTGTTCAAAGCTTTCGTCTTTGTTGCTGATTTCTTTTGCCACTTTTTGAACTGCTTGTGTAATCAGTTCATTGTATTTTTTTACCACTTCAGCTGCTGTTTGGTATTCTTCCAAATAATCAATCACTTTGTCTTTGAAACTCGCCTCATCTGGTGTTAAAGTCGCTAATGTTAGCAGATGCTCCAGTTTGGTAGCTTCTTCATTAGGAATAGGTTGTAATTGCTGTTGTAAATCTTTTAATTGTTGTGTAATTTGTTCTCTTGTTCCTTCGAGTTTGTAGTCTTGTAAATTTATTTTCAGAATGTTGTCACCCAATTGCTTTTCGTCTTTTGGGGTTGCTTTTGGGGTTTGTCTCAATTTTATTTTATCGAATGAATAAGCGTACGACAAGGTTGCGGTAAGATCATTGTTTTTATTGGTTGTCGTTTTACCAAATAAGGATATTACACTCAAATTGAAGCTGTGTTTTTGCAAATACAAATAAGAACTAGTGAGACGGAAGTTGAAAATGTCATTTTGTTTTTTTCCATTGCTGAAACTGGTATTGTAGCTGGTAGAAAACGAAGAATTTAATTTTCGATCCATAAACAATTTGGTTACACCAAGTGTTGGCCCTACTATAAGGCTGTTGCCGTTTTCTATCAGGCTGTACGTATTGTTTATAGAACCCATAAAGTTTAAATCTTTTGCGGGATAGCCTTGAACATAGGAAATAGCCGAGTTGTAAAAAGTGGATTTACCACCCGCTACTGCTTGTCCCTGTTGCTCATTGGTTGATTCTTGCATAGAGAAATTGGCATTTATGGATTTCTTGAGTTGCTTGTCGTTTTTGAGCAAGTAGTTTACAGTTAGTCCTAAATTTTGGTTGACTTGTCTAAAGTTCAATGTATCAACATATACCAAACTTGGATCTTGATTGATGTAATCAAATTGGTTGCGGCTGTTGGTATAGGATTGAAAATTGGAATAATTGAAATTCAGGTTTAATTTTTGACTGGCTTTATAATCTGCCGTAAGCGAGGAAACCAACCTTTTGGACTGGCTCACTTTTTGTTTTTCTAAATTGTCTTTTTGCATCCCTAAGCTTAAGGCTAGCGACACTTTGTCTTTGAAAACCTGCTGGGTTGCATTTACGGTGATGTTTTCTAAATCATTATTAAAGTAGTAACTCCCCAAGGTTCTGTAGTTGGGATCGATGCGCTCGTAGCCCAATCCCAAAGTTCCTTTTCCTGCAGGATAAACCAATTGAGCTTTGATGGCATTCTGGGAAGTAGTTGTAGCATTTGAATTTAAAAACACAGAGGCTATTCCTTTTCCTGTGACCGAGTCATCGACGCTGATGTCTTCGGTTATGCTACTGTTGGCATATTCGGTCATGACTTGGAGTTTCTGGAATAGTTTAAAACTGGTTTCAAAACTAATGGCTACGTTCTCTTTTGGCGTAAGCCCTAACTCAAACGGAACTGGATTGGATAACGAACTCGCCACATCTGAGGCTTTAAAGAAGATAACAGCCAGATTTACTTTCTCAAAAGTATAAGCCGTTTTAAATCCATATCCATAACGTTTGTAAGTTGGTATTGCCTCTGGGAAGTTTACATCATATTCGGAACTTTTTAATAGTCGACCGTACATTGCACTCACTTTGAATTTTCCGGGTGGCGTAAGATCTACTCCAAAACCAGTAAACAAATGTCCGTTTAAGGTATAAGGAGAAAAAGTCATGCTTACATCGCCAATATGGGTGGTTATCCATTTGTAAGAGGGATGAATGCTCAACGTTTTTAATAACACAGGCTTAGTGTACCCAAATTTTTGAGTAGAGTAGGAGAAAGAAAACGGTAAGTTGTACAATCCAGCCACGTTGATATTGATATTTCCATTAAAAAAATACGAAAAAGGTTCCCTAACCGCATTCCCCGAATACATAATTGCATTTGCCGACGCACCTCCCGATACCGTAAACAGTTTGGCCTTTGTTAATTGTTCTACATTGAAGCTTTGTGAATAGCCAAGGGTAGTTGCAAAAAAAAGTAAAATATAAAATTGTATTCGGTTTAAAATCATTTTAATAGGGCTATAAAAAGGGAAGAAAAACAGTATTTCTCTTTCTGCCTTTTTATGGGTTGTTTGTTTGAAAAAATCTAAAAAATCTAAAAAAAAATCTAAGAGTCTAATAATCTAATAAGTCTAACAATCTAATATGTCTATTTGATAATTATTTTCCTCAGTTGATTTCCCTGTTGTGATTCGACTAAGACAAAATAAACTCCAGAAGTTAGTCCGCTAAGGCTAAAGTCGAATTTGTAAGCATCTTTGCCTTCTTGATGTTTAGAGTCGATCACCACATTGTTGGTTAAGTTATAAACCTTTACATGAGCAGACATCTCTTTATCTAGTGTAACATCAACAGTAAAAATACCGCTGGATGGATTTGGATAAATTTTAAGGTCAAATTTCTTCTTCAAATCAGTGCTTTCAGGATTAACGTATTCGCCTTCGATCACAACGATTTTTTTGGTTTGAGTTGCGGTACAATTACCTTTCTTGGTGTTTAAAGTCAGTTCGTATTCGCCTGCTTTGCTAAAACTCAATTCGGCATAATCTTTGTTTTTTGAAACAACGGTTGCTTCTGCTGGTAAACTCCATTCAATACCGTCCGCAATAGGGTTACTGATGTCCACCATAATGAATTTCTCGTTCACAAACACTTGTGAGGAGACTGCAAATTCAGCACTAATTGCAGTTTCTTGCTTGGATATTTTTAGCATATCGGTAGCGGTGCAACCCAAACGATTGGTTACAACCAGCGTATATTCAGCTGGTTCCGAAACGGTAATAATGGGTTTGTCACTTTTGAAACCTTTGGTCGATGTCCAAGCATATTTGGCTTTATCATCGGCAATAGTCGAATTAATTGTCAATGATTGGTCAAAACAAAGCGTTACATCTTCGCCCAACGTAATAACGTCTTTTGGCGGGTTTTCGATGGTATAGGTTTTGTCAATCACACAACCTTTGAAATCGGTTACAGCAACCGAATATACTTTTGCGGAAGCGTTACTCAAAGTATTCGATTTCTCTCCAGTATTCCATAAATAAGTATAAGGACCCTGACCACCTGATGAAGTTAATACGATAGTAGCATCCGATCCTTCAAAACAGGTTGGTTTTGTAATAGTTTCGGCTGTGGCCAAATGTACAGGAGCTGTGATAGTACTGTTTTTTGTAATACTACAACCGTTATTGTCTGTTACCAAAACCGAATATGTTCCTGGAATAACGTCAAGTAAAGTAGCTGTTTTTTCTCCAGTATTCCACAAATAAGTGTAAGGTACTGTTCCACCCACTGGTGCTGTAGTAATTGTCCAGTCCTTAGCATCACCACAACGGGTGTATTCAGATGACAGCGTGTTGTTAAGTATAGCGGGTTCAGTTACTATAAATGAATCACTTTTTGTGATGTTGTTTTTTGAATCAGTGACAATTACGTAATAGGTTCCTGCTCCAATTGTAGGGAGTGTTGTTCCTGTTCCGATTTTGTTTGGGGAATTGATGTTAAACCATTGGTACGTATATCCAGCAATACCACCAGTAGTGGTAGTTTTTAAACTTGCATTTTTATCACCATTACATAGTATAGCGTTAAACAAAGAAAGGCTAACCAATAATTTGTCAGGTTGCGTTATTTCAAATAATGAAGAGGTGAACTGGCATCCTTTGTTGTCGGTAATAATTACATAGTATTTACCGGCCAAAACATTGGTTAGTGTTGCAGTGGTTTGATTCAATTGGGTGTTTGCACTGTTAAACCATTTGTAAAGATATCCGCCGTTTCCTCCTTGAGCTGTAATCGAAATACTTCCATTTGCTACATTGAAACCAGTTGTTGAAGTTATAGTAGATTTTGAAATGTTTAATAGTGCTGGTTCAGAAAGGGTAATATCTAGATTTGAAGTGTAGTTACACCCTTTATTATCTTGGATTTGAATGGTGTATACTCCTGCTTTTAGATTTGAAAGGGTAGCAGTAGTCGTTTTTTCGAAAGGAATCCAAGAGCTGTATGGATTTCCAGTAATTCTAAAACGATATTGAAAAATATTGCTTCCGCCATTAGCCGAAAGAGTTATACTTCCATCATTAAATCCTTTACAACTTATCTCTTTTTGAGTTGAACTTGCACTTATCGCATTGGGTTGAGTAACTATTATGGTGTTACTGCTTACTTCGACTTTATTGAAATCTTTGACAACAGCATAATAGCTACCAATGCTGTTATTGGTCAATGTAGCCGCTGTTTCATTCGGAATAAGCACATTGTTTTTATACCAAGAAATTGTTTTTACACCAAAACCGCCAATTACTGCAGCATTTAATGTTGCGTCTGTACCATTGTTACACGTTACTGGAGTGTTTTGCGTTGTAGTGATGGTTAAGACATTATTATTAAAGTCAAATGCTGTAGATTTTGTACATCCTGTTGCATCAGTAACCGATACAGTATAATTGTCTGTTGTTAAAGATAAAAAGTCGGCTTGTTTGTTTGGAATACCAGCTTTGGTTTCTATAATAGTGTTTTTGCTGTCTTTGCATACATAGGTGTACGGTGCAATGCCGCCAACGATTTCGATGTGCAGGGCGCCATCAAAAGCATTTTTTGCAGTTGGAATGGTTGGTACAATTTTGTCCAAATCAAAGCCAAAATCGGCTGGTTGTGTAATGTTTATGTTTTCAAGAGATCCAATACAAAAATTAGGATCATTACTGTTATAATTTCCATCAAACACTTTTACAGAATAATTGCCCGATTTTAATGAAGAAGGAGAGAGATTATTATTCATATTAATAACTATTCCGTCTTTTTTCCATTCGTAGGTATAAACAGGGAAGCCGTTTTCAATAATCGGCGTTCCACCTGTTACATTGATAGAAATGCTACCGTCATTTCCGTTAAAACAAGTAACGTTTGGTTTAGCCGAAAGCGTTACTACTATTGGGGTTGGTTGTCCCAAATTTATTAGGAACGGAGCCGTTTGGTTGTTTTTACTGTCAATAACTATCACTTTGTAGTCACCACTTGGGAGCGCTATGAAGTTGGCAGTGTTTCCATAAAGAATCTGAAGAACCTTGTCAGTATTATCCAAAAGGCTATAGGTATAAACTCTTTCACTTTGTAATTGTTCAATTTCTGTACCGCCTGAGGCAGTTGCCAATAAGGAACCCAAACCGTTATTGCAATAGGCAATTGTTGGCACTACAGTAAGTGTCAATTCTTCGGGTTGTTTGATTTCAAAAGTTTTTGTAATGGTACAATTAGTACCAAAAGGATTGGTATCTTCGACCAAGGCTGTATAGAAACCAGCTGTTAAATTACTTATCGTTTTAGTAGCATTTGAAATCAGTTTAGCCGAATCTACAACAGAACCATTATACCATTTGTAGCTGTAAGTTGGTCTTCCTCCCGTAATGTCTAAAGTGATACTACCGTTGCTTAATTCGAATCCTGATGCGTTGACAATAGTTGCGGGATTGAATGCCAAAGCGTCTGCAGGTTCATCAATAGAAATTGTAAAATCCTTAAAACAATTGATGTCGTTTTTATCAATGATACGTACATTATAATCCCCTTTTGAAAGTCCAAAGATGCTTGTCTTATTATTGTTTGTCGCTGGATTATAGGACCAAATAATAGTGTAATTACCAGAACCACCGGTTGTATTAATTTGTATGGTTCCATCGCTTTCTCCTTTACAAGTTGCATCCGTTTTTGTAAAAGTTAAAGCAATAGGTGCGGGCTCTGTTATAATGATATCATTTGATGTTGTCGTATTTTTAAAACTATCTGTTCCATCAGTAACTATCAATCTATACGTTCCTACACCTAGTCCTGTCGCAGGATTTGATGTTGCAACTGGATTTATAAGATCAGTTGTTTTATACCAATTATAAATATAGGACTTGTCAGCGTCCAGGATTCCGATAGGTCTTCCACCAGAAACTGTTGCTTGGAGAGTCGCAGTTTTGTCACCATTACATGTAATTAGAGCAGTTTGGGTAACCGAATTTATTTTTAGTTCTTCGGGTTGTAATAAAGTGTAATCTTTGAATGTTGTGCAACCATTGGCATCTGAAATTGTTAGTGTATACGATCCCATTGGTAGTTTGTCTAATAGTAATTCACTTCCAACAATAGCAACATTGGATTGGATACCAAAGCTGAATTTGTAAGGGCTTTTCCCACCTGTTATTGCTACTTTAATACTACCGTTTAAGGTTTCAAAACCAGTTAAGTTTTTTATGTCTAAATTATTTATTGCTAAAGCAGCATCAGGTTGGTTAATAGTTATAGGTTCAGAAAGTGTTGCAGTACAATTATGACCAACAGCATCTGTAACGGTAACTTGATAGGTGCCAGCACCTAGATTGATTAAATCTTCATCTTTTAAATAATCTATTTTGTCTTTTGTCCATTGTTGTGTGTAAGGTGCGGTTCCACCATTGATAGTGATATTAATAGCCCCAGTTTCTGCACCATGACATAAAACATTGGTTTGTGATGCGGTAACGGATAATAAAGTGGGTTGAGATAAAGGAGGTACTAATGATGTTTTTACAGCTCCTTTAGAATCGGTAACTTCTACTATATAATCTCCAAATCCTAATCCACTTTGTGTATCTGAATTGGTTCCATATTTTTCCCCATTTTTGAACCATTGGTAATTGTAGGTAGCAACACCTCCAGTTACTATTGCTTGTAATTCTCCGTTGAAATCTCCATTACATTTTATTGGGGAGGATTCAATAATGGTAACCGATAATTCTGGTTCTTGAGTTACTTCGAAAATTTTGGGTATGGTGGTACAACCTTTGCTGTCTTTTATTTCAAGGGTATACAAACCAGCTTTTAAATCAGAAATATCTTTTGAGGTTTTTGGTATAAAAGTAGGAACGGTGCTTGTCCAGCTGTATGTATAACCGCCAGTATTACCTCCTGTTGGATCTAGTGCAAAAGTTATAGCTCCTGTGCTTTGACCAAAAATTGAGACTTTGGTTATAGTTTCGGTGGGGAAAGTAATAGGAGAGATTGGTGTTAATATTATTCCGGATAATGTTTCTGGACAGCTATTTGCATCGGTAACAGTCACGGAATAGGTTCCAGCAGATAATCCTGAAATATCTTTAGTTGTTTTTGTATTACTCCATGCATAAGTATATCCTGCTGTTCCACCAGAAACTGTTATTTCTATGGCTCCGTCTTGTATATCTGAACAAGTTTGATTGTGTTGTTGTGCTGGAGAACTAGTTACTGATAATGGAAATGGAGGTTGTGTTAAAGTATAAGTAGGTGATTGAATTGTAGTTTTATCATCTGTAATTTGAACATAATAATCTCCAAAAGTAAGGCCGTTTATTGTTGGGTTTGTTTGACCAATTAGTTCAAATCCGTTTTTAAACCATTTAAGCTTATAGTTTGTATTCGTTATTAAAGTTCCTCCACTAGCACTTACAGTTATGTTTCCTGTAGCATCACTATGACACAAAATGTTGTTTGAAGCTATAAGAGATACATTTAATGCTTCAAGTTTAATTGTTTTGGGAGTAGATTCACAGTTATTTGCGTCTTTTACCCATACCTCATAAGTGCCGTTTTCTAAATTGGTGATACTATTCGAAGTATAATTTGTAATTACATTTCCTTTCTTGATTATATAGGTATAGCTTCCTGTACCCTCAGTTGCTGTTATAGTTATAGAGCCATCTTGTGCAATAAGTGAAGACGGTTGTGTTTGATTTATGGAGTTAACGGTTGGTAGTGATGGTTGAGTGATTGTTATATTACCAGGACTATTGTATTGGCAATTATTAGCATCAGTAACTGTATAGGAGTAACTTCCGACAGATAATCCTATTCTGCCTGGTATTGTTATACCATCGTTCCAAAGGATTGAGTATCCAGTGGTTCCACCAGTGATATTAACAGTAATTTCACCATTATTGGCACCATTACAGGTTATATTTGTTTGAGAAGTGCTTGCGTTTAAAGGTGTTGTAGGTTGAATTATTTCGAATTCATTCGACCAAGCTACATTAACGGGTAAAGCATTGTCGCTTACTTTTACTTTGTAAACACCTGCAAATATTCCACTTGCACCTGTTGCACCTGTTGCACCAGTGGTGTAAAAATTGCCACTTCCATCTTTTTTAAACCATTCGTAATTATATCCGATTGTAACTGTTCCGCCTTTAGTTTCGACTACAGAAAGTGCTCCTGTACTATTACCATTACAGAGGATTGCGTTACCAGTGATACTAACTTCAAGTTGGTTTGGTTGTGTGATTGTAAACGCATAAGGTTCACTAGAGCAGCCTCCTGAATTTGCTGTTATTGTATAGTATCCTGCCCCTAGTTTGTCCCAATCTGGTTCAGGGGTAAGAGGCGTAGGATTGCTTGGTGCTGGATTACTTGGATCCTTAGTCCATGTATAGGTATATGTTCCAGTTCCATTTTTAAATGCAATGCTTATTGAGCCATTGCTTTTTCCAAATCCTGTTGAGTTTGAAATATCAGGTGTTCCATCAACTTCAATAGCATTGTTTGGTTCGCTTAATACTATATCTACAGCAACTGAAGTACATGGTGTTTGTAACTTATCTTTAATCTTTACAGAATATATTCCAGCTTTTAGATTTGGAAAAGTAGGAGAGGTTTGCCAAGAAGTACCACCATCATTACTATAACTATACCCTCCATTTCCTCCCTTGGCATCTTCTACAGTTATGCTTCCAGTGTTTTTACCTTTGCACAAAATATTAGTTTTTGTATTGTTTGTTTTTGTAACATCAAAAGTTATTGGGGCAATTTCATTGTAAGGAGAAGGTGCTGTTGTTTGTATAACCCCCATAGGTGTAGCATTTAAAAAGGCTTGATATTTTACTACATAAGTATGTCCACTAATAAGTCGATTCAATTGTATAAACGTATACTTGTACTTATTGCTTATTGGATCACGAACTAAACTAGTAACAGGATTTATTTGTGCACAGAGAGGTGTTGTTATGGAGGTATCTGTGTCAAGTATGTAAAGAGGGAATATGCTTTCATTCAATTTTAGATCTCTATCAAATGTAACCTCTATTTTTTGAACAATATCACCACTACATTTTGGGCCTTCAAATGCAATACTTTCAATTACTGGAGCACATGGAGAAAATGTTATAGGTATTACATTCGAAAAAGGTCTGTCATCATCATATCCCAATCTGAAATAAATTGTTGTATTGAAATATTGTTCACTAGTAGATCCTAATAAATCATTAATACTAAATGTAGTTAGTGGAGTATTATTCGTTTTCAGATTAGTACCTATTGAAGAAGGAACGTCTATCCAAGTCAATTTATTATCTAATGAATATTGCCAGTGATAGGCTTCAACTGGAAAAACATTTGGGCTACTTACTTCAAGTTCTAATTGGTCCCCAGAGCATACAATGTTGGGTTTTTTATTAGAAATTGTTAAATTATTAGGGGTGAATTCAATTATTTCGGAACTTACACACATACATCCCCAACTTAAATTACGAGGATCAATTATTAAGTTTTGAATTGTTTCTGTTGTTTGTTCTGAGCATATATCATCAGCTCTACTTGGCCCACAAACTCCTCTAGTTTTTAAAGTATAAACATCAAGATGTGCTACATTTGGGAAAATTTCATATTGGACCCCTGCTCCTGAGATTCCAGGCCCACTTTGTCCCCCAAAATCATAACTGTAAGTGTATCTATAACTTGTATTACCCGGGATATCATATGCAACTTTTGCAGTATACGTTTGTCCATATCCTTTAATAGATAAAACTAAAATCAATAGTAAAAATATCTTTCTCATAATCTTAAAATTTTAAAGTAAAAAACGTCATTTTAGAAACTCTTCCGTCTGAAAAAAGAGCTCTTATGGCATACTTGTAAGTGGTGTTGATCGTAATACTTGGATCGGATATTTTTTTTGTTTGTGCTGTAACCATTTGCATCAATTGCATCGGTTCCTCAGCAGTAGCTTTATAAATCTCGAAACTTTCTACTCCAGTTGCTTTGTATTCCCAAGACAAATCAATACTATTGGTTGTAGTATTGGTTGTAGTATTGGCTTGAGCATAAAAACTTTTAATAGCTGGCATTACAGAAGAAGCTGGAACCAAAACAGCTATTTCTGGTGAAGGATTGGAAACTAAATTACTTTCATCTTTAGCATAAATGGCATACCGATACGTACCGCCTTCTGTAATGCTTTTATCCTGATACCTTTCTGGTTTGTCTTTGGTGTCCAAAATTAATTGCCAATCTTTTTGCTCATTTTCTTTGCGATAGAGTTGGTGCGAGACTACATCTTCACTTTGGCTATTGATCCATTCTAAAGATACCATTCCATCTTTTATCTCATAATTGGTAAAAATGGGTGAAGTAGGAGGAATGACATCTGGTTTTTTTACAATCAATACTTCCGAAAAGGGCGACATATTAAAATGGGTATCTACTGCAATAATTTTGTAATACACTTTACTATTCAAACTCTTTATAATAACACTGTCTTGGTATTTGTTCGTTTCATTCGGACTTACCGTCATTTGGCTATACTCTTCGTTTGGATTGCTTGCCTTGTAAATACGATATCCCATTAAATCTTTTTCTTTATTGGGATCCCAGGTTAATTTTACTATTCCCAAACTGTCAATGACTCCTTTTAGGTTTAAAGGTTTTGCTGGCGGAATAGAATCAACCGGTTGCACGAGCATCGGGAAAGAGGTTCTATTACTGCCCTGTTTGCCTATGGCGGTTATCGTGAAATAATTGGTTGAGGCTAATTTGTTGTAGGTAACTGTTCGGCTTTTTGGAGGAATATTTTTGACAACAGTAGTATATTTGTTGTCGTAGTCCGAATCCGAACGATTGAGTTCGAATCCAGTGATTTCAGAATCTCCAGCTGGATCAAATTCAAAGGTTAGGGTTACAGTCTTATCATCTTTGAAATTTTTTATAGTAAGATGGGGTACATATTTTAAGATTGATTTTCCTGATCCAGAAACTATTTCAGAGTAAGGCCCTAATTCTCCAAAAGAGGAAATTCCTTGAATTCGATAATTGTATTGTTGGTTATTGGCAATAGAATCTACATAAAAAATACGATTGTTGTTTTCGTTTTCCTGATTCATACTGGTGTAGGGTTTATTAGTAATACGCTCAAAATGAATTTTGTCTTGGGAGCGTTCTACATAATAACTACCGTAAGCGTGTGCCAATATTTTAAAATTCCAACTCAACATAGCACTTTTGTCAGTGAAATGCGCAGAAAAATCCATTGGTTTGGGCAAGTCTTCGTATTCTTTTAATCCAACAAAAACGCCTCCGTATTGTATCTCTAGTTCTTCTATGGGTACATTTGAAGATACTCGGTAAGTGTATTTTTCATTTTTTAAAGCAGTTTTGTCTTCAAAACCCAAACCCGCTTTTTTGGCCATTTCAAAATCTTTGTCGGCCGCAAATAAGGCATAAGTGAATCTTTGTTCATTTTCTTCTGATAAATTGACGATGGTTTGTAGTTTATTAGCGCCTTCTACCTCAAAACTTTCACCATAAAGTGCTTGAGCAATGATAGCTCCGTTATCATTGTCTTCTATTACTTTTTCCCAATTTTCAATTGGTTCTGGTTTTAAAATGTTTATTAAAACAGTTTTTTCAGGATTGGCCAATGTTTTATTGTCGCGAGTAACCGTATAACGTTCGAGTTGATACCCATATTTATTCAGTTTTTTCCAAGCGATGTTATCACTAGGTGCCCAACGCAAAAGAATTTTATCTTTTTGGACTCTTACAATAACTTGAATGGTTGACTCTTTTTCGGGGATTGCTTTCTCTACAGTTGTTGTTTGTGCAAAAGACAAATTATATCCCAAAAAAACTAATGCTATTATATATTGAAACTTCATGCTAATTTGATTTGTTGAATGTAAAAATGGATCCCGAACTAGTACCTGGCTGTCCGCCTGGAAGAGTATAGTTTAATTTTATTTTATAGGTACCTTTTTTGATATATGGGAATTCACCATTTATAAGATAATTGTATTTTTGAATCATAGCTTGATTTAGTGAATTCACATATTTGTTAGCAACTTTATAACGTAAGTCTTTAAAATCACTTTTGTAATAATAAGGCAGGTTATATCTAAATGGGAGATATTCCTTTAACATAAAACTAGATGGATTATTGATTATAAAATCCTGATACCAAGCTAAAGTTTCGACAGCTCTTACTGGAGGAACTCCTAATTTAGCTGTGTCTCTGTCTAGTTTTATTTCATTTTCATAAGGATAGCCTTTGTAGATTAGTGGATAGATTTCATTCAAATAATAACTATCGTCTAAAACTGCTTCTACACTAACTAATGGTTTGTTTAGTGTTTTTGAATTCCCTATTATTTCGATTTCATCAAATGGTTCGGTTGATTCATTCAACGATTGTAGCGCATGTACATCGGTATATATAATTTCTACCAATGTTTGCTTGGGCTTCTTGGCATCCATTTTTTCTTTGAAACTCAAATATTGACTAGTATTGAAATTGTAAGTTAACATTTCTGTTCCTTCGCCACCAATTACTGATTCATTGAGTTTGTTGTTTTTTATTTCAACATCAACCCCAGGAGCTAATTCTTGTTTGTCATAATTCTGTACTAGATTATTGTTCGCATCCGCTTTGGTTTCCAGAGTCATTAAGGATAATGAATATGGTTTAGTTGTTTTTAAAGCGGGTAATTCAATAGCCAGCTTTTTGTCATTAGTGTTATAACTAATATTACTGGTAGCTGTATGATCCGTAGTTTTATAAAATGCTTTTTGGGATTGACCTGGTTTTAAATCAAATAAATAGGCTTGTCCTTGATTTAATACGACATACGCTTGCGTACTCTCTTTTTGATACACATATTTTTGGTCAAAAGCAGGATAACAATAAGCAATGTTAGTTGTAGGGATATAAGATGGAGCTGTTCCGGTTGTAAAGTTTCTAACTTCTTTTTCTGTAGCGATCTGTCCGTTATCAGTAAGTGCTACCCAATTACCTTTCACATTTTCTTGAAAACTAACTATAGCAGTAAGTGTAAGATTTGAATTTTGAGGCAATACTTCAGTAGCATTAAAGCTTACCAAATCTTTCATATCATTCCAACTTAGTTTACCAGCCAAGGATACACCTTCTTTTTTGATGGAGTATTCTTCGAGTTTTAATCGGTAGGTTTTTTTTCCTTCGTCATCTTCTATCACAAAACTTTTTTCTATTGGCATATTAAAACCAACTTGCGGAATTGCAAAGACATTAACATCTTTATTTCCTTCGGCAGGATTAATATCTGCTATGGTTTTGAGGCCATCTAAAGGAGTACTGTTTATGAACTCGCATTCCGATCCAAATTCAACTTTAAACCTAAAACGTCCTTTTACTATTCCTCCTAGAAGGTTATAATTTCCGCCTAAATACCCTCTAATCCACACAGGATTTGGAAGTTTAGCCTGCATTATAGCCGCGGCTCCACCTTCGAAAATTATTATTTTCTTTCTTATTTTAGATACTTTTACTTTAATTCCTAGCTTACCTTGCAAGTAGGCATAAGCTTGTCCATTGGCATACCATCCATTTATTCCTATTTGTCCTGTTCCTTTGCATTGTGCTTCTCCATAATCTTTGACCATAATGTCAAAACCAAGACCTGCTTCAAAACTTGCATAGAACATTAAAAAGGATATATCTCCCGTTTGCATACTAAAGTTAGAACCAAAAGCAAAACCTTTTCCGGATCCCAATTTACTTGCATTTTCAGAACGCATGTAATCTAATTTGCTCTTGTCTAATCCAAGTATTTGAGCAACAGCAGCAGGAGGAGGAGGACTTGCTGGTATATCGTCTCCCATCATAAAATAGCTACCCGTAGCAATAGCGAAGGACCCAATTTCCATTTTTAAACCGAGTCTGTCAGTAGGCGTGCCCATACGAACGTACCATTTGTTTGGAGCAAAATGAAGGACTGCCCAACCTGCTCTATTTTTTTCTTTTGGATCGTTACCAGTTATAAAACCTCCTGGTGTGTCAATATATAAATCAAATGATCCGTGTAGCGTACTTGATCTAAAGTCATATTCAATAGCTGCAAAGGCATTGATACCCATTGATTGTTTTACATTGTTGGGATAAAGTTGTTCTGCTGCTTTAGCTAAATCTGAGGTTTTTAGTGCTTCTAAAGCAATTTGGGTCATAAGTGATTCATTCTCGGTAACAGTTTTTAGTGCCTCTTTTAATGCATCACCTCCAGGAAGTTCAAAAGGCTGCATAACGTGGCCTTCTCCATAAATGCTAATTCTATTGATCCCGTTTGAATTGTTAAATGCAATTTCGAATCCTGCACCACCCCAAAAAGCATCTGCCGATGCGGTTCCAGAAAATTTAATCATTGCTTTAACTCCAAGGCCCGAACCAATATCTGGAACATAGTTTGATCCCGAAGCAACGAACTTGGAACTAAATCCTTCTTTTTTCATTCTATAGTAGGCACCTCCAGCAAAACCTTTGAAAGTAATTGCTCCAGCAGGAATGTTCAATCCCTCAACCAATGCATCTACATACCAATACCTAAAATCGTCTTTTTTTCCAAAAATAGCATTGGCTTCTACAGCAATCCCTCCAGTAAATTCGGCTGCTAGACTCCCTTTGAAACCTTTTCCATATACAGGATCGTTTTCCATAATAGTTATGCTTCCTTTGAATTTTGCACCTCCAAGATTTGCATCTATTTTAATTTCTTCAAATTTTAAATGATCAAATTTCCATTTTTGAATACCTTCATTTTCTGCAAATTTCCCAACGATATTAAATTTTGTTCTACCGTTGAATTGATCTTTCATTAAATTAACCGATAAATCAACTTTTAAAGTAGCCGAATTATCATCCGCTATAATCGCTATTTCATGAATCGTTATAGGGAAATTGGCAACTTTGGAAGAATTTGGATCGTTTTCGGCTTCATTTTTATAACCAAAATATTTTGCTTTAAAAACAGGAGTAACGGTTTGTAATTGTAAGTCTTGAAATATTATTCCTTTAAATGCTACAATTTCTTCTTCCTTTTTTTCTACAGGAGCTACAGGAGGAGTTGTAGTTGATGGAATAGGTTCAGTGGTTTTCGGTGTAGAAGATTGTGCGGGTAAAAAGCGATTTGGCGTATTTGTCGCTGTCGTTTCAGGGGTGGTTGTATTTGTATTTGTATTTGTATTTGTCGTTTCAGGGGTGGTTGTATTTGTCGCTGCAGTTGGTTTAGGAGGCAAAATTGGCGTTGAAGTTGCTACTGCTTGAGGTATAAATTCTTTCGCAGGTGCATTCGATTTTGGTTCTGCATCTGGCGTTGGGGCATTACTTCCTTTTATTGCAAGACTTCCGTTCAAAAAGGCTTTAGGTAAAAATTTCCCGTCTTTGACTTTCAACTCAATATAGGAGCCTTTGTCAATTCTAGCAGTAGCTTTAAAAACTTGAAAACAAAGGTTATTATTTACTTCTGCTTTTAAAGAATAAAAGTTATCTATCGTGTTGAAAATCGCTGTGTATCCTATTTCACCTTGTGAGTCAGAAGGGCATTTTTTATTTTTATCAGTTACAGGAAGAACAATAGCTCCATCAAATCCTCCAGCAACTAAGGCATTGGCTCTGAATTTTAGATTAATATTGTTTACCGAAAAGGCCCATCCACCTGCAGATCCTTGATCAATGTTCAATATGTTGTTTCCTGTAAAACTCCCTGAAACTCCCATTCTGTCAATCAGTAAATCGGTAGCTTGAAAGGTAACTCTGCCTTTACTGGAACTAAATTTGAATTCTTCGGGAAGGGTAATCAATAAGGACTTTACATATAATCCTCTCCACAAATTTTCGCTTCCAGGGACCAAATAATCTTTGGCATAATTTTCTGGCCAAGTTACATTGTCTGAATTTCGTAAATCACTTAAGTCTATTACTGCATTGTTGAGTTCGAAGCAAGTTCCCTTGAAAGAAGTTAATTGGAATTTTGGCAAAGAAATATCAATTAATATGTCATTCCAATTGGTTATTGTCGTTTTAAATTTACCTGTTACACGTGTAGCTTTTTTAATAGTGTCAATTACCTTATTATTACTATCAACAGGTTCTATTATTGATCTTGAGAATTCTACGTCGGCTGTTATTCCTAATTCCTTGAATCCATTACAATCAATAGTAACATAGGTTTTGTTCTCGACAACACCTGTTTTCATATCCATTCCTCCTTTTAAAATCAAAAGGGCTTTGTCTCCACAAATTTTTAAAGGAAAATCACCAAGTAAAACTAGTTTAGTATCACCAATCAGTCCTCCTTTGTGGGAAAGCTTTATATTATTGGCTCCGAAAAATATTTCTTTTTGCTTGCCAAGCGAGTCTATTTGAGGAATGATTATTCTAACAAAAGCAGTTAATTCGGTATATTCTGGGGTGAATTTTGCATTACTGATACCCAACATGTATTGGGTTTTGTGAATAGTCTTTTTGATACCAATAGGCAGCATTGAGAGATTTTTCGACTCTAGTAAATCAGTATTGTTATTGGTACTATCAATAGTATTAAAAACCGCCTTAGCTTTTTTTATATCTTCATTCGTATCTTCTAGGATTCGAAAATTTTTCTTGATAAAACCTTCTGTAAATTCACTTTTGGAAATAGAAGATTTTAATTGAGGAATAGCCGTTTTTTTATAACTTTTCTTAGGAGTTATATTTAAAGTTAATTTAGCCTTGTTTTTTTTAGGGGTATTTAATGAATCTATGAAGCTTTTAGAGTAGCAGTTTAGATTTATAAATAACAATAAAAGGAAAGCAGAATATAGGTTTGAAGTATTTTTGTTCAATTTTTCGCAAGTTTAGGTTACAAGAAAACTTCAGAAAATATCTGTTTTCTTTAGATAAAATAGATTTAAAGGCCTACAAATGTAATAATTTATATTTTTTTTAACAAGATTAAATGTTGATTTTAGAAGTTATTTTTATTATTTCTAAAATGGTATCCAATAAGCTTAAAAGTGTATCGTATTAATTGTTAGGTATTTGTGTTTTTTGTATATAAAAATGTAAAAGTGTGTTAAAATTTGTATTGAAGAAGGAAATTTATGTAGTTTATAAATTGAAATAAACTGATGACAATTGATTAACTTTTAAATATCGGTTGGCAGATTTAATTTTGTAGTAAATTTACATATTATCCGCTTTTGTCTAATGAAAGTTTAGCGTATTGTTACATATCCTTTTTATATTTATTAAGTTTCAATTTACAAAATCTTAACTTTTTATTTTTTTTTAAATAAAACCTGATTTTAATTTTGTTTCATAGTCTTTTTTAAATGTATATTTGACTTTTTTTAAGATAAAAAAGAGAAATATTATAATTATATCCCAATATTATAAAAAATCAAAACCTAGACTTGATAGATAGAATATGTTTTATATATTTGGACTTTAATAGATTTATTGTTTTATTAAAAAATAATTGCAAATAATACAAAATAATAGTTTTTAACGATAAAATTTACAACATGGCATTAAAAGGGCTTTTTAGAAAAAAAACAGTTCAGGATATTTTAAAACAAGTCGAGAAAAACAATTTGGATGGGCATGATGCACTAGGAAAACATTTAACAGCCAAAGATTTAACAGCTTTTGGAATTGCAGCTATTGTTGGTGCAGGTATCTTTAGTACCATTGGTAAAGCCAGTTTTGACGGTGGTCCAGCAGTAATTTTCTTGTTTTTGTTTACTGCAATTGCCTGTAGTTTTGCAGCCTTTGCTTATGCCGAATTTGCTTCTATGGTTCCCGTTTCGGGTAGTGCCTATACCTATTCTTATGTAGCTTTTGGAGAATTAATTGCTTGGATTATTGGATGGGCCTTGATTATGGAATATTCGGTAGGTAATATAACCGTAGCCATATCGTGGAGTGATTACTTTACAGGACTACTCTCCAGTGGCGGAATTGATATTCCACAGTGGACTCAAATGGATTATTTAACCGCTTCAAATGGTTTTAAAGACGCTACAGCCCTAATGGAAGGTGGTAAAACTTTTGAAAACTTGAGTTCTGGAATGCAAAATGCTTACACTGCTTGGACAACTTCTCCTGTAATTGGTTCTTTTCATATCGTTGCCGATTTACCCGCTTTATTAATTATAGTTTTGATTACAGCTCTTATTTATAGAGGAATGAAAGAGTCTCGTAACGCAAGCAACATCATGGTAGTGGTAAAATTGTGTATTGTTCTTTTGGTTATTGCAGTTGGAATCTTTTATGTAGATACTACGAATTGGCATCCTTTTGCACCAAACGGAGTTTCTGGGGTTTTAAAAGGGGTTTCGGCAGTATTTTTTGCTTATATTGGTTTTGATGCTATTTCGACTACAGCTGAAGAATGTAAAGACCCACAGCGTGATTTACCTCGTGGAATGATGTGGGCGATTGTTATTTGTACCATTCTTTATATCGCCATTGCATTGGTACTTACTGGAATGGTAAGTTACAGTACTTTGAATGTGGGAGATCCGTTGGCTTTTGTTTTTGACGAATTGCATTTGAAATGGATGTCGGGAATTATTGCCGTAAGTGCTGTAGTAGCTATGGCGAGTGTTTTGTTGGTTTTTCAAATGGGACAACCGCGTATCTGGATGGCTATGAGTCGTGATGGTTTGTTGCCAAAGAAGTTTGCAACCGTACATCCAAAATTCAAAACGCCTTCTTTTGCAACAATTGTAGTTGGTTTTGTGGTTGCTGTTCCTGCTTTGTTTATGAATTTAACAATGGTAACCGACTTGTGTAGTATCGGAACGCTGTTTGCATTTGTATTGGTATGTGCGGGAGTTTTGGCGTTGCAAAATAGAACGGATATTCCTAGAGGAAAATTCAAAACACCTTATATCAATTCCAAATATATTTTCCCTTTGTTGATTGTAATTGCTTTAATTTTCTCTTTTGGATATAATAAAAAAGCGACTATGGGTTTCATTACCAATGAAACTAAAACCAATAATTCGGAGTTTATTATTACATCATTAAACAAAGAAGAAACTCAAAAAGTATATGATTATTTGGTAAGTATAGAATCTAAAAGTAATGCTAGCGAAAAACTGGATGTGGAGCAATTATTGAGTCAATACCAACAAGATGATGCTAAATATGAATCGGTTGTTGCAGCTTTGCCTATTTCAGATTCTATAAAGTACGAAAGTGGATTTGATTTATTCAAACACAAAATACCAATGTGGATTTTCCTTATTGTAATTGTTGGATTGGTATTCTGGTCCTACAAAGAAAACTTGTCTTTGATTCCGCTTTTGGGTTTAATCTGTTGTTTGTATATGATGGCGGAATTAAGTGTGTGGAACTGGATTTATTTTGGAATTTGGTTGTTGTTTGGATTGGTGATTTACTTTGGTTTCAGCCGTAAAAACAGTAAATTGAATCTTCCAGAATCATAGTTG
The DNA here is from genome assembly GCF_965234445.1 of Flavobacterium rarum (SeqCode). GTDB lineage: Bacteria > Bacteroidota > Bacteroidia > Flavobacteriales > Flavobacteriaceae > Flavobacterium > Flavobacterium rarum. The sequence goes on along the minus strand of NZ_OZ248480.1, from coordinate 73,285 downwards.
GTATTCAATTTTAATAAAAAAAGTAAACGTTCCAATTTTTTTTTTGGAACGTTTTTTTTTAACTTTTAATCTAGTTTGTGATCTTTAGAATTAATGTAAATAGTGCTTTGAAACATAAAATAAAACTATCAATGCTAAACAATAAAAATATATTTTACAATCTTTGACCTCAAAATAACTAAATAGTATTATGAGCAAAACGAAACTAACAATCAATAGAAATGGATCTTTAAAAATTGAAGGGGATTTCGAAATAGTAGACCAAGACGGGAACGTTTATGGCTTACAAGGAAGAGAAGCTTTGGGACTTTGTCGTTGTGGATTATCTGCCAATAAACCTTTTTGTGATGGATCTCATCGCAATAGTTTTGAGCACGATGCAAAAGCATTTGATTTACCTCCAATGAAAACAAAATAGATTTTTTCTATTTTAATTGTATAAAAAAAAGCTGCATTTTAATTAAATGCAGCTTTTTTTAGTTCTTATTTTTCTAATCCTTCGAAACGGTAAGTTCTACTAAGCAAGCTTTCATCATTTGGTACGTTCTTTCGATGTCATTATCCAATCCAATAGAGAAACGAATTAGTCCATCAGTCAATCCCATTTCTTGTTGTTCTTCCAGCGGAATTTCACTTGAGGTAGATGTTCCTGGTGCACTGAATAATGTTTTGTAAAATCCTAAACTCACCGCTAGATAACCCAAATTACGAGCTTGCATTAACTCCATTACCGCATTGGCTTTTTCCAAAGTTCCAACATCAAGTGTCATCATTCCTCCAAATCCATATTCAGGATTAATCATACCTGCATACAATTTGTGACTCGGATGACTTTTCAAACCAGGGTAAACGGTTTTGATGCCGTCTTTTTCAAAACGTTCTGCCAAATAACTAGCATTATAGCTGTGTTGTTTCATGCGTATGTGCAACGTTCTCATGTTTTTCATCACACTAGCAGAACGTAAACTGTCCATTGTTGGTCCAAGTAGCATACTTGCTCCAGAGTTTACATTTTTAAGACTGTCAATAAATGCTTGCGAAGCACAAGTAACGCCACCAACAGTATCACTACTTCCGTTAATGTATTTTGTTAAGCTATGAATCACAATATCGGCTCCCAAACGAGCTGGAGAAACCGAAAGTGGCGAAAACGTATTATCTACCACCAAAGTCAAATTGTGTTTTTTTGCAATTTTGGACAAACCTGCAATGTCGGCTACTTCTAGTAAAGGGTTGCTCACCGTCTCGCAATACAAAACTTTGGTTTGAGGTGTAATGGCAGCTTCGACTACATCCAGTTTTGTAATATCAACAAATGAGGTCTGAATACCAAATCGAGGTGTAAAGTTTTTAAGAAAAGCATACGTTCCGCCGTAAATGGTTCTGCTCGATACAATATGATCACCAGCTCCGCACAATTGCAAAAGAGTAGGAGTGATAGCGCCCATTCCCGAAGCCGATACATTTGCAGTTTCGGTTCCTTCCATTGCTGCAAGTGCTTTGTCTAGGTAAAGATTACTTGGTGACGAATGTCGGGAATACAAATAACAGCCTTCCATGTTGCCCTCAAAAGTATCAAACATAGTTTTGGCCGAAAGGAAAGTATATGTAGATGAATCCGAGATAGACGGGTTCACACCACCAAATTCGCCAAAGTACTGTAAATCCTGAATGTTGTCTGCGGGATTGAAATTTTTCATATTTTATTTATTAATGTCATTACGAGGTACGAAGTAATCTGGAGCTATTCCTGCTATTCGTTGCAATCTTTTGTTTTTTAAAGAAAAAAACAAAAGGATTTCCACTGCTATCAGGGCTAGGGTTTTTCGTTGTTAATTCGACTTCAAAATAATGACAGTTTAGATTATTAATCAATACTTGGTCTGTATTTTAGATTATAAAACTATTATAAATAAAAAATGTAAATTTTATTTCTAAATTTGTCATTAAAATAAGATGCAGATAGATTTTATTTCATTTTTAGTTCAAAACCCAATACCCATAACCCATAACCCAATACCCATAACCCAATACCCATAACCCAAAACCCCATAACCCAATACCCATAACTCACAACCCAAAAGAAAAATGACACTCGACTCCACCGACAAAAAACTATTGCATTTGTTGCAAACAGATAGTAAGCAAACCACCAAAGAATTATCACTTAAGCTCAATCTTTCGGTAACTGCCGTTTACGAACGGATCAAAAAACTAGAAAGAGAAGGCATTATAGATAAATATGTAGTTTTGCTTAACCATTCGAAAATCGAAAAAGGATTTGTTGTTTTTTGTCACCTCAAATTGATTCAACACACGGTTGAATTTATATCAAAATTCGAAAGTGAAGTGATTCAGCTCAAAGAAGTATTAGAATGTCATCACGTGAGCGGTGATTATGATTACATCTTGAAAGTAGTTGTAAAAGATATGGAGGCCTATCGCGAATTTTTGGTTACAAAACTAACTACTCTAGAGCATATTGGTAGTACACACAGCACGTTTATGATCAGCGAAGTAAAATATACGACTGTTGTTGAGGTGTAGTGTATATAAAAGTGATTTCGATTCTATAATAAAATTTCGTCTTTGTTTCTGTGTTAATGGTTAAGTGGATTTTTGAAACTGGATTTATTTTGGAATTTGGCAACTGACTGGAGTTTTGATTTATTTTGTTTTTTACTAAAAAAACAAAAATGATTTTGAAAGTGACTTTATACAGAAATATAAAATGAAAAGCCGTTCTGATATTTATTCAGAACGGCTTTTCATAAAAATTTATTTATTATGGTTAATGAACCTATTTTTTAATGATTTTTTGCATGGTTTCTGTTCCATTTTCTAATCGGATGGTAACAAAATAAAGACCAACACTCAAACGGCTTACATCAATGCTTCCTTCATTTAATTTTCCTTCTTGCACAATACTTCCCTGCGCCGAAATAATACTGTAATTACTTAAAGCACTTGTTGAACTAATTTGCAATGTCTCATTCACAGGATTTGGATACAAACGTATAAGGTAGGTTTCTTGTTTTTCGGTTGTTAATCCCAAAGTACCCTCATCTTTGGCCGTAGTTACACCCCAAGTATAGGAGTATCCATTGGTTTTATTCAATAAATCAGGTGTTTGATTGGCAGATCCGCTAGACCCATTATTGAAAATTATATTTACAGACGTTGGACCTGTTATCGTGTATTTATAAAAACCATTCGTGTCTGCAATCATTGGTACACCTGGCCAAGTTGTATTGGCAACACTTCCTGACGGAACAGCATTCCAATAATGTACTTTTGGAACAGTTGTCCAGCTCGTTGGTGGTTTAAAATAAACGGTTAGAGTTGTGGCGGCACTAAAATTATAAACTTCGGATTTAACCGTCGAAACAGCACCGCTAGTATTTTTTACAAACGCTTTTAATGTAGTGTTAACAGTAAAAGCAAATGATTTTGTTCCAATTGCATAAGCCGAAGCTGTTGTTGGAGTTGTTCCATCTAAGGTGTAATAAATAGTAGATGATGTTTCATTAGCTGTCAAAACAACATTTACAGTTGTTCCGGTTGTAAAGGTACCTCCAGGTTTTGAATTTGTGAAATCAGGCACAATAATTGGACATCTGTTGGTAGGTTCAGCACTTAACCAAGCCGAATCGTAATATTTAATTCCTGCTGCGACAGTTAAGTCCCCTGTTTTTAGGTTTCCATCATTAAATAATAAGTTTGTTGCGCTTACAGTTGATGGAAAAGTATATTTATACCAACTTCCACAATCTTGAGTCATTGCTACCCCTGGGTAGGTTACAGCAGGCGCAGTTCCCGTTGGAGACCAGTAATAGATTTTTACAGTAGTACTCCAGTTTGTTGGCTTTTTAAAATAAACGGTAAATGTACTTGGAGTATTAAAAGTATAAGTCTCTGTTTTAATGGCAGAACTAACTCCGGCTGTATTTTTGACAAAAGCTTTAAGAGTTTTTGTGCTTGTTATTGCCACTATTTTGGAGCCTATTGAAGAGGCAGAAGCTGTTGTAGGTGCTGTCCCGTCCAAAGTATAATATATTGTAGAGGTACTTTCGTTTGCTGTTAATGTAACGTTTACAGTTGTTCCAGTTGTAAAACTTCCTCCTGCTTGTGAGATCGTAAAATCGGGAGCAATAACAGGGCATCTGTTTGTAGGTTCTGCACTTAACCAAGCTGAGTCATAATATTTAATTCCTGCTGTAGTATTTAAGTCGGCAGTTTTTAAGGTTCCGTCATTAAATAATAAATTTGAAGCAGTGACTGTCGTTGGGAAAGTATATTTGTACCAATCTCCACAATCTTTTGTCATTGCCACTCCAGGATAGGCTACAACAGGCGCAGTTCCTGTTGGAGACCAATAATATACTTTTACAGCAGCATTCCAGTTGGCTGGTTTTTTAAAATAAACTGTGAATTCAGGAATTGCTCCGATGGTGTATAATTTTGTTGTAATTTCTGATGAATTGCCGTCTAAATCTACTGCAAATGCCTTAATAGTCGTATTTTTTGTTATGTTTATTGTTTTGCTGGATTGCACAAAACTTGAGGAAAGAGTTGGAGTAGATCCATCTGTTGTATAGTACAATTTTGGTTTAGGATCAGTGCTGTCTGTAGCGGATAGGGTTACGTCTAAAGCTATTGTAGAATTACCAGCATCTGGAGTAAATGCAACTTTTGGAGCTACATCCAGATTTTTTCCAACCCATACGTGTTGAATTTTAGATTTGGTTATATTTCCTTTTTTATCCGTTACTTCAACATAATAATCTAGTAATTTTTCTGATATTCCAGCAATTTCAGCAGAATATTGACTGGCAATTACGTCTGGCAACATGTATAAATCGGCCTGTGTACTATTGGTGAAATTTCCTTTTGGAAAAACTCTTTCGGTCATTGGTAGTGATATCCATGCTCCAACTTCACTGCCTCCAGCGTAAATCTCGTTTTGATTTGAACCGACAGTGTTCTTGCCGTCAACATCAATTCTATATTTTAATTCAGATTTTTGAATGCCACTCACATCATAAGCAAAAGTATAAACAGTAAAGTCGGCTGAATTCAAGAAATCCTTGTAGGCATAAGGCGCGCCATATCCTTTTTCACCTGGATTATAAGGCCAGCGTTGCGGAATGAAAACTGAGGGTTTTGTTGCATCTACACCTGGATGTGCATCTAGTGTAGGTTTTGCAAATTGAACGCAACGATTTACAGCAAGTGTTGTTTTTATTTCTAAGTCTTCGGCTAGACCGTAATAAGCATTTCCACTGTCATAACCAGCCATCAAGAAGTGCCATGCTTTTTCAGCTGGACTTATAGCAGCAGTTGGATTTACAATTTCGCTCATTCTAAGATTGTTTCCCTCTAGTTGCTCTGCCATGATAGCATGGTTTTCACCTGCAGTAGTTATGGCTTGGTTCATCATGTCTTCGGTCCAACCATTTGGGTTGAACTTTTTGGTAACGGGATCAAAGAACGGCCAGAGCCAGTTTGTAAATTGCGGATGGCCAAAATCACCGTCAGCATTTACCCATGCACCATCTTCAACATGGACTACTTCTGATTCGGGAACTGGATTATCTTGTAAATATTGAGGTATTGTGGTTGGAATATTTCCATTAGCAGCCGATGTATGCGAAAATCCTGTTACAGATTCGTTGTAATAAGATGAGCCACCGCCCCAAGCATTATCGCCATCGTGAGCAAATAATACCAATGGGCGTCTTGGAGATGTTGAGGCTTTGGCAACAATTGGATCGATTAAAGAAGTACCAATCGCAGCATAGCCATCTTCATAACTTTCATAATCCGCCATTGGAACTACAGTGATTTTATATTCCTGTGCCGTTTCTGGATCAACATATTTAGCCTTGTACGGAAGATAAGAATAGGGAACTGCAAACTGACCACCACGAGCGTCTTTTTGAGCTGAAAACCAAGTGTTTCCTTTTGTGTCTACCTGATCGGCTTTATTGGGAACATCACACATAGTTCCGCCAGAACCATATTTTACAGGATAATCGGATAATGTTCTGGATAAGTGACTATTGGCTATCACCGACCATTCGATACCGCATTCGGTTAATGTTTTTATAATTCTTTCAGAGAAAGCACATTCTGCAGGCCAATATCCTTTTGAATCGTGCGAACCAAACAATTGTGCCGAGTAATATTGATGCGCTTTGATTTCTTTTTTTAACGCTTCATCGCTTAACAGTGGAGAAAGTGCATGATGCATAGTAAACGACACTACTTCCATACGGGAGAAACCGCCAGATGTTTTCCATGATTTAGCATCTTTAATATTTTGAGTCCATGAATTGGAGTAGCCCCATTGATTGGATTGTGCAAGTTCATTAATATTCTCCATCAAAGAGCCGCCATAAGTTATTTGCGCTCCTGCTTTGGCTAAATCCCGAATAGAATTAATAGCATTTTTTGGAGCAAATTGATAAGCAGCAACACGATCGCCTATGCCGAAAATTTCTTCTAGGTTGTTTGTAGGATGAGCAAGGCCATTTTTATCATTATTAGCTCCCGATACTTTTAAATCTTGTGATTCTTTTACAATTTGATATCTATTGGGATTCTTTTTACTTAGATCACCCCAATATGTAGGTTGATGCAAATGCCATAAATAAGTTGTATTCACTTGTGCCTTTACAAAAACAAAAGGAATTAAAAGGACATAAAATAATAATAGGTTTTTTTTCATGGTTTAATATTTTCACATTTATATTGTAATTTTTTTGTTAAATGTATATTTTATTAACATAAAAATTACAGTGTTTGTTTTTGTACGGCTACTATTACGTTGTAGTGTTTGTAACTTTGTTGTTTTTAACAAAAATCAAAAAAACTGTTTGTAATTTTATTGTAATTAATTGTTTGTTAATTGGTTGTATAATGCTTGGTTTTGATTTTAGTATTGTTAATATGAATTATAAAGTGGAGTAGTTTTTAAAGAGTATTGATGCTTTTGGAACTATATGTTGGTTAAGAGATAAATTATGATTTGTTGTTTTTTATAAAAAGTTTTTCAATAATTCTTGATGAAATCGTTATAATTCGAACAAAAAACCTCTAAAATTAAACTTTAAACAAAACTTTATTCCTTAATTTTGCATCACTAAAAATAAAAATTAGATACTATGAGTTCATTTGACGTAGTCATTATAGGTTCTGGGCCAGGCGGATATGTTTCGGCTATTCGTTGTGCACAACTGGGTTTCAAAACTGCCATTATAGAAAAATACTCCACTCTTGGGGGAACTTGCCTTAATGTAGGATGTATTCCATCAAAAGCATTGTTGTCATCTTCTCATCATTATGCAGAAATTAAACATTTTGCCGATCATGGAATTGAAGTTTCAGGTGAAGTAAAAGTAAATCTAGAAAAAATGATTGCTCGCAAACAAGGTGTAGTAGATCAAACATCTGGAGGAATTAATTTCTTGATGGACAAGAATAAAGTAACCGTTTTTAATGGTTTAGGATCTTTTGTAGATGCTACTCACGTTGCTATTGCAAAAGGGGATGGAACTTCGGAGACAATTGAAGGAAAAAATATCATTATAGCAACGGGTTCAAAACCATCTTCGTTGCCTTTTATTAAAATTGACAAAGAAAGAATCATTACTTCAACAGAAGCATTGGCTCTGAAAGAAGTGCCAAAACACCTTGTAATTATTGGTGGTGGCGTTATCGGAATCGAATTGGGTCAAGTATATTTACGATTGGGAGCGCAAGTTTCGGTTGTAGAATACATGGACCGAATTATTCCAGGAATGGACGGAGCTTTGTCTAAAGAATTGACCAAAGTGTTGAAAAAACAAGGGATGAAATTCTATGTTTCGCACAAAGTAAAATCGGTAGAAAGAAATGGAGAAGTTGTTGTGGTTCAAGCTGAAAATGCTAAAGGAGAAACGATTACTTTAGAAGGAGATTATTCTCTAGTTTCTGTAGGTCGTCGTCCGTATACGGATGGATTGAATGCAGATAAAGCAGGAGTTAAAATTTCGGATAGAGGAATGGTGGAAGTAAACGATCATTTACAAACTTCCGTTCCAAATATTTATGCAATTGGAGATGTCGTTCGTGGAGCTATGTTGGCTCACAAAGCCGAAGAGGAAGGAACAATGGTTGCAGAAATTTTGGCTGGTCAAAAGCCACATATCGATTACAATTTGATTCCTGGAGTGGTTTATACTTGGCCAGAGGTCGCGGCTGTTGGACAAACAGAAGAGCAATTAAAAGCCTCTGGAGTAGAATATAAAGTGGGAAGTTTTCCTTTCAAAGCGTTAGGTCGTGCTCGTGCGAGTGGAGATTTGGACGGATTTGTAAAAATCCTTGCCGATGCCAAAACCGATGAAGTTCTTGGAGTTCATATGATAGGTGCTAGAACTGCCGATTTGATTGCCGAAGCAGTAACTGCAATGGAGTTTAAAGCCTCAGCCGAAGATATTTCGAGAATGTCACACGCACATCCAACATTTGCGGAAGCGATAAAAGAAGCTGCATTGGCAGCAACAGATAATAGAGCTTTACACGTTTAAATTGTAATCTTCTATAAATTATAAAACCCCGATGGATTTAAAATTCTGTCGGGGTTTTGATTTTAAAAAGGCTTTTTATTATGCTTCAAACAAACCTTTGTAGCTATCCCATTTGGTATAAATCAAGAATATATTGCCCAATAATAAGAAAGCTGCAACAGGTATTCCTTCTGGTGCTAGACAAATGTGCACGAAAAGGATGTTGATTGAAATAGGCATCAATAGAATAAAGGCTAGTCTATTGAATTTTCCTGATACAAAAGCCAATCCACAGATGAGTTCTACACTTTTTACCAAAGGCATTAAGTAGCCAGAGGCATTCATCCCATCATTGAAAAGTTTCATGTTTCCTGTTAAAACAGGTTCAGGGAACAGCTGCAAAAAATAGCTTACAGAAGCAAATAATAATAGTAATCCAATTAGTGAACGAATGATAATAGTGGCAATTTTCATGGTTTTTGAATTTTAAAGGTTTGTATTGATGAAAGTGGTTCGTTCAAATGTAATTATTTTTTTAGTTGGTTGCAATGAGGAAAGTAAGGACCATTCATTTAAATTCGCTTATTCCTTTTTTAAATATTTTTTATAAAGAAAGAAACCGCCAATAGCTATAAATAAGAACCACCAAATTTCTACTAAAAAAACAATCACGTCAAGTAGTACATACCAACCCGTTTTTAAAGAATCGAGTATTCGTATTCCAATATGTGGTTTGTAGTAATTGTGATCCTTTGTAATAGCATTCATTTCTTGTTTTACGGACTCGTGTTGGTATATTTGTATGCTTAAGGTGCTGAAATTAACTTGATCTTGGATAGATAAATTTTCAATTTTGGAATTGTCATTTTGCTCTTTTTGATTGGCCAAAGTATTTTCGGCATCCATAATGTCGTTTATTTTTTTTCCTTTTGTATCAATTGCTTTTTCTACTCTTTTTTCATTTTTACTACTCCTTTTTTGGGAAAGTTGGTTGGAAAGTATTTTCAAAGAGACATCATCTGCTTTAATGATTCGATAATCCAAAAAATCAATTTGTTTGGCAATAGATTTTATTACAGTATCCAGCCTTTTGTTGGGTACACGAATGGTTATATTGTTTTCTACGTTGTATCGAGTAGTTTCGAGTGTGCTGTCTTGGCTAACTTTGGTTTCAAATTTATCTATAATGTTACTTTGTAAATTGGTATAGGTGACAAAACCATCAAATTGATTGGTGATATTTTCAATGCCATAAGTCGATTTTATGACATTCTTTACTTTGAATTTTAAATCTGCTGTGCGAATAAATTTTCTAGTACTTCCTTCTTTTTCTATAGCTGCAGAGGAGGAAATAGTATCTGTTACTGTCTCGGAAGCAACTTCTTCGTTGGCACTGCTTTTTTTGCAAGAAAATAGTAAAAGAGTTATGGTTAATACTGTTAAACTAATTTTTGTGATTTTTGTCATAATGTTTGATTTAAGTGTTAATTTTAAGATTTTTAATTGATGATTATTAATCTAAATATTTAAATTCGTGTCAAATATATAATTTTTTAATAGGAAAAAACTTTTTTAATATATATTTAACTAAAGCAAAGTTTTATGAAAGTTCTGTTTGAGTAGCGACTTTTTTTATTGTAATTTTGAAGTACATAAATAGTTTATTTTTTGAGAACCTCCATATACAAATCTATTGAGCAACCCTTGCAGTTTAAGCAACAACTTATAGCTTGGGCACAACAATTTCGTGAAATTACTTTTCTGGACAGCAATTCATTTTCAAACGAATTTTCTAGCTTTGATTGTGTATTAGCAGTTGATGCTTTTACGTCTATAAAAACAGATTATAACAATGCTTTTGATGATTTAAATCAGTACCAACAAACGACTAAAGACTGGCTGTTTGGCTACTTATCATACGATTTGAAAAATGATGTGGAGCATTTGCAATCTTCCAATTTTGATGGATTGGATTTTCCAGATTTGTTCTTTTTTCAGCCTAAAAAGTTGTTTTTGTTGAAAGGAAATCAACTCGAAATTCAATATCTCAATATGTGTGATGATGAAGTTGAGGTAGATTTTATGGAAATTATAGAAAGTAGAAAGCTGAAAATTGAAAGCGAGAACAAACTGGAAATAAATCAACGTATTTCTAAAGAAAGTTACCTCCAAAAAGTGTCAAAATTGCTTGAGCATACCCATCATGGAGATTTGTACGAAGCCAATTTTTGTATGGAATTTTTTGCTCAGAATGCTGTAATTAATCCTTTAGAAAAGTTTGAAAAACTGAATTTTATTTCTCAAGCTCCTTTTACAGTGTTTTTAAAAAACAACAAGCAATTTTTACTGTCAGCTTCTCCAGAACGTTATTTGAAAAAAGTGGGAGAAAATATGATTTCTCAACCTATAAAAGGAACTTCAAGGCGTTTTTCAGATTCCAAAGAAGATGAAAAATCTAAAAATAATTTAGCTCAAGATCCAAAAGAACGTTCTGAAAACATTATGATTACCGACTTGGTTCGTAATGATTTGTCTCGCACTGCTCAAAAAGCAACTGTAAAAGTAAAAGAACTTTGTGGGATATATTCTTTTTTGCAAGTGCACCAAATGATATCGACAGTTACATCCAAATTGGATTCGAAATATACTTCCGTAGATGTTTTGAAAACTACTTTCCCAATGGGTAGTATGACAGGCGCTCCCAAATATGCTTCAATGAAAATTATTGAGGAATTAGAGGAGTCCAAGCGTGGTTTGTACAGTGGAGCAGTGGGGTATTTTACACCAAATGGCGACTTCGATTTTAATGTCGTTATTCGTAGTATTTTATACAATCAAGAAAATCAATACGTTTCATTTTCGGTTGGAAGTGCAATAACCTCTCTTTCTATTCCAGAAAAAGAATATGAAGAATGTTTGCTAAAAGCCAAAGCGATGTTGGAAGTTTTGAGTTGATTATTTTATCTGTAAATTCAAAATATTTCAGTCGTTAATTCAAAATAAATGTGGTGTTAATTCAAAATTTATAGTTTGTTAATTCAAAATAAAACTTCTGTTAATTCAAAATAAAACTTCTGTTAATTCAAAGTTTGGTATTGTTTTTTCAATGTAATTATTTACATTTGTCTTTTAAATCAAGTATTTATGGCGATATTTAGAGTGATAGTAAATGAAATTAATGAGAACATGAAAATGTATCCAATAATTGCAGTTTCTGGACCAAGACAATCTGGAAAAACTACTATGTTGAAAGAGAATTTCCCAAACTATCAATACTTGAGTTTAGAAGATGTTGATGCTCGTAATTTTTTGACAAATGACCCTAAAGGTTTCTTCGATAAATATGATAAATTTTGCATTTTCGATGAAGCACAACGAGTGCCTGAGTTGTTTTCGTACTTGCAAACAAAAGTGGATAACGATAAAATAATGGGGCAATACATACTTTCGGGTTCGCAGAATTTTCATTTAATGAAAAGTATTACTCAAAGTTTGGCGGGTCGCGTTGCTATTTTAAAATTATTCCCATTGGATTTTAACGAATTAAAATCCGAAAATTTATTAGACAAAGATTATGTAAAAGCAATGTTAAAAGGGTTTTATCCAGCAATTTATGACAGAGGTATTCCTTCAAAAAAATTTTACAACAGTTTTATTCAAACCTATGTTGAACGTGATATTACGGATTTGGTAAACATACAAAATCTGCGATCTTTTCGAATGTTTTTAGGGTTGTGTGCCGCTCGTGCGGGACATTTATTGAATCTAAATAATCTTGCAATGGATTGTGGGATTTCACAACCTACGGCAAAAGCTTGGTTGTCGGCTTTGGAGTGTAGTTATATTGTATTTTTGTTGCAACCATTGCACAATAATTTTAACAAACGGATTATCAAAACGCCAAAATTGTATTTTTATGATACGGGATTGCTTTGCCACTTATTGAAAATTAAGGATGAAAATCAAATTAGTGAAAATACGTTCAAAGGCAATTTGTTCGAGAATATGATAATTGCAGAGTATATAAAACAAAACTATCATCAAAATAAATTTGATGAATTTTGGTTTTGGCGCGATGCATCGGGACACGAAGTTGATTTGATACGCCAAGATGATTTTAAGTATAATTGCATTGAAATTAAATCTACTAAGACAATTATGCATAATTTATTTAAAGGACTTGACTATTTTGAGACTTTAGCCAAAGAAAATGTAAAATCAAAAACATTGGTGTATGCAGGTTTAGAAAATCAAAAGCGAACCATCGCCGAAGTTATTTCTTGGTACGATTTAAAAATATAAATTTTTAACAAATGAAAGACACACTTCAGAATCATATAGAAAATGAAATCCCTTTTTTGAAACAAAAAAAACTGCTCCTCGCTGTAAGTGGTGGATTGGACAGTATGGTTTTGTTGCATTTGTTTCAGGAATTGCACTATGACATTTCTATTGCTCATTGTAATTTTCAACTTCGGGGAGTAGAAAGTTTTGGTGATCAAAAGTTCATACAGGATTATGCTGATGTGAATGAAATTCCCGTATTTGTAACCCAATTTGATACTGATGCTTTCGCTAAAGACTACAAATTATCCACTCAAGTAGCTGCAAGAGAACTGAGATACAATTGGTTTTATGAATTGTTGGAAACAGAGCATTTTGATTATATTCTTACCGCACATCATGCCGATGATAATCTGGAAACTTTCTTGATTAATCTTACTCGTGGAACTGGTCTTGAGGGTTTGACTGGAATTCCGGAACAAAATGACAAAATTATTCGTCCATTGCTTTTTTCTTCTCGTCTGGAAATTGAAAATTATGCCAAACTGCATAATATTCAATGGAGAGAAGACAGCAGTAATGCCTCTGATAAATATGTAAGAAATAAAATAAGACATCATTTGATTCCAATTTTGAAGGAATTGAATCCTAATTTTATAACATCATTTCTAAAAACCGAAAGTTATTTGCAGGAATCATTGGCAATGGTTGAAGATGCAGCCGTTATGGTGTATCAGCAAGTGGCTAGGGAAGAAGGTGAGCAAATTTATTTTGATTTAAATCAGTTGTTGAAACTGCCTAATTATCAATCGTATTTGTATCAGTGGCTCAAAGAATTTGGATTTACTGCATGGAATGATATTTATGAATTGGTTCACAGTCAATCAGGGAAACAGGTTTTTGCTTCTGATTATAAATTGCTGAAAGATCGAGATTCATTAATTTTATATCCCGTTTCAGTTACCGATTCTCCAGATTTTTTTTATATAAATAAAAAGCAATCAGAAGTTAAGATTCCCTTAAATTTCAGCATTTGTAAAGTAGCCGACATTTCTATAGGTTCAAATAGAACTATATTTGTAGACGAAGATCAATTACAATTTCCGTTGGTTTTAAGAAAATGGAAAACGGGTGATTTTTTTCAACCTTTTGGTATTAATGGTCAGACAAAGAAAGTGAGTAAGCTTTTTAAAGATGAAAAATTATCATTAATTGAAAAAGAAAACACCTGGTTGCTTTGTTCGAATGATCAAATTGTTTGGGTAATTGGAATTAGAGCTGACAACCGATTCAGAATCACAGATTCAACAAAAAATATATTAAAAATAGAATTAGAAAATTAGAAAATAGAATACAGATAATAGAAAACAAAAATGAAAAAAATAATTTTTATACTGCTTACGTTTTTAGCTTTCGCTAAAGGAAATGCACAGCTTTTAGATCCTGTAAAATGGACTACTAAAATCGAAAAGAAATCGGAAACCAATTATATATTAACCTTTAATGGTCTGATTGAAAAAGATTGGCATTTGTATTCTCAATTTACACCAGATGGAGGTCCACTGCCTTTGGAAATTATTTTTAAAGATCAAAAAGGAAATTTTGAATTAGTTGGCAAAGCCAAAGAAGGTAAAACAACTACTGCCTTTAATGATGTTTTTGGAGTGAATGAAACTTTTTTTCACGACAAAGCCCAAATTCAACAAGAAATAAAATTATTGAATTCTAAGGTTTTCAATATAGAAGTACAGTTTGACTTTCAGGTGTGTAAAGAAGTTTGCATCAATTTGGAAAAAAAGTTTACATTCAAAATACCAACAACAGAAGCGACTGTAAATGCTACAACTACTGTTCCTGCTGAAGAATTGGATACTGCAAGTACTTTTTCTGTGCTAAAAGCCGATACTGCAATTGTTGATTTAAAAACAAATGCATCCGGAACTGAAGTGGTAGATTCTAATGACAACCAAAAACCAGCTTCACAAAGAGGATTATGGTCTATTTTCTTTATTGCTTTTATATCTGGATTCGCAGCTTTGTTGACTCCTTGCGTATTTCCAATGATTCCAATGACGGTAAGTTTCTTTACCAAACAAAGTAAAACAAGAGCAGCAGGAATCAAAAACGCTATCATTTATGGCGTTTCCATTATATTGATTTATGTGTTATTAGGATTTCTAGTAACTTGGATTTTTGGTGCAGACGCTTTGAATGCATTATCGACCAATGTTTGGTTTAATATAATATTCTTTGTTTTGTTGGTGTTTTTTGCGGCTTCGTTTCTGGGAGCTTTCGAAATTATGTTGCCAAATTCTTGGGCCAACAAAGTAGATAGTCAAGCAGATAGAGGCGGAATAATTGGTATACTATTTATGGCTTTAGCTTTGGCTATTGTGTCATTTTCATGTACTGGACCAATAGTTGGAACTTTATTGGTAGAAGCTGCTTCCAAGGGTGGAATTGCACCTATTATTGGAATGCTTGGTTTTTCATTGGCTTTGGCTTTGCCATTTATGTTGTTTGCTATGTTTCCAGGTTGGTTGAATTCGTTACCCAAATCAGGAGGTTGGTTGAATACTGTAAAAGTAGTTTTAGGGTTTTTAGAATTGGCTTTGGCTTTTAAATTTTTATCGAATGCCGATTTGGTTCTACAACTGCATTTGTTGGAAAGAGAAGTGTTCTTGGTGATTTGGATTGCTATTTTTGGAACATTAGCCTTTTATTTATTCGGAAAAATTACATTACCACATGATAGTCCTTTAAGTCATATTTCGGTAGGTAGATTGTCGTTAGGTTTGATTGTTCTTTCTTTTACGATCTACTTGATTCCGGGACTTTGGGGAGCGCCACTTAAACTAATTAGTGCTTTTCCACCTCCAATGGAATATAGCGAAAGCCCGCTGGGGGTTGGTAGTGTGAATGTAGCCAGTACATCAACAACTATTTTGCCAGATGGAGCCAAATTGGGTCCGCATCAAATTGTTGTTTTTGATGATTATGACAAAGGATTGGCTTATGCTAAATCGGTAAATAAACCCATTATGCTCGATTTTACAGGACATGCCTGTGTAAATTGCCGAAAAATGGAAAACAATGTTTGGTCGGATGCAAGCATTCTTCCAATTTTGAATAATGAAGTGGTGCTTATTTCTTTATATGTAGATGATAAAAGGCCATTGCCAAAATCGGAACAATTTATTTCAAAATCAACAGGTTCAGAAATTGAAACGATTGGAGATAAATGGACGGATTTTATGATTACAAAATACAATACAAACACGCAGCCATTGTATGTTTTGACTGATTTACAGGGAAATTCTTTAAATACAAAACAGCCTACTATAAGTTATGTGTCAGTTGAAGAATATCTAAGTTGGTTAAAAACAGGAATAGCAAATTTTAAAAAATAAAAATTAAAACCCAATCCTTTAAAAGATTGGGTTTTTTTGTATGGAATGTAAGTGTTTTAATCTTCCATTTTTGTCAAAATCATTCGTAAAGTTTCGACCAGAAAAGTGGCATTTTCTTTGGTAAAACACATAGGCGGTTTAATTTTAAGAATATTGTAATAATCTCCTGTGGGGTAAATTATAATTCCCTTTTGTTTCATCGCCTCCGATACCCATAATGCTTTTTGACTATCTGGAGTTCTTGATTCCTTGTCTTTAACCAGATCTACTCCCAAATACATGGCGTGTCCGTAAACAGCGCCTACTGTTTCGAATTCATCAATTAGTTTTTCTAATTCTTGCTTTAAGAATTGGCCTACTTCTGCTGCATTTTGTTGTAATTTTTCGTCTTCAATAACATCCAAAACAGAATTCGCAATTTGGCAAGAAACTGGGTTACCTGCAAAGGTGTTGAAATACGTATATTTTTCTTTATAGGCATCTGCAATTTTTCGAGTTGTAATAACCGCCGAAATAGGATGTCCATTCCCCATGGGTTTACCTAGAGTAACTATATCTGGCAAAACATCTTCTTTTTGAAAACCCCAAAAATGACTTCCCATTCGCCCAAAACCAATTTGCACTTCGTCTGCTATGCATACACCACCCGCTTGGTGAACAGATTCATATACTTTTTTCAAATATCCTTTTGGCATTTCTACACCACCACCAGAACCCAATAAAGATTCGGATATAAAAGCGGCAACACCACGACCTTGAGAATGAATATAGGCTATCTTTTCATCTGCATCTTTCGCATAAAGTTCAGCTACATTGGGAGTGTCAGTTTTGTATTTTCCTCGAAACGTATTAGGCTGCATTAGTGGATGCGTAAAGGGTCTGGTGCTTTTTGAAGCAGTGGGATTATCCATTAAGCAGGTACTTATTTCATCTACAGCAGTTGTGTTTCCGTGGTATTCCCCATCAATAACCAGAACGTCATTTTGATTGGTATACGCTCTTGCTAATCGTAAAGCGAGATCATTGGCTTCGCTTCCAGTACAAGTATAAAAAATTACTTGTAAAGACTCTTGGAAATAGTTTAATAAACGTTCAGCATAATCGATGTTGTCTTCATACAAAAAACGAGCATTGGTATTCAGTTTCTGAAGTTGCTTGGTGGCTGCTTCTACTATTTTTGGATGCGAATGGCCAATATGTGCCACATTATTTATGGCATCCAAATAGACTTGGCCATCATCGGCAATGAGGTATTGCTGCCAGCCACGTACAAGATTCATCGGTTTTTGATAATAGTATTCCTGAGCTTGTTGAATAATTTTGTTTCTGCGTGTTTCTAATGTTTGGTTGTCTAAAACATCTTTTTTAGAGTTCAATTGTAAAAAGACAGCAGGATCAGGGCATAAAATTTCCCAGCCCATTCTTTCGCTAGGTAGGCAATACAGTGGTGCAGTACCAGAGGCGTCTAGTTGTATAAAAACATGAGGAGGGAATGGTGAATCTGGTTCTTCGGATGTTATTATTCCTAAAATTTCACCCTTTTTTAAATTAGTACCGATTTCTAAATTGGAGGTAATTCCGGAAATATAAAGGTAAAAATCACTGGTTTTAAAAATGAATTTATCAGTTGTTTGTTTTATAAAAATGATATCGGTTGGGGCATAAATTACAGTTTCAATTGGTGCAAAAGCATATATTCCTAAAGCAATAGTTTCAGTTTCTTGTGAGTTGTTTGTGTAAGGTTTTAAAATTGGAGTATTTGCAACAGTAATTCCGAAACCATTTTCCAGCTTGGATTTGATGTTTTCTTTACAAGCTTCAGGATTTGTCCACGCCCCGTCATTATGGATATCGGAGGATGGACTAATGTCAATTGTTTTAAAGTTTATGGCATCTTTAAAAAGAGAAGTTATTTTTGTGGTTTCAAAATAAGTATTGAATTTCCCCACTACATCACTTTCTAAATTACAGGCTTTTAGAAAGAGAGCAGTCGCAAAATCATTTTTATCAAATGAAAGTTGATGAAACATCTCCTGATCGAATATAGCTTGTTTTCTAACATATTCATTGTTGGGTTCCATAGACAATTGTCTGGCCGATGCACTTACAATGGTTGCAGATCTCAATTGAATTAATGGATATAACAGTTGAATTTCTTCTTTTGTAATTGGGAAAACGTTGTGGTATGCTTTTATTACTTCATAGGCATCGGCAAATGGGGTTGGACTTCCCGTCATAGCTGATTCTAGAACTAAAACAGCTAATTCTCCGATTGTCCAGGAAAAACAAACATCACCAAAATCAATAATTCCTTGTATTTGGCTTCCAGAATTATCGAGCAAAAGGTTGTAACGGGTTAAATCAGCATGGATGATGCTTCTTCGGACTTTGCTGATTTCTGGAATCTTGCTTTTCCAATTTTCCATGATAGTCAATATTGCACTTTTTGTTTTTTCATCTTCAACAAAAGTGACCCAGTTTTCTAAAAATGAAGCCGATTGTTGTAAATCCCATTGCAAAGGTCTTTCGGCGGCTTCATGCGAAAAAGTTGCTAGTTGATTTGAAATTTGTCCAACAAAGGTTCCAATATTTTGCAATAGCTTTTGTGAACGGTAGGGAACAGTAGAAAGCATGGTTCCTTCTAGGAAACTCAAAACTCTCCACCAATGTGATTGGATAAAAAGCATCGGTTTTTCATCTTTGGAATTTATTATTTGGGGAATTGCTATTCCTTGTAGATGATTTAGTGATTTATTTTGAAGATCCAACCAGGGTTTTGGAGTTTCTATGTTGGCAATTTTAAGTACGTATTTGCGACCATCTTTTGATTTCACTAAAAAATTTTGGTCCAAATAACTGTCAAGTGGTTTTAAAAGGCCAGTTATTCCCCAATGTTGTTCTAATACCAATAAAGCGTCCTTGGGTGTGAATGCTGGGCATGTGGAGGTATTCATTTGAAAATAATTTATAAAAATGACTAAATGTAAAAATTTTATAAATTAAGTGAAAATATGTATATTTTACAAGTAAAATATTAAATATTGTAATATTGTTAATATTTGTGTTTATGAAGTTCAAATTAACATTTAAAAGTGGAGTTGATTTTAAAATTATAAATTTTGAATCTAATGCTAAATAAAAAAAAACACTCTAGAATTATTTCTAGAGTGTTCTTGCAAAATGGTTTTGGTTATTGTGTTTTAAAGGAATTCTCCGTGTTGAGAAATATCTAATCCTAATTCTTCTTTTTCTTCTGAAACTCTTAGTGGAGTAATTTTGTTTACAATAAAAAATAAAGCATAAGAGGCTGTGAAAGCAAATGCTGAAACAAGTACTAAAGCTTTTAATTGAATTAAAAACAAAGTGGCATCACCATAGATTAAACCTTGGTTGTCACCAACAATTGCGTTTACCGATTTTGAAGCAAATACACCTGTCAAAAGCATACCTACCATACCACCCACACCATGACAAGCAAATACGTCTAATGCATCATCAATTTTACCTTTAGGGAATTTGCTAACAACTAGGTTACTAACAAAACTTGCAATAAAACCGATGGCTAAAGCAGATGGAATTGTTACGAAACCTGCAGCTGGTGTGATAGCAACTAATCCTACAACTGCTCCAATACAAGCTCCCATTGCAGAAAGTTTGTGACCAAGAATTTTGTCAAGAAATACCCATCCCATTGCGGCGGCAGCAGCAGCTACAGTTGTAGTTCCCAATGCTTGTGCGGCAAGGCTTCCAGCTCCAACGGCAGAACCTGCATTAAATCCAAACCATCCGAACCACAATAAACCGGTACCTAATAATACATACGTAATACGAGCAGGATTTGTTTTTTGTACTTTTCTTTTTCCTAGAAAGATAGCTCCAGCAAGTGCAGCCCATCCAGCACTCATGTGTACTACTGTTCCACCTGCAAAATCTAGAACTCCCCATCCGAAGAATAATCCATCAGGATGCCATGTCATGTGGCATAAAGGAGCGTAAATAAATAATATAAACAACACCATAAATAACAAGTAAGCCCAAAAACGAACACGTTCTGCAAAAG
Organism: Flavobacterium rarum (SeqCode); assembly: GCF_965234445.1. GTDB lineage: Bacteria > Bacteroidota > Bacteroidia > Flavobacteriales > Flavobacteriaceae > Flavobacterium > Flavobacterium rarum. The sequence goes on along the minus strand of NZ_OZ248480.1, from coordinate 52,982 downwards.
CTCCTGTTATTAAGGCAGGTGTAATAATTGCGAATTTTGCTTGAAATAAAGCAAATAAAATAAATGGAATCGTTGGAGCTAAATCCCAAGCGGTATTGGCGCTTACGCCTTGAAAAAATAGGTTTGAGGTTGGGTCGCCAATAAGACCCCCTATTGAAGGTCCGAAACACAATCCAAATCCAACTACAACCCATAAAACAGTAACAACAATCATTGCGATAAAGCTTTGTAAAACGGTGCTAATTACGTTTTTTTTACCAACCATCCCTCCATAAAAGAATCCAAGTCCTGGTGTCATTAATAATACAAGTCCTGTAGCGCATAGCATCCAAGCGGTATCACCAGTGTCTAATTTTAAAGGAATAACATGAGCACCTAAAGTGGTAGATTCAGGAAATAAATAAATTGAAAAAATGGATAATACCAAAATCGTGATTAGAATCACACTTAAAATAATCTTTCGCATAGTTTATAGTTTTAAATTTTTGATAAAAGTATAAAAATGATTTAAAAATCACCAAATAAATAGGGGTTGTCATTGTATTTTTATGAAATTTGTATTTTTACCCCCTTAATATTTAAGGGGTACTCAAAATATATTATAAAAATAAAGAATGTGTTAATCCTATTTTAAGTTTTTTTTAAGTTTTTTTCTTTTTTCAAGGTCGAAAAGTATAATAATCGATGATTTTTGTATTTGAACGTATATTGTGTTAAGAATAACTTAAAAGAGTCTTAATAAGAAAATACAGTATTTAGGTTTTATTTAATTTCAAAAACAGGTAGAAAGCTTTATTTTTAGGATGTTGTGTTGTTTTTTTTTTAATTTTTAAATCAATTGTTTTGACATAAAATTAATTTGCTTTTTGATTTAGAATTTATTGCTTTTATATCCAAATAAGATCTAATAGGCATTTACTATTCATGCGACATTTTATAGAACAAAACGAATGTCTCCTTCTAAATCATCAGTTTGTTTAGAGAAATTATTCAATTGATTAATCATTTTGTCTAAATCTTCTATTTCGTGATGTGCGCTGATAACAATTCTGCTTAATTTTCCTGAGTAAGTGGGATAAGGAAATGATGTTGGTATTATATTATTTTCCAAAAGCATTTGCAATACTTCTTCATTGTCAAAATAAATAACTGGATATTCTTTTGTAAAAGTAAAAGCTGAATTTGGTATTAAATTTTCTGCTACATGCTTTAAATTATTTTTTAGATGTTGTCTTTGCAAATCGTAAAGATATTGTGCGTTTACAAAAGTTTCTAAAAACGCAGGATTCATCCCAGAGGCTCCAACATAATTTTGCAGTTGTTTTAATTCGTTTAAAAAACTCAGTTCACCAGCAATCACTCCACCTGAAAGTCCCATGGCTTTTCCTAGTGAGGCAATACTGATTTTTTGTCGAACATTTGAAAGTTTGTATTGATTTAAAACACCTTCTCCTTTGTCACCCAGAATTCCAAAGCTGTGGGATTCGTCAAGTACCAAAGTAATTTCTTTATTAATTGGAATATCTTCTAAAATACTCAAGTCTATAGGAGTAACTTCTAATGAAGGAACTGCATCGGCAACGATACCAATTTTTGAAACAGTTGGATCTAAAAGAAAAGGATTCAATTTCCCATTTTGAATTAACGGTAATGAAAAAGGATGTTGTAAAGCGGGATGTGTATTGGGGAAATGAAAAATTAAATCCGTGGTGTGTAACAATTGTTCTAAAACTAACTTACCGGCCAGCATCCCAGAAGAAATGGTAACTGCTGCTTCGGTTCCTATTTGTTGGGCTAATAATACTTCGGCAGTTTTATAAACGTCCAACTGAATGTTTGCCGAACGGGAACTCCCGTAACTTGTTCCCCATTTTTGGAAACCAGACCATAGAATCTTTTGAAAATCAGGTAGAGTAGTAACTCCCAAATAATTGGTGCCACCAAAGTAGAGAAACTCTTCGCCGTCCTTATAAAATACTCTATTGGGAATCTGGTTAACTTGCATTATTTTAATGATTTAAAACAGCACCAATTCCGGTAATATCTGCATAGTGAATGATTCCGTCAGTAATGGTAACGCCAGTGGCAATATCTTCCGATAATAATAGAGCACCATCCATATCCACATAATCCAGTTCCGGCAACAAATGGGCAATAGCCGAAATTCCTACTGTTGACTCGGTCATGCATCCAACCATCGTTTTCATTCCTAGTTTTTTGGCTTCGGCAATCATTCTTCGGGCGGGTGTAAGGCCACCGCATTTTACCAATTTTATATTTACTCCATGAAAATGGTTGTGACATTTGGCAACATCTTCTTCAAGGATGCAACTTTCATCCGCAATGATCGGCAGAACAGAATGTTTAAAAACTTCTTTGTGTGCTGCCCATTGATCAGCTTTCATTGGTTGTTCTAGAAATTCGACACCCAAATTTTTCAAAGCAATTGCATTATTGATCGTTTCGGTAACGGTCCAGCCACAGTTGGCGTCTATTCGAAAACGGGCATCGGTATGTTTGCGTAGTTCAGTAACAATTGCAATGTCATCTTTGGTTCCTAATTTAATTTTATAAATGGGCCACGGCATCTCTTTGAGTTTCAACACCATTTTGTCTATTTTGTCAATCCCAATGGTGTAATCGGTTTTTGGGTTGTGCAAAGGAGAATTTCCCCAAAGTTCGTATAGTTTTTTGCCTTTTTTCTTGGCATACAAATCGTTGTAAGCCATATCCAAAGCACATAAAGCAAACCTGTCATTTTTTAATAATGCCGAAGCACTATCCCAAAATTCCTCTGGAGTTTCATCATTATGCGATTCAACAAATGGAATAATTGCTTCCAAATTGGCTCTCATAGAATCTACTGTAATGTTATAGTAAGGATTCGAAGTAGCCTCGCCAAAACCAGAATAGCCTTTACTTTGTAATTCAACAATCAAAGTGGGTTGAATATCATGTGACTCTCTAGAAATTGTAAACGTATGTTTTAGCTTTAGCTTAAAAGTTCGTATAATGATTTTCATAAGAGTGGTTTTTTTGATGTATTAAGATATGAGTATGATGTATTAAGTATTAAGATATGAGTATTAAGTATTAAGACATCAAAAAAAATATCTTGGTGCAATCTTAATTCTTAATACTTAATACCTATTTCAATAAATGTTGGCTAAGGATTTGGTACACCTCGTTGATGTTATTGCCGCCTTTACCAAATTGTTTGGAAATTGGAGCAACTTCACCAGTGAGCCAAATCTTTAATTCGGCATCCATGTCAAGTATTCCCGCACTTTCTTTAGAGAATTTTTTAATAGACGAATACGGAATCGATAGGTAATCCACCTTACTGCCCACCAATTGTTTTTCGACTAGAATCAGTCTTTTATTGGTAAAAACAAACATATCCTTAATCACTTTGTAACCCTTCTCGATCGTTTCGCCTGTTATCAATAAAGGTTCAAATTCTTTCGAAAGATTTTCAATATTCACTTCCGATGCATTGCCCAGTATAGCATTAAATAATCCCATGGTATTTTCTTTAAATTGTAAGTCTCAAATTTAAAGAATTTACTTGTTCCAAAACTACAATTTGTTACAAAATCATAAAACCATTAGATTCTTTAGTTTGCTCAAGTTCGTGAGGGCGTAACCCCAATAGGAAAAAAAGCCTGCTTTACTTTGCGGTTATTCGGCCTTTTTTCCTACTGCGGTCGGGCTATTTGGGCTACTACGGTAGCTTCCGTCTATCCCTTACGCGCGTATTCAAGAGCTTGAGTGAAAGTTAAGATCTATTATTATTAAAGCTTAGTTTTTCTTTTTAAAACTTATATTTACGTATTAAAAACAGGAATCGATCATGGGAAATAACAAAAAAAGTAAATGGGGGATTATAGGATTAGGTAAAATAGCCCAACAATTTGCCAGCGAATTACAGCTTATTCCAACTGCTGAATTGTATGCGGTAGCCTCTCGAAATCTTGAAAAAGCCCAAGATTTTGCGTCTATTCACAATTGTCCAAATGCCTATGGTTCGTATGATGAACTCTTTCAAGACAAAAATATAGACATTCTTTATATTGCCACACCTCACAATTTACATGCTGAATTGACTATTAAGGCATTACAAAACAACAAGCATGTATTGTGTGAAAAGCCAATTGCATTGCATTATGAGGATGCATTGCAAATGATTGAAACAGCTCGAAAATATAATAAATTTTTTATGGAAGCCTTTTGGACCCGTTTTAATCCAGCGGTTCTAGAAGCACTAGAGCATATTCAAAACGGTGCTATTGGAGAGGTAAAATACTTAAATGCCGATTTTGCTTTCAAAGCGGATGTATTAGAAAACAATAGAATGACCGATCTCAAGCTCGGAGGTGGATCATTGATGGATATTGGTGTTTATCCTTTGTTTCTGGCTTATTTGATATTAGGAATTCCCAAAGAAATTGTAGCTAAATCAAATTTTCATCCCACGGGTGCTGATTTACAAACTTCTATTATTTTAAATTATAATAATGCTCAAGCCATTTTACATTCCAGTTTTTTATCCACTTCAGATCTAAAGGCTACTATAAGTGGAACAAAGGGCCGAATTAATCTCAATTCGCCTTGGTTTATGACTGAATCGTATACATTAATTCAAAATGATGTAAAGGAAAAGTTCAAAAGACCAACTCTTGGAAAAGGCTACTCTTATGAAATTGAGGAATGTCATAAATGTATATTAAGCAATAAAATTGAGAGTGAACTTTGGTCACATCACAATAGTTTGGACCTCATTTCTATTATTGAAGAAGTAAAAGCTCAAATTGGATTAGAATTTCATTAAATATTCACTTATTTCTTATCAAGTAAGAAAAAAGTTAATATATTTTGGTTTAAAGTAAAATAGTGTTTACATTTAAGCAAAACTATTTTATATGTTAATCAAAGTTTACGGAAGTGCTGTTTTTGGAGTAGAAGCTACAACTATTACTGTTGAAGTGAATATTGACAAAGGTGTAGGGTACCATTTGGTGGGTTTGCCAGACAATGCTATTAAAGAAAGCAGTTACCGAATTGCAGCTGCGTTAAAAAATAATGGTTACAATCTTCCGGTCAAAAAAATAACCATCAACATGGCTCCCGCCGATTTACGAAAGGAAGGTTCTGCCTATGATTTGACACTAGCCATAGGGATTCTTGCCGCATCGGGACAAATTAAATCCGAGGAGGTGGCTAAATACATTATCATGGGGGAACTTTCGCTCGACGGAAGTTTGCAGCCTATAAAAGGAGTGCTTCCAATTGCCATTAAAGCCAAAGAAGAAGGATTTAAAGGCTTTTTTCTGCCCAAACAAAACGTGAAAGAAGCCGCTATTGTCGCTGGTCTTGACGTTTATGGAGTGGAAAATGTATTGGAAGTCATTGATTTTTTTGAAGGAAAAGGAACAATTGAACCTACGGTTATTAATACACGCGATGAATTCTACAAAACCTTGGATTTTCCAGAATTTGATTTTTCTGAAGTTCGCGGACAAGAATCCATAAAACGGTGTATGGAAATAGCGGCTGCTGGTGGACATAATATTATTTTAATCGGTCCACCAGGTTCCGGAAAAACAATGATAGCCAAACGATTGCCAAGTATTTTGCCTCCAATGACTTTGAAAGAAGCTTTGGAAACTACAAAAATACACAGTGTTGCCGGAAAAGTAAAGGATGTGGGATTAATGAATCAGCGCCCGTTTCGTAGTCCGCATCATACTGCATCAAGTGTAGCGCTTGTAGGAGGTGGGAGCTATCCGCAACCTGGCGAAATTTCATTGTCGCACAATGGGGTTTTGTTTTTGGATGAATTACCCGAATTCAAACGCGAAGTATTGGAAGTAATGCGACAGCCATTGGAAGATAGGGAAGTGACTATTTCGAGGGCGAAATTTACAATAACTTATCCTTCGTCATTTATGTTGGTGGCTAGTATGAACCCGAGCCCGAGCGGATTTTTTAATGATCCAGATTCTCCCAATACTTCATCTCCTCATGAAATGACACGCTATTTGAGTAAAATTTCTGGTCCTTTGTTGGACAGAATTGATATTCATATTGAAGTAACGCCGGTGCCTTTTGATAAATTAACCGAAAAAAGAAATGGAGAAAGCAGCGTAGAAATTAGAAAACGAGTTACGGCCGCCCGAGAAATTCAAACGGCAAGATTTGAACTTTTGGACAATATTCATTATAATGCTCAAATGAGTTCGAAACAAATACGAGTGCATTGCGAATTGGATGACGCTTCGTTGCAACTGTTGAAAACAGCCATGGAAAGATTGAATCTTTCGGCCCGTGCTTTTGATAGAATCCTGAAAGTTGCTAGAACTATTGCTGATTTGGAAGGAGTAGAAGTGGTTGGTTCTGGGCATATTGCCGAAGCCATTCAATATCGAAGTTTGGATCGTGATGGTTGGTTGGGGTAGAATATTTTTGATTTCGGTTGCCTTATAGTGCAAATTGTAAATCTGCGCAATCGTTAAGATGAGGTAACCGCGCAATCGAGTCTAAAATAAAAAAAGAAAAGTAGAGAAATAAATACGTCAAAAAAGAGATTTCAATAGCAATCTCTTTTATTTTTGCCTGATGTTAGAAATTCTTTACCAAGACGAATATATTATAGCAATTAATAAACCAAGTGGATTGTTGGTTCATAAATCATTTTATGCACGCGATGCAAAAGTTTATGCTATTCAAGAACTGAGAAATCAAATAGGAGGGCAACATGTTTTCCCTATTCATCGGTTAGATCGCAAAACATCTGGTGTTTTGTTATTTGCATTAGATAAAGATGTTTTAAAAATTATGAATGATCGTTTTGCTACTCGTGAAGTCGAAAAAAAATATTTAGCAATTTTACGTGGTTGGTCACCCGAAGAACATACGATAGATTATGATTTAACCAATGATGATGACATTACACAAAATGCAATAACATACTTTCAACGATTGCAAAGTACCGAAATTGAGTTAGAATTTAACAATAAACCAACATCGCGATATTGTTTGGTAGAAGCAATCCCCGAAACTGGACGTATGCATCAATTACGAAAACATTTCAAACATATTTTTCATCCCATTTTGGGAAGCCGTCCACATGGTTGTAACAAACAAAATAAATTATGGTTGGAGAATTTTGACCTGAAAGGAATGATGCTGCATGCACATCAGTTAATTTTTAATCATCCAATAACAAATGAGCAACTAATCTTGAATGCAAAGATTAATGAAGAGTTTAGCAGAGTTGGTTCTATTCTTAATCTAGATTTGAAAAAGTATGAAATCGCCAGGACTGAAGCCTGATTGTGCGGATTTACTTCGTCCGTTCGCTATCGCTCGGGTTCAATCCGTGCCCATTTCAATTATCAAGACCAATTTGTTTTAATCTTTCCTTTTCTCATTTTCTCACTTTGTCGATGTGCTGTGTGTGCACGGATTGCAAATCCGCGCTATCGTTACGATCACATATCCGTTCGATCGGGGCTATCGTTGCGATGACATATCCGCGTGATCGGGTGTGTTGCCCAATAAAAATCCCATTTTTTGTCTTCCTTCAAACAAGCCAAAATAAAATTTTCATTGTCAACTTCTTTTAGATAAAGATTTGTGCATTCTGCAAAATTGAAACTAGTTATTAATCTTTTAAAAGTTTCATTTTCATTTTCTGTTGGTTTTCTCCAAGGCTTTTCTACTGAAACTTCTTCGCCTGCAATCATTACCGTTTTTGAAAAGAATAATTTACCATATATAAATGTTAAAATTATTATTGTGATTAATGAAATTATTAGATATTTAAGTATTTTCATTTTGCTTTAATTCATTTTAATTTTAACTAATTGATAAAAAATTAATTTAAAAGTTTTATTGACACGAATGCTATTATTAAACCAATTACAATTAAAAAGAAAATATTTCGCGACCATTTTTTTCTCTTTTTGCTCGTCTTCAAGTTTAGTTTTACAGAATTTTATAAATAACCACCATAAAAATCCGCCGATGTCAGCTTCAAGTCTAAATCTCATTTTTTGTATTTTTCAAAGGTTCAAATTAAATCTGTTGTGTTTTAGAAGTAATATATTATCGATTTGTTTTCTACTACTTATTGAATATGTATAATTGTAATTCCTCGTTTTGTTTTCGTTGCCAAACTGACGCACAACTCATTTACAGGACTGATAAAATCACTCCAATCTTACCAAATTTCGGTAGCTTGACCTGTCAAATACCTCTTTATTGTTTTCTTTCAAATATAGATAATAATAATCACAAACTTACAAAACCTAAATTTTATTCAGTTCAACCCTTTTTATGCTCCGCCCAGTAAAATAGGGCATTTGAAGAAATAATAATGCCCTGATACGAGCTTCGGAATGCCTGATATGGTCTTCGGAATACCTTTTACAGGCTTCTGTTTGCCATTTGCAAGCTACGGACAAGTAATTTTCTGCTTCGGATGGGCTTTTACGGTCATCGGACAGCTTGATTGCTGATGCTGAGCACTTTGTCTTATTGTAAAGCAGTATTATTTTGATGTACAAATGCAGTACCTGATGGCGGATTTACTTCGTCTGTTCGCTATCGCTCGGGTTCTATCTGTGCCCATTTCAATTATCAAGACCAATTTGTTTTAATCTTTCCTTTTCTTAATTTCTCACTTTGTCGATGTGCTGTATGTGCATGGATTACTTTGTCAATTCACTTCGTTCGTGTGCATATCCACGTTATCGTTGCGATGACATATTTGCGGGATCGGGTTGAATGGTTGTGGATAGAAGATTTCAGATTTTTGAAAATTTGAAAGAAATAAAAAACCTGTATTTTAGCCCCGATAGAAACGAAAAGCCTTGTGAGGGCTAGTGTTTAGCCCTCACAAGGTTTGTAGTGTATAGCGGGAGGAGACTTCTTAAAAAAACGAAATTATCTTGCTCCTAAAAAAAAAACTCAATTTATTAGTTGTTATTTACTAGAGCGTCTGTCGTTATTTTGACTTGGACGTCTCGGACCAAAGCTATTATTCCCAGTTCTGCTAGAAGTAGTAGTGGTTGCTTTTTTAGGAGTCGAATTGCGTTGCTGTCTTCCTTGCCCTTGTTTAATAGGTTCGGTTGATGCGTTTGGGTCCGGTTCAAAACCTTTAATAGTTTCTCTAGGTAATTTCAGACCAACCAATTTTTCTATATCGCGTAAAAAAACAGTTTCGTCTGGACTAAATAATGAAATGGCTTCTCCGCTAGCTCCAGCTCTTCCGGTTCTACCAATTCTATGAACGTAGTCTTCGGGGATATTAGGCAATTCAAAATTCACTACATGAGGTAATAATGGAATATCTAAACCTCGAGCTGCAATATCGGTTGCAACCAAGGCAGTTAAGCTTCCGTTTTTGAACCCAGCTAAAGCTTTAGTTCGTGCTCCTTGGCCTTTGTTTCCATGAATAGCAGCAGATTTTATACCTGCACTAATCATGCTTTCACAGAGTTTATTGGCACCTTGTTTGGTTCGTGTAAATACCAAAATTTGTTTCCATTTGCCTTCTGTAATCAGTTTAATGATTAGTTCTGTTTTTTTCTCTTTGGCACAAGGATATATTTTTTGAATAATTGCTTCAACTGTTGTGTTTTCTGGAGTTGCTTCAACTTGAATAGGATGATTTAAAATCCCCATTGCCAATTTCTTAATGTCTTTGGAAAAGGTTGCCGAGAACAATAAGTTTTGTCTTTTTGGAGGTAACACTTTAAGAATGCGTTCAATATCTCTTAAAAAACCCATATCAAGCATTCGGTCTGCTTCATCCAAAACTAAGATTTCTACTTTTGAAAGTGAAATTAAACCTTGATTTTGTAAATCAATTAATCGACCTGGAGTTGCGACTAATATATCTACTCCTTGACGTAATTGTGTTACTTGTGGATTTTGGTTTACACCTCCAAAAATGACTGCGCTACGTATATCCAGAAATTCACTGTATTCTTTTATATTCGCTAATATTTGTGCCGCCAATTCTCTTGTTGGGGTCAAAATTAAAGCACGAATGGGTCTGTGACTTAAATGTTTTCCTTGGGATAATAATTGTAATATGGGTAATGTAAAACCAGCTGTTTTTCCTGTCCCTGTTTGTGCAGATGCTAATACATCTTTACCTTCTAAGACTGGTGGAATTGCTTTTTGTTGTATTGGTGAAGGAGTTGTGTATCCTTTTTTGCTGATGGCTTTTAGTAAAGCATCAGATAAGCCTAATGATTGAAATGACATAAATTGTATTTATGAAGTAAATCTATTTAATATAAGTTTACTCCTTTAAGTTGGCGCAAAGGTACAGTTATTTTATTCGTTGTGCCTTTGATTGCTTTACTTTAGTTTTATTAAAATAAAGCGCTTCGTTTAATTGGTTTCAAAATAACAGCATTTGTTTTTTTAATATTGCTATTGAAATTGCCATTATTATTGAAATTATCTCAATTCCGAAAAAGTATCACCTTGTTTAATATCACCTGTTGTATACCCTTTCATAAACCAAAATTTGCGTTGTTCGGATGTTCCGTGAGTAAAGGATTCTGGAACTACATGGCCTTGCATTTTTTTCTGAATAGCATCGTCTCCAACAGCTTGCGCAGCACTCAATGCTTCATCAATATCACCAATGTCAAGATTTTGTTGGTTGTATTTTGCCCAAACTCCAGCATAAAAATCGGCTTGTAATTCTAGAGCTACAGAAAGTTTATTGGCTTCAGCTTCACTTTTCCCTTCTTGAGCTTGTCGCATTTTTACAGATGTTCCCAATAAGGTCTGAATGTGATGTCCTACTTCGTGGGCAATTACATAAGCTGTAGCAAAATCCCCACCCGAAGCACCAAATCTAGTTTGTAATTCATCAAAAAAACCCAAATCCATATACACTTTTTGATCACCTGGACAATAAAAGGGACCAGAGGCTGATGAAGCACCACCACAAGCTGTTTCTACAGAATCAGAGAATAATACCATTTTCGGTTTGGTGTATTGCATATTATTTTCTTCAAATATTTTGGTCCAAATATCTTCTGTATCTGCAAAAACTACTTTTGGAAACTCACCCAGTTTTTCTTCTTCTGCGGTTAATGTTCTTGATTGGGTTTGAGTTGAATGCTGTTGATTAAACTGTTCCAAAATAGGCGTAATCATTTGCGCATTTTCACCTCCAAAAGCATTGAGAAGTAAAATAACAATACCAATTATTCCACCACCTACAATAGTTTTTCCTCCAGAAGACATTCCTCTACGGTCTTCTACATTATCGCTTTGTCTTCTGCCGATCCATTTCATAAGATTTCATTTTTAGTTATAAGCCATTTTTCCAAAATATCCTCTAGGGATTTCTTTATAATTGGTTTTGAAACATAATCATTCATACCCGCTTCCATACATTTTTCTTTTTCTCCAACAACTGTACCAGCAGTTAATGCAATGATTATAACATCTTTAATGTTTTCTATTTTTCTAATCTCTTTTGTTGCTTCGTATCCATTCATTACAGGCATTTGGATATCCATAAAAATGAGATCAGGTCTTATATCTTTTGTCATTATTACCGCATTTTCTCCATTAACAGATTCAGAAAGTATAGCTTTTGGAATAATTTGCTTTAACAACGTTTTGGTTAATAGCATATTGATTTTATTATCTTCTACAATCAATATTCTAGGTGTTTCATTATCAAATCTTAGTATTTTTTTTTCTAGTACAACATTTTTTTCTGGAATTATTATCTCTATTTTTGTTTTGTTTGAGCTTTTTAGCTTTATATCAAAGAAAAAAGTACTACCAACATTATATTGACTATTAATTTGCAAATGGCTATTCATTAAGCTTAATAATTGATTCGAAATTGTTAGCCCTAATCCAGTACCTCCAAATTTTTTGGTTGTAGAACTGTCTTCTTGAGAGAAGGCTTGAAAAATGATTTTTTGATTGTTTTTTCTAATTCCAATACCAGTATCTTTTACAGAAAACCGTATTGTGCTAAAGCTTTTTTGTGATTCTAAAATTGAAATAGTAAGTTCAATTTTACCCGCTTGTGTAAACTTAACTGCATTTGTTAATAAATTAATAAGTACTTGTTTTAAACGGATATAATCTACCCAAATGTATATAGGAACATTTTCTTCAATTGTAAATTTTAGTTCTAAGTTTTTGGATTGGGCTTGATAGTTGATTAATTCTTTTATTTGAAATATGATATCTTTTATACAGTATTTTTCTATGTTAAGTTCTAGTTTACCTGATTCAATTTTAGAGAAATCCAAAATATCATTTACTACTTCCATCAAAATATTAGCAGATTGGTTAATAGTACTCATATATTGTTTTTGAGTGCTTTCCAATTTTGAATTCATTAATAAATCCGTGTAACCAATAATACCGTTTAATGGAGTTCTTATTTCATGACTCATATTTGCTAAAAATTCTGATTTAGCTTTATTTGCAGCTTCTGCTAAATCTTTTTCTTTGATGATAGACTCATTATTTTTCTTTTCGGTGATATCGATAAGTATTCCTTCCATAAAAGCAATTTCACCGTTTTTTATTATGGAATCACCAAATTCTTCTACCCAAACAATTGATTGATTTTTATGTTTAATTCTATAAGTAATATGTAACGATTTTTTTTCTTCTAAGGCAATTTTATTTTTTAATTTGACATATTCAATATCTTCTGGAAGTATTAAGTCTATTAAAAAAATTTTATTCTCTAAAAAATCAGATTTGGCATAACCTGTTAATTTTTTTATTTCATCATTTAGATATATTTTGCTGTATTTTTCATCATAATTGGATAAATAAACAGTTCCTGGAATGTTGTTGGCCAACAATCTAAATCTTTCTTCACTTTCTTCAATTATGGATTCGTTTGTATTTCGTTCTATAGAAGTAGCTATGTTCTTTATTAATATTTGCATAATTGAAACTTCATCAATACTCCAAATACGTTCTTGAGTTGTATCATCAAATACAAAAAAACCATCCAACTCATTTTTAACAAATACAGGTAATAATAAAAAAGATTTTATATCTAAACTTTTAATAAAATTTTTAATTTTTTCGTTTCTTATTCTCGTTGTACAAAAATTGAAATAGGTTTCAGGGGTTAATTCATTTATGATGCTTTTAAATTCTGAAAATGTAAGATTTTGAAGTTGTGGATTGACGTTGTCAAATCCTTGAAGACTGCCAAGCCATCTATAGTTTTGATTAAAATTACCTGTTTGAACTTCTTTTTTTAAGTAAGATATTCGTTCTGCTTTTGTTATTATTCCTATTTCATTAATAATACCTTTAAAAATATCATTCGAGTTTTTTTGTAACAAAAACTTATTTATATTTTGATTAATGATTAGAAGTAGCTCACTTTTATAAGCAAGTTTTCTTTCTATTTCAGCTCTTATTTGGGATGAAATTGCAATAACAATTAGATCTGACACAGATTTAGAAAAATTGATATCTTCATTGTCCCATTCTTTAACTTGAAAAGTTGATTCAAATGAAAGTACCCCTTTTAGTTCTCCATCAATAAAAATAGGCGTGTCTAATGTTGAAAATATATTATTGTCTAAAATGTACTCTTTGTTTTTTTTATTATTAGAAATATGAGCTCTTACGTTTGTTAAGACGATTTGAAGTTTGTTTTCTATCTTTTCAAAATACTTTAGATTTTCATTTTTGGTAAAATAAATTCCATTTTGAAAAGTATTTGTTTTGGAATCGTATAATTTGTTACATACAATTTTATCAAATTCATATTCCCAATAACTAGCTCTATTAACACCAAGTGTCGAAGAAGTTTCTTGTAAAAGGGTGTCAATTGTGAATTCCAAATTATCATTGTTGGAATGATTTAGGATTGCTATTTTTTTTAATGCTTGACTGTATTTTTGTATTTTGGCTTGTCTATTTGCTTTGTCGATTTCAATGTTTTTTAATAATGTAATATCTCTAGCAATACCTGAATAACCATTAACTTTTCCAAAATTATTTCTCCTAATAAAAACATTTTGAGAAATCCAGATTTCTTCACCGTTTTTCTTAATTATTGGAAATTCTAAAGTTGTAAAATCATTTTCTATCACAGAAAAATTTTGATAATACCTCATAATTTTGAACACATAATCTTTACGAATTATGGAGTAAAATTTCTTGTTGAGAAATTCTTCTTTGGTATAACCAGTAGCTTTAATCATATAATCATTCACAAAAGTGAAATTACCTTTGTAATCTACTTCAAAAATGATATCTACAGCAGTTTGTATTAAGTTTTCATATTGATTTCTTAGGTTAATTTCATTTGTAATGTCCTGACCGATACCGATGGTAATATCGTCTTCAAACTTTTTGTCAATCCATTGAATAAATTTGTATTCTCCATTTTTGCATTTTAATTTTCTAACATAAAGTCTGTTGTCAATAAAATCTTCATGATAATCTATACCTATGAATTCTGGGTCTTCGGTTAGTTTCCAAAATCCCATTCCTATGACTTCCATTTGTGTGTATCCTAAAATTGAAGTTATGGTTTCACTGCAAAATGTTACTTCACCAGATTTGTTTGTAGCTATAGTAAGTGAATTACCTTTGTTTACAATTTCATTGGTAAAATTATATTTCTCTTGAATTTTTGTTAAAGATACGTGTCTAATATAGTTTATAATAAATGCTAAAATGGAGTAGTTGAAAAGGATTCCGATTTTTTTGATATTGACCAAATCAAAAGCATAAATTATTATTAAATAACAAACTATTAATCCCGTAAAAATTAAATACCTTTTTAGTGGTTTTAAAATGATATACGAAAAAAAGAAAGCAACAATAAATGCATACGAAGGTATTGGATCTTCAGGTAACTGAATTATATTATAACCTATTAATATAAAATAAAGGCAGAATAAGAAAATATAAATGTTTTGAATTCTATTATAAATGTACTTTGATTTTTCACTAAGTAAAAATAAAGCCAAAAAGAAAATACCAATTGCAAAATTGTTTATTAACATACTTTTTGGACGAATATGACATATTTCGAAAATGATCTCTATAAATGGGATAACTAATCCAAAAAATAATAAACAAAGTTTGTATTCTCTTTTTTCAGAATCATTGAGGGAAAGATTGTCCTTGTTTAATAAAATGGTGTTAATTTTTAAAAAGGAAAAAATTAATCCTAGAACGATTAAAGTTAAAATTAGTAATAGAATAACTGAATTGTGTAATAAATTAAAAAAATCGGTATTGATATTTATCAACATAGTTTTACCAACTAAACTTGAGTAAGTAAAGTTTAATAAGAAATGTATGTTGGTTAATAAGAACATATTCTTAAGGCTTATTGTTTTAAATGTATAATTTTAATGGAATGTATATGAACGCTCAAACAAATTACTTTTCATCAATTATTTTCTACGTTATTTTTTATATCTATTCCAACAATAGCCGAATAAATTGCATAATTCATGGAAAAAAGAAATGGCAAAGTGAAGAAAACACCAATACAACATGCCATAACACCAACAAATGAAGCAATTATTGCTACAACCATTAATCCTAATAGAACAAAGGGTTGTTTGATAACAATTTGAATACTATATTTGATTGCATCAAAAGCTTTCAAGTCACCAAAAATAATAAGAGGTATTGCAAGTATAGTTACAAATGAAATAAACCATTGGATAAGCGTTCCCAAAAAACTTAATTTTGCTAAAGATAGCAAATTGGCTAGGCCAAAACTTATGGCTGAAATTAATAATGTAACAATAAAAATTTCTTTTAGATATGGAAGTTTATAATAACTGAATAAATTCGAAATATGAAACTCTTCATCTTTGTCTCCACAGTCAGCCATTTTTAAAAAAGAGGCATTAAAAGGAGCTAATATAGAACCAACAAAAATGGAAATCACACCCAAAAGCAATAATGTGTTTTCTGAAAAATTTTCAATTTTCAATTTTTCAGGATTTAATTCTTGTGTCATTGCAGTAACACCAATTACAGAAATTAAAGAACCTGCAATTAAAATGGTAAACAATACCATAAATACAAATAGTACTAATCCAGCATATAAAGCAATTTTTTTGTAATTCTCAAAAGCATGATTGAATACATTTGCAAAATCCACTTGGTATCCATTCTTTTCTATATCCTTTAATCGTTCTAGTGTTTGGTTCATAGTAGTTGGGTTGATTGTTTTTTTTAATTATAATTTAAAATAGACCTCTTCAAATGGAATACGGAATCGATCTCCATACACGCCATGTTCTTCTCGAATACCACAACCAAGAATCATAGTAATTTCGGCAGAAGCAGGCAAATTTACAATTTTTTTAACTCTTAAAGAATCAAAACCTTCCATAGGACAAGTGTCGTAATTGATGGCTGCCATACTAATCATAAAGTTTTGAGCAGCAAGTGCTGCGCTTTTGTGCGCTACGATACGCATGTCACTTACTCTTGCTTGTCTGTAAATGGGTTTGAAGATTCCAATAACTTGAAAAATGAGATATTTAATATATCCCAATAGTCCAAAAAAGTCAAAATAAATTGATGGAACTATTTTTTTATAATAATTTAATGCAAATTTTTCTCTTTTAGAATAGTCAGTTTCAGGTTTGTTTCCATATTGCGATTTCAAAAAATCAATATTGGATTGCACTCTTTTTCGCCACAAATCTTTTCGAGCTACAATTATAACCAATTGTTGAGCTGTTTTGGCACCGTTTTGGTCAAAACTAGCTATTGCAATTTGTTCAATAATTTCTGGTGATGTGATGTGATAAAATTCCCAAAGTTGCATGTTGCTACTGGTAGCAGCAAGAGTTGCAAGCTCTATACATTTTTTTACTTTAAGATCATCTATTGGTTCTTTTTTAAAAACTCTTACGGATCGACGGTATTGTATGGCATCACTAACCAATTTTTCGTTTGTTAAAGCCATTTTAATAATTTTTTTAGTGTTTCTATTTTTTTAGAATATGGAGCGTATCTCAGTTTTATGTCCAGCCAGTTTGCTTTTTTCATAACTCCTTTATGATGCGAAAAAGTGTCAAAACTCAATTGACCATGATAAGCACCTATACCACTGTGTCCAACGCCTCCAAAGGGGAGTCTTTTATTTGCAAAATGACTTACGGTATCATTTACGCAACCTCCTCCAAATGAGAAGTCAGTTGTTATCTTTCTAGCAAATTTCTTGTCATCTGTGAAAACATACAATGCTAATGGTTTCTCGTATTTTGAAATAGTTTTGTAGATTTCTTTTTCATCATTATACGTTAAAATTGGTAATATCGGACCAAATATTTCATCTTGCATGAGTAAACTGTCAAGGGAGTTTTCATCGACTAGTGTTGGAGCTATATAGCAATCATCAATATCAGTTTCTCCTCCAAAAATTACTTTTTTCGGTTCAATCATACTACTTAGTCGAAGCCAATTTTTTTTATTTACAATTCGAGCAAAATCTGGAGATTCCTTTGGATTTTTGCCATAAGCTTTTGTTATTTCGTTTTTCATAAAATCAACAAAATGACTTTTCATATCTTCTTGAATCAAAATATAATCAGGAGCGATACAGGTTTGACCTGCATTTAAAAATTTACCCCAAACGATTCTTTTGGCAGCTAGTTTTAAATTGGCTGTTTCATCAATAACACATGGGTTTTTCCCGCCTAATTCAAGTGTTACAGGAGTGAGATGTTCGGCTGCAGCTTTGGCAACTATTTTACCAACTGCTACGCTACCCGTAAAAAAGATATAATCCCAACGTTGAGTTAATAAATTTTGAGTTTCTGCCACTCCGCCTTCAATTACTTTAACATGGTTGTGTGGGAATACTTTTTCTACAATTTTAAGAATGATTGCCGAAGTTTTAGGTGTTAACTCTGAGGGTTTTAAAACCACTTGATTACCTGCAGCAACTGCCGATATCAAAGGACAAAGTGCCAATTGAAAAGGGTAATTCCAAGGAGCTATTATTAAAACTTTGCCATATGGCTCTTTATAAATGTAATCTGTTGAGGGAAAATTAAGTATAGAAGGCCTTATTTTTTTTACTTTAGACCAATTATGTATGTTATTTATGGTGTCTTTTAATTCAGATATAATGTAGCTAGTTTCGGTAGCAATTGACTCAAATGGCGGTTTCTTAAAATCATCATATAGAGCTTGAATGATTTCATTTTCATGTTTGATTATGACATCCAACAGTTTAATTAAAGATTCTTTTCTAGATTTAATATTTGAATTGTAATTCATTGTAATGCAGTTTGTAAGTAGTCTGCAATATAAATTTTATAATTCAAATAAAACATTATTTTACCTGAAAATTTAAATTGCACTCCAAATAACATCTACTGGAGTAGGTGCTATAATAGAAATGTTTTCTTTAGTGACTGGGTGATTAAAAGATAATTTTCTGGCATGCAAATGTATACCTCCATCAGGATTGCTTCGGTCAAAACCATATTTTAAATCTCCTTTTATGGGAGAACCAATAGCAGAAAGTTGAGCCCGTATTTGGTGGTGTCTTCCTGTGTGTAAAAGAATTTCTAATCCAAAATAATTGTCTAGTTCTTTTATAATTTTATATTCTAAACTAGCCAATTTACTTTCGGGAACTTCTTTTAAATGTGCTTTTGAAGTGTTGTTTTTTTCGTTTCTTTTTATATAATGAACTAGTTTGTCTTCGTTCTTGGAAGGCTTGTTTTTTACTACAGCCCAATACGTTTTTTGAGTTTCTCTGCTACTAAACAGTTCATTCATTCTAGTCAAAGCTTTGCTGGTACGAGCAAAAACAACAATTCCTGTAGTTGGTCGGTCTAATCGATGCACCACTCCCAGAAAAACTTCGCCAGGTTTATTGTATTTGTCTTTGATGTATTCTTTTACAACATCGCTTAATGGTTTATCACCCGTTTTGTCCCCTTGCACAATATCACCTACACGTTTATTAACCACGATTAAGTGATTGTCTTCGTGCAGGATTTGCAGATTGGATTTATTTGAAATTATTTTCATTCTGACTACTTAGATTTTTAGATTATTAGACTACTTAGATTTTTTAGAACAGTTAGGCAGCCTAACAATCTAAATAGTCTAATAATCTATTAGTCTATTGATTTTGTGTTAAAGTTGATCTGAATTTTGATGTCATTTTTACAATTTCATCTAGCATAATTATTAATTCATCGGCTTTGTGTATGTTAATAAAACCTAAATCAGATGAAATTAAAAGTTGTGTTTCAATTTCATAAGCTGAACCAATTGAGATTTCTAAGAATCTAGCAAAATCTTTATTCGAATGTCTAGAAGAACCTTCAGCAATATTTGAAGGAATAGATACAGCAGCTCTTCTTAACTGGTTTGTAAGTCCAAATCTTTCTTCACTTGGGAAAGAGGATGTAACTGAATAAATTTTCACACAAAACGTTCTGCTTTTTTTCCAGATTTCTAGTTCTTTAAATCGATGCATTTTATTTGTTTAAGGTTGTTGTTTTTTTATAAAAACTGTTATTAGTTTTTTTGTTCAAAGATATTTAAGCGGTCTAAAAGTCTAACTATCTAAGTAGTCTAACAATCTAAAAGGTCTAAAATTAATACTGTTCGTTTGTATTTGGGAAATCTTCAGATTTTACATCGGCAACATATTGACTTATAGCAGTTGTCATTCCTTCGTATAAATTCATGTAGCGTCTCAAGAAACGAGGACTGAATTCATTATTCATACCCAACATATCGTGAATTACCAATACTTGTCCGTCTACACCGCCACCAGCTCCAATACCGATTACTGGAATCGAAATGCTTTCTGCCACTAATTTTGCCAAATGAGCGGGAATTTTTTCAAGTACTAATGCGAAACAGCCTAATTTTTCAAGTAATTTTGCGTCTTCAATTAGTTTGTCGGCTTCTTCTTCTTCTTTGGCACGAACGGTGTAAGTACCAAATTTATAAATTGACTGTGGCGTTAACCCCAAATGTCCCATAACAGGAATTCCAGCATTTAGGATTTTTTTAATCGATTCTTTGATTTCTTTTCCACCTTCCATTTTTACTGCATGTCCACCACTTTCTTTCATGATTCTAATAGAAGAACGCAAAGCTTCTTTTGGATCTGATTGGTAACTTCCAAAAGGTAAATCAACCACAACCAAAGCTCTTTCTACAGCTCTAACTACTGATGAAGCGTGATAAATCATTTGATCTAATGTGATCGGTAAAGTAGTTTCATGACCTGCCATAACATTCGAAGCAGAGTCACCAACCAGAATTACATCAATTCCAGCAGTATCCACAATTTTGGCCATGGTATAATCATAAGCCGTTAACATAGAGATTTTTTCTCCATTGGATTTCATCTCGATTAAAGACTTAGTAGTAATTCTTTTGTAATCTTTTTTAATTGCAGACATTGTGATTTATGATTTTAATTCCGAAACGATCGGTATTGATTTTAATTTGAGAGTGTAAAAGTAATAAATTGAATTTTTTTAAATTGAATTTTTATAAGGAATATCAAAAAGTAGGCTTATGAAATTATGGGATTATTATTTAACCAAAGTATTTAGAAGAATTTCTATAACAAATAACTAAAACAACTAATTTTGAATAACTAAAACACAAAATATAATTTTGAAAAATATTCTCATTATTGACGACGAAGAAAAATTACGTCATCTTCTAGCTCGAATCATAAAATCGGAAGGTTTCGATGTCTTTGAAGCTTCCGATTTAAAGTCTGGTTTGAAGAAATTGGAAACACTTAATATTGATGTCGTATTGTCTGATGTTAAACTTCCCGATGGTAATGGAGTTGACTTTCTTCAAAAAATAAAAACGGCTTTCCCATTAACAGAAGTCATTTTATTGACCGCTTTCGGTAAAATTTCGGATGGTGTTCAGGCCATGAAAAACGGAGCTTTCGATTATATTGTAAAAGGTGATGATAATGATAAAATTATACCACTATTATACAAAGCTTTGGAAAAAGTTCAGTTACAAAAAAAAGTCAAACAACTCGAAAAACGAATTTCTGATAAATATTCTTTTGATAGCATTATAGGAAAATCAAAAGGTTTGGAGCAAGTTATTGATTTGGCTAAAAAAGTAGCCAAAACCGATTCGACCGTACTTTTGACAGGAGAAACCGGAACAGGAAAAGAAGTTTTTGCGCAAGCCATTCACGAAAACAGTCTTAGAGCTGGAAAATCATTCGTTGCATTAAATTGCAGTACTTTCAGTAAGGAGATTCTGGAAAGTGAATTATTCGGTCACAAGCAAGGCGCTTTTACGGGAGCTACAAAAGACAAAAAAGGTTTTATCGAAGAGGCCAATTGCGGAACTTTATTTTTGGATGAAATAGGGGAGATGCCACTAGAACTGCAAGCCAAATTATTACGGGTTTTAGAAACCAATGAGTACATTCAAATTGGGGACACTACTCCTAGAAAATCCAATTTCCGTCTGATAGCCGCTACCAACCGCGATTTAAAATCAGAAAGTAATGAACACCGTTTTCGCTCGGATTTATATTTTAGATTGAATATTTTCGAAATAAAAATTCCGCCTTTGCGTGAAAGAGTTAAAGATATTGCACCTTTAACGTATTATTTTACAGAGGAATTTTCGTCGAGAGGGAATAAGAAAACATTGACTATCGATCCTGATTTTCTTCATAAATTAGAAAGCTATCATTGGCCAGGAAATGTTCGTGAATTGAGAAATGTGATTGAACGTTCTGTAATTCTGGTGAATGACGATGTTTTGACTCAAGATGTTTTGCCATATGAAATTCAGCACCAAGTAGATAAAAATAATAAATCCTTATCAGCATTTTCTATGGAAAGTGTCGAAAAACTGCACATTCAGAAAGTATTGAACTATACCAAAGGCAACAAAGCCGAAGCCGCGCGTTTACTTGAAATTGGTATTGCAACACTGTATCGAAAATTGGACGAATACAATATTCAATAGGTGTATTTTGAATTTAATTTTGTAAATTAGCTTTATGTTTGAAGAAGAGAAGAAACCACTTGATTTTGTTATTGATAAGTTAACAAACTCGATTGAAAATACAATAACAGCCGAAGTTTTCGACACCTTAATTGTTAAATTATCCGATAAAGATTTGAAAGATATTAGAAAATCTATATGGAGATTTGATTGGACAAAAGAATTAAAGGATAAATCTAAGGAAGTTTACAAGTTAGTTACTGTAAATAATCCAAATATTATTCAAGGATTATTGAGTATAGAAGATAAACAAGATCATATTTTTATGCATTTAATTGAAAGTTCAAATTTCAATACTGGAAAAAATAAAATGTATTTTGGAGTACCTGGGAATTTAGTAGCATTTGCTTGTAAAGTTTCTTTTGAAAAAGAATATGAAGGTTTTGTCGCTTTTGATGCTAAAACTACTTTGATTAAACATTATCAAGAAACACTTTTAGCAACCCATTTTCGAGGTTTAAGAATGTTTATTGAAACTAAAGCAACTATGAAATTAATTAATCATTATTTTAAAAATCACTAAATATGAATATAATTAAAGAACCTAAAGAAATTGATTTTTCTGTAAAATCAGAACCTTGGAGCGAGGAAGAGCTTTTTGAATTTAGAAAAATTATGAATATTGAAAAGCAAAATAATGTAAAAATGAAATCATTAAAAGCGAAAACAAATAAGGAGTTAGCAAAATAATTCCAAATATAATATTCAATAAAAAATTTATCGTTTTGAGAAAAGCCTATCATTTTGATAGGCTTTTTTTATGCCTTTTTTTGGCATGATGATATCAATGTCATAGGAAACAATACTTTATGTTTTTTTGCTTTTTTTGGAACACTTTTTGGCATAAGGGAGAAAGAACAAAATAAACCATTACCAAAATGAAAAATAAAATAGCAACGATTTACGATAAAGCCGAACGCTTTGCCGAAATCACAAAAATTGCAATTATTACCGGAAATATTAACCGAGCCAAAAAATGTTTGGCACTTGCCGAAAGACTGTTCGAAACGGGAAGCAACGAAACCAAAAACGCTATTTCGAATGTATATGTTTTTTCGGTTTCTTCTTTCATGGAAATGCGGCATTGCAGCATTTCGAATCTGTTTCCACAATCGTTGAAGGCGGAATATGTAAAGCACATCAATACCTCTGGAGTATAGAAAAAAGACAATAAGATAATAGAATATAGAAAAAAGAAAAAGCGATTGTATAGAGTAAAATAATTGTAGAATCGTAATCCAGAATTTATTATCTATATGTCTATTCTCTATTTTCTATTCTCTTTTTTCTTAAAAATAACCTTAATTTTTAATAAAATGATAATAACCATTCTTTTACTTGCATTAGGAGCTTTGCTCTTTGCGATTTGTTTTAAATCCGTCGAATTTTTTGAAAAAATCTAAATCATGACAGCACTATTTATTGTCGCACTTGCCGTATTCGGTTATTTGGTTTATGTACTAATCAAACCCGAAAAATTTTAAACTAGAAAAATAGATTTTTAGATTATTGGATATTTAGACTATTAGTCCTGAAACTTTGGGATTGAAATTAAGAGTTCAATATATAATTTCTAAAAATCTAAAAATCTAAAATTCCAATAATCTAAAATCTAATAAATGAACACAGAATTTTTTGGCGTCATTAGTATTTTTATCGTCTCGATAGTTTTGGCTATTCCTTTTGGAAGGTATATAGCCAAAGTGTATTTGGGAGATAAAACAATGCTGGACGCAATTTTCAATCCAATTGAAAAATTTATTTTCAAAATCAGTGGTGTCAATTCTACTGAAGAAATGAACTGGAAGCAATATCTAAAAGCACTTTTAAGTGTGAATATGCTTTGGTTCTTTCTATGCTTTTTAGTGCTAATCTCTCAAGGGGGTTTATCGCTAAATCCAGATAGAAATCCAAATATGTCACCCGATTTGGCATTTAATACCGCTATTTCATTTGTAGTGAACTGTAATTTACAGCACTATTCTGGCGAAACGGGGCTTACATATTTATCACAATTGTTTTTAATGTTCTTGCAATTTGTTTCGGCAGGTACGGGAATAGCAGCCGCTGCAATGGTTTTTGTTGCTATGAGAGAGAAAACTACTGATAAATTAGGAAATTTTTATAATTTTTTCATCAAAAGTTGTACTCGTATCTTGTTGCCTCTTTCTGCTATTGTTGCTGTAGTTCTAGTATTTAGTGGAACTCCAATGACTTTTGAAGGAAAAGATAAAATCGTGACTCTACAAGGTGATACTGTTGAAGTTTCCCGTGGCCCAGCTGCTGCATTTATTGGTATCAAACATATTGGTACAAACGGTGGTGGTTTTTTTGGAGCCAATTCAGCACATCCTTTGGAAAACCCAACTTATTTAACCAATGCAGTTGAATTATGGGCACAATTGATTATTCCTTTTTCGATGATTTTTGCTTTAGGTTTTTATTTAAAGAAAAGAAAATTTTCGTACGTTATTTTTGGAGTAATGACGGTTGGTTTCTTGCTTTTAGTAATACCAACAATTATCAGTGAGCTCAATGGAAATCCAGCGATAGAAAAAATGGGAATTACCCAAGTAACTGGAGCTATGGAAGGCAAGGAAGTTCGTTTTGGATCAGCCGTTACTGGGTTTTGGAGCATTGCAACTACTGTGATTTCTACAGGTTCGGTTAATAGTATGCACGATAGTTCGATGCCAGTTTCTGGTTCAATGCAACTGTTGGCTATGATGGTCAATGCCTTTTATGGCGGTTGTGGAGTAGGATGGCTGAATTTTTACATCTTTATAATTCTCGCTGTATTTATCTCAGGTTTAATGGTAGGTAGAACCCCTGAATTTTTAGGAAAGAAAATCGAGGCTCGTGAAGTGAAAATTGCTGCTTTTATCGCCATTCTTCATCCTTTATTGATATTGGCAGGAACAGCTTTGGCTTCTTATTTTGCTGCAAATGATACGGCAATGGGTTATTGGTTTTCAGGAAACGCCACAGGTTGGTTGAACAATCCTGGTCATCACGGATTTTCAGAAATGCTATATGAATACACTTCGAGTGCAGCCAATAACGGTTCTGGTTTTGAAGGCTTGGGAGACAATAATCCGTTTTGGAATATTACTACTGGAATTGTGTTGCTATTAAGCCGTTTCCTTCCAATCATTGGACCATTAGCGATTGCAGGTTTATTGGCTAACAAAAAATACATTCCAGAAAGTGCAGGAACTTTAAAAACAGATACTACCATTTTTGGTGTGATGGTTTTTGCCGTAATCGCGATTATTGCTGCTTTGTCTTTCTTTCCCGCGTTAGCTTTAGGGCCATTAGCAGAATATTTTACATTAAAATAAAAAAAAGTTAGAAATTAGAAGTTAGAGGTTAGAAGTGAAAAAACTAAAGACCACAAACCATAATCGAATAACATTTAAACATTTAACTCATTTTAAAATGAATAAAAATAAATCCAATTCATTATTTGAGAGTAAGCAGGTAAAAGAGGCATTAGTGCAGTCTTTTCTGAAGCTGAACCCGAAAGTAATGTTCAAAAATCCGGTAATGTTTACCGTAGAAATAGGTACTGCCATTATGTTTGCTGTATGTATCGCCATTTTGTTTGGTACACCCGATCAAGGTAGTTTTGTATATAATTTCATAGTATTCTTAATTTTGTTAGTAACGCTTTTGTTTGCCAATTTTGCCGAGGCCATTGCTGAAGCAAGAGGTAAAGCACAAGCGGACAGTTTGAGAAAAACACGTGAAGAAACACCAGCGCGACAAATTTTGGCCAGTGGCGAAATTAGAAACGTAAGTTCTTCCGCTTTGAAAAAAGGCGATGTTTTCATCTGTGAATCTGGTGATTTAATTGCCACAGATGGTGAAATCATCGAAGGATTGGCCACTATTGATGAAAGTGCTATTACGGGTGAAAGTGCTCCTGTAATTCGAGAATCAGGTGGAGACAAATCATCGGTTACTGGAGGGACCAAAGTATTGTCGGATAAAATTAAAGTAATCGTAACTTCAGAACCAGGAGAAAGTTTCCTTGACAAAATGATTGCTTTGGTAGAAGGCGCAAGCCGTCAAAAAACACCAAACGAAATTGCTTTGACGATTCTGTTGGCAGCTTTTACTTTAATCTTCGTAATTGTTTGTGTGACTTTGAAACCTTTCGCAGATTATGCGAATGCACCAATTACCATTGCAGCTTTCATTTCTCTTTTTGTATGTTTAATACCAACAACTATTGGAGGCTTATTATCTGCGATTGGAATTGCCGGAATGGACAGAGCATTGCGTGCGAACGTAATTACAAAATCTGGAAAAGCGGTAGAAACTGCTGGTGATATTGATGTATTGCTTTTGGATAAAACAGGTACAATCACCATCGGAAATAGAAAAGCAACTAATTTCTATCCTGCAAAAGGAGTTATGCTAGAAGATTTTATCAAGTCTGCGGTATTAAGTTCACTTGCCGATGATACCCCGGAAGGGAAAAGTATTGTAGAATTAGCTGGACCAGATGTATCTCAAAAATTGTCTATTGAAGGTGCTACTTTAATTAAATTTACTGCTGAAACCAGAACGAGTGGAGTGGTTTTAAGAGACGGAACCAACATTCGAAAAGGGGCTCAGGATGCTGCTAAAAATATTGCACTTCAATCAGGTAATGTTTTCCCAGAAGATGTCGCTGAAAGAGTTATTGCTATTTCTTCAAAAGGAGGAACGCCATTAGTAGTTGTTAAAAATAACGAAGTTCAAGGTGTTATTGAATTGCAGGATATCATCAAAACGGGAATGAGAGAACGATTTGAACGGTTGAGAAAAATGGGTGTAAAAACCGTGATGGTTACAGGAGATAATCCGTTGACAGCCAAATTTATTGCAGAAGCAGCCGGTGTGGATGATTTTATTGCCGAAGCCAAACCTGAGGATAAAATGAATTACATCAAAAACGAGCAACAAATGGGTAAACTTGTGGCGATGATGGGTGATGGTACAAATGATGCACCCGCTCTTGCGCAAGCCGATGTTGGTGTTGCTATGAACAGCGGAACTCAAGCTGCTAAAGAAGCAGGTAATATGGTCGATCTAGACAATGATCCAACTAAGTTAATTGAAATTATTGAAATTGGAAAGCAACTCTTGATGACCAGAGGAACGCTCACCACATTCTCTATTGCGAATGATGTTGCCAAATATTTCGCTATCGTTCCTGCACTTTTCATTACGGCTATTCCTGCTTTGCAAGGTTTGAATATTATGCAGTTGCACAGTCCGGAAAGCGCCATTTTATCTGCAGTGATTTTCAATGCGATTATCATTCCGATATTGATTCCGCTAGCGTTGAGAGGGGTTGATTATAAACCGATTGGTGCAGAGGCAATCTTGAAAAGAAACCTTTTGATTTATGGTTTAGGTGGGTTGATTGTTCCGTTTATCGGGATTAAGTTAATTGATTTGGCAGTAGCGTTATTTATGTAACTAAGTTTCTGAGATGCTAAGTTGCTAAGATGCAGAGAAAATAACTTAGAAACTCAGCAACTTAGTATCTTAGAAACTAAAAAAAAACTCAAAATGAAAAATATATTTTCAATACTAAAATTGACCGCAATATTGGTCATTTTATTCTCAGTTATTTATACTATGGCAATTTTAGGAGTTGCACAATTTGCTCCAAACAAGGGAAAAGGAGAAACCATTTCTGTAAATGGAAAAGTGGTTGGTTACCAAAAAATTGGACAAAAATTTGACAAGCCCAATTATTTCTGGGGACGACCATCGGCAGTGGATTACAATGCTGCAGGAAGTGCTGGAAGTAACAAAGGATCAAGCAATCCAGAATATTTGGCATTGGTACAAAAAAGGATCGACACATTTTTGATTGTTCATCCTTATTTAAAAAAATCGGAGATTCCATCGGATATGGTGACAGCTTCGGGTAGTGGTTTGGATCCCAATATTTCTCCGGAAGGCGCTTTGATTCAGGTAAAAAGAGTGGCGAAAGTTAGAAATTTGTCTGAAGAAAAAGTAAAAGCTTTGGTAGAAACCAAAATCAATATACCATCGTTTATGGGAACTGCAACGATAAATGTCCTGGAGTTGAATGTAGCTTTGGATGAGTTGAAATAAAGAAAAATTTCAATAGCAATAGCAATAGCAATAGCAATGTCAATGCGAATCGCAATTTAAACTATAAATGCTAAGATTAAAAATGATGATCTTAAAAAAACGTGATGCCTTAGCCCCGATAGAAGGGAAAATCCTTTTGTTTTTTCTTTTAAAAAACAAAAGATTTGGAATGATAGCGGGATTAGCTCCTAAAAATTATAAAATGAAAAGAATACTAATTACAGCTTTTATAGCTTTTGGTTTTACAACAATTAATGCTCAAGAAGAGTCAAAAAGTCCAATTACATTTTCTGGTTATGTAGATACTTATTATAGTTATGATTTTGGGAAACCGGATAATCATACCAGACCAGGATTTATTTACAGTTACAACAGAGCCAATGAAGTGAATCTGAATTTAGGGATGGCCAAAGTGAATTATACCAAAGAGAATGTTCGTGCCAATTTTGCGCTTATGGCAGGAACGTATGCTCAATACAATATGGCAGCAGAACAAGATTTGCTAAAAAATATTTATGAAGCCAATGTTGGAGTTAAAATTTCTAAAGACAATAATCTTTGGATTGATGCGGGAGTTATGCCGTCGCATATTGGATCTGAAAGCGCGATTGGGAAAGATTGCATGACTTTGACCCGAAGTATTGGTGCTGAAAACTCGCCCTATTATGAATCGGGTGTAAAAATCGGGTACACTTCAAAATCGGAGCAATGGTATTTGGCGGCAATGTATTTAAACGGCTGGCAACGTATTCAAAAAATCGATGGCAATCATACACCAGCTTTTGGAACGCAAATTACATATAAACCAACTTCTGGAGTTGTCTTGAATTGGAGTACTTATGCTGGAAATGAACAACCTGATGCGGATAAGAAATGGCGTTATTTTAACGATTTTTATGGAACATTTAAATTGACGGATAAAACAAGCGTTATCGTAGGTTTTGATATCGGAGCGCAACAATCTGCAAAAGGAAGCAGTGATTATGATTTTTGGTATACTCCATCTGTAATTATTCAATACAAGCCAACGGATAAAATTCAATTGGCAGCCAGAGGAGAATATTACCAAGATGAAAAAGGGGTAATTATCCCAACAGGAACACCAAATGGTTTTAAAACCTATGGTTTCTCGGCAAATTTTGATTATTTGCCTATAGAAAACGTACTATTTAGAATAGAAGCCCGAACTTTGAATAGCAAAGATGATGTCTTTTTGAAGGACAACAATCCAACAAACAGCAATGTGTGTATAACTACATCTTTGGCTATATCAATTTAAAAAAAAAAGACAATAAATTGTAAATTTTTATTGAAAACCATTAAGGAGTTAAGTTTAAAAAAAACTTAATTTCTTAATGGTTTAAAAAGTTTTATTTAAAATGAAATGATTCAACTGTTAGTTTAATTTATGGATAACGAAAAAGAAAATAATGTAAATCACTTTCTGGATTTAATTCAAAAATCACGCAAAGGAAAGTTTAAAGTCTACATTGGGATGAGTGCGGGTGTGGGCAAAACTTTCAGGATGCTTCAGGAAGCGCATACACTGTTGAAAAATGGAATTGATGTAAAAATTGGTTATATCGAAACACACAATCGAAAGGAAACACACGATTTATTGGAAGGATTGCCGGTAATTCCGCGTCGAACTATTTTCTATAAAGGGAAACAGCTCGAGGAAATGGATGTGCAAGCTATTATCAATTTGCGTCCAGAAGTCGTTATTGTAGATGAATTGGCACATACGAACATTGAAGGAAGTAAAAACGAAAAGCGCTGGCAAGATGTTTTGGAGATTTTGGAAGCGGGAATCAATGTCATTTCGGCGGTCAATATTCAGCATATTGAGAGTTTGAACGAAGACGTAAAGCGCATTACAAATGTTGAAGTTCTAGAGCGAGTTCCTGATAATGTGTTGCGATTGGCAGATGAGGTGGTGAATATCGATTTAACTTCGGAAGAATTAATTGCTCGTTTGAAAGAAGGGAAAATTTATACAGCTGATAAAATTCAGACCGCCTTGAACAATTTTTTTAAGTCGGATCAAATTTTGCAATTGCGCGAATTGGCTTTGCGGGAAGTGGCGAGCCAGGTCGTTCGGAAAGTTGAAAGTGAAGTTCCCAAAAATCAGGCCTTACGTTATGAAAAATTATTGGCTTGCATTAGTAGTAACGATAGAACAGCCAAAATTGTCATTCGAAAAACGGCTCGATTGGCCAGTTATTACAATAGTTCCTGGTATGTTTTGTATGTACAGACTCCAAAGGAAAGCAGTGACAAAATTGCTCTTGACAAACAACGCCATTTGATCAATAATTTTAAACTGGCCACACAATTGGGAGCCGAAGTAATAAAAGTGGAAGCCAAAAACATCACTGATGCAATGTTGGAAGTGGTAAAACAAAAGCAAATTACAACGGTTTGTATCGGTAAACCCCATTTCAATTTATTTAAAGTAATTTTGTCTACAACCCTTTTTAGCAGATTATTGAATAATCTATCGTTATCAAATATTGACCTTGTAATTCTATCATAAAATGAAATCGTAATGATTCCAAATCGAAAAAGGACTGAAGAATGGCTACCCAAGCGTAATCGTACAGGCGAAGCTTACTGTTTTCTTTAAATACAAATATTATCTCCATATGAAAATTAAAACCAAATTAAATCTAGGTGTCGGATTGTTATTTTTATTGATAATTATCTTGACTTTAGTGAGTGCTTTTTATGTTTTTTTGATAAAAAAAGACACTCAAAACATATTGAAAGCCAATTACAACACGTTGGAATATTCTCGAAACATGCTTTATTCATTGGATGAGATAAGAAACAATGAAGGGAAATCAATAGCTGCATTTGAAACCAATCTGAACAAACAAAATAAAAATATAACCGAAGTTGGAGAAGATTACGCAACGCGTAATTTGCACAAAAGTTTTACTCTTTTGAAACAAAATAAAAATAGTGAGGTTGTAAAAAGCCAAATTCGTTTGGATATTTTTGAGATAATGAAGCTCAATATGATTGCCATAAAACAAAAAAGTGATATTGCCAACAGAACCGCTGAAACAGCCAATATGTGGATTGCCATTACGGGTACTCTTTGCTTTTTGATTGCCTTTAATCTTTTGGTGAATTTGCCCAACAATATTGCCAATCCAATAAAAGAACTTACCGCAAGTATTAAGGAGATTGCCAACAAAAATTATTCGGAACGCGTACACTTTATGAATCATAATGAGTTTGGTGATTTGGCAAAATCATTCAACACTATGGCCAAAAAACTAGAAGAGTATCACAATAGTAATCTCTATAAATTATCGTTTGAAAAGAAAAGACTGGAAACCTTAATTAACAATATGCATGATCCTATTATTGGATTGGATAATCAAGGAACGATTTTATTTGTAAATGATGAAGCTTTGAAAATTATAGGTATGAAATCCGAAGATGTACTTGGAGAAATTGCCACAACCTTAGCACTGAAAAACGATTTAATGAAATCTTTGATTATAAAAAATCTGGAAAGTGATACGTATACAACAGGGCAAAAGTTATTACCAATGAAAATTTTTGCGGATGGTAAAGAAAGCTATTTTGAGAAAGAGAATGTAAATATAACCATTAAGCCAACCGGTGAAGACCAAACGATTGATATTGGTGATGTGATTATTTTGAGAAATATCACTCCTTTTAAAGAATTGGATTTTGCCAAAACTAATTTTATAGCCACCATTTCACATGAATTAAAAACACCAATTTCGTCTATAAAATTCAGTTTGCAATTATTAGAAAAAGAGCAAACGGGTACCTTAAATGACGAACAGAAACATTTGATAGAAAGTATCAACGAGGATAGCCAGCGTTTATTAAAAATAACTGGAGAATTATTAGAACTTTCCCAAGTAGAAACAGGAAATATTCAGTTGAATATTGAAAAAAGCGATCCTTACCAAATCATACATTATGCTACTGAAGCTGTAAAAATGCAAGCCGAACAAAAACAAATAGAACTGCATGTTGAAACAGATGATAATTTGCCAATGGTCAAAGCGGATAGCGAAAAGACCTCTTGGGTATTGATTAATTTTCTAACCAATGCCATTCGGTATTCTTCTGAAAAAAGTGTGATAGCAGTAAAATTGAAAAGCGATAGTCAACATATTCTATTTATGGTTGTTGATACGGGAAAAGGAATTGATAATCGTTATCGAAGCAAAGTTTTTGATAAATACTTTCAAATTCCGGGAAGTCAAAAAACAGGAACTGGATTGGGATTGGCCATATCCAAAGAATTTATTGAAGCCCAAGGTGGTTCTATTGGTGTTGAAAGTGAATTGGGATTGGGAAGTACTTTTTATTTTAAACTATTGAGTGCTTGATTCCTATTTAAGCAGGAAGAATTAATAGATATTCGGTAGAAAAGATTTCAGACTAAATGGATTAACCATTTTATCTGAAATCTTTTTTATTTTTCTATATTCTAAAATCTATATTCTAAGTTCTTAAACCTGAAATCGACCTTCTAAAATCCTAGCAATCGGCCATATTCACGGCAATAGCCAGTCCACCTTCGGAGGTTTCTTTGTATTTGGAATTCATGTCTTTGGCAGTTTGCCACATCGTGTCTATCACTTTATCCAATGGGACTTTTGCGTTTTTGGAATCGGTTTCCAATGCCAGTTCTGCTGCGTTTATTGCTTTTATAGCTCCCATAGTATTTCTTTCAATACAAGGAATTTGAACTAATCCACCAATTGGATCGCAAGTTAAACCCAGATGATGTTCCATAGCGATTTCGGCGGCCATAAGCACTTGAGCAGGAGTGCCGCCCATAAGTTCGCACAGAGCGGCGGCAGCCATAGCTGAAGAAACGCCAATTTCTGCTTGACAGCCTCCCATAGCGGCAGAAATGGTGGATCCTTTTTTGAAAATACTGCCTATTTCGCCAGCTACCATCAAAAATTGTTTGATTTCTTTCTCACCGGCATTGTGATTTTCAATTACCATATAGTACATTAAAACGGCAGGAATTACTCCAGCACTACCATTGGTAGGAGCTGTAACTACACGACCCAGTGCAGCGTTTACTTCGTTTACAGCCAAGGCAAAACAACTTACCCATTTTAGAATTTGACGAAATTTAACTTCGGTTTTTCTAATTTCTTCCAACCATTCTTGTGGATTGGTATAATTTGCCAAACCAATCAAATTTTGATGCATGTCAAAAGCACGTCTGCGAACGTTTAAACCACCTGGTAGTATACCTTCGGAATGACATCCTATATACATGCACTCCAACATAGTATTCCAAATACGCATTAATTCATCATGAATAACTTCTTCAGAACGCATTGATTTTTCATTTTCATATACAATTTCGGAAATGGTTTTATTTTCCGAAATAGTATAATTTAAAAGCTCCTCCGCATTTTGAATAGTGAATGGAAAGGCACATTTAATAACATGTTTCTTTTTTGCATTTAATCGTTCTTCTTTGACTACAAATCCACCACCAATGGAATAAAAGGTTGATTTGTATTCAGTTTCATCTTTGATAAAAGCAGTAAACATTAATCCATTAGCGTGAAATGGAAGGAAGTTTTTATTAAAAACGATATCTTGAAGAAAGTAGAAAGGAATAATGAGTTCGTTTCCTAAATTAATTACATTTTTAGACTCTATCGATTGGATGATGCCATCTATATTTTGAACAGGAATGTATTCGGGATCTTGTCCGCTTAGGCCTAACATTATAGCCAAATCAGTAGCATGACCTTTTCCAGTTAATGAAAGTGATCCGTATAAATCAACTTTTATTCTTGTTACTGTATTAATGTCAAATTTATTTCTTAGTTCATTTAAGAAGCGTTCTGCTGCTCGCCAAGGGCCTAGAGTATGAGAACTTGATGGGCCTACACCAATTTTAAGCATATCAAAAACGGAGATACATTCTTCCATAAAAGTTTAATTTTTTGATGAACAAATATAACTATTAATAAATGTATAAAAGTAAATTTATGACTTAATAAATGATAATTCAATAATTGTTTTATTGAAAGTCACGAGTTGATTGCTAGATTATCAAAAAGAGAAAGTAAGAAAGTTAGAGAGATTTGTTGAATAACAGTATTTTAAACTGTTGTGAATCTTTTACTATTTTGTATAAATGAAAATAGTCAGAAATAAAAGCATAGTTTTTATTGATTTTATTGTTATAAAAAGATTTAAATCATACATTTGTGGCTACATTCAAAAATTCCGGAAAACATGTTTGAATTTCAACAGTATTTAGGCTTTTTACTTTTCTTGACCATCCTTACAATGGGATTTTGGTTAATGTTTTTTTTAGTTGGTTTCGTATCCTATTGGGTAGGTGGAGCAACTTGGGAAGCTTATAAAGAAAAGAAAGCAAAACAAAATGAAGAAGAAGCTTAAGCTTTTTACTTTATTTCACAAAAAAAGGACCCGTTTTTACGAGTCCTTTTTTTTCTTTTATTTAGATTTATCCTGGAAAATCTCCACTGTTTTCATCCTGACTCTTTTTAGGCTGTTGTTTTTCTTTATCATTTTTTCCTTTGTTAAAACGATAGGTGAAAGATAAATTGAATTGACGTTTACGAAACTGCATTTCACCATATGATTTTTGGTTATCAAGATAGGTGTATGATCTCATTTTTCTTGTATTGAATATATCACTAACATTAAAAGCTAATGTTGCTTTGTCTTTTAGTAGGTCTTTGCTGAAAGCGGTGTTCATACTAAACTGATCTAAGCTTTTTCCTTGTGCTGTTTTTTGTTCACCATTATAATTAGCGTTCAATTGCCAGTCAATTTTGTAAGGTAATGTTAGTTTTGAACTAACTCTTGCAGACCAAGTATTGGCTTGGTTGTCCAGATTTTGTACTATAACATCTCCTTTTGTATCCGTGTAACTGTACTCTCCAGTTGTTTTTACATTATACAAATTGAAATTACTATTTATTCTCCATATTTTGAAAGGGTTGTAATTTAAAGTAAACTCAAAACCATATTTTTGTTCTTTTCCTAAGTTAATTGGAGTGCTTTTAATAACAGGAACACCATCAATTATCACGCCAGGCGAAGGAGTTACCACATCGCCATTGGGAGTTACTACATCACCAGTTGGAGATCTTACAAAGCTGAAAACAGCTGTAGTACTTTCAAAATAAGCAGAAGTATTGAATGTTACTTTTTCCCAACGCTTGATGTACCCAAAATCAAATTTGTCTGTTAATGAAGGATCTAAATCTGGATTTCCTTGAAAAATATTCACGTTACTTGAATAATTTACAGCAGGATTCATGAAACGACCTCTTGGTCTTGTCAATCGTTTGCTGTAACTTGTAGTGATGTTACTTTGATCTGAAACTTCATAACTAATAAAAGCACTCGGAAAAAAGTTGTTGTATTTTTTAGTGTTAAATTCGTTGGTATCCAGTAAGTTTACTTGAACATTGGTGTCTTCCCAGCGTATTCCAAATAAATAGGAGAATTTATTTTTCTTGAAACCGTATTGGGTATAAAATGAATTGATATTTTCTTTGTATTCTAAAGTATTTGACAAATTATCAATTCTTATTCCTTGATCGTCAAGAACATAGTATTTGTTGTTTAAATCGCCAAAACTCCCTTTGTATCCAGCCTCAAACTGACTTCCTTCTCCTAATGGGAGTACATAATCAGCTTGAAATTGTGCTTGTTTTTGAACCTGATTGTTTAAGGTATTATTGTAATTGTTTGAACCTGTAATAATACTTTGGCTATCATCAGTATTTCTTGAAACTGAAGCATCAACTGTAAGTTTGTGTCCTTTGTCGTTGAAGTTTTTAATTAAGTTTGATGTAAACGAAGTGTTTTCACTACCCGTATCTCCATTGTTTAAACGGTAAGTTGAACCTGTAAATGCATTAGAGGCGTCATAGTTACTGTAATTGATTAAATCATTGTCTTCGCCGGTATTCTTTTCGTAATTGATGGCATTTGTCCAATACGTATTTGGCGCTACTGTCCATTCAAAACCAGCTCTTCCATTAAAACCATTTCTCGTTCTTTTTGTTTCACGGTTTTCATCCAAAAAGTTTTTCACGGTACCGTCATTATTAAAATACTCTGAATTGGTTTTACCTCCACCTTCATTTGTTCTGTGATTGTATCCCGCAGTGGTGAAATAGTTTAATTTTTCTGTTTTATAATTCACATTGGCACTTAAACCATACGTTTCAGGAACACCTGTCGAAGCTATTAGAGTTCCGTTGAAACCCTTATTTTTACCTTTTTTAAGAATGATATTAACGATTCCAGAACCACCTTCCGCATCATATCGTGCAGATGGATTGGTAATTACTTCCACTTTGTCAATCGCATCAGCAGGAAGTTGTTTTAAAGCTTCTGCAATATTTACAGCATAAGAGGGTCTTCCGTCAATTAAAATTCGGATGTTATCACTTCCTCTTAAGCTTACATTTCCTTCAACGTCAACAGAAACTGATGGAACATTGTCAAGAACATCACTTACAGTTCCGCCTTTTACCATCATATCCAGACCAACATTATATACTTTTTTGTCTAGTTTTATTTCTACTGATGATTTTTCGGCACGAATTACTACTTCATTTAATTGAGAAGCATCTTCTTCGAGTTCAATTGTTCCCAATGATATTTTTTCGGATATACTTTTTCCTTTTATTTCGATATGTTTAAACGAAATAAATTCTATTGTTATATCATAGACTCCTGGGATAACATCAGCTTCAAATTCTCCTTTGTTGTTTGTTATTCCACCAGTAAGAGCTTTTTGAATTTTGGTATTTTTTAATGTTATGGTAGCGTATTCAAGCGGTAGGTTACTTTTTTTGTCTACAATTTTTCCAGTAACTTTAATTTTGTTACTTATTGAAGGTCTTTGTTGGCCTTCTTGTGCAAAGTTGGATAGAAAAGAAAATAATAATAGAAGAACAAGAGTAAGTTTGAAATTTTTCATTAGTAATTAATAAGATTTCTCGATAAGACATAGAAATATTAAAATAGTTTAAAATTGGGTTCTTAAACTTATGTTAAACTTTATAAAAACGGAATTATGTTGTCCAAATCACGGCCTATAGTTGCTTGATTGTCTTTGACTACTATTGGTCTTTCAATTAAAATTGGGTTTTCAACCATGGCTTGAATTATTTCATCTTCACTTAAATTGATCCCTTTGTATTTTTCAATCCAAATTTTTTCTTTTTGACGAACTAACTCAATTGGTGTAATTTTTAATTTTTGCAAAAGCGCTTTCAGTTCTTCAGATGTTGGAGGTGTTTCCAAGTAATTGATGATTTTAAATTCAACATTGGAGTCTTTTAAAAACAGTAGGCAGTTTCTTGATTTTCCGCAACGCTGATTGTGGTATACTTGTATCATTTTGATAAGGAATTAGTTTGTGCTATAATATTAAACTATTTTAGTACCGACAAAAATACCATTTGCAAAAAGGAAAGCAAGTACAATTAAATAAAAAAATAATAAATGTTTTTAGAGCAAGGAATTAAGGAAGAAAATAAATTTGGAAAATATTTATTGGGTTCTGTTTGTATTTTTTTTGCCTCTTTATTGGGGCAAATACCATTGTTGATAGCCATCGGATTTGAATCCAAGTTCATGGGGAAAACGTATCCTGAAAATGACAAAATGATAATGCAGTTTTTCGATCCAAATGTTACTTTATTTTATATTCTTATTTCATTTGTTTTTGTTTTTTTTGCTATCATTTTAATTATTAAACATTTGCATAATCAAAGTTTAATGTCAATTGTCACTTCTAGAAAAAAAATGGATTGGAGTAGAGTGAAGTTCTCTTTTATTCTATGGTCTTTATTCACGATAGTTTCAACGGTTGCTCTTTATTATTATAATCCATCTGATTATGTTTATAATTTTAAACTCATTCCTTTTTTGATTTTAGTAGTCATTGGAATAGTATTAATTCCGATTCAAACTAGTGTCGAAGAATTAGTGTTTAGAGGATATTTAATGCAAGGTTTTGCCAATTTGTCCAAAAACAAATGGTTTCCGTTGTTTATGACTTCTTTGATTTTTGGTTTGATGCATTTGGCCAATCCAGAAGTAACAAAAATGGGATATATTATTTTGGTTTATTACATTGGGACAGGTTTTTTTCTTGGAATTTTAACCTTGATGGATGAAGGAATGGAATTGAGTTTAGGATTTCATGCTGCAAATAATCTTGTAGGAGCTTTGTTGGTAACATCGGATTGGTCCGCTTTTCAAACCAATTCTATTTTTAAAGATGTATCAAATCCTGAAGCTGGTTTGGACATTATCTTGCCTGTAATTGTTATTTATCCTTTACTTTTATTTATATTTGGTATAAAATACAAATGGTATGGTTGGAAAGAAAAATTGACTGGAAAAATCATATAATTTAAAAAATAATCTAAAAAAAAACAAGTAATATATAAATCATGAATACAATAACACACAAAAATGTGCACAATCTTTTTAAATTAAATGGATACCATTTAACAAAAGAAGATTTATGTAGGGTAGCTTATAGTTTTATAAAAGAAGGAGAGGATTTTGAACAAGCTGTTGGAGATTTTTTGCTAGACTGGTTTGATGATAAGTCTTTTATTGATATGTATACTTCTGGA
This sequence comes from Flavobacterium rarum (SeqCode), assembly GCF_965234445.1. Taxonomy (GTDB): domain Bacteria; phylum Bacteroidota; class Bacteroidia; order Flavobacteriales; family Flavobacteriaceae; genus Flavobacterium; species Flavobacterium rarum. The sequence goes on along the minus strand of NZ_OZ248480.1, from coordinate 14,127 downwards.
TCTACAGGTGAGCCAAAAACGATAAGAATCGAAAAGGATGCTATGGTAAAATCTGCAATTTCTACAGGTGATTACTTTAATCTACAGCCTGGAGATAGAGTTTTGCATTGTTTGCCTACAAATTATGTCGCAGGTAAAATGATGTTTGTTCGTTCTTTTATTTTAGGTCTCGACATGGATTTTGTTGCTCCTAGTTCAAATCCTTTAGAGAATAATGATGAAAAATATGATTTTGCAGCAATGGTTCCGCTTCAAGCAAAAAATGCTATTGAAAAATTAACCAATATTAAAAAAGTGATTATTGGTGGTGTAAAAGTACATAAATCATTGGAACAAGAATTGGTAAAATTACCTATTGAGATTTATGAAACGTATGGTATGACTGAGACAATTACTCATATTGCTGCCAAAAAAATAGGGGCAGAAGCTTTTACAACATTGCCTCACGTAACAGTTTCTGTCAATGAAAATCAATGTTTAGAGATTTTGGCCAAAAACATTGGAAACGAAAAAATTGTAACGAATGATGTGGTTAAATTAGTATCGGATACGCAATTTGTTTGGTTGGGACGTTTTGATAATGTTATTAACAGTGGCGGTATAAAAATCATGCCTGAGCAAATTGAAAGTAAGTTGTCAACTTTAATTCCTAGACGTTATTTTATAAATGGGGTATCAGACGATGTACTTGGAGAAAAGGTGGTTTTGTATATTGAAGGAGATACAATTAAAATTGAAGATTCTGTTTTTGATGCATTAGATAAATATGAAAAACCTAAAGAAATCGTTTTTATTCCTAAATTTAAAGAAACAGCTACAGGAAAAATAATGAGAGAAGAAAGCAAAAAATCAGCTGTGTAATTAGACAGAAATAGCTTTATATTTGAAGAGAGGATGTTTGTCATTCCTCTCTTTTTTTTTTAATACAGAGAATGAATCGGTACTATTTTTATTTAGACCTTATATTCTAAAAAAAAACACACTCCTAATTAAAAGAGCGTTTTTGATATTGTTCTAAAGATGGGAAGCTTTTTATACCTGAATCACACCTAGATTGAATTTCTTTTCAATAGGGGAGTGATTGGCTGCTTCGATCCCCATTGAAATCCAAGTTCTAGTTTCTAGAGGGTCAATGATTGCGTCTGTCCACAAACGAGCCGCTGCATAATAAGGAGAAACTTGCTCATCGTAACGCGCTTTGATTTTGGCAAACAATTCGGCTTCTTTGGCTTCGTCTACAATTTCTCCTTTTCCTTTTAAAGATGAAGCTTCAATTTGTGCCAATACTTTTGCGGCTTGTGTGCCTCCCATTACAGCCAATTCTGCACTTGGCCAAGCAAATATCAATCGAGGGTCAAATGCTTTTCCGCACATGGCGTAGTTTCCTGCTCCATAAGAGTTTCCAACAATGACAGTGAATTTTGGCACTACCGAATTGGATACAGCATTTACCATCTTGGCACCGTCTTTTATGATGCCGCCATGTTCGGATTTGGAACCTACCATAAAACCAGTGACATCTTGTACAAATACCAATGGTATTTTCTTTTGGTTGCAATTGGCTATAAAACGAGTCGCTTTGTCCGCAGAATCGGAATAAATAACACCTCCAAATTGCATTTCGCCTTTGGTAGTTTTTACCACTTTTCTTTGATTTGCTACGATTCCTACTGCCCAACCGTCAATTCTGGCATAACCAGTAATTAGCGATTGACCGTAACCGTCTTTGTATGCTTCAAATTCGGAGTTATCAACCAATCGATTGATGATTTCCATCATGTCGTATTGTTCGTTTCTAGCTTTAGGCAAAATACCGTAGATATCTTTTTCGTCCATAGCCGGTTTCTCCGATTTTATACGATTGTATCCTGCCTTGTCAAAATCACCAATTTTATCTACTATGTTTTTTATTTTGTCCAAAGCATCTTTGTCGTCTTTGGCTTTGTAGTCTGTTACGCCAGAGATTTCGCAATGTGTTGTTGCGCCGCCCAAAGTTTCATTGTCAATACTTTCTCCAATGGCTGCTTTGACCAAATAACTTCCTGCCAAGAAAATACTTCCAGTTTTGTCTACTATCAATGCTTCATCGCTCATAATAGGCAAATACGCACCGCCAGCAACACAACTTCCCATAACGGCCGCAATTTGGGTGATTCCCATGCTGCTCATTTGAGCATTGTTCCTAAATATGCGGCCAAAATGTTCTTTGTCTGGGAAAATTTCATCTTGTAATGGCAAATAAACCCCCGCACTATCGACCAAATAAATGATAGGCAGTCGATTTTCCATTGCAATTTCCTGAGCTCTTAGGTTTTTCTTCGCGGTGATAGGAAACCAAGCCCCAGCTTTTACAGTAGCATCATTGGCTACAATTATGCATTGTTTCCCTTTGATGTAACCAATTTTTACAATTACACCTCCCGATGGACAACCTCCATGCTCTGCATACATTTTTTCACCTACAAAGGCTCCTATTTCAATGCATTTTGCGTTTGCGTCTAGTAAATAATCAATGCGTTCTCTAGCTGTCATTTTGCCTTCGGCATGCAGTTTTTCGATTCTTTTTTCACCGCCTCCAAGTTTGACTTTGGCGAATTTTTGTTTCAATTCAGACAGTAAAAGTTTATTATGATCTTCGTTTTTATTGAAGTTTAAATCCATAAGTGTTAACGGTGTTTCTTTTTTACGAGCGCTAATTTACGAAAACGATTGAAATTATTCGTTTTTTGAGGGTATTTTTGAGTTTTTAATAATTTAAGGTTCTTTATAACTCCATTAAAATAAAAACCTCGTATTATTCAAAATAACGAGGTTTGAATTAATCTTTTTTAATTTTTAATACAAAGTGAATTTTCATATTGGCATTGGCACTGTCATTGAAATTTTAATTATACATTTTCATATAATATTCATCGACCATTCTAGCCGAATCAAAATAAGGTACAATTTGTTTCATGCTGGTTTCTACCAAATCCCACCATTCTTCTGAATTATCATAATACAGAGGCAGAATTTCTTCTTCCAGCATTTGGTACAAATTATCCAAGTCCATTTGGTCTTGTTGGTAAATTGGTAAATTGTGATCGACAATTGGTAGTACAAAAGAATTTTGAGTCTTGTTCATGTCTTTGAATTCACGAATCCATCCGTCATTGGTAGAAAAATTTATGGATCCATTCATAGCTGCTGTCATACCAGAAGTTCCAGAGGCTTCTCTTGTTACTCTTGGATTGTTCAGCCAAACATCGGACCCTTTTTTTAATTGACGGGATAATTTTAATTCGTACCCCGTAAGTACAGCCATATTTTTGATGGCTTTACTCATGTACGAAAGATTGTCAAAATTATGAATAGCACCAAAGTCCATTGGATATGGTTTTCCTGCAAAAATAATTTGGACCGGTCTTTCTTTATCATTCATAAGCCTTTTGAATTTCTCATAATCGCGAGTAATTAAATCAGGTCTTTTGTAATCGGCGAAGCGTCTCGCCCAAACTATGGTGAGAATGTCAGGATCAAACATTTTTCCGGTTTGATCGGCTACCAATTCAAAAAGTTTGGTTTTTAGTCTCTTTTTTCTTTCGATTAATGCTTCTCTGTCTTTGTTAGCGTGAGCTTTGTCAAGCCAAGGGTCTACCCAATATTTTTTGTTTTGAGCATTGGTAATATAGTCTATCGAGCAAACTCCAGGTACGTCTTTCCACATGCCTCTAGATACTTCGCCATGCAACTTGGAAACACCATTTGCTTTGTGGCTCAATCGCAATCCTACCATAGTATGATTGAAAGTGTTGTCTTTTATTCCAGTCATCTCACGTACTTTTTCAAGTGGAATTCCATCAAAAAAGCTCAAACTATTCAATAAATTGATATCATGTTTTTCGTTTCCTGCTTCTTCAGGTGTATGCGTAGTGAAAACCATCATTTCTTTAATTTTTTCAGCACTTTTAAATTTATTGTATAAATGAAAAACACAGGAAAGGGCGTGCGCTTCATTTAAATGATAAATATCGGGTTCGTAACCTAGTACATCGAGCAATTTGGCGCCACCCAATCCCAATACCATGGTTTGTGCAATTTTTGCACTTGGATCAGAATCGTATAATCTAAAAGTAGTTGATTTGGCCAAATAATCGTTCTCAGGTAAATCGGTAGATAGAAAAAACATTGGAACGGTTTCGAAAGTTTCTGGTTTCAAGAAAAAAGCTGTGATCCAAACATCGTGATTGTTTATTTTTATGGTGAATTTTATGTTGGTGTCTTCTAAAAAATTATAGCTTTTTTCTCTAAAAAGAGAGCCCATGGAGAGATCTTCTTTTCGATGTTGATCATAATATCCTTTTTTCCATAAAATTCCTATTCCGATTAAGTTTTGTTTTAAATCGTAGGCACTTCGCATGTGAGATCCTGCCAGAAAACCCAATCCTCCAGAATAAATTTTAAGAGATTGATCGATTGCAAATTCCATTGAAAAGTAAACGGCCGATTTTTCGTATTTTTTGTCGAATGCGTAAGGGTGTCTGTATTTTTGTGGTAAACTCTTGCTCATAATGTGTTGGTATTTAAAGTTAGATACCTAACAAATTTAAAGAATTTGTTTGTGATTTAGATTTTTATAAGCTAGATATTTTTGTTTTAATAGGTTATTTGTCAGTTTGTTATACTATATCGTTTTAGCGTTGAATGATTAAATGAGTAAAGCTGTTTTTACATAATAAGAATTGATTTATGGCTTAATTTTTAAAGTATTCTTAAAACGTGAATTATATAATTTTTTGAACTAAATATATAACTGTGTGTGCATATTCAGAATTTAACTTTGCTTAAAATTCGAAACTGTGCTAAAACAATTCTCATTCATTTTATTTTTATTTTCGGTTGTCGCAACTAATGCTCAGGTTCAAGCTTTGTTTGATGACAAAGTAGAACTTAAAACCATGGTTGCCCGTTGGGAATTGGACTCAACTGCCGCACGAGGTACTTTTTTGGTTACTCCATACAAAGCCATTTATGTTTTGCCTTTTGTATGGTCCAGTAATCCAAATGAACAACCTCATTCTGGAAATAATTCACCAGAATATATACCTCCTGAAAAAGTAGATTATAATGTTGTTGAGATGAAATTTCAACTGAGTTTTAAAACTAAAATATTGCAGGGTTTTTTATGGGGGCATGCCGATTTGTGGATAGCTTATACCCAAATTTCGCATTGGCAAATCTATAATTCGGAATTGTCCCGTCCGTTTAGGGAAATAAATTACGAACCCGAAATTATTCTTAATTTCCCCGTAAAGTTTAATGTGTTTGGATTTAAAACTCGAATGATTGGTGTTTCATTTAATCATGAGTCGAACGGGAAAAGCTATCCAAATACCAGAAGTTGGAATAGAGTAATTCTGATGACTGGTTTTGAACGAAAAAATTGGAATATCTACATCAGACCTTGGTATGTGATTCCCGAATCCAAAGGGGATAACCCTGATATTTCTAGCTACATAGGCAACGCTGATGTGAATGTTATTTATTCCAAAAACAAAAGTGTGTATACTTTCATAGGAAGTCATAATTTTAATTTGAAAGGAAACATGAGAGGGAGTTCCACTTTTTCTTGGGCATATCCTATAAAAGGAAATCTTAGGGGGTATTTGCAAGTTTCACACGGTTATGGAAACTCATTGATTGATTACAATCACAATCAAACTACAGTAGGTGTTGGTGTTTCTTTAATTGAATGGCAATAATTAAGTCAATGTAGTTAGGTTGTCTTTGTCATTTCGTCTTCTCTTTTGGACGAGACTAATTGACATAGCAAGCGTGAAATTTATATATAAAAAATGCCTTTCAATTTTTGAAAGGCATTTTTTATAAACTGAAAACTGAAAACTGAAAACTGAAAACTGAAAACTGAAAACTGAAAACTGAAAACTGAAAACTGAAAACTGAAAACTGAAAACTGAAAACTACTCCTCTTCGCGTTGTCCCATCATCATCAAGTAAGCTTTTAGAAAGCCGTCTATGTTTCCGTTCATCACGCCATCAACATCGCTAGTTTCGTGACCAGTTCTTACGTCTTTGACTAGTTTATAAGGTTGCATTACGTAATTGCGTATTTGCGAACCCCATTCTATTTTCATTTTTCCGGCTTCGATATCGCTTCGTTGTGCTTGTTGCTTTTTAAGTTCAATTTCATACAATTGCGAACGTAACATTTGCATGGCTCGGTTTCTATTGTCGTGTTGCGAACGTGTTTCCGAACACTGAATCTGTATTCCTGTTGGCTTGTGGGTCAGTTGTACTTTGGTTTCTACTTTGTTTACATTTTGACCTCCGGCTCCACTGGAACGAGCTGTAATGATTTCGATATCGGCGGGGTTGATCTCAATTTCAATAGTGTCATCAACCAATGGATAAACGTAAACGGATGCAAAGGAAGTATGTCTTTTGGCATTACTGTCAAAAGGGGAAATGCGAACCAATCGGTGTACGCCATTTTCTCCTTTGAGGTATCCAAAAGAATAATCGCCTTCTATTTCGAGAGTAACGGTTTTTATTCCTGCGGCATCCCCTTTTTGGAAGTTTAGCTCTCTGATTTTATAGCCTTCTTTTTCGGCCCACATCATGTACATACGCATGAGCATTTCTGCCCAATCACAACTTTCAGTACCACCGGCTCCCGCTGTAATTTGAAGTACAGCGCTCAATGAATCACCCTCTTCCGAAAGCATATTCTTGAATTCTATGGCTTCAATATGAGCTTGAGTTAAATCGTACTGACTGTCTAGTTCTTCGGTAGTTAACTCTCCTTCTTTGTAAAAGTCATAGGCAAGTTGCAACTCGTCTGTCATATCGACAGCTTTGTTGTAATCTTCGATCCATTTCTTTTTGCCTCTTAGGTTTTTTACAATGTTTTCGGCTTCTTTTGCATTGTTCCAAAAGTCGGGAGCAAAAGTCTTTTCTTCTTCGTTGGCTATTTCGATAAGTTTGGCATCAACGTCAAAGATACCTCCTCAACGCACCAAGGCGCTCCACAATACCTTTTATTTGTTCGGTAGTTGTCATAAATTTATAGTAATTTTGTTTCGAAAATTATTGGGTTAGCACTTTTTTAGCCCTGATAGTAGTGAAAATCCTTTTTTTGAAAAGGGCTATTTTTTGTTAAAGTAAAAAAGCGACCAACGGAAGCTCTTTTTACTTTTTACAAAAAAAGCCGTTTTGAAAAAAGATTGCAGCCAATAGCAGGACTAGCTTCTAATAATTTTATTAGATTTGAATGCAAAAATAGGATTTAGTTTTTAGATTATGGAAATAAATTTGATTAGCGATACGATTACTAAGCCATCGGTTGAAATGTTGCAATACATGTTTAATGCCGAAGTGGGGGACGATGTGTACAAGCAAGACCCAACAGTTATTGCTCTTGAGGCGAGATTGGCAGCAATGTTTGGTATGGAAGCGGGGCTGTTTTTTCCTTCGGGGACTATGGCCAATCAAACGGCGATTAAGTTGCATACCCAACCTGGGGAACAATTAATTGCAGACAAATATGCGCATGTGTATCATTACGAAGGTGGTGGTGTTTCGTTTAACAGTGGTGTTTCTTGTTGTTTGTTAGACGGAAATAGAGGCATGATTACGGCCGAACAAGTGGCCGGTGCAATAAATGATCCTGAGTTTTACCACAGTCCGCTGACGAGTTTGGTGTGTGTGGAAAATACGACTAATAAAGGCGGAGGAGCTTGTTATGATTTGGAAGAATTAAAGAAAATAAAAGCGGTTTGTGTTGCCAATAATTTGAAATTCCATTTGGATGGAGCCCGGATTTGGAATGCGATTGTAGCCAAAAAACAGCATCCAAGAGAATTTGGGGTATTGTTTGATACTATTTCGGTGTGTTTGTCTAAAGGATTGGGAGCGCCAATTGGTTCGGTGCTTTTGGCTGATAAGGCTGCTATTCACAGAGCATTGCGTATACGAAAAATATTGGGAGGAGGTATGCGTCAAGTAGGATATCTTGCGGCAGCTGGAAATTTTGCTTTGGATAATAATATTGCCAAGTTGGTGGATGATCACAGAAGAGCAAGAGAAATTGCCGAAGTTTTGTCACGCCAACTTTGGATTGGTAAAATCGAACCGGTGGAAACGAATATCTTGATTTTTTCGCTTCGAGAAGGTTTGAATGAAAAAGTTTTTATAGAGAAATTAAAAGAAAAAAATATTCTTATTAGTGCTTTAGGACACGGAAAACTCCGAATTGTAACGCATCTGGATTATAAAGAAGTGATGCATACTTATGTTTTAGAAACCTTGCAGAAGATTACCTTTTAAAAGTTTAAATTGTTTAAAGTTTAAAGTCTAAAAGTTTAAATTGTTTAAAGGTTTAAATTGGTTAAAGGTTTAAATTGGTTAAAAGTTTAAATTGGTTAAAAGTTTAAGGTTGTTTAAGACGTTTTCATAAAATACGAATAATTGTTTTTTATAAATTCAAAGCCCAGATTCTGATACAGGATCTGGGCTTTGTTTACTTAAAGAGCATTTATTTTTGCTATAAAACAATTTAAACTTTTAAACTATTTTAAACAAACTTAAACCATTTTTACTTGAATATATCTTCCATTCCTGGAATCATTGGCATGTCCATTTTGGTAACGGCGTCCAATTCGGTTTGGTTTACGTTTGATGCTTTTTCAATCGCTTTGTTCAAAACCAAAATCAAGTAATCTTCCAGTTGTTCTTTGTCTTCCAATAATGAATCATCGATTGTGATTGATTTTATTTTAGTGTTGGCAGTCAAAGTCACTTTTAATAAGCTGTCGGTACTTTGTTCGTCAATCAGTACGGTGTCTAAACGTTTTTTGGTGTCTTCTATTTTTTGTTGGGTTTCTCTTAGTTTACCCATCATTCCCATTAAGTCCATTTTGGTGATTTTTTAAATTGAAATACAAATTTACTTATTTTGTGAGTAATCAATGTTAAATTAGATTAAAAACCGTCTCTTTGTAAAATCGCTTTGTGTTATTTTTGCATTTTAAATACTAAAACCACTCGCAAACAATGCCAGAAAATATACAACCTCCAATAGCTAAAATCATTCCGAAAAAGCTAAAAAAACATAATGAGATACGAATTGATAATTACTTTTGGTTAAATAACAGAGAAAATCCGGAAGTTATTGATTATTTGAATCAAGAAAATGCTTATTACCAAGAAAAAACGGCGCATACCAAAGATTTTCAAACAGCTCTTTTCGAAGAGATGAAAAGCCGCATAAAGGAAGATGATCAATCAGTTCCTTATTTGTACAATGGGTATTACTATATCACTCGTTTTGAAAAAGGGCAAGATTACCCTATTTATTCCCGAAAAAAAGAAAGCCTTTCTGCAGATGAAGAAATACTCTTCAATTGCAATGAAATGGCCAAGGATAAGCCTTATTTTCAATTGGGCGCTTTAAGTATTAGCCCTGATAATAAGTTGGCTTTGTTTAGTTGTGATATTGTTGGAAGACGCATTTATACTATTCAAGTAAAAAACTTAGAAACCAATAAAATTCTTGAGGATAAAATAGAAAATGTAACCGGAAGCGCTGTTTGGGCCAATGATAATAAAACTATTTTTTACTCGGATCAGGATGAAAAGACCCTGCGTTCGGACAAAATTTTTAAACATAAATTAGGTTCAAAACAAACGGACGATGTATTGGTTTATTTTGAGAAAGACGAAACGTTTAATGTAGAAATTGCAAAATCCAAGTCCCGAAAATACTTGGCTATAGAATCGGGAAGTACCTTGACTACAGAATACCAGATTCTGGATGCCGATAATCCCGATGGTGAATTTAAGATTTTTCAGAAGCGCGTTCGAGGATTGGAATACAGTATCAATCATTACGGAGATAGCTTTTATATAATGACCAATAAAGATAAAGCCGAGAACTTTAAGCTGATGAAAACTTCGGTAAACAAGACTTCAAAAACCAATTGGGTGGAAGTAATTGCACACAGAAAAGACGTTTTGTTGGAAGATATTGAGATATTCAAAGACTTTTTGGTTGTAGAAGAACGGGAGAATGGTCTGAATAAAATTCGCATCATGCCTTGGAGTGGAGAAGGGGAGTATTACCTTCCTTTTGAAAGCGAAACTTATACGGCATATACAAGCTCAAATGTTGATTTTGATACCGATATATTGCGTTACGGCTACCAGTCTATGACAACGCCTTCTTCGATTATTGATTTCAATATGAAAACAAAAACCAAAGAAATCAAAAAAGAGCAAGAAGTTTTAGGTGGGAAATTTGACAAAAATAATTATAACGAAGAACGGGTTTGGGCTACGGCAGAAGATGGCATGAAAATACCGATTTCAATGGTCTATAAGAAAGGATTGAAGAAAGATGCTACAAATCCATTGCTTCAGTATGCATATGGGTCTTATGGGCATTCTATGGATGCTACATTTTCGTCAACGCGACTGACTTTGTTGGATAGAGGGTTTATTTTTGCAATTGCGCACATACGCGGAGGAGAAGATTTGGGAAGGCAATGGTATGAGGATGGAAAATTATTAAAAAAGAAAAATACATTTACCGATTTTATTGATTGTTCTAAATTTTTAATTGATGAGAAATACACATCACCACAACATTTATACGCCGAAGGAGGTTCTGCAGGCGGTTTATTAATGGGAGTTGTAGTCAATACTGCACCTGAATTATACAATGGAATCATTGCTCAAGTCGCTTTTGTGGACGTGATTACTACAATGCTGGACGATAGTATTCCGCTTACAACTGGAGAATATGATGAATGGGGAAATCCTAATGTTCGAAAGTATTATGATTATATGTTGTCCTATTCTCCTTATGATAATATTTTGCCACAAAAATATCCCAATATGTATGTGTCAACTGGACTGCATGATTCACAGGTACAGTACTGGGAACCAGCTAAATGGGTAGCTAAATTACGCGCTATAAAAACCGATGCTAATCTCCTTTTTTTGGATACTAATATGGATGCAGGTCATGGAGGCGCCTCTGGACGCTTCGAAGCTATAAAGGAATTAGCAAAAGAGTACAGTTTTTTACTAGATTTAGAAAAAATAAAAAAGTAATTAGATTTTTTTTGTTAGATTTGCATGATATCGGGGTAGATTAAAAAAATGCTCTTAGATAAACTATTTTTTTATGAAAGAAGAAATAAATGCTTATAATAATGTTTTAGAGTTAATAGGCAACACTCCACTTATTAAACTCAATAAAGTCACCGAAGATATAGAAGGAAATTTCTACGCTAAGGTTGAATCCTTTAATCCGGGACATTCTTCAAAAGACAGAATTGCTTTATATATCATTGAAGAAGCAGAAAAGCAAGGTATTTTATCTCCAGGAGATACTATTATCGAAACTACTTCAGGAAACACTGGTTTTAGTTTGGCAATGGTAAGTATTATTAAAGGATATAATTGTATACTAGCTGTAAGTTCAAAATCATCCAAAGACAAAATTGATATGCTAAGGAGCTTAGGAGCCAAAGTTTATGTTTGTCCAGCTCACGTTTCAGCAGATGATGACCGTTCTTATTATAATGTAGCAAAGCGTTTGCACGAAGAGACAAAAGGATCTGTTTATATTAATCAATATTTCAATCAATTAAATATTGATGCACACTATAAATCTACAGGACCAGAAATTTGGAAGCAAACTAATGGAAAGATTACACATCTTGTAGCTTGCAGCGGTACTGGAGGAACAATTTCAGGGACGGCAAAATATCTTAAAGAGCAAAACCCAAATATTAGAATTCTTGGAGTTGACGCTTTTGGTTCAGTTTTGAAGAAATACCATGAAACAAGAGAGTTTGACAATGATGAAATTTATCCCTATCGAATTGAAGGACTTGGAAAAAATTTAATCCCGTCTGCTACTGATTTTGATATTATTGATAAATTTATCAAAGTATCTGATGAAGAAAGTGCACACTCTGCAAGAGAAGTGACCAGAAAAGAGGGATTATTTGTAGGATATACCTCTGGAGCAGTAATGCAAGCAATTAAGCAATATGCAGATGAGGGTGAATTTGATGCAACTAGTAATGTTGTTGCAATTTTCCCGGATCATGGTTCCCGTTACATGAGTAAAGTGTTTAGTGATGAATGGATGAGTGATCAAGGATTTTTTGATAGTATCAATGAAGAAGAAGAACAAAAAATTGAATTTATAAAGTAAAAATACTTTTGTGAAATAGTAAACTCCAGAAAATTCTGGAGTTTTTTTTGTTTAAAAGATACTTTCAATGAACTATGTTTTTTAAAATATTTTTTCTGAAATAAGAAAAATCCCTTTCTTTGTGAATTGTATAAAAATCAATGATAGTATTAAATTGATGTTTTTTATTTTCTACCCCCCCCCCCCGCTTAATTGCCTTTTAGATTGAATAATTTTTGTTTTTTGTATAATAAACGAGTTTTTGGACCCTTTGTCGAAAAATTTTGGATTTACTATGCATGTTGAGGTAAATTTGAATTAAATAAATAAAGCCACATTATTTATTCTCCAAATTTAAATCCAAGTCTCATGAAAAAAACGCTACTCTTACTAGTTTCTGTGTTATCCTTTCAAGTTTATGCACAAACACCAATTCAAGAATTTAATTTTAATGGTAATCGAAGTAATGCTGAAAACAACAATTCCTTTTTGGGAGTTGCTAAGTTTGTAAATGATAGAACAGGTACTGAAAATAGTGCCATTCGAGTTGCAAATACTGCTATGGAAGTTACTTTGCCTAATTTACCACTTTCAAACAAATCAAGATCAGTATCTGTTTGGATAAAATATAATGATGTTTCAATAGCTAATTATATTTGGGGGTATGGAGAATCTTTTAATGCTCAATACTTTGGTTTATTACAACAAAGTGCAACTTCTTCAAAATCTGATTTAAATCTTGCAAGTTGGGGAACTGCTAATAATGCTATTGTTTCTACTTCAATTGCTGTAAATACTTGGTATAATTATACCGTAACTTATGACGGTCTTACTTCTAAGATTTATAGAAATGGTGAATTGATTCGATCTTCAGTAAGCCCAATGAAATTAACTACTGGAAATGTTTTTTCAATTGGTAAAATGGGGAATATAGTTAGTATTAATGCAGATATTGATGATTTGAAAATATATGATGTAGCGTTATCATCAGAAGAAGTAGCAAAAATATATGATAATAGTTCTGTATTGGCTCCTAATGATATTGTATTGATGAATACTACTAATTTAAAAGTAAATGAAAAAGCTACTACAGTAAAAAATAGTAAAAATAACAAGGGTAATACAGCAATTTCAGGTTCAAAACAAGAAATTATTTTGAAAACACCAAAAGAAACTGCAGTTGTTAAATCGACTGAAATTTTTTCAACCAAAGGTCAAAAAGTAATAACAAGTAATAAAAATGATATTGATATTAGTTCACTTCCAGAAGGGACTTATTTGTTGAAAGTTACTAATACATCTCAAAGTTTAAACGATAAAAAACTAACAATTAAATAAAGGTATTTAGAACTTAATAAATTTAAAAAGTGTAATCTATGTTACGCTTTTTTTTTGGAAAAAAAATAAGGGGAATCTTAAATTATACCAAACACAAATACTATATAGTCCAAAGGCTCATTCTAATTTGGAGAGCAATAGTAAAAAAAGCAACCGCTCCCGATATTTATCGGGACGCAGATTATTCCTTAAAAAAATAAATTTTAAAGAAATTAATTCGCGCTAATTCCGCTGTAAGCGGCTAATTTATAGATTAACTTATATTTGAAATCTGCGAATCTGCGGCAAAACAACTCATACGTTTGTCTTGGGGAGAGAGTTTGGGTTGAGGATAAATAATTGGACTAATTTATATATGAATTTGCTATTAGAAAGATTATATTTGGGTCACATAAATTTTATGGGGATTAAGCAAAAAGTTTTTCCATTCTAAAGAGAAAGAATTTCACATCTACTACGCCTCTTTGATTTGCTCTAAAGAGTTTTATTTTGGAATTAAATGATTCTGCATTTGCATTAGTATGTCTGTTTTTAAAGAAGTTTAAAATGGTTTCTAAATGATAGTTCAAACTATTTGCAGCGGT
>NZ_OZ248479.1:0-914851 GCF_965234445.1 Flavobacterium rarum (SeqCode) | reverse complement strand
TAAACATATGAGCTTGACCCTTGCTAAATTGAATTCTCCCTTGAAATGACCTTGTAAAACCGAAATAAGCTCTGTATCTTTGCCCTCAAGACTGGTATTTTTCATTATAAAAATTATGTGGTAATAATTCTATAATGTACGAAATATCGGTCTTTTTTACAAATTAATTATTGTTTATTTTGCTTAATTTCAGTGAAATATATTTTTGTCATGTACTAAAACGAAATGGTCCTTTTGAAACTATAAAAGGAATTTTAGAAAAAGACAAAGCTTTTCATGCTACATAAGAAATGTATCTGGAACATATTTGGCAACATGTAGATGATGAAAATGAAGTGCTTTTTCTCTTTAGAATCAATTCTGTCGAGAACACTAAAAAATTAATTGAGAAGTTACACAGCAAAGTATTAGAACAAAATCCAGATGCCAATTTACCTAACATGACCTATTTACAATGATTAAACTAAACAAAGTACACCACATTGCACTAATTTGTGCTGATTATTCCAGATCAAAGCATTTCTATATCGATATTTTAGGTCTGTCAATCATTCAAGAAATCTACCGCGAGGATCGAGATTCGTATAAACTAGATATGGCACTCAACGGTAACTTTATCATAGAGTTATTCTCCTTCAAAAATCCGCCAAAACGCGTTTCGAGTCCTGAAGCAGCGGGTTTACGTCATTTGGCTTTTGAAGTAAATGACATTCAGGAAACCAGAAAATATATTGTAGAACAAGGATGCGCGGCTGAAGATATAAGAATAGATACATTCACTAAAAAAAGATTTTTCTTTACTAGCGACCCAGATGACTTACCTATAGAGTTTTATGAAATCTGATAGAATCTTTTTAACAAATCCCAATTCCTAAATCTGAAATGAGCATCGCAATGAATTTGAAACAAATAGCTATGATGACATGCGAATTACATATGACCGATAAAAAAACAATAATTATCAACATATAAAATCTAAAATTATACTTTACATTTGCTCTTTCATTAAAAATAAAGATTATGGTTTACAAATTCAGAGTTATTCTAGATGCCGAGGAAGACATTTTTAGAGACATTGCAATACTTGCAGAAGATACTTTAGAAGATTTACACAATGCAATATTCAATTCTTTCGGTTTTGACGGAATGGAAGTAGCATCTTTCTATACTTGTGATGAAACTTGGAATCAAGAAGAAGAGATCCCTATGTTTGATACAGGAGATATCCCTGGGGAGCAAAAAACAATGAGTGATTACAAACTAGTTGACCTATTAGATCAAGAAAATACCAAAATTATTTATGTTTATGATTTTATAAACATGTGGACTTTTCTTGTAGAATTGGCAGCTGTTGAAGAACAAGTAGCTGGAAATATGTATCCAGAAACTATTTTTTCGCACGGAGAAATGCCAGACGAAGCATTGGAAAAAAACTTCGAAGCCGATATGCATGATGACATCTATGGTGAATTTGAAGACGATTTAGACGAAGATGATCTTGATATGTTTGAAGGAGACGATAGTTTTGAAGACTACGGACAAGAAGATAATTGGAATTAGATTCCATAATTTGTTTAAAAGTTTAAAATTGTTTAATTCAGTTTAAATAGTTTGAAAACGAAATTAAGTTTAAAGTTTTTCAATTAAGTTTAAAATGGTTTCTTGATGGCTACAATAAAAAGATTTGAAGATTTAGAAATTTGGCAAGATGCTAGAAAACTATCAAAAGAAATTATTTTAATATCCAAAAACACCGAATTAAACAGAGATTTTAAACTCAAAGAACAAATTAAAGGTTCCTCAGGTTCGGTTATGGATAATATTGCAGAGGGTTTTGAAAGAAATGGAAATGCCGAATTTCGACAGTTTTTATCTATTGCAAAAGGCTCAGCTGGAGAAACTCGCTCTCAATTGTATCGAGTTTTTGACAATGAATATATAAATGAAGTACATTTAAACCATTTAATTTTTGAATGTGAAAAACTAAGTATAAAAATACTTAACTTCATTACTTACCTAAATAAAAATGATTTTAAAGGAACAAAGTTTATTGGTTAACTCATTTTAAACAATTTTAAACCTTTATAAATCAATAATTTTAAACTTTTAACCCTTAAAAACAGCTTTAAACAATTTAAACATATTTAAACATATTGAATAATTTTAAACTTTTAGACCTCAAACTGTTTTAAACAATTCAAACAAAATTAAACAAAATTAAACAATTTAAACATCCTAGATGATAAACCTATACAACACCCACATCGAAACCCTTTCAATACATCGTGTAGGGAACATCAGTCGCAATGAACCTCTTTTTTTGTCAGAAGAACCATTTAAATTAAATGATGAAATTGTGCCGTTGATGAAAGAATTTTTCTTTAAATCGTTTAAAGAAAAAGAAGAGAACTACTTTCAGTTTGCACACGAAGTAGATTTGGACTATAATGATATGTTTAAATTTGCAACCGAAATTTTTGCAAATCCAGCTTGTTTACACGAAGCTTCAAAAAAGATTACGAAACATTTATTTGAGCAATCGAATCATCCCCACATAAAAAATGGCGAGGTATATGTAACTTATTTGACCAATGTAAGTATTGATAATAATATTGTTGATGCTATTGGAATTTTTAAAAGCGAAATCCAAGCAGACTTTTTACAGTTTGAAGAAAAAGGAACACAATTGGAAATGATTTTGCAGCACGGAGTAAGTTTAAACAAACTAGACAAAGGTTGTTTGATCTTTAATTATAAAAAAGAAGAAGGATACAAAATCTTGTCTGTAGATAGTAATCGTTACGACGCGAGATATTGGTTGGAGCATTTTTTATCAGTAGATGCTTTTGAAGATGAAAATTTCATTACCAAAAAATACTTGAAATTCTGTCAAAACTTTGCCAAAGATGTTGTTTTCCCTGCCGAAGACAAAAAAGAAGAGGTAATGTTTATGAACCGTTCAGTTAATTATTTTGCTAAAAACGATCAGTTTGAAGAAACTAATTTCTTGAATGAAGTATTGGATAATCCCGATTTAATTCCGGAATTTAAAAACTACAAAGTTGATAAAGGTGAGAAATACAGTATTGAAGATGTAACCTCTTTCCCAATTGCCAATGCTGCTGTGAGTGATGCAAGAAAATCTATTAAAAACGTAATTAATTTGGACACTCATATCCAAATAAAAATGGATTTCATCAATCCTGAAAGTGCAGAAAAATTTGTAGAAAAAGGTTGGGATGAAGAAAAACAAATGTATTATTATTTGGTTTACTTCAATAAAGAAGAGAAAAATTAATATTCAGTGTTCATTTTTTGAGTGTTCATTTCAAAGTGACCTAGAATTAATTATTAAAAAAAATATTTACAATCCCCAACTGCTTAGGTAGTTGGGTTTTTTTTTAAATAATTCACGAAAAGTAGGTATTTTATTTCTTTTTTGTATAAATATGTGTATTTCATCGGTTTTATTTGCGAAAAATAATATTATAACATATGTTTGTCAAAATTTTAAATACCACACTATGAGCTTTTTAGATTTTATGTCAAAATTTGTAGATAAAAAGACTGCTTGCTCCATTTTTGGTCACAAAATAGTGACTGTCAGAAATGTAACGGGGCATTTTAAAGAATACAAATGCACTTGTTGCCAAATTGAATTAACAAATGATTTGCAGGATAGAAAAACATTTCTTACGCCAGAACTAAAAGAAATAAATGAAACTTTATTGAATCATTATACAAGAAAGCAACTCTCCACAATTTAATTAGACAATTACTTTTAAAATCCTGGTCTGAATACATTAGTACTATTAAAATTTCTAGTTACAAATTCAAACGCAGAACTTAAGACATTGCCCATTGATTTTGCAGCTTTAAAATTGATATCGTTTGTATAGCGATACAATTCCATTTTAAGTTGGTTTAAATTTTCTTCTGTTGATATTTCGTCATTTCCCATAATCTTCATTAATATCTTTATTCTATTTTCAGCAGAATTTATTCGTTTAGCCAATGAGGAACGCTCTTCATTTTTGTATTGCTCAATAGATTTATCTTGTAACTTTTCCTTTACAATTTTTACCATCGGATAATTTTCTTTAAAAAACTGAGGTCGATACACTTTAAAATTCCCTTCATAACATTGTTGATCAAAATCTATTGCTCTAATTTTGTAGACCACTTGATCAAAATCGTGAATAGGAATAACAACATAATTATAGGAACGCATATCTCCTAATAGACGGATCATGCAACGTTCATTAAACTTTACAAACTCTTTGGCAATTTGAGCTTTTTCAATTTCAGTACATTTACTCAACAAAGAATGCATAAATACATCTCCTGGAATTCCTGTAATATGCTCTTCAATCAATGTGTCTTTAAATACTAAAAAATTGATTTTGTATGGGGATAATAAATGCTCTAATTCCAAACCATAAACTCTAGAGGCATCAGCTTTTTTAATATAAAAATAAGTGTAATTGTCATTTAGAATATTTCGCACTTTGATTCGAAAAGGCTTCGAATTTCCAAAAGTACAATAATCGATGGCGTCAACATTCAAAAATTTAAGAATGTCTGTATTCCCATCAGAATACAATAATGAATACACTTTTTTTAGATTCAAATCAATTTCATCTCTTTCATATTCATTATAATAAACCCTTATCCACAAGGTATCTTGATCATTTTTGTCAAAAACACTTATTGCACCAGAAAATCGCAAAAGATCGTCATACATAATAGGCTCTTTTGAAACGAGATCAAATCGTTCCAAATAATTCATCAACGAACTATTGATTGGATAACAAGGTTTTTTAAAAAACATTAGAGGTTGCTCACTCATTTTTGGTATATTTTAATACAAATTTACATTAAATAACCTCAAGAATATTACAATAAATAATATTGAAGCTGAATTATATTTGTGGATTTTTTATTTAATTACTTATAAATATCTTCAATTTTATTAACTTTTCAGAATGGAGCCAATTGAAAATCCATAAATATTAAACCCTAAAAAATTGAATTTTCAAAAATATACATTATATTTGAGTGTAAACAATCATCTAAATATTAAAAAATAAGATACTTGTAATTTATGAAAATCAAGTTATTGCATTATATTGAAGCTGCAAAATATGCTAAAATTGGTCTTTGGGAAATTAATATATTAACCAAAGAAGTTTATTGGGATGATGTTACTAAATCAATTCATGAGGTAGACCACGATTTTGTACCTACTATAGAAAATGGAATTCAATTCTATCATGAAGGACCTATCAGAAAAAAAATTAAAAAGCTTCTTGAAAATGCAATCCAAAAAGGAATCCCTTTTAAAGAAACATTTGAGATTAACACTGCAAAAAAAAACAATCGCTTTGTAGAAATAAGTGGTCAAATTGTTTACAAGAATGAGGAAATCATTAAAATAAGAGGCACTTTTCAAGATATTACAAAAGAACAAAGTTTAATTAATGAACTTCACCTTAATATAAACAAATTATATACCGTATTTTCCAGTTCAAATGATGCAATTTTAATAATAGATTATTCAAACGGAATCATTACGGATTGTAATTCTAGATTAACCGAACTAACAGGATATAGTGTTTCGGAATTAATTGGAAATCATAAATCATTACTTTTCCCTCAAAAAAACTGGAAGGAAATTAGATCATTTCTGCATCAACATACTGATGAAGGTGTATATATAGTTCAAGATACATTTTTAAAAACCAAAAATGGAAATTTAATCCCTGTTGAAATGGCCTCAGGAAAGAAATTTCAAATAGAAAATAAAATCTATTTAGTTTCCTTTTTTAAAGACATTAGCGAAAAAAAAAATATTGAAGAAAGAATGCAAATGTTATTGCTTTCTGCATCTGAGACTACAGACACCGTAGTAATAGCTGATGCAGAAGGAATTGCTCTTTGGGCAAATAAAGCATATCTTAACTTAACAGGACTTACTATAGACCAAGTAATTGGACACAAACCTGGTTATTTGTCTAAAGGAAAGAATACAGATATTAAAACTACAAATAGCATCAAAGAAGCCATTCTCGCTAAAAAATGTTTCTACACAACTATATTAAATTACAACCAAAAAAAAGAAGAGTATTGGTTTGAATTGAATATCACCCCTATATTTGATAATGAAAATAAAATACGGAATTTTGTTGGTGTAGGAAGAGATATAACACAAAGAAAAGAGAAAGAAATCGAACTCAATCGACTTCTTAATTTGACTATTGATCAAAACAATAGGCTTCTTAATTTTTCGCATATTGTATCCCACAACATTCGTTCTAATTCCAGTAATTTAACAATGCTTATTGATGTAATTGAAAAAGAAGAAGACCCCAAGGAAAAACAAAAATATTTAGAAATGTTTAAAGGGGCAACAGAAAAATTAGAAGAAACAATACATTACTTAAACGAGATTGTCTCTATTCAACAAAATTCGAATATTAAAAAAACAAAAGTCTTTTTAAAAGAAGAAATTGACAAAACAAATAATGCATTGAATTTGACCATTAAAAAGAGTCAAATCAATATTATTAACAACATACCAGAAAAGCTAAGTGTTAGGGTCATTCCTGCTTATCTGGATAGCATCTTGTTGAATTTGCTTTCCAATGCAATCAAATATAAATCCAAAAACCAAAAATCTTATTTAAAAATTAGCTGCGAAATAGAAGAACCCTACATTGTTATTTCATTTCAAGACAATGGATTAGGTGTAAATTTAGAAAAAAACGGAAATAAAATTTTTGGTATGTATAAAACTTTTCATGGTAATACAGATGCTTTAGGAATTGGGCTTTTTATTACCAAAAATCAAATTGAAGCAATGGGAGGTAAAATTGAAGTAGAGAGTAAGGAAGGTGTTGGCTCCACTTTTAAAATATATTTAAGCGATAAATAAATGACACCCAAATTCAGATAACACCAATCTATTTTTAATTTACAGTAACAAATAGCTATTTTATTCGTCATACTAAAAATTAAAAATCAACCAATTTGGAAACAATTCTTTCTATACATAACCTAAACAAACGTTATGGCAGTCTTCAAGCTTTAAAAAATGTTTCATTTGAAATAAAAAAAGGCAATGTTTATGGTATTCTTGGACCAAATGGTAGCGGAAAATCAACTACGCTAGGCATTGTACTCAACGTAGTTAACAAAACAGCTGGAGAATACAGTTGGTTTGGCGGTAATCTGCAAACTCATGAAGCTTTAAAAAAAGTAGGTGCTATTATAGAAAGACCTAACTTTTATCCTTACATGACCGCTCAGGAAAACCTGAAATTGGTTTGTAAAATAAAAAACATCAACTATTCCAAAATACCAGAAAAACTAGAACTCGTAGGTTTAAACGACAGAAAAGACAGCAAATTCAGCACTTTTTCTCTTGGGATGAAACAACGATTGGCCATAGCTTCTGCTCTATTAAACGACCCTGAAATTTTGATTCTTGATGAACCTACAAATGGTTTGGACCCTCAAGGTATTCACCAAATACGAGATATTATAAAACAAATAGCAGCAAAAGGAACTACTATTTTATTAGCCTCTCATTTGCTTGATGAAGTAGAAAAGGTATGTTCGCATGTTTTAGTTTTACGAAAAGGAGAAATTCTTTATTCGGGTTTAGTAGATGGAATATCGGCAAATGAAGGTTTTTTTGAATTGCAAGCTGATGATATTGATAATTTAATTCAAGTACTAAATACGCATCCTGCAGTCGAAAAAACCACATTAACCGAAGGGAAAGTCATTGTTTATTTAAAATCCAAATTGGATTCAAAAGATTTAAACCAGTTTTTGTTTTCAAAAAATATCTGCTTGAGTCACTTGGTAAAGCGTAAAAACAGCTTGGAAGAGCAATTTTTGGAATTAACTGCTCCCTAACTCCAAAATGGGGGAACCAATTCAAAACTCAATGACAATTGCAATGTTAAATCTAAAATCTGAAATTTAAACTCTAAAATTTAAAAATGAAACGATTACTCTCTATAGAAATACAAAAAATATGGTTAAACAAAGCCAGTCGTGTATTAACTTTGACCTATTTTATTTTATTATCCTTTATTGCCTTGATAGCTTCTATCAAATTTGATATTGGCAACATCCATTTTCAAGTTGCCGAGATGGGAATATTCAATTTTCCATATATTTGGCATTTTAACACTTATGCTGCTGCTGTTTTAAAACTCTTTTTGGCAATAGTTATTGTATCCATGATGGCCAATGAATACAGTTACGGAACATTAAAACAAAACTTAATTGACGGATTGAGCAAAAAAGAATTTATCCTTTCTAAGTTTGTTACCATTCTATTGTTTGCCATTTGTTCTACAGTATTTGTTTTTATAATGACATTAATTCTAGGATATAGTTTTTCATCTTATACAGAAATTGGTATTGTATTTACCGATTTGGAATATATTTTTGCCTTTTTTGTAAAACTCGTTGGATTTTTCTCTTTCTGTTTGTTCTTAGGCATATTGGTAAAACGATCTGCATTTGCATTGGGTTTTCTATTAGTATGGAATATTATTGAAGCTATTGCAAATGGAATTTTGAACTTTCAAATTTTTCCAGAAGGCAAGACTGCCGGATACATTACACAATTTTTCCCATTGAATGCAATGTCCAATTTAATAGTTGAACCGATCTCAAGATTATCTGTTATTAAATCTATTGGCACTCAAATGGGAGTCGAAAACCTTAAAGATTATAGTGTCCCTTTTTCTGCTGTTGTAATTGTGTTATGTTGGACAGTGGTTTTCTTATTCTTATCCTATCGCATATTAAAAAACAGAGATTTATAGTATATTTGTTGCTATGAAGCCTTCTAATTTATTAATACTGATTATTCTTACTTTTAACTTGAGTATCTTAAATGCTCAAGTTATAACCGTAGAAGATTATCGATCTGCACAAGACCTTGTTGAGAATGTTTTGGTAAAAAGTAGTTGTGCTAGTATCTCAAATAGTATTGCAACAGGAGATACTTTTACTTCTGGTGAAAATAGCTATGGCTATTTTAATGCAAATGGCAGTAATTTTCCTTTTACCGAAGGCGTTTTATTGTGTACATCAACAAGTAGAAATGCAATAGGCCCTTTTGTTAGTGACAAAGGTGGAGGTAACGATTCTTGGAAAGGAGATTCCGATTTGGATCAGGCCCTGGGAATTAACAGTATCAATGCTACCGTACTAGAATTTGACTTTGTTCCTTTAACTACGTCTATAAATTTTAATTACCTTTTTGCTTCCAACGAATACCAAACTTATTTTCCTTGCGAATATTCGGATGGTTTTGCTTTTTTAATTAAAGAAAAAGGAAGCTCCGCAAATTACAAAAACATTGCAGTTTTGCCTGGAACAACCACACCAGTATCTTCAAAAAATGTACATCCTTTAATAAATGATTATATTGATAGTCAAAACACTTTACGTAAAGGTTGCCCTGCCATAAATGAATCCTATTTCAATGGATATAATTCCGCTTCTAGTCCTGTAAATTATAGCGGGCAAATTGTAAAACTAAATGCAAGTACTGATGTAATAATCGGCAAAACATATCACATAAAATTAGTTATTGCCGATGATGATAATAATCTCTATGATTCAGCTATATTTTTGGAAAAGGGGAGTTTTTCGGCAAGTATTGACCTTGGTTTGGATCGATCAACTACTACAAGTAACCCTATTTGTTTTGGAGACTCCTTTACTATTGACACAAAACTCCCTGCAAATTATACGTATGAATGGTTTAAAGATGGTTCAACAACCGCAATTATTGGAGAAACAAATCCAACACTTACAGTTGTAGATGGCGGAACATACAAAGTTAGAGTTAATTTCTCTCCCTCCTGTTTTGCAGAAGATGAAATAAAAATCGAATATGCTCCCCAAATTGTATTAATAGACGCAACTCTTTTTCAATGCGATGATAATTCAGATGGGATTACTGTTTACGATTTAACCAAAATGGATGCCATTATCAAAAATAACGACCTCAAAATAGTAAAATTCACCTATTTTAAAACCCTTCCCGATGCTCAAAATGAAACAAATCCAATTTTAATCCCAACAAACTATACTAATTCAGTTCAAAATGAAACGCTTTACGCAAGAGCAGTCAATGCTTTTGGGTGTACAGGCTTCGCAAAATTGGATCTAAAAACAGCCAATAACACTGTTGCAATACAAAACCCAATAGAAAGTTGTGATACTGATACATTCCAAGATGGAATTACACAATTTGATTTAAATTCACAAGTAACACCTCAAGTTATTAGCGGACTACCGAATGGAATGACAGTTGAATATTATCTAAATCAAACAGATGCCATTGTACAAAAAAACAAATTGCCGAATAATTTTACCAATACCACTCCAAAGCAGCAAATTATTTATGCCCGAATTGTAAATGGTCCCGACTGCTTCAAAATTATACCCGAAACTTTAATTATTAATACTTTTGATCCTATAAATTTTCAAGACGAAATAGTTTCTTTGTGTGATGGAGCAAATGCAGATCTAAAAGTGGATACAGGATTTTCGAGTTATTTATGGAGCAATGGAGCTACAACAAATACCTTAAACGTTTCGATTTCCGGCGAATATTTGACTACTGTAACTAATTCAAAAGGGTGTCAAAAAACAAAAAAATTCATTGTAAATCCTTCAGGAATTGCTACAATAACCAATGTTACTGTCGCTGATTTCTCTGGTGCAAACAACTCGCTTACCATTTTTTATACTGGCAATGGAGATTACGAATTTTCATTAGATGGCACTTTTTATCAAGACAATCCAGTTTTTACTGGTTTAAATCCAGGAATTTATTGGGCAACTGCTAGGGACAAAAACGGTTGTGGTATTTCAACCCCTTACAAAGTGTATGTATTGGATTATTCGCGTTTTTTTACCCCAAATAATGATGGAATTAATGATACATGGAAAATCAAAAACTTAGAAATACTTCCCAAATCATCCATAAGTATTTTTGATCGATATGGCAAATTACTAAAACAACTTAACGCATCAAACTCGGGATGGAATGGCACTTATACTGAAAAAGATTTACCGTCAGATGATTATTGGTTTGTGATTTCATTTGAAGATGGAAAAACTATAAAAGGTCATTTTTCATTGAAAAGATAATACATTTTGGCTATGTTCTAAAAAACATATTGATTATGATGACAGTCCGTAACTAATACCAAATAAATAAAGTTGGCCACAGATTAAAAAGATTCACACAGATTTTTTTAATTACTACGAATTCAATCAGTGGAAATCTTTGAAATCTTTGGTGAAAAAAAAATACTCGGTATACTCTGGGGATAGTCATAATGATTTTAAATTATTTTGCCAGAGATTTAAAGGATTAAAATGATTTTACCTGTGATTTTGAAAAAACATCTGTTTACACTGTGTCTAAAAAATACATTCATTTATTAGACTAAAGCCTTCTTATTTTAATTTGAAATTGAAATTGCTCCATAATTATACAAAAAGAAAAAATATCTTTATCTAAATAAAGCAGATTTAATAATTTAAAAAAAACACACTAAATTGTTAAATTAAACTTATTTTTGGTTTTGCTATCTAATTCATACAATAGCTATTAACCAAACCTATGAAAACATCTTTACGCTTCGTATTTATTTTACTATTTACCATAAACGGTTTTGCTCAATTTAGTAAAACACATTATATACCACCATTAATTTCGGCTCCTGGATTGGTTGAAGACCAATATTTGTATATTTCTACTCCAAGTATTGTAAATGTAAATTTTAAGATAATTGCCAATGGAGGTAGTGTCATCAGTGGAAGTGTAAATAAAAACACTCCCTACCGTTTTGATATTGGAGCTGGAAATAACACCCAACTTTTTACAACAAATACCGGAATTGTAACCAACAAAGGATACATTATTGAAGCAGAAGATTTAATCTATGTAAGTGCTAGAGTCAATGCTGGTTTAAATAATAATGGAGGTTATAATCACGCTGGAGGATTAGTTTCTAAAGGAAATAGTGCATTGGGAACTACTTTTAGGCTAGGAGCTATGTTAAATCCACTTTTCGATACAACTTTATTGAATTTTGCTACCATACTTTCTACCGAAAACGGAACTAAAATTACACTTTCAAACCTTCAAAACGGCACCAGACTTTTGGATGGTACAATTGTTTCTGGTCCAATAAACATTACATTAGATAAAAACGAAAGTTATATACTGGCATTACAAAACTATAATGATGGTAGTCCTTTTTCAAATAGTTCCAAAATAATTGGAGCATTGGTCACTTCAGACCGACCTGTTGTTGTCAATTCGGGGTCATTTGGCGGAAGCAACAGTTCAGAGTTGGGAATAAATCCAAATGGAGGTTCAATGATTCCTATAGGAAGAGATGTCGGTTTTGACCAAATTGTTGCTCTTGAAAAAACAGGAAAAGAATATGTTTTTGTTAAGGGAATTGGAACCGATGAATTGGAAAAAGTTATTTTGGTTGCTCATGTAGACAACACCCAAATCTTCCTTAATGGAAGTAATGGAACACCTTTTAAAACGCTCAATCAAGGCGAATATGTAGCTATTGATGGAAGCCAATTCATTAATGGAAATCTTTATGTAACGGCAAATGAAAAAATATTTGCCTACCAATGCATTGCAGGATCCAATTCTCCAGCCAACCAAAATATGTTTTTTGTACCGCCTATAAATTGCTCAACACCCAATACTGTTGATAATATTCCATTGATAGAGTTTATTGGTAATAATAATTTTAACGGAATTTTAAATATAGTGACCGAAGCTGGAGCCACCGTTTTGTTAAACAATAATCCTATTAGCTCTTCTCCAACTGATATTACAGGAAACCCCGATTTTGTTCGATATACTGTTAATGGATTGTCTGGAAATATAGCCGTAAAATCGACCAAACAAGTGTATGTGTCCTATTTCGGAACCAATGGTGCGGCCACTTATGGAGGCTATTATTCTGGTTTTGATTTGAAACCCGAAATAGTTTCAGACAAAATAACTATAGGTAATTCCTCTTGTATTCCAAACGTAGTCTTAAAGATTAATACATTATCATCGTATGATACTTTTCAATGGTACAAAGATGATGTAATAATTCCTTTTGCAACAACGAACTCCTATACCCCAACCCTTCCTGGTTTTTATCAAGTAAAAGGAAGCATATCGGGTTGTGTAAGTGATATTTTCTCGGATAAAATTCCGGTAAGCGAATGCCCTTCAAATTATGATAATGATTTAGCCAATGACAATATTGATATCGATTACGACAATGACGGCATTCTAAATTGCACTGAATCTTTTGGCAATCAGGACTTAAATACCAGTAATTCAAATTCGGGTGTTGTAGCCAATGGAACTTATTCTAATACTTTCACCGGAGTTACATCCAGTACTTCTCCATCAGCTCTCACCCCTTTTACAGGAAATATTGACGGAAGTTTTGTAACTGAAGTTTTAACTGGAAAAGGATCTTCGGTAGCTTATAATTTGAATTTTGCCAAACCCTTAAATCTTAGCTTAGAATATCCAACAAATGCATTGACAACAGATTTATTAAATACTGATTCAGAATACATCGTCAATACTGATATAGACAAAACGGTAACCGTTTTAAACCCTACCAATCAACTATTGGTTGACACCAATTATGATGGCGTTTATGAAAGTGGTGTTACTCAATTTTCTTCATTCGAAATTCGATTCCGTTTAAATGGAAATACTCCTTTAATTGCTGGCACAGGGACTTTCAAATTTCAATCTTTCCAAACCAAAACATTCAAAATTACACACAAAAACCTTCTAGACACAGCAGGAAATAAAGGAACTTTTAAACTTATAGCTACTTGTATACCAAAAGATACAGATGGAGATACTATTCCGGATCAATTGGATTTAGACAGTGACAATGACGGAGTTCCAGATGGTATAGAAAGTCAAAAAAATCCAAAAGCATTATCCAATACTGATACCAATCTTGACGGACTTGATACCATTTTTGAACCAGCAACAAATCCAAATGATTCGGATTTAGATGGAGTACCCGATTATCTCGATCTTGACAGTGACAATGATGGTATTTACGATCTAGTAGAATCTGGAAGTAATGCCTTAGACGCTAATAAAAACGGAGTTTTAGACACAACTATTTATGGTAACAACGGTTTAGCAGATGCAATAGAAACAACTCCAGAGAGTAGAATTTTAAACTACATTGTTGCAGATACTGATGCCGATGGAATAAAAAACCACACCGAATTAGACAGTGATAATGATGCTTGTAATGATGTTAATGAAGCAGGATTTACCGACCCCAATTTTGACGGTCAGTTGGGAATCATTCCAGTTGTTGTTAATGCAAACGGTCTTGTAACCTCCAAAACGGATGGTTATACCTTTCCAAACGGCAACTATATAATTTTCAATCCAATACTTATCAGCAAACAACCCCAAAATCTTTCTACTTGTGAATTGCAAAAAGCAAATATCAGCATAGAATCCAATGCAGATGGCTTTCAATGGCAATTATCAACAGATGGTGGAAACAATTGGAATACGGTAACAAACAATTCAATTTACTCAGGTGCCACATCCGCAACTTTGCTAATTAACACAATAGCTACAATGAATAGCTATCAGTATCGTGCACTTCTGAATAAAACAAACAATGCATGTGGATTGACTTCGGTACCCGCTACATTGACCATTCTTGCTTTGCCTATTTTATCTTCCCCGATTTCAATTATACAATGTGATGATGACACTGATGGAATTTCTATCTTTAATGTAACCGAGAAAAACAGTTTTATTTCGGCAAATTCTACAAATGAGACTTTTACATATTACACTACATTGGCTGGAGCAAATAATAAAGATACAGCTACACTTATTCCAAATCCTATTGCTTTTACAACTCCCAATACAAGTATTTGGACAAGAGCAGAAAATGCAAACGGTTGTTTTAGTGTGAGTCAAATCAATCTTATCGTTTCCACCACACAAATCAATCCTAGTTTCAAAAGAAATTTTGATACGATTTGTGATGATTATATCGACGCCATTAATGATGATAAAGATGGCATTGCTACTTTCGATTTTAGCAGTGTTACTACTGATATTCAAACGCTACTCCCAGCTCCTACAACAAACTACATTATAAAATACTATGCCAACGAAGCCGATGCTTTAGCTGAAATCAATGCAATTTCAAACCCTGCCAATTATAGAAACACCACTCCCAACCAACAGGATATTTGGGTACGAGTGGAGAGTAATCTTGATAATGCCTGCTTCGGATTGGGAGCTTACATCACTCTAACAGTAAATCCAAAACCGAATATTGATATTAACGACAGTAAAAATGATGACGAATTAGTCTGTTCTAATTTACCTAGCTTTTTTGTCAAACTCGATGCTGGACTTATAGGCAATACTCCTGCTAGTAATTATAATTATACTTGGACAAAAGATGGTAAGATCATTCCGGGAGAAACAAAAGAAATTCTGGATGTTAATGAAGAAGGAATATACACCGTAATTGTATCTACTCCAAAAAGCTGTGACAGAACCAGAACAATATCCGTAACGGCATCGGATATTGCTCATCTCGATTCGGTTTCCATCTCCGATTTATCCGAGGCCAATACCGTTACGATCAGCGTCTCTGGTCAGGGAAATTATGAATACAGTATTGATTTGCCCAACGGTCCTTTTCAGGAATCCAATTTCTTCAACAACATCTCACCGGGGATTCACGAAATTTACATACATGATAAAAACGGTTGTGGCACCTTGACAAAAACCATTGCTGTTCTAGGAATACCAAGATTTTTCACACCAAACAACGATGGTCACAATGATTATTGGAACATAAAAGGAGCAAATGAAACGTTAAATTCAAAAGCACAAATATTAATTTATGATCGCTATGGCAAACTAATCAAACAAGTTCTTGCCTCAAGTGACGGCTGGGACGGGACTTTTATTGGTAATCCTATGCCTTCAGATGATTATTGGTACACTATAAAACTAGAAGACGGCCGAGAAGCCAAAGGTCATTTTTCATTAAAAAGGTAAAATAATAATTTGGGCATGACCCCATTACGCAAAGTGGCTAAATATGGATACCGCTCATCCAGCCACTTTACGCAACGCGGTCGGGCTATCCGTGTTACTTCGGTAACTTACTGCTATCCCTCATGCAATATCAACTTTACCAACAAAAAAGTTTTATTCAAAGATCATTTTCCTAAATGCCTTTGGTGTCATCCCTTTTTTCTTCAAAAAAACCCGATTGAAATAACTTAAGGTTTCAAATCCGCATTCAAAAGCAATTGTATTTATAGGATTATCGGTTTGTAATAATAATTGACAGCTTGTATTTATCCGAATAGCATTCAAATAATCAGAAAAAGTTTTGCCTGTAGCTTTTTTAAAAAAATTACAAAAATTACTTTCCGTCAAATGAATCAAATCTGCAACTTGTTTCAATGATATCGGTTCGGCAAAATTATTTTCCAAAAAAACACAAACTTTATTGATTCTGTTTTCACTTTCAGCAGTTTGAACCGTTTGCAAATGATTCGAACATAAAACTTTTTGCTCACATACTGTTAATTGATTCAGAATATTCATAAAATCAACAATTCGATTAAAACCTTTTGAATGTACTAATTTTATTAAATCAGCTTTCAATACCAAATTTTCAGCAGGAAAAAACAAGCCTTTTTTAGATTGTTCCAGCAACTTTTTTAATGCATTACTCTCTTCAAACGCTAAAAAATGGGAGATAAAAACCTTGGAAAACTGTATCACAAGCGCATCAAAATCCTTATTATCACTCGATTTTCCAACCCAAGTATGTGGCAAATAGGAACCTGACAAAACCAAATCTCCATCTCCAAAAGTCTCATGACTATTTCCAATCAATCGATACCCATTTCCTTTTATAATATAGGTCAATTCAAATTCTGGGTGATAATGCCATTTAAACTCAAAAAAAGGAATTTGAAATCGATAGACATGAAAACTAGCTGATCCCTGATGGTAATTAATATCTTCTAAAACTGGTTTCATATACTATATTTACAATAAAGCAATAAAAATAATCAATACCATTGAATATAGTACTATAATTTAATAATTTCAACTTATTAAAAGCAATTCAAAAAAATTAATTTTGGTTAAAATCATTCAAAAATGAGACATCTATTATTAATCATCAATTTACTTAGCCTGAGTTTTATGAATGCTCAAGAAAAAGAAATAGAAAAATATCAGGTAATGCCTTTTGGAAGCATAAAACCAACTGGCTGGATAAAAGACCAAATGCAGAAAGACGTAAATGGATTTGTGGGTAATTTGGACCAATTGGTTCCGGACTTAATAAATGATCCCATTTATGGTTCAGGAAGACTACAAAAACACAGTAAATCAAAAGATTTAGGTAATCTAAAAGAAGGCGATGCCGATGGAAGTGAGCAATATATGTGGTGGAACAGTGAAACCCAATCCAATTGGTGGGATGGTTACATCCGTAATGTAATACTGCTTAATGATAAAGTGGGTATAGAAAAAGTAAAAAATTATATTTACCGTACATTGGCTACTCAAGATTCCGATGGCTATTTGGGTATTTACGATCCTGAATTGCGTTATAAATTCAATTCCGAAAACGGAGAACTATGGTCAAAAACTACATTGTACCGTGGACTGCTCGCCTATTACGAATATTCTGAAGACGAAAAAGTTTGGAATGCATTAGTTAAAGCTGTTGAAAATGTGATGCAAAACTATCCGATAAATACCTCGAGTCCCTTTTCATCAGGTGAAAAATTCAACGGCGGTGTTTCGCATGGGCTAACATTTACAGATGTATTAGACAAAATGTATCAGATTACTGGAGACAAAAAATACGTGGATTATTCTTTGTTTCTGTATTTAGATTTCTCCAAAACGTATCAATCCGAAAAAGATGTCCAATTAGCCAATATTCTAAATCCAAATTATAAATTACAATCGCATGGCGTACATACATTTGAGCATCTGCGCCCTCTGATAGTAGCCACATACGCAACCAAAAATTCAGAATTGAAAAATGCCTTGTCAATTTATACGCAAAGAATTGAAAATGCAACAACCTTAACTGGTGGCCCAATTGGCGATGAATGGATTGCAGAAAGAAATGCAAATGCGACACATACCGGCTATGAATATTGTTCTTTACACGAATTACTTGATAGTTATACCGTTTTATTACAAAAAAGCGGTCAAGCAAAAACCGCCGATGCAATCGAAACGATCTTTTACAACGCAGCTCAAGGAAGCCGCGACCCCAAACACTCTTGTATTGCTTACCTCAAAACGGATAACTCATTTGAAATGTTGGGAACCAAAAATGGAGAAATAGAACCCGACCGCAAACAAACTCGCTATAAATATTCACCAGCTCACCAAGATGTTGCCGTTTGCTGCAATCCAAATGCGGGAAGAATTACACCGTATTTTTTAGAAAAATCATGGATGAAAGAAGGAAATAATACATTGGTAGCTACAATACTTTCGCCAAACAAAGTTGAAACAACAATCGACAACAAGCCAATTCGAATTGAAGAAATCACTGAATATCCTTTTAAAAATAAGTTTACATTTAAAATTTACAATCCAAAAAATGGTAACTTTAAAATGAAAATTAGAAAACCCAGTTGGGCAACACAAATAGAAACTATGGAGAAATTTACTGAGGAAAATGGGTTTATCGTTTTGGATCGAAAATTCAGCAAAGAAGATCAAGTTGAAATTGAATTCAAAGCGTTAATCATTATAAAAGAAGATGCCAGCCATGAAAAATATTTCACTTATGGTGCTCAAGTTTTTGCAAAATCGATTGCCGCTTCCGAACACAAAGGAAAAACATACAACGGTGATTTCTATGACGTAACCTATAGCCCAAAAGAAAACACAAAATACAAATACATTGAAAACAATAATGCAAAATTTGAAAATGACAAAATAACTGTAACCTTAAAAAATACCACCACAAATCAATTAGAGAATATAGTTTTGGTTCCTTTTGGACAAACTGTATTAAGACAAGTTTCTTTTTAAAAACAAATTTTTAAATCACAATCAATCCTAAAATTAAATCCAATTACGTACGACTAAATTCAATATAAATGAAAAAAACAGCACTCTTATTATTGGTTATTTCCAATAGCTTAAATGCACAAATCAACCGAATAGAGCCCTCCAATTGGTGGGTCGGAATGAAACTAAACCAAATAACACTTTTGGTTTACGGAACCGATATACAGAATTTAGAACCTGAAATAAAATACCAAGGAGTAAAAATTGTAAAAACTGAAAAGACAGTAAACCCCAATTATTTATTTGTAACAATAAATATTAGCCCTGAAACTGCTGTTGGGACTGCCAAAATAAGTTTCAAAAAAAACAACAAAACCATTGTTATTAAAGATTTTCCATTAGTGGCGAGAGAAAACAATAGTGCGAACCGAGCTAGTTTCTCTCCAAAAGATGCCATACTCTTAATCATGCCCGACCGTTTTGCCAATGGAGATCCCAAAAATGACAATACTCTCGAAAGCTTAGAAAAAGCCAATCGCTCGGATGAAAGCGGTAGACATGGAGGTGATATTCAAGGAATCATCAACAATTTAGATTACATAAAATCGTTGGGCTATACCCAAATTTGGAACACACCGCTTGCAGAAAACAATATGTCAAAATATTCCTATCACGGATATGCCGCTACCGATTTTTACAAAATAGACAGCCGTTATGGCACCAATGAACAATTCAAAAAATTGGTTGAAGAAGCCAAGAAAAGAAACATTGGTGTAATTTGGGATGTGGTTCTCAATCACTGTGGCTCTGAATATTATTTTGTCAAAGACTTACCAACCAAGGACTGGCTTAATTTTCAGGAAACCAAAACAAGTACCAATCATATCAAATCAACTTTGTTAGACCCTTACGCAACCGAACAAGATAAAATTGATTATACGGATGGCTGGTTTGATACTTCCATGCCAGATCTCAATCAGAGAAACCCTTTAATGGCGAGTTTCTTGATTCAAAATACTATTTGGTGGGTAGAATATGCAGGTCTATCCGGTTTTAGAGAAGACACCTTCTCTTATGCAGACAAAGATTTCTTAGCCAAATGGACCAAAACTATTTTGGATGAATATCCCAATTTCAATATCGTTGGCGAAGAAATGACCACTGTCACAGAACTTTCAGCCTATTGGCAAAAAGACAAAATCAATACTGATGGGTATAAATGCTATTTACCAACTTTGATGGATTTTGCATTAACAGACAACTTAGTAAAATCCCTCACTACAAAAAATGATTGGGAATCTACTTGGAAAGAATCCTATAAAGGAATGGGGCAAGATTACCTATATCCAAATCCAAATAATTTATTAATTTTCCCAGACAATCACGATATGGATCGTATTTATTCTAGGTTGAACAAAGACTTTGATAACTGGAAAATAGCCATGGTACTACACAGCACAATGAGAGGAATTCCACAATTTTATTACGGAACCGAATTATTGTTTACCAACGAAAAATCAGGTAATGATGGCCAGAGACGAGCTGATTTTTATGGTGGCTGGCCTGGTGACACCAAAAATGTAGTTACTGGAAAAGGAATGGAACCCAAAGAACTAGAAGCTCAAAAATACTTGGGCAATTTACTAAATTGGAGAAAAAATGCAACTGTCATTCATAACGGAAAATTCACCCATTACGCTCCAGAAAAAAATGATGTTTACGTTTATTTTAGATACAATGACAAAGAAAAAGTTATGGTGATTTTGAATAAAAACAAAGACAAAGTTACTCTGGATATGAATAAATACCATCAAATGATCCCTAATGTGTTCAAAGCCAAAGAAATCATTACCAATACAGAAATATCGATCAACAACTCTTTAGAAATAGCCCCAAAAACGGCTTTGATTCTTGAAATAAATTAAAAATTATCAAAATGAACAAAAACATAATCCTATTCATTTCAATCATGTTTACTTTTTTATCCAACGCACAAGAAGTAAAAGTCACTTCTGGAAAAGTAAAACGCTTTACAAATTTTCAATCCAAACTGCTTGATGCCCGTAACATCGATATTTGGTTACCTGACGGATATTCCAACAAAGAAAAATATGCCGTTTTATACATGAATGACGGTCAAGCATTGTATGATGCCGAAAGCACTTGGAATAAACAAGCTTGGGAAGTTGATGAAATCGCAGGAAAATTAATAGCCGAAGGTAAAACCCAAAAATTCATAGTGGTTGGAATTTGGAATAATGGTTCCAAACGCCATCCCGAATATTTTCCACAAAAACCTTACGAAAGCCTAACTCAAATTCAAAAAGATACCATTACGGCTCAATTACAAAAAGCGGGCCGAACCAAAGAAATATTCAAACCGTATTCGGATTTATATTTAAAATTTTTGGTATCCGAATTAAAGCCATTTGTCGATAAAAATTTCTCCACCAAACCTGATCAAAAGAACACATTTATAGCGGGTTCCAGTATGGGCGGGTTAATTTCTATGTACGCGATTTGTGAATACCCAAAAGTTTTTGGCGGTGCAGCTTGCCTGTCAACCCATTGGCCAGGTACGTTTTCTGCCAGTAACAATCCAATTCCAGAAGCCTTTGCCAATTATTTAAAAGCAAATCTTCCGAACCCAAAAGATCATAAAATTTATTTTGATCATGGAGATCAAACACTTGATGCAATGTACAAACCTTTACAAGAAAAAGTAGATATTGTAATGAAGGCCAAAGGATATACCAACAAAAACTGGGAAACCAAATTCTACCCTGGAGAAAATCATTCGGAAGTAGCTTGGGCGAAACGTTTGGATATTCCATTGTTATTTTTATTAAAAAAGTAAAAGATGAAAAAACTAGGACTCTTTTTATTCTTACTATTATTTTCCTTGGAGAGTTGCTCTAACAAAGAAGAAGTCAAAGACTTTACCCAATTTGTCAATCCTTTTATAGGGACTGATGGAACAGGCCATACGTTTCCTGGTGCTTGTTTGCCCTTTGGAATGGTACAGCCCAGTCCTGACAATGTAGATATAGGTTGGGATTACACCTCAGGCTATCAATATAAGAATCCTGAAATTCTAGGTTTTTCGCAAACTCATTTGAGCGGAACGGGCATTAATGATTTAGGAGACGTTTTATTGCTCCCTTTTGTAGAAAATAAAACCGATAATTTTAAAACGGGATATAATAAAAAAACAGAGAAAGCCAGTCCCGGTTTGTATTCAGTTACACTAAATGACAGTATAAAAGTAAACTTAACTGCAACAGAGCGTGTCGCTTTCAATCAATTTATCTATCCCACAAACAAAGCAAAATTGTTGGTTGACATGCAGCACGGATTACGTTTTCTAACCGATTCTCTGGTATTGGACAGTAACGTTAGCATTGAAAACAACACAACTATTTCAGGCTATTGTCATAACAAAAACTGGGTAGAGCGAAAATATTTCTTTACATTGACATTTGATACTCCATTTTTCAATTCAGTAGAATTACCAAAAAAACCAAAAGAAAAAGCGCCTAGATATGTTCTTGATTTTGATTTAAAGAACAAAACCCTAAAAGCCAAAATTGCTTTTTCAACGGTAAGTGTCGAAGGAGCCAAAAACAATCTTCAAAAAGAATTACCCCATTGGAATTTTGATAAAATCGTTAGCGATGCTAAAGTAAAATGGAATATCTATTTGTCTAAAATCGAAATTGAAGCCCTTCGAAAACAAAAAGAAATATTTTACACCTCTCTTTACCATTTATTTACTCAACCCAGTAATATTGCCGATGTAAACGGTAAATATCGAGGTGCTGATGACAAAATTGCTACAGCACCCAACGGAGAATATTACTCCACTCTTTCTCTTTGGGACACCTATCGCGCTGCAAACCCACTATACACCATACTTGTCCCAGAACGGGTAAATGGATTTGTAAATACTATGTTACTTCATCATAAAGCAGCAGGTTATTTGCCTATTTGGACCGTTTGGGGACAAGAAAACAATTGTATGATTGGCAATCATGCCATTCCGATAATAACAGATGCCTACAACAAAGGGTTCAGAGGCTTTGATGCTAATGAAGCTTTGCAGGCCATGATTGAAACGACCACTAAAAACCATCCCAATAACGACTGGGATTTATACAATAAATATGGCTATTATCCCTTTGATAAAATAGATAATGAGGCTGTTTCCAGAACCTTAGAAAGTGGCTATGACGATTACTGTGTGGTATTATTAGCCGAAAAGTTAGGCAATAAAACAGTTGCCGAAACCTATTACAAAAGAGCGTCTTACTACAAAAACATATTCGATAAAGAAACGGGATTAATGAGAGGAAAAGATACGAATGGTAATTGGAGAAAACCATTTGATCCTTTAAAGCCGACCTCTCCCATGAACAATCCTGGAGATTATACCGAAGCCAACGCTTGGCAATATTCCTGGGCTTCTACCCAACACGATATACCTGGTATGATACATCTGCTAGGCGGAAAAGAACAATTCACCAAACAGTTGAATACTTTTTTTACTCTTAATGGAGAAGAGGATAACAGATATCTTGGTCAAGAAGGTATGATTGGTCAATATGCCCATGGAAATGAGCCTAGCAACCACATATCCTATTTGTATGCCTACTCGAACGAACCCGAAAAAGGAAAAAAATTAATTACTCAAATCTATAATCAATTCTACAATAACACCGCAAACGGGATTACAGGCAATGACGATTGTGGACAAATGAGCGCTTGGTATATATTGACTACATTAGGTTTTTATCCGGTTAATCCTGCCACGGGTGAATTTGTCTTTGGAATGCCACAAGTAAAAAAAACAACCATTCATCTCGCTGATAATAAAACTTTGATTATTATTTGCAATGAGAACTCCTATAAAAAAATCACACTTAACGGAAAAAAAATCGAAGGTACCGAAATCAGTTACAAGAAAATTATGAAGGCTGGGGAATTAAAATTTGAATAATAAAACTATTAGGTCAACCTACGTTGAACAAGAATATTTTTTGCCAAACTAAAAAAATGCTTTCACCAACTTAAATCAACAACAATGTCAAAATCTTTCATCGCAATCTTATTATCTGTTTTCAGTTTCGGATTTTCCCAAAATTCAAACCTTTCTGTCTCTGTTTTAGGTTTAAAGAACAATACCGGAAAACTGACAGCTGAACTATACAATTCAAAAGGAAAATTTCTAAAAACAGCTTTTAAAATAGCCTCTTCAGATATAAAATTAAACACAGCCACAATAAATTTTATAGCAATCCCCAAAGGAGAATATACCGTTATGGTTTACCATGATGAAAACAATAACGGAAAACTAGACAAAAACTTTATAGGTATGCCCAAAGAACCCGTAGCTTGTTCCAACAATGCCAAAGGTTTTATGGGACCGCCAAAAGATGAAGATGCAAAGTTTACTCTTGTTACTGATTCAAAAATCACTATCAAAATGAATGAGAAGCTATAATTTCAAATACAACGTACATTGTGTTAGGGATAGCAGCGGCATCCTTTTTGGAGCTTTTTTCTAGCTCTAAAAAGATATAGCGCATAGCCCGACCCGCATTTTTCATGCGGGAAACACCATAAAAAAATCCCAAATTCCTATAGATAGAAATTTGGGATTTATAGTTTTGAACTTTTAGAAAATTAGATTTTAAATCTTTTTCTGTCAGTTTCTGTCAAATAGATTTTTCTCAAACGAATCGACTTTGGAGTAACCTCTACATATTCATCTTTTTGAATGTATTCTAAAGCTTCCTCAAGAGAGAAAATAATTGGAGGAATAATTCTTGCTTTTTCGTCATTTCCAGAAGAACGCACGTTAGATTGTTTTTTCTCTTTAGTTACGTTTACACACATATCATCTCCACGAGAGTTTTCTCCAATTACTTGACCTTCGTAAATTTCAGCATTTGGTTCAACAAAAAACTTACCACGATCTTGTAATTTATCGATAGAATAAGGAATAGCTTTCCCTTTCTCCATAGAAATCAAAGATCCTTTGTTACGTCCAGCAATTTCTCCTTTGTAAGGCTCATATCCAATGAAACGGTGCGCCATAATAGCCTCACCAGCAGTAGCAGTAAGCAATTGATTACGCAATCCAATAATTCCACGTGATGGAATATTAAATTTTACAATCATACGCTCCCCTTTGGTTTCCATGCTCAGCATTTCACCTTTACGCATTGTAACGAACTCAACTGCTCTTCCAGAAAGTGATTCTGGTAAGTCAATTGTTAATTCTTCAATTGGTTCACATTTTTTACCATCAATTTCTTTGATGATAACTTGTGGTTGACCGATTTGTAACTCATACCCTTCTCTTCTCATTGTTTCAATAAGAACAGACAAGTGAAGTACACCACGACCAAAAACCATAAACTTATCAGCAGAATCAGTTTCACCCAATTTCATTGCTAAGTTTTTCTCTAATTCTTTTGTCAAACGATCTCTAATATGACGAGAGGTTACAAATTTACCCTCTTTACCAAAGAAAGGAGAGTCATTAATTGTAAACAACATACTCATAGTAGGTTCGTCAATATCGATAGTTTTTAAAGCTTCTGGATTTTCATAATCAGCGATAGTATCTCCAATTTCAAATCCTTCAACACCAATAATGGCACAAATATCTCCAGCAATAACTTGTTGTACTTTTTTACGTCCAAGTCCTTCAAAAGTGTGAAGTTCTTTGATACGTGATTTAGTGATAGTACCATCTCTTTTAACTAATGAGATTGGCATACCTTCATTAAGAACACCTCTTTCAAGACGACCAATAGCAATACGACCTGTAAATGCAGAGAAATCTAAAGATGTAATCAACATTTGTGGAGTTCCTTCAGAAACTTTAGGAGCTGGTACATTTTCAATAACCATATCCAACAATGCTTCAACATTATCTGTTACGTTTTCCCAATGATCCGACATCCAGTTGTTTTTAGCTGATCCATAAACAGTTGGAAAATCCAATTGCCATTCTTGAGCACCTAATTCAAACATTAAGTCAAAAACTTTTTCATGAACTTCTTCAGGAGTACAGTTTTCTTTATCTACTTTGTTAATTACAACACATGGTTTTAATCCCAAGTCAATTGCTTTTTGCAAAACAAAACGAGTTTGAGGCATTGGTCCTTCAAAAGCATCTACAAGTAGACAAACTCCATCCGCCATATTTAATACACGCTCAACCTCTCCACCAAAATCGGCGTGACCAGGAGTGTCTATAATGTTGATTTTGGTACCTTTATACTGAACCGAAACATTCTTTGAAGTAATAGTAATACCTCTTTCGCGCTCTAAGTCGTTGTTATCAAGGATTAAGTCACCTGTGTTTTCGTTGTCACGAAATAACTGACAGTGATACATAATTTTATCAACCAAAGTTGTTTTACCGTGATCGACGTGGGCAATAATTGCAATGTTTCTAATAGCTTCCATCTGTGATTTTTAATGGGTGCAAAGGTACACTTTATTTTCATATAAAAAACCTTTATACAATAGTTTGCCATTTTGTTAACGTTTAAGTACTTAAATAAATACATCTGTTAATTAATTAAATATTTTTCTTACCTAAATTTTAAATTTAAATATTTTATTTTTATATTTGATTAATGAAAAACAAAGTCAACTTAATAACTTTAACCTATATACTTTCAGCTCTATTTATTGCTATTATAAGCTGTAAATTAGCAGAAAAATATGATAGATATATTGACTGCAATACTTTTAATTTCACGAAAGACATTGTTTTCATAGTTGTTACAGGTTTACTTTTTAGATATATCCTTGCTAAAAACACCAAGAGAAATATTGAATTCTACAAACATCTAAAAAACTCCAACAACAGATTAAAAGAATCCAACGACAAATATGATATTGTTGCAAAAGCAACCAGTGACACTATTTGGGACTGGAAAATACAAGAAGACAACCTCACTTGGAACAAAGGAATTAAAGGAATTTACGGATACAATCAAGATCAAGTTGACAACAATTCTCAATGGTGGTTTAACAACATACACCCTGAAGACAGCGTTAAAATGTCAATAAAACTATATTCTTTTTTGGAACAAAAAACAGAAAAATGGCAAGATCAATATCGATTTAAATGCGCAGACAATTCATATAAATATGTACTCGACAGAGGCTTTTTACTCAAAGACGAAGACGGAAAAGCCATTCGAATGATTGGAGCCATTCAGGACATTACCAAACAAAAAGAAGAAGAAAGCCGCTTGAAATTACTTGAAACCGTTTTTACAGAAACTAAAGATTCTATTATAATTACTGAAGCAACTTCAAACAACAATGAAATCCCAAAAATAGTATTTGCAAACCCTGCCTATAGCGTTATGTCAGGATATGATCATGATGAAATCATTGGGAAATCTCTCAATTTTTTCCTTGGAGAAAACTCCAATATGGAGGAAATGGAAAAATTAAGAAAAGCAATTACCGATATAGAAGAATGTTTTCTAGAAATAATTTTTTACAAAAAAAACCAATCCGAATACTGGACAAGACTTTCTTTTGTTCCCGTTTATAATACAGAACAAGAGCTTTCGCACTGGATTTCGATTCAAAGAGACATTACTGAAGAAAAAAAATTAGAGAAAGAAAAAGAAATACTCATAAGAGAATTAACCATAAATAATAAAGATTTAAAACAATTCTCTTATATCACTTCTCATAACCTCAGAGCTCCATTATCAAACCTAACCGGCCTATTGCACTTAATTGACGACATTTCCATAGAAGACAATGAATTGAAAGAGATTTTATCAGGATTCAAAACCTCTACTTTTTTACTTAATGAAACCATTAATGATCTTGCAAAAGTGATTACCATAAAAGACAGCCCTTCTTCAAAAATTGAAACATTGCCCATAAAAGAACTTTTTAATAATATTTTAAACCAAGTAAACTACCAAATCGAAACTATAAAACCAGAGTTGAATATTGATTTCGGCACTATCACAAACATAAAAACCAACAAAGCCTATTTTGAAAGTATCCTATTAAACCTATTAACTAATGCCCTTAAATACAGATCAAAAGACAAAACTCTAATTATTGATATAACTGCAAAAGCACTCAATAACACCCTAGTAATTGATTTCAAGGATAACGGAATTGGAATAGACCTAGAAAGACACAAAGATAAAATTTTTGGTCTTTACCAACGATTCCACAATTACCCAGACAGCAAAGGTCTGGGCTTGTATTTAGTAAAATCCCAAATAGAAACAATGGGAGGAACAATAAGCGTTAAAAGCGAAGTAAACAAAGGAACTGATTACAAGTTAACATTTAATACCTAATAACAAATGTTAGATCTCATTATGTGCATTGATGACGACCCGATCACTCTTATGCTAATAAAAAAAGTAGTACAAAAAGTCTCTTTTTCAGAGCAAATAATAAGTGCTCAAAACGGAGAAGAAGCACTTGACATATTCAATCAATTAAAAAAAAACAACTTCAAAGCAACAGTTGACAAACCTCAATTAATTTTTCTAGACTTAAATATGCCAGTAATGGGAGGTT
The DNA here is from genome assembly GCF_965234445.1 of Flavobacterium rarum (SeqCode). Taxonomy (GTDB): domain Bacteria; phylum Bacteroidota; class Bacteroidia; order Flavobacteriales; family Flavobacteriaceae; genus Flavobacterium; species Flavobacterium rarum. Next base: position 886,098 of record NZ_OZ248479.1, on the reverse strand, counting down.
GGGAGTTTTTAGACTATTTCAACACATCAAATTACTCTGAATTTAATAGTATAAAAGTAATTATATTAACCTCAACCATAAACCCTGAAGACATAAAAAAATCTAAAACATATCCAAATGTCATCAGCTTTCAATCTAAACCTATCACTATAGAAATGCTAGAAGATATTAAAAATTTAATATCTTTAAAATAGAAATAAACAAAAAAAGCTCCTATGAGGAGCTTTTTAATATAAATATACAAACTGCAATTAATTACAATTTAGCAACATGTTTTGTTAATTTAGACTTCAAATTTGAAGCTTTATTATCATGTATGATGTTTTTCTTAGCTAATTTATCAATCATAGAAATTACACTTGATAATTTAGAAGTTGCATCAACTTTATCAGTAGCTATTCTTAACGCTTTGATAGCATTACGAGTAGTTTTGTGTTGGTATCTGTTTAATACTCTTCTCTTTTCGTTACTTCTAATTCTCTTTAGAGCTGACTTATGATTTGCCATTTTATTATATTTTTTATCTTTATTATTTTTTTTCGTAGTCCGTAAGGGAATCGAACCCCTGTTACCAAGACGAAATCTTGGCGTCCTAACCCCTAGACGAACGGACCAGTATCACCTAAGTTTTTTCAATCTAATCAAAACTGAAATTTGTAGCCCGTAGCGGAATCGAACCGCTCTTACATGGATGAAAACCATGCGTCCTAACCGATAGACGAACGGGCCATTTTCCCTCTTAGTTCAGGATAACTATATTTGCAAAAATAAAAATTGTAGCCCGTAGCGGAATCGAACCGCTCTTACATGGATGAAAACCATGCGTCCTAACCGATAGACGAACGGGCCCTACTTCTCTAATGCGGATGCAAAAATACAACTATTTTTGAGAAGTGCAATAGTAGATCCAAAAAAAATATTTTTTTTTTAATACGCCTTTGCAAACAACACTCTACCAATAGACGAATTCCCAGTAAGCACACAGCTTCCCGCTTGTTCTTGGCGATCCAAAGGAATACATCTTATAGTTGCTTTGGTCAATTCTTTAATCTTTTCTTCAGTAGCCGCTGTTCCATCCCAATGTGCTGAAACAAAGCCTCCTTCGCCGTCCAAAACAGCTTTAAACTCTTCAAAACTATTTACTTCAGTAATATGAGTATTTCTATAATTTAATGCTTTTTCGAATAAATCTTTTTGAATTTGCTCCAATAAATCACTGATATAAGTTACAATTCCGTCTTTTGAAACTACTTCTTTGGTCAAAGTATCTCTTCTTGCTACTTCAAAAGTTCCGTTTTCTAAGTCTTTTGGCCCAACAGCAATTCGAACCGGCACTCCTTTCAACTCCCATTCAGCAAATTTGAAACCTGGTTTTTGCGTGGTTCTATTATCGAATTTTACAGATATATTTAATTTCTTGAAAGCTTTTACCAAAACATCCACTTCGGCAGAAATTGCTTCCAATTGTTCATCACTCTTATAAATAGGAACAACCACTACTTGTATTGGAGCCAAATTTGGCGGCAACACCAATCCTTGATCGTCAGAATGTGTCATTACCAATGCTCCCATTAATCGCGTTGAAACTCCCCAAGAAGTTCCCCAAACGTGTTCTTGTTTCCCTTCGGCATTGGCAAACTTCACGTCAAAAGCTTTAGCAAAATTCTGTCCTAAAAAGTGTGAAGTCCCTGCTTGCAAAGCTTTACCATCTTGCATTAAAGCCTCGATACAATACGTTTCTTCTGCTCCTGCAAAACGCTCTGTTTCGGTTTTCAATCCTTTTACAACTGGAATAGCCATGAAATTCTCTGCGAAATCAGCATACACGTGCATCATTTTCTCTGATTCCTCCACCGCTTCTTCTCTCGTTGCATGTGCTGTATGTCCTTCTTGCCATAAAAATTCAGCGGTTCTCAAAAACAAACGAGTTCTCATTTCCCAACGCACAACATTGGCCCATTGATTGATTAATAAAGGCAAATCTCTATACGATTGCACCCAACCTTTATATGTAGACCAAATTATTGCTTCACTTGTAGGACGAACAATTAATTCCTCTTCCAATTTCGCATTAGGATCCACCATTAACTTCCCAGGTTTGTCTGGGTCATTTTTTAATCTATAATGAGTCACGATGGCACATTCTTTTGCAAATCCTTCTGCATTTTTCTCTTCTGCTTCAAACATACTTTTAGGTACAAACAAAGGAAAATATGCATTTTGATGTCCTGTTTCTTTAAACATTCTATCCAATTCTGCCTGCATTTTTTCCCAGATAGCATATCCATAAGGTTTGATCACCATACATCCTCTAACACCTGAATTTTCTGCTAAATCGGCCTTAACAACCAACTCATTGTACCATTTTGAATAATCTTCTGCTCTTGTTGTAAGATTCTTGCTCATATTGAATAATTTGGCATAATTTTTGTTTATATATAATTTAACTAAATAATTCCACAAAACTAACTAAATTTGTATTAACCAACAATAAAACAAACTACTGATTATGAAAACAAATGCATTAAATACCCGGAAAGCCCTCCATTATTTCTTAATCGGATTATTGAGTTTGCTTGTAACTTCTTGTGGTTCTTACCAAAACACTTCTTATTACGACAACGATGGTGTTTATGGCACAAATAGCGAAAAAGTTGTGATAAAAGAGAATCAACCCAATTCGACTTCTATACAATACAAACAATATTTTAATTCTTTACAAAATTCAGCTGATTCAAGTGAAATCTTCACGGATGTAGATAGCTACGGAAGTAATTACGATACCGAAAACGATTCTATTCAAGCTCCCACTGTAGGATATGCTTCATGGGGAAGTTCTCCACAAGAAACCAATATTACAATATACCCAGACAACAACTGGGCAATAGGTTTCGGGTTTGGTTGGGGGTATCCAGGTTACGGTTTTGGATGGGGATATCCAGGTTACGGATGGGGATACCCAGGTTATGGTTGGGGATATCCAGGTTATGGCTGGGGGTACCCAGGATACGGATGGGGATACCCAAGTTACGGTTGGGGATACCCAGGATACGGGTACGGGTATGGTGCAAATTACACCTACAACAACAGCCGAAGAGGTTCATCTTATGGTGGATCGTACAACAATTACTCTAGAAACAATTCTTATACTAGAAATGGAGCAACAAGTAGAAACAACTCTTATACTAGAAACGGCGTAACAAGTAGAAATAACTCTTATACTAGAAACGGTGTAACAAGTAGAAATAGTTCCTATACTAATAACGGTGTTTCAACTAGAAACGCACCTACATTTACAAACCGAAACAGCAATTCTTCTTCCAGAAATTACACTCAAAATCAATCTCGAAGTTCTTACAGTCAAAACAGAACAAACACTTCTACTCAAAGCAGTCAACGTTCTTATAGCGCACCAAGCAATAACTCTTATAGAAGTAGTGGAAGTAGCATGTCTTCTGGCGGAGGTTCTAGATCGTCAGGTGGTGGAGGTGGTGGCGGTGGCAGATCGTCTGGAGGTAGAAGATAAAATTTCGTTACTAGAAACCAACCAAAACTTAACCCAATGAAGAATAACTTTTTGTTACTCTTAGTAGCAGGACTGCCGTTCTCTACTATATACGCTCAAGAAATTAAAGATGCTATGCGGTATTCTCAAACCGAATTGCACGGAACGGCTCGTTTTACAGCCATGAGTGGTGCATTTGGCGCTCTTGGTGGGGATTTGTCATCTATAAATGTAAATCCTGCAGGTTCGGCTGTTTTTAACAACAACCAATTTGCTTTTACTTTAGGGAATTACGATACTAAAAATGAATCAAGTTATTTTGGTTCTTCCACATCGGCAAGTGACAATTCATTTGATTTGAATCAAGCTGGTGGTGTTTTTGTTTTTAATACCCGAAACCCAAACAATGATTGGAGAAAATTCTCGATGTCCATTAATTATGAAAACACCAATAATTTTGACAATTCAATGTTTTCGGCGGGTACAAGTCCAACAAATTCTGTAGCCAATTACTTTTTGAGTTATGCCAATACTGGAAACAATGGAGCGCCTGTACCTCTAGAATTTGTAACCAGACAAGTTGGAGAATCCATAACCGATTTATATTATTACTTAGGAAGCGAACTTCCCAATCAACAATATCCCAAGTTATCTGGATTTGATGCACAACAAGCTATGCTAGCTTATTACAATCAAGGATTTATCATAGATGCCGAAGATTTAAACAACCCAAATAGCAAATACATTTCAAACGTTCGCTCGGGGGGTAACTATTACCAAGAAAACAGTATTTCTTCAAATGGATACAACGGAAAACTTATTTTTAACGCTGCAGCACAATACAAGGACAAAGTCTTTTTTGGGTTAAATTTAAACTCTCATTTTACAGACTATATCCAAACTACGAACTTCTTTGAATCCAATAGCAATCCAGAAGACATTAATTATAGAGTAAAAAGTTTGAACTTTTCTAATAGTTTACACACTTACGGATCGGGATTTTCATTTCAAGTGGGAACAATTGTAAAAGCAACCGAAGCAATTCGTGTAGGATTATCTTATGAATCGCCAACTTGGTATAGTTTGCAAGACGAATTATCGCAAAGACTATCCTCTATAAGCACTAACTCAGTAAATGCATTTCTGCCAGATGTTGCAGATCCAAAAGTTATAAATGCTTATGCTCCTTATGATTTGCGCACTCCAGGAAGTTTGACAGGAAGTTTTGCTTACGTTTTTGGAAAATCGGGATTGATAAGCATGGATTACAAATACAAAGACTACAGCGTTACACAATTTAGCCCGCAAAACGATCCTGTATTTAGAAATCAAAATAACAAAATCCAAAACGCATTAGGTTCTTCCAACGAAGTTCGAATTGGAGGAGAATACAAAGTAGACAATTTCAGATTCCGAGGTGGCTATCGTTTTAAAGGAAGCCCTTATAATGATTCAAAAACAATTGGTGATTTGAATAGTTTTTCTGGAGGTTTAGGCTATAGTTTTGGGGCTATAAAATTGGATTTCTCGTATGTGAACGTTCAAACCACATCTCAAGAACAATTTTTCTCTCAAGGCTTTACCGAAAGCGCCAAAATCAATACCAACAAAAACAATTTCACTATGACCGTGTTGTTTGAAATGTAATAAAAACATATACCTATATATAATAACCACTTTTGAAATTTTCGGAAGTGGTTTTTGTTTTTATAAAAGAATAATTTGGGCAAGACCACATTTGCAAAAGTGGCCCATTTTGCAAACTGCTTATTCGGCCACTTTCACAAATGCGTTCGGGCTGTACACTTTATACCATTACTACTTATAAAATAACCCAATCTACTCGTTCTTTTTCTCCAATACTTTCTCAAAAAATAATTCCAGAGCAAAGGCTATGCAATGATTTTTTTCGTTGTCTTGAAAAAAAATAACTTCGCATCTTTAGACTATTTTATAAACAGTAATGGTATTACTTCGGTAACTAGCTCCCATCCCTCTTGCGCTATACAAGACATTGATTGCAAATCCACAGCTTTTGTTTTTTAAACCCAGAACCTGTATTAGAAATCTACTGGCAAAAAAACGCATTAGTTGAAATATTTTCCGAAAATGTTAACCATTTTATTGCTTTGCTTATTTGTTAAAAAAACCAAACATCTCGCCTAGCCCTGATGGGAGGGAAAATCCTTTTGTTCCGATTTTTATCGGAACAAAAGATTGGAAGGACAGCGGGACCAATGGTCTTGAATACATTAAATGTTGTGCTCCAAATTCCTTTTATGCAAACAAAACGAGGCATTTTGAAAAGGAAACAAGCAAGGTTTGGGTAAAAAATTGTAATTTTGCAAAATTCCTAAATTATCGGGAATGTAATACTATGAGAACGAAGTCTTTAAAAAAGAACAAAATAAATGTGATCACTCTTGGGTGCTCCAAAAATGTGTATGACAGTGAAGTGCTAATGGGTCAGCTCCGTGCCAGCGGAAAAGAAGTGACTCACGAAGCCAAGGCAGAAGATGAAGGAAATATTATTGTGATTAATACCTGTGGATTTATTGATAATGCCAAAGCAGAATCGGTAAATATGATATTGGAATATGCCGACAAAAAAGAACGAGGACTTGTAGATAAAGTTTTTGTGACGGGATGCTTGTCTGAAAGATACAGACCTGATTTGGAAAAAGAAATCCCAAATGTAGATCAGTTTTTTGGAACTACCGAATTGCCTGCTTTATTGAAAGCTTTGGGTGCCGATTACAAACACGAATTATTGGGAGAACGATTAACTACGACTCCAAAAAATTACGCCTACTTGAAAATTTCTGAAGGTTGTGACAGACCGTGTAGTTTTTGTGCTATCCCGTTAATGCGTGGAAAAAACGTATCTCAAACCATTGAAAAACTGGTAAAAGAATCGGAAGGATTGGCTAGAGATGGGGTAAAAGAATTGATTTTGATTGCACAAGATTTAACCTATTACGGGCTTGATTTGTACAAAAAACGTGCTCTAGGAGAATTACTAGAAGCCTTGGTAAAAGTAGAAGGAATTGAATGGATTCGTTTGCACTACGCCTTCCCTACTGGTTTCCCAATGGATGTGCTTGAAATCATGAAACGCGAACCTAAGATTTGTAATTATATTGATATTCCGTTGCAACACATATCGGATTCTGTTTTGAAATCAATGCGTCGTGGAACTACTCAAGAAAAAACCACTCAATTGTTAAAAGATTTTAGAGCAGCAGTTCCTGGAATGGCTATTCGTACCACTTTAATCGTGGGATATCCTGGAGAAACTCAAGAAGATTTTAATATTTTGAAAGATTTTGTACAAGAAATGAAGTTTGACCGAATGGGTTGTTTTGCCTATTCGCATGAAGAAAACACACATGCTTACTTACTGGAAGATGATGTTCCAGACAATGTAAAGCAAGATCGTGCCAACGAAATTATGGAATTGCAATCTCAGATTTCTTGGGATTTGAATCAAGAAAAAGTTGGACAAACTTTTAGATGCATTATAGACCGAAAAGAAGGTGGTCATTTTGTGGGTAGAACCGAATTTGATAGTCCAGATGTAGATAACGAAGTATTGATTGATGCTACAAAACACTATGTAAAAACAGGTGAATTTGTGATGATCAAAATTATTGAAGCAACAGAATTTGACTTATACGGAGAACCGGTTTAGAGGTTAGAAGTTAGAGGTTAGAAGTTAGAAGTTAGAAGTTAGAGGTTAGAAGTTAGAGGTTAGAAATTAGAGTTTTGATTCTTAGATTAGACTAAACAATACTAATGCGTATAAAGAGTTGAAATAAGATACTATTATTTTACAGATTGGACCTAACAAGGTTTAAAAACCTGTTTACTATGTCTGTTCGCTAGCGATTTACCTATATCAAAACAAATATAAACTAAATATGAAGGCATTTAAATCAGTATTTTTTGTGGTTTTTTTATTCTTGTCGGCTAACACAATTTCTGCGCAATACCAAAACGGTTATGGTGGAAATAGTGGTTATGGAAACAATGGGTATGGTGGATCTGGCAGATCAAACCAAATGGGACAAATGGCTCAACCCTCACAGCCTATGGCTCCAAAACCAGTTCCAGTAGAGAAAACAGCTGGCAAAATTGTGGAATATTATAAAAAAGAACTCAATTTGGATGCGCTTCAAGAAATTGTGGTAACCAATATCTATATCAAATCATTAAAAAAAGAAGATGCTGTTCTACAAAAAAAAGAGATGAGTGACGAAGACAAAACAAAAGAGCTCAAAGTTCTTGGTGAAATGACGGAATTGGAAGTAAAGCAAATATTGAATAAAGATCAAAAAGCAAAATTTAAAGACTTGAGTGACGAAAGAAAAAGCAAAATTGAATCAAGAAAACACTAAGAATTTGATCAAAAACAAAATTGAAATGTCTGCAATTAAAACATATTTCTATTCCTTTTTTATAATTCTTTTTGTTGCTTCATGTGCTACAAAAAACCCTCATAAATTAACCGAAAAGGAATACAACACACAAATAAACACTTTAAAAGAAACCATTTCTGCAAAAGAAGCCATTACTTTAAAAAACGAACCTTATATAGTAATTGACAGTGTCGCTTATCGATACAAAAACCAATTGCTTAATTTTAAAGATACGATTTCTAAAACAGATTCTAATGTATTAAACAATGGTATAGTATCCGAATGGGTAGGAACGGTTAATTTTAATTTACGAAAACCCAATTTTGTAATCATACACCACACTGCTCAGGATTCTGTACAACAAACTATAAAAACTTTTACCCTAAAACAAACCAAAGTAAGCGCTCATTATGTAATTGCCAGAGATGGTAAAGTGATACACATGCTGAACGATTATTTAAGAGCTTGGCATGCGGGAAATAGTTCTTGGGGAAGAGATACAGATATCAATTCGAGCTCAATCGGAATTGAATTGGACAATAATGGAGCTGAACCATTTTCGGACTCACAAATCAATACGCTATTGGCACTGTTGACCAAATTAAAAAAAGATTACAATATTCCGACTCAAAATTTTATTGGACATTCTGACATTGCACCAAGCAGAAAAGTAGACCCTTCAAAGTTTTTTCCATGGAAAATTCTTGCTTTAAATGGCTTTGGACTTTGGCCAGACGACATTTTACCTTGTCCTCCTAGTGATTTTAATGCAGAACAAGGTTTACAAATAATTGGATATAATACCAAAAATCTTTCGGCTGCTATTTCTGCTTTCAAACTGCATTACATACAAACCGAAGTGAACGATATAATTGACGAGAAAACAATAAGTACCATTTACTCGATTTACAAGAAGTAAATTTTCCTTTTGTCTATAAAAAACGCCTTTTGAACGATTCAAAAGGCGTTTTTTTTGTTTTCATTACTACATTCAACTTTTTTTTATACATTTAATCAATAAGTATCAAATAATTAGCCCAAATACTACTTTTTCAACTCTCTATTTTAAAATAAAATGGGAGTTGGAAACGCGAAGCTGTGTGAAGAAAATCTCTAAATTCTTTAAAAATAACTTACTCTCAAAATTAAAACTATTTTCCTTTTTAAAAAGTGCTTTACATGGTGAAAAAGAAAAAAATAGCTTTTATAATTCCCAGCCTGGAGGCAGGAGGTGCAGAAAGGGTTGCTGTAACTTTAGCCCACAAGTTTATAGATCAAAATGAAGTGTTTTTATTTGTTTTGAATAAAACAAAAATAACATTTATCATTGATTCTCGTATTCAAATTCAATTTTTAAAAGAAACATATATGCCAAGTAAGAATTGGTTAATTGCCCTAAAAAGTAATTTTATATATTTAAAAAAAATAATTAAAACTGTAAAACAAAATCATATTGATATACTTATTGGATTTACAACAACTGGAAATATTCTAGCAATTTTAAGTAGTTTTTTTCATAAATCAAATTCCTATATCAGCGAAAGAAATAATCCACAAGTATACCAACTTTCCTATTTAAGAAAAATTTGTATCCGAATCCTTTATCCTTTTACTAAAACACTTATTGTTCAAACTTCTTTTTCAAAAAACTACTTTCAACATATATTAAAAGCTTGTAAAATTCAGGTAATTCCGAATCCACTTGATAAAAATTTAATTTCAAGACGTGAAGAATATGGAAGAAGAGAGAATGTAATTTTGAATGTTGGCCGATTAGATGCCAATAAAAATCAGAAACTCCTTTTGGAAGCATTTGCTAATTTGAATACAAAAAATTGGAGACTAATATTTGTAGGTGAAGGTGATTTAAAAATAGAATATCAAATAATAGCTGAAAATTTAGGCATAGCAAATAAGGTTAATTTTATTGAAACAGTACCCAATATAGAGAAATATTACAACGGTGCTAAGTTATTTGTATTTACCTCTGAATCCGAAGGTTTTCCAAATGCTTTATTGGAAGCAATGTCATTCGGAATTCCTTGTATAGCTTCAGATTGTAATTCGGGCCCTTCTGAAATAATTCAACACAACGAAAATGGTTTTTTGTTTGAAGTTAACAATCAGAAACAATTGGAGAAACAAATAATGGAATTAATGGAAAATGAAGTGTTACGTTTGAAATTTAGCAAAAATGCAATTCAATCAACGCTAAAATACAACTCGGATGAGATCTATAAAAAATGGGAATCAATAATGGTATAGCCTACATAATACATTTTAGATTAATGGTATTATTTTGAAAAAGAGATCTTTATTATACTTTCTTAAAAACCCAATTTTGATAAATGTCATCACTGTTGGATTTGTAACTATTTTAGTAAAGGGTATTGGATTTTATAAAGAAATGGAAATTGGAAGCCGTTTTGGTCTTTCAGAAATAGTGGACACTTTTTTGATTGCGCTATTAATCCCAGGATTTATTAACACTGTTTTTATGAGCTCTTTTCAAAACGTGTTTATTCCAAATTACATTGCAGAAACCAGAACTACAACAACAGCAGCATCATTCTTAAGTGCTTGTATTATTATTACTTTTGGGCTGGGAATACTACTTTTGCTTATATCCTACTTTTGTACGGACTTATTTCTCGAATCCGTATTTAAAAATCATAGTATACAGTATTACCAACTCATACGATCTCAGTTTTATATAATTTTGCCTTGCGTTGTTTTTTGGTCATTTTCATCTTTATTTAGCGGCATCTTAGAAACAAACGGATTCTTTGGATCTTCGGCTATTTCTGCTGTATTTACTTCAATTGCTATTTTAGTTTGTTTGTTTTTCTTTAAAAACCAAATGGGTTATTCCCTATTGGCTATTGGAACATTAGTGGGAAGCATTTTAGAATTGATTTATATTTTACTTGTTTCATTTTATAAAAAAACAGTTCAAATTGCAAAACCAAATTTCAAATCCGTTAACATTCAAATGGTATACAAGCAACTGCCGTCAAAAATAGGTTCTGGTTTTTTGACAGGATCAACAGGTTTTGTCAATCAATTTTTTGCAGCTCAGTTAGTAGTTGGCTCCATTGCCTCCTTTAATTACGGAATGAAAATTCCATCTTTTCTCGCTACAATCTTAGTACTTTCGATAGGAAATGTTGTTTTACCTTATTTTTCAACCCTAGTTCAAGAAAACAGATCCAAAGCTTACAAGATTTTGTATCAAACCTTGACTATTACATTTGTTGTTTCCTTATTTATTGCTGGAATTTTATATTTGCTTTCGGAAGAAATCATTTCATTTTTATTCGAAAGAGGAAAATTTACCTCGCAAAACACTGAGGCGGTTTCTCAAATTCAGAAAATAGTTTTAATTTATATCCCGTTTTACATAGCTTCAATTATCATTATTAAATTCCTTACCAGCATTAATAAAAACAGTTATATGTTTTATGCTTCATTAATTAATTTCATTTTGAGTGTAACTCTTAATTATTTTTTGGCAAAAAAGTTTGCCATTTACGGTTTGGCAATTGCCACAACGCTTGTCTATAGTATTAATTTTATCGTATTGTTTTTGTGTGTTAGACACCAACACAAAAAAGAGTCTGTACAATGAAGTATCTAAAAATAATTATTCTAGCATTGCTCTTTGGCAATTTACCCAGTTTTTCATTAGTACATGTAGATGCAACAACGGGAGCTGTTTTAAGTTACGGTCTATTTTTGCTACTAATTATCTATTTTTTTAATAAAAAAGAAACGCCAATAGTTCCTTTAGTGATCTTAGGACTATTATATTTTTTAATTTCGATTGTAGTTGATTCTCAAAATTCGGAGGGATTCATAACCACTTTTATAAAATATCTAATATTTGTTATAATGGGTGCAAGTGTAATTAAAGACGTCACCAAAAATGAAATATTTTACTTTTTACTACTGGGCGCTTTAAGCATCATATATGAATCCGTTTTTGTGATTGACATTGGAGGTCGATATAGTGGTCTGTACTTGAATCCCAATTTTGCAGGCTGTATCTGCATCCTAGGATATTGTTTTAGTTTTTCTATTTCCAATAAAAAAAGTAGAATAATAGGCCAAATTTTGTTCTCCTTTGCTGGATTTGTAACATTTTCAAGAACATTCTTATTGCTTTGGGTGCTAGTAAACATCCTTTCATTATCCATAAGCTACAAGAACTCTTATAAAATAATTTTGGGCCTTCTTTTAATTAGTTTATTTGTTTCTTTTGGAAATAAATTTGATTTTAATACAAAACGTCTTGAGGCATTTGCGACCATACTCGATGGAAAAATAAGTCAAGACCTAGCCGAAAATTCAAGAACAGAAACTTGGGCTAAATACTATGATCGAATTATTAATAATCCTTTTTTTGGAAATGGATATTTGAGTTTTAGCGGAAAAACGTATGGTGAAGATGACAAAGCCTACGGAATAGAAGGCGTTCATAATACGCCACTTTTAATAATAGGCGAATCTGGAATCTTTGTTTTTTTATGTTTTTTATGGATTTACGGTGGCTTTGTAGTTAGTGGGGTGCATTATTTTAAAGAAGATCATACGCTTTTGTTGGTTTCCTTTTCTTTATTTATTTATATGCTCACCACTCATAATTTTTTTAACAATTATATTTTATTAACGATTTCAATTTGGTTGTATCAACAAATCCAAATGAAAAAAAGTGAAGAATTTCGAACTCTTGAATCCGTAACATATTAAAAAAATAAAATATGTGCGGAATTTATATCACAAACATCCCTTTTTCAATAGAAGAAGTTCAATCAAAAATAGAAACCATTCAGTTTAGAGGGTCTGATTCTACTGGGATAAAAAAAACGGGAGATTTGATTTTTGGCCATTTGCGTTTGGCAATTGTAGATCTTGATGACCGTTCGAATCAACCAATGAGTTTTGAAGAATTAACCATTGTTTATAATGGCGAAATATACAATTATAAAGCAATAAAAGCAGAATTAATTGATTTAGGACACTCGTTTCAAACCACAGGAGATACTGAAGTCTTATTGAAAGGATACAAACAATGGGGAGATAAAATAATCCCAAAATTGAACGGAATGTTTGCTTTTGCAATTTACAATGATACAACAAACAAACTATTTTGTTCTCGAGATCGACTGGGTGTAAAACCTTTTTATTATTCTTGGAATAACGGAGAATTTGAAATATGCAGTCAGTTACACCCCATTTGTCAAAACAAAAAGCTGAATGAAAGTGCCATTTCTATGTATCTGGATTGTACTTATATTCCAAGTCCGTTTACTATTTTTGAAGACGTACACAAACTCCCGCCAGGGAACAATCTGGAAATTGATTTAAATACAAAAAGTTATGCAATTTCAAAATATTGGGATCTGGAGCCTGTCAAAATTTCGAAATTAACGTATGATGAAGCCAAAGAAAAACTACATACTCTTTTGCAAGATGCCATAAAAATAAGATTGCAAGCAGATGTCCCTTTTGGAACTTTCCTTTCTGGTGGAATCGATTCGACTCTCGTTTCAAGTATTGCTTCAAAAATATCTGATGAACCTATTCATACCTTTACAATAGGTTTTGAAGACCCAAAATACGACGAAAGCAAAATTGCCAAACAGTTTGCATCAATAATTCAATCCAAACATATTGAAACCATTTGTAAGCCAGAAGATATTATAAAACTAATCTCTAAGCTGGTTTATGTCTATGATGAACCTTTTGGAGACAGTTCTGCTTTGCCATCCTTGTTATTGAATAAAACGGCAAAACAATATGTAACAATGGCTTTATCTGGTGACGGAGGTGATGAAAGCTTTTTGGGATACAATCATTTTGACTGGGTTTCCAAATTTAAAATACTTTTAAAAATTCCATATAGTATTCGCTTTTTGATAAGCCACCTATTGCTTTTTAATAGTTTAGGTAAAAGAACGGAACCTTTAAAAAGAATTTTAAAAACAAAATCCAAGTATGATTTTATTGCTGGGATATTTGTGGGATATAATTCGCTTTTACTAAATCGAAATTTAGAATGGTTGTCTAATTATGATGGATTTAAAAAAGGGACCGAAGATTTGCATCAAGCCACGGCCGACTTGAATATTAAATTGTGGTTGGAAAATGACAGTAATGTAAAAGTAGATCGAGCCAGTATGGCCTATTCGGTAGAAATTCGGAGTCCCTTTTTGGATTATAGAATTGTGGAATTTGCCAGAACGTTGCCTGTATCGTTCCGTTACGAAAAAGGAAGAAAAAAAAGAATTTTGAGGGACATCTTGAAAGAGTACATTCCAGAAGCTGTATTCAATCAGCCCAAAAAAGGTTTCTCAGTTCCAATGGATTCGTGGATTCGCAATGAATTAAAAGAAGAGTTCACTCAAAATTTATCGGATTCTTTTCTGAATCAAGTCCCAAATTTGAATGTTTCAAAATTCAAAAAAATGTTCCAAAGTCATTTAGCGGGAAAACAGGATTATTCTTCCTATATCTGGCGTGTTTATGTGTTATCCAAATGGTATCAGGAATTTGGTTATTTTAAAAATAATGGATAGAAAAAAAATACTATTTATTGTACCCAGTTTAAAAGCAGGTGGAGCAGAACGAATCACTACTTTTTTGACAGAAAATCTAAATCCCAAACTATTTGAAGCAAAACTTATCGTTATTGGTTTTGAAAAAGATGTCGTTTATGATATACAAAATATAGATGTTACTTTTTTAAACAAATCCAGATATTTCAAAGCCATTCCTTTGTTGTTACAAATGATTAAAAGCGAAAAACCGAATATTGTTTTTGGTTCTTCTGGGCATATAAATAGCTCTTTGGGGATTTTTAGCCTTTTATTTTCTAATATGAAATTCATAGTCCGAGAAACCAACATCGTTTCAACAGTAAATGATTTTCCTCAAGAAAAGTATCGTTTTTTATTTTTTCTAATGAAACAATTGTACCCTTTTTTGGATGCCATTATTTGCCAAAGTACCGATATGAAGACCGATTTAATTCAAAAGTTAAACATAGATTCTTCTAAAATTACGGTTATCAACAACCCAATTATTAATAAAACCAATACCATAAGGCCCAAAACAGAATCAGACAATATAAAGTTTATAACCGTAGGAAGGATGAGTTGGATAAAAGGGCATTTAAGGCTTTTAAAAGTGTTGTCTCAACTGCAATATGATTTTCTTTATACTATTGTAGGATCTGGGTTAGCAAAAGAATGTCTGATTGTTGAAGACGAAATCAAGCGATTAAATTTAAGTAAAAGGGTTCGGTTAATACCTTTTACACAAAATGTTTTAAGCGAACTACAGCAACACCATTTCTTTTTGCAAGGATCGTATGTTGAAGGTTTTCCAAATGCTTTACTGGAAAGTTGTTCTGTTGGCACTCCAGTTATAGCCTTTGAAGCAGCAGGCGGAACCAAAGAAATCATTCATAATGGAATCAATGGTTTTATGGTAAAAAATGAAGAAGAACTACTTTCACTTTTAAATAATTTAGACCTTATCCAAAATATAAAAACAGAAGATGTGTTAAGCAGCGTTGCTACAAAATTTGACAAAAAAAAGATTTTAAGGCAATACGAAGATTTATTCCTATCTGTATCAAAATGAAATTACTAACCGTTTTTACAGCAACTTACAACAGAGGATATTGTTTAAATCAGGTATATGAAAGTTTGGTTAGACAAACGAATTCTGGTTTTATTTGGATGATAATTGATGATGGATCAACTGATGGCACAGCACTTCTAATTCAAGAATGGATAAAAGAAAACAAAATAGAAATTCAATATTTCTATCAAGAAAATCAAGGGATGAATAGCGCACACAATTCCGCTTATGCCAACATAAAAACCTCTTGGAATGTCAGTATTGATTCTGATGATTATATGCCAGATGATGCGGTTGAGTTAATTATTAAAAACATTCAAAATTTAGACTCCAAATTTGCTGGAATAGTAGGATTGGATCGCGATACTAAAGGAATTTTGATAGGTTCTCAATTCCCTGACACCATTACACAAAGCACACTTTCTGACCTTTATCATAAACATCATGTAAAAGGAGATAAAAAAATAGTATATCGTACCGAAATCATAAATAAATATGCGCCCTACCCTATTATTGAAGGAGAAAAATTCATACCTCCAGGCTATTTGTACCGCCTAATTGATCAAGATTATGTCCTTAAACCCATTAATGAAACATTCGTTATTGTAAACTATCAAAAAGATGGTTTTACAAAAAATTTGTTTTCGCTGTATCGTAATAATCCAAAGGGTTTTGCCCTACATCGTGTACTTAAAATACAATTAAGTAAAAATAGCACAGAACGATTTAAGAATATGGTCCATCTGATTTCTTGTTCGCTTTTCGCTAAAGATATTCACTTTTTGAAACAAACAAACAGTCCTTTCTTAATTGCATTAGCATTTCCATTCGGGTTAGTATTGAATGGGTATATTAGATTAAAAACAAATAAAATCATTTCCCTATAAATGAAAAAAATACTTCTCGTTATTCCCAATGACTCATTAGGAGGTGCAGAGCAAATCTTAAAAATGATCGCCAATCATTATACAGAAGCTCTTGTAGAAGTACAATTTTTAAAAAGAAAATCAAATGATGAATGGAAAACAGCTAACCAATCAATTAAATTAAAATACCAAAAAACAAATTCTGAGTATTGGGGGGCTTTAAATTATGCATGGTACCTTTTGGTAAAACCCCAAAAAAAATATGATTTAATATTTACTTCTCACGTTTTTGTTACAGGTTTGGTTGGTCTTTTTATCCGTTTGGGATTACTACAAAAAAATCATTTTGTGGGTAGGGAATCGACTCGAATATTTGAAAGATTTAAAGGAATTAAATTGATTTTATATAAAAAAATGTACCAATTGGGTTATCCAAGTCTTGATCTATTAATTTGCCAAACTCAAGAAATGAAGCGAAATTTGATTGCAAATTTACCTTGGATCGATAAACAAATCAATATAAAAGTAATAGGGAATCCAATAAACTTAAATTCAATAAAATCAACTGAAGATGCTGTTGCCGATTTCCCCTTCATCGTTGGAGCAGGAAGATTAATAGTCGAAAAAGGATTTGACATTTTGATTGAAGCGTTTAAAGAAATACTAAAAATCCATCCTACATACCAATTGATTATTCTAGGTGAAGGCAAAGAAAAACAAAATTTAGAATGTCAAATAAAAAAACTGGATTTAGAAAACAAGGTTATTTTAAAAGGACAAGTTTCAAATGTGTATGCCTATTTTAAAATAGCAAAAGTGTGCGTGGTTTCATCCCGAATTGAAGGATTTCCAAACGTATTATTACAAATGATGTCGCAAAACAATTGTGTGGTTTCAACAAAATGTACTGCCGAAATTGAAACCATTCCAGGAATAGAAATTGCTAATACCGAAGATTCAAAAAGTTTGAGCAATACGATCCTACAATCTGTAAAAGAAGATCATTCAAAAAACCAAATTCTTTTCAAATCTTTTCTAGACGAAAAATCCATAGAAAATTTTATTACTTCTATTGAAAAAGAACTTCAATAATGGAAAAACTCATCCGCATCACTACTATTCCTATTTCTATTGAAAAACTTCTGGATAATCAGTTATTTTTCATGAAGGATTATTATGATGTGAAAGCTATTTCGTCTGACAAAGAAAACTTAGAACGTGTTGGAAAACTACAAAAAGTGCCTGTTTACCGCGTTGAAATGACTCGGGAAATAACACCTTGGCAAGACTTAAAAGCTTTGTGGAAACTGTATTGTTATTTCAAAAAAGAACAGCCCTTGATCGTGCATACACATACACCAAAAGCAGGAACTATTGGTATGATTGCCTCAAAATTGGCAGGAGTTCCGCATCGATTGCATACTGTTGCCGGTTTACCTTTATTAGAAACTAAAGGAAATAAACGAAAACTTTTGAATCTAGTTGAAAAAATAACATACGCCTGCGCATCCAAAATATATTCAAATTCCAACGGATTAAAAAAAATAATTACCCAGGAAGGTTTTTGCAAAGTCGGAAAAATAAAAATTATTGCAAATGGAAGCACCAACGGAATAAACACTCAACTTTTTAATCCCGAAATGGTTTCTAATGAAGATCAAGTACACTTAAAAAAAACTTTAGGCATAGCTCCTACTGATTTTGTTTTTACTTACGTTGGCCGATTAACAGGCGACAAGGGTATAAATGAATTATTGCTTGCTTTCCAAAAAATTTCAATTGAGTTTAAAAATACAAAATTGCTATTAGTTGGTTTTTTTGAAACAAATTTAGACCCGCTACAAAAAGAGACTCTATCCGAAATAAAAAACAATACTCAAGTAATTCATGTGCCTTTTCAAAATGATGTTCGCCCCTATTACGCTGTTTCGGATGTGCTGGTTTTTCCGAGTTATCGCGAAGGTTTCCCCAATGCAATTTTGGAAGCTGGAGCCATGGGATTACCAACAATTGCAACAAACATTAATGGCTGCAACGAGATAATTGAAGACCAAAAAAATGGAATTCTTATTCCACCGAAAGATACACACGCACTTTTTACCGCAATGAAAAAAGTAATGCTTGCCCCTTCTTTTCGATCTCATTTAAAAAAAAATGCAAGACCAATGATCCTTTCTCGTTTTGAACAAATTCTTGTTTGGGAAGCACTTTTAGCTGAATATAAAAATTTAGAAAGCCATGTATCCTAGTTCCTTAAAAAGAATTTTAGATCTTATAATTGCGACTATAAACCTAGTAGTATTGGCTCCAATATTTGTAATTATTACAATAGTTCTGTTTGTTGCAAATGATGGAGAACCTTTTTTTATTCAAAAACGACCTGGAAAAAATGGCAAACTATTTCACATTATTAAGTTCAAAACAATGACCAATCAAAAAGACAGGAATGGAAACTTACTTCCTGATTGTAAAAGATTGACAAAATGGGGTTGTTTTGCCAGAAGAATATCATTGGATGAAATTCCACAACTTTTAAATGTAATTCGTGGTGACATGAGTATTGTAGGACCAAGACCTTTATTACCTGAATATTTACCATTGTATAATGAAACCCAAAAAAGACGTCATGAAGTCAAACCTGGCATAACGGGATGGGCACAGGTCAATAAGGAAAATATTAGTTCTTGGCAATCCAAATTTGAGTACGATATTTGGTATATTGAAAATAAAAATATATTATTGGATTTAAAAATTGTATTTTTAACTCTTAAAAAGGTACTTATTCCTTTGAAAAACAACAACTCAACTTCAGAATCGTTTAACGGCAAAAATTAACTATGAGTAACATCTTAATCACTTGTGCTGGAAAAAGAGTATCCTTAATTCGCTCTTTTAAAACAGAATTAAAACTCCTCTTATCGGATTCAAAAGTTTTTACTTCAGATTGTATTCCTGAAAAATCGGCAGCTTGTCGCGTTTCTGATGGTTATTTTAAGTTACCCAAAGCAACAGAAAGTAATTACATTGAAAAACTACTTCAAATTGCCCTTGACAATAACATCAAACTTATTATACCAACAATTGACACGGAATTAATTACCCTATCACAGAACATTGACTACTTCAAAAAACATCAAATTGACATAGTAGTTTCTGATTATAAAAACATTGAAATTTTTATAAACAAAAGGTCAACCAATTACTTTTTCGAAAAATTAAATATTAATTATGCTCAAGAATATGATAAAAATAATTATACGTTACCACTTTATATAAAACCTATTGATGGCAGTAGAAGTGTTGATAATTATATTGTAAAAAACAAATCAGAGTTAACAGCTTACCATTTCGATAATGATAAATTATTGTTTTTTGAATATTTAGACCATGACAATTTCACAGAATATACTATTGATATGTATTTTGACAAAAACAATGATCTAAAATGTTTCATTCCGAGAGAAAGACTAGAAATTCGAGCTGGAGAAGTTAACAAAGCCGTTACCAAAAAAGCTTGGTTCATAGAACAAATTGCTCCTAAGTTTAAAAATATTCAAGGATTGAGAGGTTGTATTTCTATACAATTATTTGTCAATACTAAAACAGAGGGTATTTTTGGAATAGAAATCAACCCGAGATTTAGTGGCGGGTTTCCGCTGAGTTATTTGGCTGGGGCCAATTTTCCAAAATGGATAATTCAAGAATATTTAACAAACGAAACAGCAATACCATTTTGTGCTAATTGGGAAGAAAACCTAATGATGTTGCGGTATGACGATGAAATTTTGATCCATGACTTTAATTCTGTTAGTGAGAAAAAATTAAGCCCCATTAGATCAGAAAAAATATCAAATAGCAAGAACCTCATTTAGTATTTAAAATAACATATTGTTCATTTTATAATTTTTAACGGATAAAACAACAAAAAATGGATACATTTAGAAAACTATTTCTAAAAATACTCAAGTTTACCGCTGTAAATAGAACTATTACTCATCACTTTACAAATAAAAAATTTCTAATAAATACTTACCAGCATAAAGGATATTGGTACCATGGAAAAAAGAGAGAGGAAAATACCATCCGAACATTTCAAAAATGGATTGAAAAGGGGGACTATGTTTTGGAAATTGGTGGTCATATTGGTTATTTCACTACTTTATATTCCTTTTTAGTCGGAGAAACAGGAAAAGTTGATGTTTTTGAACCTAGTGAACTTAATTTATTTTATTTGAAAAAAAACATTGAGTTCCTTCCCCAAAAAACGAAACAAATCATAACCATAGAAAATGCAGGAGCTGGAGATATTAATGGCACACTTGATTTTTATATTGACCCTATTTCTGGACAAAACAATTCATTCATTAAAAACTTTGAAGGTTTTTTATCCAGCCGAAAATTATCCGCCGAAACTGCTTCGGAGGTGATTGTAACTCAAGCAAAAGTAATTACTTTGGACAGTTATTATGAAAAAGCTTTTCGTCTGCCAGATTTTGTAAAAATTGATGTCGAAGGATATGAATGGAATGTATTACAAGGTTTTAAAAATAGTATTGCTAAACATCATCCAAAATTAATGGTAGAAATACAAAATGAAGCTGAAAATATTTTACACTTCTTTAAAAAGAACGGATATACTATCTACAACGACAAATTAGTAGAAATTGCTGATTATAATGATTATTTAAATAAAAAAACCCCAAATATATTCTTCCAATATTATCATTAAAATGAACAACCCCAAAATATGGCTTTCGTCCCCGCATATGGGAGGCACTGAGCTCAACTACATACACGAAGCCTTTAATTCTAATTGGATTGCTCCACTGGGGGCAAATATTACCGAATTTGAACATGATTTAGAAAAATATTTATCTCAAGGTGTTTTTGTAACAGCTCTAAATTCAGCTACAGCGGCCATTCATTTGGGATTAATCCTTTTGGACGTTAAAGCCGGTGATCTTGTTATTTGTCAATCCATGACTTTCTCGGCATCAGCAAATCCTATTTTATACCAAGGTGCTACTCCTGTTTTTATTGATAGCGAACTCGAAACCTGGAATCTTTGTCCTATTGCTTTAGAAGCAGCCATTGTTGATTGCATATATAAAGGTAAAATACCTAAAGCCATTATAACAATACATTTGTATGGTGTACCTTATAAAATAGAGGAGATAAGAGCCATTGCCAACAAATACAATATTCCAATTTTGGAAGACAGTGCAGAAGCATTAGGTAGCAGTTACAAAGGGCAAAAATGCGGAACCTTTGGTGATATTGGTGTTTTTTCGTTTAACGGAAACAAAATTATAACCACTTCTGGAGGTGGGGCCATTGTAACTTCAAACCATCAATTGAAGAAGAAAGCACAATTTTTGGCATCACAATCCAAAGACGAAGCGCCTCATTATCAACATAGTGAAATAGGATATAATTATCAAATGAGTAATATATGTGCTGGAATTGGTCGAGGCCAAATGGAAGTACTCGACGAACATATCAACTTAAGAAGAGCTATGCATGATTTTTATGTTTCCCTTTTTGAAAATATTCCAGGTATCACTGTTTTTATTACAACAAACCCAGATTACTTTGCCAATTATTGGTTGACATCCATACAAGTAAATCCTAATGAAACCAAAAATGGAATCGATAGAGAAACCATACGTTTGACATTGTTGGATTCCAACATCGAATGCAGACCGCTTTGGAAACCCATGCATTTGCAACCCTTGTTTGAAAATTATCCTTTTTATGGAAATAAGGTAGCCGAAACTCTTTTTGATAATGGTCTCAGTTTGCCTTCGGGATCCAACTTAACAGATTCGGATAGAGATCGTATAAGTTCAGTTCTATTGAAATTATTAAGCTAAATAAGTCCTAAATCATCAATAAATGACTTCTTAAAAAATAAATCTATGAGTTCTAATTTTTCATTAAAAAAAGTATCACTGTTCCTTATCTGCTTATTGCTTTTTTCGTGTGCTTCCCGAAAAGAAATAGTCTATTACCAAGATATCGATGGTGTTGCATTTAAAGAAAAATCCAATTCGTATGAGATTAAAATCCAGCCCGATGATTTGTTAATGATCATCGTTTCTGCCGAAGATCCTGAAATTGCTGCCCCTTTTAATTTAAAAAGTTATACCGCAGTAAATCCTAGCAAACAAGACGTTGCTGGTTCACAAGCTACACAACTTTATTTGGTCGATGCTAGCGGATTTATAGATTTTCCAATACTAGGTCGATTAAAAGTTAGCGGAATAGCACGATCGCAGCTCGTTCAACTTTTACAGGATAAAATTTCAGCTTTTATTAAAAATCCAATCATCAATCTTCGCATTATGAATTTCAAAGTTTCTGTGCAAGGTGAAGTAACCGTTCCCGGAATTTACACTATAGCTTCCGAAAGAATTACGCTTATTGAAGCTCTTTCTATGGCAAAGGATTTAACTATCTATGGCAAACGCAATAACCTATTAATTATAAGAGAAATTGACGGTGTTAAAACATACAACAGAGTCGATATTACCAAAACAGATTTTATGAATTCTCCTTTTTACTATTTGGCACAAAACGATGTGGTGTATGTGGAACCCAACAAAAACAAAGTCAACGGATCGGCTGTGGGGCCAAATACTGGAGTAATTATATCCATTACTTCTTTGTTGATTACTTTAATTACATTAATTGTAACCACTTCAAAATAATTTCTTGCTATGGAAAGTAATCCTTCGAATGAAAATCATAATCGGGAATTTCAATTAAGAAACTTCATAGATCACTATCTAGTACATTGGAAATGGTTTTTAATTGGAGCTTTCATCAGTCTTACTATTGCATACATCTATTTACGATATACCACCCCACAATTTAAAGCTACAGCTACAATTTTGGTGAAAGACGAAAAAAAAGGAGGCATGTTATCCGAGCTTTCCGCATTTGCCGATATGGGAATTGAGAGCGGTTTAAAAAACAATGTTGACAATGAAATTGAAATTTTAAAATCCCGAACTTTAATAGAAAATACGGTAAAAAGATTGAACTTGAACATTTCAATGTTTATAAAAGGAAATATTATCAATACTGAAATGTACGACAAAACTCCTATTAAAGTATATTTCATTCCAAAAGACAGCCCTTTTTATAAAACTGCAACAACTCTTAAATTTCTAGAAAACTCACCTTATACTTTTCAACTAGAAAACCTACTTCAAGCTGAAAACTCAAAAAACAATTTCATTAACAAACCTGAATTTCGCTATGGAGAAGTTATCACAACTCCAAATTGGAATCTTATTATAACTAAAAATCCAAGTAAATTATTTAAAGTAAACAATAGAGAAATCACTATACAAGTGAGTCCAATGGATGATGTAGTAGATGGTTTTAGAAACAGACTTAACGTAAATCCATTAAGCAAAACCAGTAGTGTAGTCGAATTATCATTGGTTGATCCTGTTTATGAAAAAGCAGAAGTATTCTTAAATAATCTAATTGAAATTTACAACCAAGATGCCATCACCGATAAAAATCAAATTTCTGAAAACACCTCAAAATTTATTGCCAATAGATTGTCATTAATTACTAGAGAATTGGATGGAGTTGAACAAGATGTTGAAAGTTTTAAGAAAAGCAATAACCTAACAGACATCGATTCGGAAGCCAAATTATTTATAGAAGGGGCTAATGAATATGACAAAAAAGGAGTCTCTACAGAAACACAACTCAACGTGGTCAACTCTATGCTTGATTTTACAAAAAAAAGTAGTAATTCAGATTTACTTCCCACCAACATAATCTCAGGAGAAGAAGATGCTTCTGGACTCATCAATATGTACAATGAATTGGTTTTGGATCGCAATAGAATTTTAAAATCGGCAACTGTTGTAAATCCTACCGTAATAAAAATGGACCAACAAATTGCTTCTTTAAAAACAACTTTAATTACAAATTTGGAACGTTTAAAATCTAATTTAAACATTCAAAAAAAAGATTTAGACAGTCATAAAGGAATTATGGAAACCAAGATTGAAAAAATCCCAGTTCAAGAACGCCAATTCAAAGTCATCGCCCGCCAACAAAAAATTAAAGAAGAACTCTATTTGTACTTACTGCAAAAAAGAGAAGAAACCGCCATCTCCTTATCGGCAACAGAACCAAATGCCAGAGTAATTGATGCTGCAAAAGCCTCACATATACCTGTTGCTCCAAAGAAAAAAATAATGTATTTGGTGGCTTTTATCATTGGAATACTAATCCCTTTTGGAACTATTTACCTCAAAGATTTATTGGACACCAAAATAAAAAGCCGCTTGGATCTAGAAGGTAAAACAACAATACCTTACTTAGGAGATATACCCACATCCGATTCCAACACTCAAATCATTAAATCCGAAAGTAGAACTAGCTCTGCCGAAGCTTTAAGAATCATAAGAACCAACATGGAATTTATGCTCAGTAAAGCCCCAGAAAATCAAGCAAAAACTATATTTTTAACCTCAACATTCTCCAAAGAAGGCAAAACATTTGTATCTGTAAATCTTGCAGCAACCTTTGCCCTTTCTGGCAAAAAAGTACTTCTCATTGGAATGGACATACGTAATCCAAAACTAGACGATTATGTAAACTTGCCAAATCAAGGACTCACCAATTACCTTTCGCACAAAGAAACCGCAATCGAAGATTTAATTATCAAACAAAAAGGATACGAAGATTTCCATATTCTTCCAGCGGGAATTATACCGCCCAATCCAGCCGAATTATTATTAAGCAAAAAAGTAGATACCCTATTCAAAACCATAAAGGCGCAGTACGATTACATTATTGTAGATACTGCCCCAGTGAGTTTGGTAACAGATACGCTCTTGATTGCCAAACACGCCGATTGCTTTATCTATGTAATTCGCGCCAATTTTCTCGAAAAAAGAATGCTTCATATTGCCAATGATTTATACCAAGAAAAAAAACTACCCAATATGTGCTTACTCCTCAACGATACCGATTCTACCAAAGGATATGGTTACGGTTATGGCTACGGTACAAAATCGAGTAAAAAACCGTGGTACAAAAAAATATGAAGTAAATAACCCAGAACCTTTAGCCCAATAAAAATCTTTTGGGCGTGACCCTAATAAAAAAAAGGGGCTAACTCAGCAATTTGCTAGTTGCCCCTTTTTTTATTAGGGTCGGGCTGTTGCCGCTACTTCGTTAGCCAGGCCCATCCCTCACGCAGAGAACAACAACTTTACGGTACAAATAGACATTTTACTTTTCAGATTGACATACCCTCAAAAAATGCTAATACCAAACACAAATAGTAAATAACCCAATTTTTACTCCCTCTCCTATTATTGGGGTGCACGACAAAATGCATTTCTTTAAAAAAATTAGGTGCAACTAATTTTAAAAATTGATTTTTTGACTTTGTTTGACATAAATTTCACGGATTTACACTGATTAATACCGTTAGCTATTGGACTATAATGTTTTGGGTGCACGACAAATTGCATCTTCTAGCAAATCACAATGAATTTGATTGTGAAATAATTATATTTATAGTACATTAACCAATCCAATCTGCGTAAATCTGCCAAATCTGCGTGTCAATTTTCACGCAGATTTGGCAGATTTACGCAGATTTTAAAAAAAATAAAGAAATGCAATTTGTCGTACACCCTAATGAATTAACCAATGGTATAATCTGTTCAAATTTGTGTAATCTGTGTCTCCTATTTTGAAACAGTGTAATTTGTTGTGCATCCTCTTTAGAGAGGGCTGGGATGAGGACTAATAAAAAGGACAATTATGTATTTGCGTTTGGTATAAAACCCTACTCCATCCTAAAAAACTGATTGTTTGCAATTACTTCCTCCAATGCAGTTACGTCTTTCCATTTTACTTTTTCCTCAAAAGCAGCAATATGATTGTTATGATGCACATCTGAGCCCACAAAATCGTACATTCCTTTTTGCAATAATTGTTCGGAAATTTTAGCAATTGACTCCCCATAATACCCAACAACCGCCAACAAATTCAACTGAAATAGACAACCTACCCTTTTTAATTTTACATATTCTTCAAAATTATTGTGGAAAAAAGTATATCGTTCAGGATGTGCCAAAACGGGAATATAGCCTGCCACCTGCAAATCAAAAAGTATAGTGTACAACTGCATAGGCGCATTGATATATGACATTTCTACCAATACATAATTGTCTTTCAAGGTCAATAGCTCTCCTTTCTGAAAAAGTTTTACAAAATGATCGTCCATCATATATTCTGATGCCGTACGAAAAGGGAATGATATTAAATGTTTTTGCAATTCTAGAACAGTTTCATTCTTAACTTCTATAATTCTTTCTTTTGTATTATCCCATACATGACTCATAGTATGTGGAGTAGTCACAAACTGAGAAAATCCAAATCCTTGAAGAGCCTTTACCAACCCCAAAGTATGCTCAAAAGTTGGTGCGCCATCATCAATTCCAGGCAACAAATGCGAATGGATATCAATATGATTATCAGGAATTAAATCCTTTAGAATAGCTTTATTTTTGGTAAAAAAAAACAATTGCGATTATTTAAAATACGCTACAAAGTAAATGAAAATTAAACAAATAACACTACTTCAAAAACAGATGCATTAGAACAAAAAAAAGCTGCCAAAACCCAATAATAGGATCTTGACAGCAAAAAAAAAAATGTTTTTATTATTAGAATGTATAAGTCGCAGCTATTAAAGCATAAGTGTTAACACCCTTAAGTGCTCCATCATTGTCTTCAAAAATATCATTTGAAGCAGAATCGATTCTGATTTCTGGAATAATAGTCATATTACCAACTTTATAATTTAACGATAATGTATTCCCAATTATTGAAGATCCAGCAATTGTTCCTAATGAAGCTGTGGCATCTTTTGAATCCATATACTCCAAACGATATGCTAATAATACATTTGAACTAATAGCATAAGTTGGATAAAGTACTAATGAAAACCATTCCCCATCTAAACTACTATCAATATTGTTATTTGTATCTGCATAGGTTGCATTGAACCCAACAGCAAACTTGTCACCAAATTTTTTGGTTCCAACAAAATCAAACTGAGTTCTATCTTCATTCGAAGAACCAATGATTTTTCCAAAACCATCTCTTAGAGGGCTTCCATTTTCAAGTCCCGAAGACACATTAAAATAGGCACTTCCTGTATTTCCTACATAAGCCACTTGTCCGATATATGTTTTTGAGTTTGTTTGCGTTTCAATAGCCGATTTAAAATCAGTAGGATTAGTAACACCAGCCATAAAACTAAATTTACCTGATGTATATTGTGCTTTTACACCTGTGTTAAAAAATGGTCCGTAAGTAAATGCATACGACATACTGTAGTTTTTGTTGTCTACTGCGTCGACCAATTCATAACCAACATGAGTTCCAAAAGTTCCAGCTATAAATTTAAAACTATCAGATACTTCATAAGTAAAAGTCAATTGTTTAATCATAAATGTATAATTATTATCATTATAAGTAAACTCTTTAGCTCTACTTCCAAAACCTAAGTCAACAAATACAGATGCTTTTTTCCATTTGTGAGAAGCTTCAAGGGAAACCATTCCTAATTCAAATGAATTATTAGTATTTGTAAAACTTGTATAGCCACTTGAAATTCCAGAAAAACCATATTTGTAATAAGCATCTGCTGAACCTGCAAATGTAGTTGCTGGTGGTGTAGAAGGTGCATCTTCTTGTGCAAATGAAATAGATGTTGTTAATACTAATGCTAAAATTGTAATTACTTTTTTCATATTTAATCAGTTTTTAGTTAATAATTCAATTAAAATAATTGAATTGAATTTGGTTATTTTTTCTTTTTCTTAGAGCGAAATTATTAACTTTTAGTTAACAGAAAAACTTTTTAGAGACTTTCCGAAAAGAATTATCGATATCCAAAAATCATCAAAAAATAATGTGCATTTCCTATTTAAATCCTTTAATTTTAAAAATTCAATAATCACATTTTTACAAAACACCCTTTAATTTTTATATTTTAAAAAAATAAACATTAAAATAACTCGATTAATTATCAAAAAAAATATAAATAAAAAATAATACCCCTTAAAAAATAGGGGTTAAAAAATATGCAATAAAAATAACCTGAAAAAATATTGCTATTGTAAATTCAAAATATATCTCAAAATTTTGAACAACAAAAAACCTTAAACTCACAAACGAAAAGCTAATTGTAAGTTTAAGGTTTTGAAACTAGGAATATAAATTATTGCTTTTTTTCTATATAAATCGTTAATAAAAGTAACTCCACTAGACAAGAAATTTCCAACGGGTTTTGCCAAATTATTGAATTCGATAATTAGTTTCGTATTTATACTTCAATAATAAATCCGAACAGTAAACACATTAGAGTGAGTAATACTGTTTAGACTTTAAATTTACTTTTATAAAACAATCTAGATCTACGTCTGTTCGAGTGTTTCGTTAAAAAATGCGATAGCTTTTTTTTTATGAAATGTATCGAGAACCCGCATCTAGTAGGCTTCTCGATACAATTTAGAAAAGTAAAGCTCTCGCATTACTTTTCTAAATCACTCGAAGAGACGTTGCATTTTATTACAGTAAAATCAAAGGTTAAATGGTATAAAGTGGCTCTATTATCGATTGCATTATAATAAAAGACTTGAAACCGATAAAAATTATTATTATTATTATTATTATTATTATTATTATTATTATTATTATTATTATTAGCAATTTGATTAATACAAAAACGGCCTTCTGTATGGAAGGCCGTTTTTATAAAAATTAACTTGTTCTTATTTACTAAAAGAGAAGGTAACTCCAGCTACTAAAAACTGATGTCCTAACGGCTCTAAATTTTCTTTTGCATCGGTTGCATTATAAGTATAATTCAACCAAACTGGCATCACTACATTTTCCGACAACTTGATCTCTTTTGAAACTTTACATCCCAAATTAACAAAAGAGGGTTTATCGTAATCTCCTGCGTAATAATATTGCGCTTTATTATTTAAAACCACACCTGCAACTGGCGCAAGATTGATTCCAAATGGCGCTTCAAAATTGTACCCTACTTCCATATAAGTTGTAAAATTTTGTTTCCCTTTTTCGTCAAACTCATCTTCGTATCTGCAATCATTACCTGCAAGAAACGTACTCGAAGTAAACCATAATGGCAATCCATGTTCGGTAAAATCAAACATAAACAACAAATCTAAGGTATTTGAACTATCATTCCCCCAATTAAAAAAGTCATTTGAAACCCCATCTTGTTTATCGGTTGATGGCCAAAAATACTGTTGAGCAGAAATAGTTAAAAAATCATTTACTGCATAATTTACAATAAAATCTATTTCTTTATACCCTTTAGAACCACCATTTTCATCATAATACTCTTTTTGGAAGTTGTGTGTTGACCAGACTCCTACAGACCACTTTTCTGAAATATTGTAATTCCCATATAATTGGGCAACGGGATAATTACCACCCCAACATTGACCTCTCCAGACATAGCGTGAAGCTAAATCTAAATTAATATCCCATGTTCCTTTTATGGACTCTTCAACTTTTGTTGTGTCTTTAACTGCATCTTGTGCATAAGTTAAGCTACAAGAAAAAGCTAATACTAAAATAAATAATACTTTTTTCATTTTGTTTTTGGTTTTGGTTTTGTTTTTGGTTATTCTTTTTTTTATATAAAAAAGTAATTTTAAATTATAGTAAATACTATTAATTACAATAAAATTTAATTAATTAAATATATTTACAATGATACTATTTATTTATGAAATATTTACAATAAATAAAAGTAATTTTGATTTATTTTACAATTGGTAATTTTACTTTTTCTAAAATAGTTTCTGCTGCCAAACGTCCTGTTTCTGCGGCTCCATTCATAAAGCCTTGGTAATCGACACTACAATGTTCTCCAGCAAAATAAACATCCCCAATTGGCTCTGCAGTATGCAACATCGCTGTATTCCATTGCCCTGGTTTTGGACAAGTATAACTCGCTTTTACCCATGGATATGTCGACCACGCTGCAAAGGCATGTTTATTAGCATACGCCTTTTTTGATCCTGGATAAACTTCGTCCAATTGATTAATAAATCTACCTATTTCAGCTTCTGGCAAATCGGTTTTCCAAATGTGGTTGGCAGGCGCATTCTTATTGTTTATCGCCACTTTCGCTAGTCGAATGGACTCATCCCCACCGAAAAAACAGCAATACGCGCCTTTGTTACTGGCAACACTTTTTATACTACTAGAATCCCAACCATCATGAATATCTTTGTGAAATAAGTATCCATAAAATTTGTTTTTACCTTCACGCCACGGTCTATTTTCATACCCAATAAACAATTTATTGTTTTGACCATATCCTAATTCTTGAATCGAATTTATTTTTTCAGGAGTCATTTCAGGTAAGTCCAGTTGAACGTCTCGCAACATTGTAAATGGAATAGTAATTATAACAAAATCGGCCTCTACCTCTTTTTTATCTTTAAACGATAAAATGTACTTTTCTCCTTTTTTAGAAATTGCGGTAAGCATAGAATTCATAACAACCGGTTGTGGTAATTTTGAAGCAATGTTTTCTATAAGCTTTGAATTACCTTCTTTAATTCTATATTTTTCGTCACTATCTCCAAATATTTTGAAACCTTCGGAAGTATCGGTATCAATCATATCCAAAATATTAATTGCGGATTGCTCGGAGGTATCCAAGCCAAATTCAGCCAAATAAGCCGCCGTGAAAGCATCTTTCAACCACTGAGCACATTTTAAAGATTTGATGTAGGCTGTCAAAGTCATTTTATCAAAAACCAAAGCTGAAGGAGTATCATAATCCTCCCCAAGACTTTCGGCATCTTTCTGTATTTTTGGTGCTATTTTTTTAAATTCTTTTATAATTTCTTCTTCTGAGATATGTCTTCCGTCAAAAAAGAAAGTCTCATGAACCAAACCTGCTGCTTTCGATTCGGCATACATGTCCACCAATTCCAAATTGAATTCTTTAGAAAGCGCAATCATATCTTCATGATTAGAGTCAATAAAATCACCACCGAACTCTGGATGGATTCCCATTTGCATGGCATCATTATAATGCGTCAAAATACGACCGCCCAAACGGAAACTTCCTTCGTAAACCTGTGCATTTATACCTGATTTACTCAATTGATAAGCGGCATTCAATCCAGCCATTCCAGCTCCTACGATCACTACTTTTTTATCACTTTTTGGTTGCATTCCTTCGTCAGAAACTGCTTTTGTACTTGGCTCATTCTCTTTTTTGCAACCTATCACTGAGGTTCCAATAATCCCTGTTAGTAAACCAAACTTTGCAACATCGCCCACAAATTTTCGTCGGGTAACCGAATCCGCACTTTTAAACGCAATGATTTTATCTATTTCAATTTCAGGATTGTCGTTAGAAAATTGAGCTAATTTTAAATTAGACAAAATATTTTTTAATACTGTTGATTTTGGGTTTCTCATTGGTTTTTTGGTTTGGTTATTTGACTCAACTACAGATTTTATTACTCAATAATAACAGATTTCATATTCATAAATTCTTTCATTCCAATATCGGCTAATTCTCTACCATAACCCGATTTTTTGATCCCTCCAAAAGGAATTCTAGAATCCGAACGTACTAGTGAATTAACAAAAACATTTCCTGCCTCTATTCTTCTCGCCAATTTATAGGCATTCTCTCGGTCTTCTGTCCAAATTGCTGCTGCCAAACCATATCGATGATTATTGGCAATCGCAATGGCATCATTTTCGTCCTTGGCCCTTATAATTGTAGCAAGCGGTCCAAAAGTTTCTTCTTGAAAAGCAATATTATTGGCATCTACAAAATCAATCAATGTGGGTTGGAAATTGCAATGCTCACGTTCTCCTCCAACCAAAATTTTTGCACCTTGTTTTAGAGAATGCTCCAATTGATAACTTAATTTTTCGGCCAAATCTATTCGTACCAAAGGCCCCATGTTAATCCCATTTTGCAGAGGATTCCCTTGTTGTAACGCACTTACTTTTTGAGTAAACAAAGCTGCAAATTCATCCGCTACTTTCTCTGTTACAATAAAACGTTTGGCGCAAATACAAGCCTGACCCGCATTTAACATTCTAGATTGAGTAGCCACAGTTGCAGCTTTTTCCAAATCGGCGTCATTCAAAACAATAAAAGCATCCGAACCACCCAATTCCATTACCGATTTTTTAATATGCTTTCCTGCCAATGCAGCGACAGATGAACCTGCCATTTCACTGCCTGTCAAAGTAATACCCGAAACAATATCGGCAGCAATAACGCTTTCTACTTGAGGAATATCAATATTTATTTGTTGGAAAACACCTTCTGGAAAACCCGCTTCCAAAAATGCATCTTCTATGGCTTTGGCACAACCAATTACATTTGGAGCATGTTTTAATAGCGTAACATTCCCCGCCATAATTGCCGGAGCTGCATAACGCAACACTTGCCAAAATGGATAATTCCAAGGCATAATAGCAAAAACGGCACCTGAAGGATCATACACCGACATGCTTTTGAAAGGCGTATCGTAATACTCGTCTTTCAACATTTTCTCTGCATTTTCTGCATAGTAATCACAGTTTCCAGCAGATTTCTCAACTTCTGCAATTCCTTCGGGTAGCGTTTTACCCATTTCATTGGTAATCAGTAACCCCAATTCGTCTTTATTGGCTCTTAATATATCGGCCAGTTTTTTCATTTTATCGGCTCTTTCTTGAAAAGTCGTAGTACGCCAGTGTTTGAAAGCCGATTCTGATAATTGCAGTTTTTGAGACAATTGCGCATTGGTTAATACTTCGTGCTCCGCAATAACTGCTTGTGTAAACGGATTTATAGATTTGAATATCATTTTTTTTTAAGTTTCTAAGTTACTAAGAACCTAAGTTTATAAGTTTATTTTTAAAAAGTGAGAGTTTTAGATTATAAGCGTATGTTTTTTAACTCCTAAAAAACTTAGTTGCTTAGAATCTTAGAAACTCAGCATCTCCAATTTAATACCATCCCACTGGATCGGTATCCAGATTGATGTTGACTTGTTTTACTTCGAGGTAATTTTCTATTCCATACAACCCCAATTCTCTACCTGTTCCAGATTGTTTATATCCACCCCAAGGCATTTCATTGAAGGTTGGATGATAAAAATTCACCCATCCAATACCTGCTCTAATTTTTGGCATCACTCTGTGAACACGTGTTACATCTTGTGTGAACAATCCATATCCTAAGCCGTATTCTGTATCATTAGCCATTGCAATTGCTTCTTCTTCAGTTGAGAATTTTATTAATGCCACAACTGGACCAAAAATTTCTTCTCTGGCAATTCGCATATTTGGAGTGACATCTGTGAAAATGGTTGGTTCAATAAAAAATCCTTTGCTATCATCTGTATTCCCCCCAAAAGCCAATGTTGCCTCTCCTTTTCCTACTTCGATATAGGCTTTTATTTTGTCAAAATGGGCTTGAGATACAATAGGTCCCATCGTATTTTCGGCATCACTTCCATCACCCACTTTTATATTTTTGGCTCTAGCCACAAACTGTTTTACAAACTCATCGTAAATAGTATCCTGAATCAAGATTCGAGAGCCTGCTGTACAAACCTGTCCGCTATTGGCGAAAGCGGCAAAAAGTCCCCAATCAATAGCCAAATCCATTTTGCAATCATCAAAAATGACAACAGGATTTTTACCTCCCAATTCTAAGGTTACTTTTTTAAGATTTTCGGCAGCGATTTTGCCAATGTATTTCCCTGTTGAAGTTCCTCCCGTAAAAGCAATTTTATCAATTTTGGTATTGCTGATTAAAGCGTTTCCAGCAATAGGTCCATCTCCTGTAACAATATTGATTACTCCATTTGGAATATCCAATTCGTCTATTAATTGAGCCAAAAACAAAGCAGTAAGCGGTGTCACTTCGGATGGTTTTAAAATAACGGTATTTCCTGCTGCAATCGCTGGCCCTAGTTTCCAGGCACACATTAAAAACGGAAAATTCCAAGGTATAATTTGAGCGCAAACCCCAATAGCCTCGCGAGTCACATAACTAAATGAATTTCCAGGAACACTCATGGTTTCTCCATGAATCTTGGTGGCTAATCCTGCATAAAACTCAAAACAAGAAGCCGCGTCATCAATATCAAATTCGGCTTCACGAATTGGTTTACCATTATTTTCAACTTCCAATTTTACAAATGCTTCAAAATTGTCTCTAATTTTTCCCGCAATTGCAAATAATATTTTCTGACGGTCCTGTGCCGTTTTACTTTTCCATTCCTCACCATCAAAAGCAGCTCTTGCAGCATCGACTGCGGCATTTACATCTTCAATTTGTGCTTCTGGAACTGTAGCAATTACAGCCTTGGTCGCAGGATTTACTATCGTTCTTGTTTTGCCTGATGCTGCATCTACAAAAACACCATTGATATACATTTTATACATAATTTTTAAAGTTAGAAGTTAGAGGTTAGAAGTTTTAAACTTCAACCAAACTTTTATTTAATTATAAATTTGAATTAAACTCGGCGCTAAATAAATAGTCACCGATTGTCCTATAATTTTTGTCAATGCTACTGACGAATCTTCTGTTTTAATAATTTTTTGACCAGATGCCGTTACCAATTTGTACTTTCTGTGATTCCCCACAAAAATGACATCTTCGATAGTAACTTGAAGCGAAATATCATGCATTGTATCAAAAGAAACATTCTCTGGTCTGATGAATACTATTCCCTTATTATCACTTATTTCATGATTAAAGCTAAAGGTTTTATCCTCTAATGAAAATGTTTGTTTATTAGCAATGTTCACCGGAATCAAATTGGCTTCTCCAATAAAACCAGCTACAAATTTGGTTTTTGGATGATTATATAAAGTTTGACTGTCCGACAACTGCTCGATAACTCCGTGATTCATTACTGCAATTCGATCCGACATGGTCAAGGCTTCTTCCTGATCGTGTGTTACATACACAAAAGTTTTATTCAAATCTTTGTGCAACTGTTTCAATTCGAACTGCATCTGTTTCCTTAATTTCAAATCCAATGCACCAAGAGGTTCATCCAACAATAAAATTTCAGGATCGGGTGCAATCGCTCTGGCAATGGCAACTCGTTGTTGCTGTCCACCTGACATTTCAAAGGGTTTTCGTGTCTTAAAAGCTTGCATCTGTACCAATTCAAGCATTTCATCCACTCGTTTATTGGTTTCGGTTTTGCTCAATTTTTTTTGGTGCAAACCAAAAGCGATATTCTCGGCCACATTAAGATGCGGAAACAAAGCATAATTTTGAAAAACCGTATTTACGTTTCTTTTATAGGGAGGCAATTGTGAAATGTCTTGTTTATTGAGTAAAACTTGTCCATTGTCGGGAGTTTCGAAACCTGCAATCATGCGCAAGGTTGTTGTTTTTCCGCAACCACTTGGTCCCAAAATGGTCAAAAATTCTCCATCTTGGATTTCTAAATCCAAATTGTTTACAATAAGCGAACTTCCGTATGATTTACTGATTCCTTTTAATTCTAATTTACTCATTTTACTGTAATTTTAGGACTCTAAATCCTTGTATAAATCTAAATACAACCTACTTATTAATAACTTTTTTCATTCTAAAACCAGAAGTTACAAAACCTTCATTTAGATAAAAATTCAACGCTTTTTCAGAAACGTCAGGTCTTGGCGTATCGAGTTCTATTCTTTTCCAACCCTCTTTTTCAGCTATAGTACCCACATAATCAATCAATTTCTGCCCTATCTTTTTCGAACGAAAATCAGGCACGATATACAATTCATTGACAACACCTAATTTACCTTTTGCATAAATTGCATTAGTTACAACATACGTAACAAATCCAATAATTTCATTGTAAACAACAGCGACAATTATTTCTCCATTAGTCAAAAAATCAGATACTATTTCATCATACTCATCTACATTGTAGTCAAAATCTATTTCTTTATAAAATTGAAGATTCATTTTTTTAAAAACTTCGATTTCTTCTTTTTGCAATGTTCTAATATTAACTTCAATAGTTGCATCCGAGGTTAAATTTGAGATTTCCTTCATTTTTAATTCTCTTTATTAAATTTTAATGAAATAAAAATGGCTGCTGATGATATTAAAAATACCAAAGTTGCCACAGCATTTACTTCGGGTGTAATCCCTCGACGCATCATTCCATAAATTTCTATTGGTAATGTATTTTCTCTTGAAATCAAGAAAAAAGTAACAGGAATCTCATCCATTGATAATACTAGTGATAATAAAACGGCACCAATAATGGCTGTTTTTATATTGGGTAAAATCACTTTAAAAAACGCTTGTAATGGACTGGCTCCCAAATCAAAGGCCGCCATTTCCAAATAAGGATCTAATTTTTTGAATCGAGCCAAAATCTGTGTAATCATAATGGCAATTAAAAAAGTGGTATGTCCAATAAAAACGGCTTTCAATGACAATGGAATTCCCATTAAAGGAAAAAGACTCAACATGGCAACTCCCGTCACAATTCCTGGAAGCGTAATGGGAAGTAAAATTAATTTTAGCAAAAAGTTTTTACCAAAATAATTGTATTTGTGTAGCGCATAAGCAGACGGTATTCCAATTATTAAAGCAGCGAGCGTACTTGATATTGCTATTATAAAACTGACTTCGACAGCATTAATCATTGATTGGTTGTGAAATAATTTTACGTACCAATCCAACGAATAATGTTCAATTGGAAATGAACTTACCGATTCTTTATTAAAGGAAAACCAAATAATAATGAATATCGGGAAATACAAAAACCACAGCACCGAAAAGGCTGAAAAGGAAATTATAAATGCTCTTATTTTTTTCATGATTATTGTGTTTCGTGTTTTTTCTCGTATCGAGAGGAAAGTTCCAATACTATAAAAACCAAAATGAGTAAAACTACTCCAACTGCAGATCCCAGTGGTTTGTCATTGGATGTTCCAAATAAATTTTGAACGATGCTGGATATAAACAATGTATTGGGACCGCCTAAAAGCGAGGCCGCCAAGAAATCTCCTAGCGTAAGTACCAAAGCTAAAGTACCTCCAGAAATAACTCCAGGCAGAATTAGTGGAAAAATTACTTTTCTAAAAGTCACCCAAGAATTGGCTCCTAAATCTTTGCTGGCTTCTACCAATGATTTTGATATTTGTTCGAATGAAGTATAAATTGGTATGCAAACAAAAGGCAAAAAGATATAAATCAAACAGAGAATTACCGAGAAATCAGAATACAACACAAAGCGCAATGGTTTGTCTATAATACCCATATTGAGTAACGACGAATTAAAAATTCCGTTTTCTCCAAGAATTACTTTCCATGCATAAGCTCGAACAATATAGGACATCCAAAAAGGCAGAACGATTAAAGTGTAATAGAACGATTTGTTTTTGGTTACTTTGAAAGCAATAAAATAGGCCAGTGGCAAACTCAATACGATGCAAGCTAATGCAACAATTATAGCATAAATAAAAGTTCGAATCAAGGTTTCGTAATACAATGGATTTGTAAAAATCTTGATATACGAATCAAAATTGAGATCATATACTACTTTTCCAAAATCATCTGTTGCCAATACACTTTGAGTCAAAATGAACAAATACGGCATTACCAGAAACAGGAATAACCACAGCAAGAGTGGAAAAATTAATACATATTTATTGTAGTTCTTCATTGTAAAAAATTATACTTTTTTAATACATATCAAAAACGGCAGTTGCCATTCTTTTAGTGATTTGGCCAGAGGAAAGTATTTCGGTTAAAATTAATTTTTGAGCACTTTCACTTTTCAAAACCTCAGACATGTTTCTAATATCGCCACAAGGCACATTATTATTTTTTAATTCGTTGAGCAAAAAATCACTTTCAAATTGTACAAAAGCGTTTCCCAATAAAGAACTTAAACTTTCTCTGTTTTTGACTCTTAAATTATTTGAACTAAAACGAACATCTGATAGTAAATCATTTATATTCAAACACAAACAAAGCGCTGTAAACTGTTTGTCATTTCCCACTGCAAGGACAATTGCTTTATGATCTTTTGTGTAAAACGTTTCGCCATAAGGAGCTATATTTGGATGTAAACTCCCCATTCTTTCTGGAACAATTCCACCCATTAAATAATTGGTCGCTTGATTGGCCAATGAAGCTAAAGCCGCATTATATAAAGACACATGAACAGTCATACCTTGATTCGAACTACTTCTTTTCAGCAATGCAATCAATATGGCTTCTTTAAGTTGGTGTGCTGCCAGAATATCAATAATGGCAATTGGGACCTTGACAGCAGCACCTTCTTTTTCACCATTTATGTAAATAAATCCAGCTTCTGCCTGCAAAACCACATCAAAAGCGGGAGTTTCGTCTTTGGCTCCATAACCGCTTATTTGTGCATAAATGAGTCTAGGGAATTTACTTCGTAACGTTTCGGCATCTAATCCTAGTTTTATGGCCGAGGAAGGTTTGAAATTGGCAATAACAATATCCGCTTCTGCAATCTCATTCAAAACTAACTGAAGATCTTTTTCGACAGTTAAATCTGCCCACATGACTTTTTTATTATAATTCACAGAACTATAATACCCGGATTGATTTTCCTTGGATTCTGATTCTAAAAGCCAGCTTCTAGTTACATCTCCGTTGTTGGAAGGATTTTCGACTTTTATAACAGTCGCACCCAATTCGGCAAAAAACATTCCTACCGCAGGACCAGCCAAAACCCCCGCTAATTCGACGATTTTTAATCCTGCAAATAGTTCTTGTTTGTTCATTCCTAAAATATTTTTGAAGAAGGAATTATTGGTTTTTTACTTCACTCCAGATTTCATTGTATCTTTTTCTGTTTTTCACAGGTTGCCAAAAATTCAAGGTTTTAAACATTTGATCCATGCTTGCTACATCCATTAATTTTTGAGTTTCGGGAGTTAACAAGGCATTTGCTTCTGGATTTGACACATAGTATTGTGTGAATTCTGCTATTTGAGCCATCACTTTTGGTTGAGAAACGTACTCCAACCATAATTGAGCCAATTGCTTGTTTTTAGCTCCTTTCACAATCATCAAACGGTCAATCCAGCCTGTTGCACCTTCAGTAGGAATCACAGCTTTGATGTTCATTCCTTGCTTGTTTAAATTTGCTGGAGTCAATGGCCATCCCACTGCGGCAACTACTTCTTTATTTTTGAATAAATTGTCCAATTCCCCTGCTGAAGCCCAGTTTTTACGAACCTGAGGTTTCAATTCTACCAATTTTGCTTTACATGCAAGCAACTGTTCTTCGGTTAAATTATACAAAACCGACTGATCTGTTTTGTCGTATCCTAACAATTGAGCCGCTAAATAAATAGAAGAAATATCATCATACATGGCGATTTTTCCTTTGTATTTTGGATCAAAGAAAAGGTTCCATGAAGTTGGAGTTTCTTTGATAATATCGGCATTATAAACTAAATAATCCGGTCCCCAAGTAAATGGCATACCGTATGTTTTTCCGTCTTTTTGAACATCTTTCATTCCAGATAAAACTGGTGAAAGTGATTTCCAAGCCGTTAATTGTTCTATATCTAATGGTTCAGCCAAATCTGAAGAAACGATATAACCCGCCACATCGGATGAAGGAGTGATTACATCATAACTAGCTCCACCGCCACTTTGTAATTTTGAAACCAACTCATCTGAAGATCCAAAATAAGTTCCTTTTACAGTCACTCCATATTTTTCTTCAAATTCTTTGGTAAAAGAAGCGTCAGCATATCCTTCCCAAGCAAGGATATTTAATGTAGAACCTTTTAATGCTGCTAAATCAACAGTTTCTGTTTTAACTTCTTCAGTTTTTTTGCCACAGCTTGAAAATAAGCCTACAATTACAAGTAAGGATAATGCAATTTTTTTCATTTGGTTTTTGGTTTTAGTTAAATAGTAAAAAATTATATAATTTTAGAAATCTAGTCAGAAATTTCTAAACTCATTTGGAGTTCATTTTATCATAGCAATAATGAATAAAGAACATTCTATACTCAATTAAGTGAATTTAAAGATTTAAAAATTTAATTTTCTTTGAACCATAAAGAAATTAAGGTTCATTAAGTCCCAGAAAACTTAATTTTTCTTTATATTTATAACTGAACACTAAAAAAACTGAATACTGAGTACTTTCTTCTTAATGGTGTTCGCTTAATTTAGTAGCTGAATCAATAGGCCAATACATTAACACCGAACAATTCCCGCTACGTGGATCATCTAAATAATCAAACAATGGTTCTACTAAAATGAATCCGCATTTAGTTTGAGCCGTTACTGTAGGATCGATGATTTCACCTTTTATAAGCTTATCACAATACTCTGCAATGGTCATTTGATCTTTTACTTTATCAAAACCAATTGGCATTCCTGCGGTCATTTGACCTAAACATCCCAATTCAATTGCCACCTCTTGACGGGCATTGTAAATTTGTCTTCCAATTCCTTGTCCTTGATAATCGGGATGCACCGAAACATCAAGTCCATACAACCATTCCGCTTTTGGATCATGCGTTCCTAACCAAAGATTATCAGAAATCTCCAAAAAAGTATGGTGTCCTTTATGATAATTTTGCTGTAAAGTTGTAGTAGCCGCAATTACTCTATCTCCATCTAAAACAACCATTTGACCTTCTGGAAAAATTTCCATGTGTCTCAAATATTGCTCTTCTGTCATTAATTCTTCAGCTGATAAAGTTGGAAAAACAATTTTTTGAAGTTCTGCTTCTTGTTTTGCGTATTCTGGTGTAGCAGTCTGTAAAATGTATTTGCCTAAAATTTCTTTTTTCATCTTTTTATGTTTTAAAACCTCACCCCGACCCTCTCCAAAGGAAACGAAGAAGGAACTGTTGTTTGACTTTTGGAATTTGCCCTTTGCCTTTTGCTTTATATTAGCACATATTACCGTAACTAATCAATTTCATTTCCAAATATTCTTTCAAACCTTCAGATCCTGATTCATGGCCAATTCCACTGCTTTTTATTCCAACAAAAGGCAATTCTGTTCCGTGTGCCGCCCATTCGTTTATTCCAACCATACCGAACTCAAGGTTTTCGGCATATACATTTGCATTTTTTATGTGATTGGTAAAAACGTAAGACGCCAAACCATATTCGGTTTCGTTTGCCCATTCAATCACCTCCTCTTGAGTATCAAAAGGAATTACTATCATCAACGGTCCAAATACTTCTGTCTTAATAAAAGCTTGATTTTGTCTGGCTTCAATTAATGCAGGATGTACAAAAAATCCTTTCGCTGCTTTTTCACCACCAATATGAACAATTGCTCCCTCACTTTTTGCTTTTTCGAGCATAGCCAAAGAATGGTTTTGCTGTGTTTT
This sequence comes from Flavobacterium rarum (SeqCode), assembly GCF_965234445.1. Lineage (GTDB taxonomy): Bacteria > Bacteroidota > Bacteroidia > Flavobacteriales > Flavobacteriaceae > Flavobacterium > Flavobacterium rarum. The sequence continues at coordinate 844,213 of NZ_OZ248479.1, read as the reverse complement.
ATTAATCAATGGTCCAACAAAATCAATATTTCCTCCATTGACACCTGTTTTTAAATTAGATATATCCTCTTTTACAACAGCAACAAACTGATTAAAAATGCTGGAATGCACATAAAAACGCTGTGGCGAAACACAAACTTGTCCACAATTTCTTAATTTGGCAACCAAAGCTTGATGTGCAATCGATTCTACATCAACATCTTTATCAATTATAACGGGAGCGTTTCCACCCAATTCCAATGACAATTTGGTTGATGTTTTTGAAGCACCATCCATTAATATTTTTCCAACACGGGTACTTCCAGTAAAACTTATTTTTTTTAACAAAGGGTTTTCAATCATTTCGATTCCTGTAGAAACCGGTTCCGTATTGATTAAATTAAAAACTCCTTTTGGAATTCCAGCTTCATGCAAGGATTTTGCCATATTAAAACTCGACAATGGAGTAAATTCGGAACCGCGCATTACAACGGCACAACCCGCCGCCAATGCAGCAGCTACAGCTCTTGCTGGATTATAAGCTGGGAAATTCCATGCCGTAATTACACCAACAACACCCAATGGCTGATAAATGACCATCGAACGTTTGTCAATTCTACTCGAAGGAATAACCCTTCCATAACTGCGTTTTCCTTCTTCGGCATACCATTCGAAAAGGTTGGCAGAAACTTGCCATTCGCCTCTTGCTTCCAGCATTGGTTTTCCTGTTTCCAAAGCGGTTTCTATTGCAAAAGCTTCCACATTTGCACGTATATAATCCGCTGCCTTTTTTAGAAACTCCGCTCTAAAATAAGGTGTTGTATTTTTCCACCCTTTGAAAGCAGCATCAGCAGCATTGATCGCTAATGTGCAGTCTGCTGCATTTCCAAAAGGAACTTTGTCTAAAATTTCTTCAGTCGCTGGACTCTGCACGTCCCATGTAGTTCCGTCTATTGCGTCACACCATTCTCCATTTATATATTGCTTTCTCATTTTTTTCTTTTAAGATCTCTTTGTCAAAGTTTTGAACTTTGACAAAGATTATTTTACTTCAAAACCTCTTCTATCGCTTCTTCCAAAATCATTAAGCCTTTGTGCAAGACTTCATCTTCAATAAACAAAGGACTTAGAATTCTAATACAATTTCCGTACGTTCCAGAAGTAATTACAATCAATCCATTGGCCAAACATTTATCGACAATTGCTTTTGTAGCAACTCCATCCGGAATTCCAGTTTTTGGATTTGTAATTTCAAAAGCCAACATCGCTCCCAATCCACGAACATCCGTAATGGTTTCTGGATATGCAGCTTGCCAATGTTTGAATTTATCATGAACAATTTTACCTACTTTTTTACCAGCAGCATTAATGTCATTTTTTTGCATATAATTGATACTTGCCAATGAAGCCACACAGCTTAAAGGCCCACCCAAATAGGTTCCACCAATAAGTCCTGGTTTTATGGCATCCATAATTTCTTGTTTACCAATTACAGCTCCAATAGGCATTCCGCCACCCATAGATTTCGCCCAAGTAGACAAATCTGGTGTTACTCCATAATGTTCGTATGCAGCCCAAGCTCCAGTACGACCAAAACCAGATTGTACCTCATCGAAAATCAACAAAATGTTATTTTCTGTACAAAATTGGCGTAAATATTGAACGTATCTTTTGGAAGCGGTTGTAAAACCTCCTTCACCTTGCACCAATTCCAATATAATTGCAGCGGTTTGACTGATAGAAACAGTAGATGAAAAAGTTTTATGCAATTTCATAATCATCAAATCATCAAACTCATCTTGGGTCATTCGAGACACCATACTCGGTTTGTAATACGGATATTCCAAACGGTATACTTCGGGTGCGTAAGGTCCTGCTCCTTCTTTGTATTTGACATTGGATGTCAAAGTCATAGCCATCATAGTACGACCGTGAAAAGAACCGTCATAACAAATGATTCCAGCTTTTCCAGTTACGGCACGCGCAATTTTTATCGCATTCTCCACAGATTCAGCTCCCGACAAAGTAAGCATTGCTTTCGTATTTTCACCATGAGGTAAAATTTCACACAATTTTTCGGTCAAATCTAAATATTGCTCGTAAACTGAAACATTAAAAGAGGCATGAATAAATTTTTCGGCTTGTTTTTGAATGGCTTCAATAATTTCTGGAACACTGTGTCCCACGTTATTTACTCCAATTCCACCTGCAAAATCAATCAATTCTCTTCCATCAGCATCAATAATTATGGCGCCTTTGGCCGATTGAATACTGGATGGATTAAAAATTCCCAAAGCGTTTGGAACACTTTTCTTTCTTCTTTCGTATAATTTGTCTGTATTACTCATTTTGTTTGCTTGATAATTTTGCTAATTCTAAATCGGGTTGTGCGAATTTGTATATTTTCATATACATGTTTGTTTTGGTATCAAAAACACCATCCATCACGTGTATTTTATCTCCAATTAATTCATTTAAATGTTCCATGTCACGGCACATAACATTTGCTTCAATATCAAAATCACCTGAAACGGATGCTAAAAAACTAATTTCAGGCAATTTGGTTAACTCTTCAAAAATGGCATTCATATATGTTTTTGGTTTGACCGAGATCAAAATACTTGCATAAGCATTAAAACCAATTTTGTTCGGATCTATCCTTCCTATAATTTTTAACGTTCCATCTTCTACCAAATTGATAAAACGGTGTCTGATAGTACTTACCGCAACATTTATTTCTTTTGATATTTCAGTAAACGACATTCTACCGTCTTTTTGTAATAATGTCAAAATCTGAAAATCCAATTCATCGTCTAATACACTCATCTTTAGCTTATATTTGTAAATTAATTATAACAATTCAAATGTAATTAATTTATTTACAATAATAATAGTTTTTTTGGTTTTATTTTTAAAAAAATAAGTTGTTTTTTGTGTTTTAATTATAGTTGATCTAATTATAAAATCCTCACCCCTTCCAATATCTCTATGTTGTTTGATTAAGAAATTTTGTGTTTATAAGCTAAAAACCACCCCACCCTGCGGGCACCCCTCCAAAGGGAAATTCTAGCCCTCTACTATTGAACTTTTATATATGGAAAATCAAAAAAATCTAGAACTAGTCTCTTTTAAAAATCAACTTTCCTTCACTCCATGTCTCTATTGCTTCAACATTAGAAACATCTTCTAACTCAAAAGGGTTTTGATTTAATACAATAAAATCGGCGTGTTTACCGACAGATAAGCTTCCTTTTATATTTTCCAAATTATCGGCAACCGCGCTACCTTGAGTATAGGCGTATAATGCTTGTTGCAATGTAATTTTTTGACTTTCGCCAATGACAAAACCATCAGCAGCTTTTCGAGTTATAGCCGTTTCAATGTTTACCCAAGGGTTTATTTCTTTTACAACGGGTCCATCGGTAGATAATGCTAAATTAATACCATTGTCTAAGACAGTTTTGCATGGATAAACCACATCCAATAATTCATCTGTCAAAGTACTTTTGAAATTATTGGCCAATTCATAAATAAATATGGGTTGCATGGCAGCAGTCATATTCATTCGTTTGAAATCATTTATATTTTCATTAGATAAAAATCCAACATGTTCTATTCTGTGTCTTAAAGAAGAATCTATTTTGAATAAATCACTATATACTTTCAACGTCAAATCGATGGCTTGATGACCAATAGCATGCGTAGCTACAGAGAAACCTTTTTGCACTGCTTCTTTGGCAGTGGCATAAAATTTATCATAGTCCAAACGCAACACTCCTTTATATCCATCCGTATTTTTATAAGGAACATTCAATGCAGCAGTAGCCGAACTCAATCCGCCATCCGAGAAGAACTTCACGGTTTTGATTTGCAAGAATTCTGATTCATACAGTTCCGGCAACACTTGAATTTCGTCACTACCATCAGGGATACGTAGCGGAAAAACGTTCATTCGCACTTTAAGTAAACCTTCCTGATCCAATTGAATATAGGCTGCAAGCAATTCTTCATTGGCGGCAGGATCTGTAGCACTGGTAATTCCTAAACTTAACAGATAGTTATGTGCTTCCACAATCATGTTTTTATATTCCTCGAAAGTAAAAGGCGGAATATTATTCATAATTAAGCCCAAAGCTCTTTCGGTAAAAATTCCCTGCAAACTGCCGTCTTGATTTTTGCGAATTTCACCTCCAAAAGGGACTTCAGTCGTTTCATCTACTCCAGAAAGTTGTATTGCTAATGAATTGGCAATACCAATATGCGCGCAAGTTCTAATGACAAAAACGGGTCTGTCTGAAATTACTTCATCCAAATCTTCTTTGGTAGGCAAGCGTTTTTCTTCGAGTACCATTTCGTTAATTCCACGAGCCAAAATCCACTCTGAGTTTGGATTTTTTTCGGCAAAATCTTTTAGTTTTTGTTTGAATTCGACTATCGATTTTATGCCTCGAACATCCAACATATAGGTTCGAAGATGTCCAATTTTCCAAACATGTATGTGCGCGTCATTAAGTCCTGGAACAATTGTTTTTCCATGATAGTCAATTTCTTCTTTAAAAGATCCAAATTGGTTTCTCAATTCATTTTCAATTCCAATCGCTTCAATTTTTCCTAAAGCATTAATTACCATGGAATCCGCTTTTGCAAAAGCTTCATCCATAGTAATAATAGTGGCATTATGTATTAAAATTTGTTGCACTCTTTCTTTTATTTTTATTTATTCAATTACCATTTTCAATAATGGTTTGTAAGTATCCACTCTTCTGTCTCTATGAAACTGAAGCAAATCTGCCGCTTCTTTGCATATATCAAAATCAACATCTGCGTAAACAATTTCGTCTTCAGCTCCTCCTTTTGACATGATTTCGCCATAAGGATTACTAATAAAGCTTGAACCGTAAAATGTCATTTCAGAATTTTTTCCTTGCTCCGTGCCTACTCTGTTTACGGCTGCTATATAAACCGAATTACAAATCCCATGAGAGCTAATCACTTTTTCCCAAGCTTTTGCTGTACTGATGTCTGGTCTATCTGGTTCTGAACCAATTGCTGAAGGATAGAAAATTAGTTGTGCTCCTTGTAAAGCAAATATCCTAGCTACTTCTGGAAACCATTCGTCCCAACAGATTCCAACAGCAATTTTCCCGAATTTGGTTTCAAAAATATTGTATCCGGTATTTCCAGGAGTAAAGTAATACTTCTCTAAATATTGTGGCCCTTCAGGAATATGATTTTTTCTGTATTTTCCTAGATAAGATCCATCGGCATCATAAACCACAACGCTATTAAAATAAACTCCAGGTCTTACAAATTCGTACATCGGGACAATAGTGACTATACCAAGCTCCTTAGACAATGCACTAAAACGATCTGATGTAGCTCCGGGAAGTACTTCGGCATAATCGTAATAAGCCACATCTACATCTTGACCAATATACAACGTGTTGAATAATTCTTGAAGGCAAACTATTTTAGCTCCGTTTTGGGCTGCTTCTTTTACTTTGGCAATACTGTCCAAAATATTTTGTTCAACATTTTCGACACAAGCCGCTTGAATTAAAGCTATTTTAACTGTACTGTTCATAAAAAATTATTTCGTAATTAGTGGTTTTTGTTGTGTATTACAGTGAATTCCACCACCACCGATATTAATGGCGCGAGGATCAATAGTAACTATTTTCCTGTCCGGAAAAGCTTTTTGCAAAATATCGGCAGCTTTTTTATCTAAGGCTTTCCAAGATTCAGGACAACCTGGTTTCCAAAATTTCTGAGCCACTACGACTTTGTTCGATATCAAAAAATTCAAATAGCTAGAAGCCAATATCACTTTTATAGGTTTGCCTTTTTGGATAGGGTTTTGTTTTATGATACTGTCATTAGACGCTAAATAATCATAAACTCCATCACCTTCTTTTAATGTTTCATAGATAGCAGGAGCCGATGGCATAGGAACCAATTCGAATTTATTCCCATCTTGATCTTTTGCGTTTTTTAAAACTTTTAAATTCGCATCCATTCTCCTTTTATTTTCAGCCGCAATTGGGTCTTTTTTAGCTTCTTCTTCAGAAATATCGGTGTACAAAATTCTATTTGAGCTTGCAAATCGGGTATGTTCGTCTATGTGTCCTCCAGTAGTGATAACCGTATAAATTTCTTTAATTCCTTTTTCGTTTGGTAGTTTGGATTTAAAAGTTAAATCATCATCGTATCGCCCAAAAGGCAACCAAATTACATTTGTCACTCCTAATAAACGCTTGTATTCAGCTTCCATTTGAGACTTGGTCATGTTCGGATTCCTTTGTTTTTCAACCACTTCCACCGCAATCATAGTGCCTTTTCCGTTGAACTCTCTATTTCCGCCTTCGCTAATCATTTTAGAAGAATTTATTTTCAAGCCGGATTCTTTAGCTACATTTTCATCAATTTTCTCTTCTGCAAGAGAATATTCTGAATTGTTTGCTTCATATCCCCAACCATTGAATGAAAAATCGGCAATTTCCAATTGATTTTGTTTGTTTACAACAAAAATTGGCCCCATATCTCTCCACCAAACATCGTCATGAGCAATTTTGTGAAAACGAACTTTATCTGCCGGCACTTTGTATTTTGCCATTAATTCTTTGATTCGTTTTATTTGATCTTCATAAACGTATTCTTTTTCTGGATTATCTGGATTTACAGCAACATCAATAAAAACGGTAGGTGCCAAAGCTGCCCAAATTTGTACATGTAAATCTTCAACAGACCAACCCGCTTTATTTTCGTAAGTTGGCCATCCCATCCAAACGGATTCCTGAGGTTCAAACTCAGCCGGAAATCGCACAGCTGCTTCGGCTACTTCTGAAACACTAACTTTTTCTTCTGTTTTTTTACAAGATGAAATAGTAGCAATTAATAATGCAAATGCTACTCCCTTGATTATGTTTTTCTTGTTCAACATTTAGTATTTATACAATTTATAATGGTTAATTTTTCCTCACCACTACCCTTTCTATAAAGCAGGGTGAGGATATTATAATTTCAAAGTGTTTTATTGATTCATCAATATCGTTTTATAATCTAAAAAAAGAGATTGTGACTGAATACTAAAATTCTGAACACTGAACACTTTTTTTTACACTCTCTCGTTCAAAACTTCTTGAATAGCATTTTCTATCACATCCAATCCTTCATTTAATTGTTCATCGGTAATTACAATTGGAGGTAAGAAACGAATACAGTTAGTATACAATCCAGCTCTAATTAAAATCAAACCATTGGAAACTGATTTTTTGATTACAGCCATTGCAAAATCCATGTCAGGTTCTTTGGTTGTTCTGTCTTTTACAAACTCTACTACAAGCATCGCTCCTAGACCACGAATATCACCTATTACTTCGAATTTTTTGCTCATTTCCGTCAAACGACTAACTATAACATTACCAACGTGAGTTGCTTTGGCTAAAAATTCTGGTGTATTAATTTCTTTTACTGTTGCATGCGCAGCAACTACAGCAAGTGGGCTACCTGAATATGTTCCACCAACACCTCCTAAATGTGGTGCGTCCATGATTTCTGCTTTACCTGTTGTAGCACTAATTGGCATTCCTGATCCAATAGATTTTGCCATTGTTACAATATCTGGTATAACGCCACTGTGTTCAATTGCCAAGAATTTACCTGTTCGTCCCGCACCAGATTGCACCTCATCTGCAATAAAAACAATACCATGTTCATCGCATACTTTTCTGATTTTTTCAAGGAAACGTTTCGGAACTGGAATAAATCCTCCTTCACCTTGCACAGGCTCAATAATGATTGCTGCAACAGCTGATGGGTCTACATGCGAAATTAAATTTTGGTCAAAACGTTCAATACAATAATCAATATACTCATCATCAGTCATCGCTGCTGGTTTTCGATATAAATTTGGAGACAGAAAACGATAAATATCTGGTGCAAAAGTTCCAAAACCTCTTTTGAATAAACCGTATTTACTAGTCAAACTCAGTGTCAGCATAGTTCGTCCATGGTAAGCCCCTTCAAAACAAATAACTGCTGGACGTTTGGTATAGTATTTAGCAGTCGAAATAGCATTTTCTACAGCTTCGGAACCAGAACAAGCGAGTAATGTTTTCTTTGGAAAATCACCTGGAGTACTATTGTTTAGCATTTCTGCAAAATCTAGATACGGTTCAAAAGTAGTAACTAAAGCTCCCGTATGTATGTATTTGTCCAATTGGTCTTTTATAGCATCTATAACCACTTGAGGTCTGTGTCCTAAATTTACCATTCCAATCCCACCTGCAAAATCAATCAATTGATTCCCGTCTACATCCCACACCAAAGCTCCTTCTGCTTTTTCAACCACCACTTCGGTAGATTTTCCAAGGCCTGCTGGTAAAGCAGCAGCTCTTCTTGCTAAGATTATTTTACTTTTTGGACCTGGAATTTCTGATACTTTTTTAATTTGCGTTCCCATTTTTCTTTTCTTTTTTTTATTTTTAAATATGGCTTTTTGTTATTGACTATTAGCCTTTAGCTTGGTTATTTTTACTTTTTTACTTATTATACTTTCTCCAAATAATAATTCTCATCAACAGGTTTATACATTAATATACTTCCAAATCCCGATTCAGGATCATTGATGTAGTTGTATAATGGTCGAATCCATCGAAATCCAGCATTTCTTTGTGGAGCTATCGTAGGATCAATTATTTCATTATTCATAACTGATTTACAATAATCTTCAATGGACATTTGGTCTTTTACTTTGCCATAACCAATGGTCATTCCAGCTATGATTTGCCCTTTCAAACCCAATGCTACACAAACTTCATTACGCGCTTTATACATTTCTTTTGAGAGTCCTAAACCTCTGTATTCTGGTTGCACTCCCATGTCTATTCCGTACATCCACTCTCCATTAGGAATTTGTACATTGGTAATCCACAAATTGTCTGTCTCTTCCAGAAAAGTGCTATCGTGCTCTGGAAAATCACATCTAAACGAACTTGCCGAAGCTACTATAACACCCTCTTTTTCTACTACGATTTGACCTTCAGGAAAAACCTTTATATGATTCGCAAAATGATTCCTATCCAAGATTTCCGATTCATGCAATGTTGGATAACATCTTGATTGCACATATTCCATTTGTATAATGTCTTCTGCTGTTGCGATTCTAATTATAAATGCATCATTCAAAATCTTTTTAGCAATCATATTTTGATTTTATTAAGAGGCTAAGACACTAAGCATCTAAGTTTCTAAGTTTTTTAAAAAAAACTCTTTTACATTGTTTTATCAAATCTTAGAAACTTAGTATCTTAGAAACTCAGAATCTATTAAACTTTTAATTTATAATTCTCATCTACTGGACAATACATTAATATACAAGCAAAACCAGCTTCGGGATCATTGATATGATTGTATAATGGTTTTATCCATCGAAAGCCAGCTTTGGTTTGCGGAGTTACTGTAGGATCCGTAAATTTTTTAATTTCTAATGCGTAACAATACTCTTCAATGGTCATTTTATGTTTTACTTTTCCATAACCTATGGCCATTCCTGCAATAAGTTGTCCTTTTAAACCTAGTTTTTTGCATATTTCTTGCCTAACCGTGTACATTTCTGTCGAAAGTCCTAAGCCTCGAAATTCAGGTAATATACCCATATCGATTCCATACATCCATTCTCCATCTGGAACATGTGCATTGGTAATCCATAAATTATCTGATGACTCTAGAAAAGTATCTTCCTGTGTTGGAAAATGAGACCGAAAAGTACTGGCAGAACCCACAATTACTCCATCTCTTTCCAACACAATTTGACCTTCTGAAAATACTTTGATATGATTTACAAAATGATTCCTATTTAACAACTCTGTTGGATCCAAAGTAGGATAACATTGCTTTTGAACATATTCCATTTGAACCGCATCTTCTGGAGTTGCGTTTCGAATTACAAATTCATTAAATAAAACATCTTTCGATACCATAACTATCTCATTTATAACACAAATCCAGCAATAAGATATAACAGTGACGAAGCAACAAATATTGTCAATTGATATGGAAATTGAGACATACCGTGCTGCATCATATCTACCTTACAAGATTGTGCCGTTAATACTCGATTATCAGAAAAGAAACAAGCTGCAGCTCCCCAAACAGTTCCAGATGCTAATGCTCCTTGAACCAACCAAAAATTGGCTCCCAAAGTATGAGACAACAATGCAGTTGTAGGAACCAAAATAGCATAAATCCCCCAGTTTGAACCAGTAGCCCAGCAAATCCAAGCAACCAAAGCAAAAACGATGAAAGGCAATGTAGCACTATTTAACCATCCTATTCCTTGTAGGTTTTCGACAACGAACTCATTAAAGCCCAAAGCATTTTGAACATCTTTTAATAAATAAGTAAAGCCTAAAACAGTCAATACGAAAGTGATCGTTTCTAATCCTAAAACGAAATGCTTTGATATTTTATTAAATTTAATTACTCTGAAAATTAAAAAGTATAAATAGGTAAATACAACAGCAGTAATAATTCCACGTAATGCATCTATGCTTCCAAAAATATATTCTGTAGAAAAAGAGAAACTACCCCAATAATCCATATCAAAAGGATAAGGAAATACAGTACACCAGATTAAAACAAAAATGGGTAATATAAAATAGGATAATTTACCTTGCTTTGCATTTGGTTTTGGAGCCTTAACAGTAGCAGGATCAATAGGTTTCACATTTGCCTCAGCCAGTTTGATTCCTTTTGAATCTGGAATTATTTGAAAAACAATCAAGCCTCCCATGATTAATGAAATCCAAGCCGAAAAATTATAAGGTATCGTACCCAAGAATGCTTGAATCGGGTTGGTAATAGCCACACCTGTAGCGTCTAGAACTCCACCATCAATAGCCACAATTTGAGTCCCGTAAAAAATGGTCCAAGTCGAAATTGGAAATATAATGGTAAAAGGAACACAAACCATGGTCAAAACCAAAGCTAGTTTTTCTCTAGAAACTCCAAATTTATCGGTAATAGGTCTCATGGTATTCCCTACAGACAATGCGCTTAAATAATCATCCAAGAAAAAGAAGAAACTTAAAAAATAAGTCATTATCAAGGATTGCTTTTTGTTTTTTACATGATTCTCAGAATATCTAGCAACTGCTTTAATTCCACCAGACGCGTTCAACAATTGCACAAATGCACCATAAAGTATACAAACAAGTATTACCCAAATCAATCCTTGATCGTGCGCATCTCTAGAAATAGAAGTAAACATACCATCAAACATATTCAATGGAAATATCATTCCTTTTCCTTCTGGAAAATATTCTTCAGATCCTCCGTGTTGTGCCAATAATGCAAATCCAATTGCACATCCTATAATTAAGGGTTCCAATGCTTTTCTGGTAATCATTGCCACTCCTAGCACAGTAAAAGCAGGAACTAGAGCATGCCAATGAATAAAATAACAAAGTGTAGCCAAGAATAAAAGGGCAACACCGATAATTGTAGATACTGATTTCATAAGTTTAATAGATTTAGTTTGGTTTTGGTTTTTGGTATATTAACTAATTTAAATTGGTTCCTTTTTAAATTACAGACCTATATATAATGATTTACTAATTAACTTTTCGAAGTTGTAAATAAATCAACATGTACATGAATATTTTGTAAATCTAACAATATTTTCAATACACGCAAAAAAATTTATTGTTTTTTTATATATTATTGTATATTTGAAAAAATTTAAAAGTTAACATTATGTCATTTAACGAAGTAAAAAACTTTATAAACGGGGAGTTTATCTCTGGTAGTTCTACAAAAAAACATGCTGTAATCTCTCCTTTAGACGGTACGGAATTAACTACATTCAACGAATCTACTATGGAAGATTTGAATGAAATAATCCATTCAGCACAAATAGCACAAAAAGCGTGGCAAAAAGTCACAATGAAAGAAAGAGCTCAAGTATTCTATAAATACAAACAATTGTTAGAAAAGAATAGCGAAGAATTAACCGAGATCATCTATAGAGAGAACGGAAAAATTCACAGTGAAGCCAAAGCAGAAATAGACAAAGCCATTGAACTAACCGAATTTGCTTGTTCATTACCACAATTTGTAAATGGAGAAAACATGGAAGTAAGCAAAGGTGTTTTTTGCTCGTCTACAAGAGTACCACTGGGTATTGTAGCTTCAATAGTTCCTTTTAACTTTCCAACTATGGTACCACATTGGACTATTGTAAATGCTATTGCTCTAGGAAATGCATTTATATTAAAACCATCCGAAGCAGTTCCGGTAAGTAGTCAATACACCGCCAAACTCCTTAAAGAAGCAGGTCTTCCTGATGGATTGTTTAATATTATAAATGGAACTCAAAGCACGGTAGAAAACATTTGCGATCATCCCGGAATTCAAGCGGTGACGTTTGTAGGATCTACCAAAGTAGCCAAAATAGTGTACCAAAGAGCGAGTAATAATCTCAAACAAGTACTAGCACTTGGTGGCGCAAAAAACCACATCCTATTATTACCCGATGCGCATCCTGAAATGGCATCATCAAATATCGTTGCATCAATGAGCGGTTGTGCAGGTCAACGTTGCATGGCTGCCGCTACCTTAATTGCTGTTGGAAATTGCGATTCTATTTTGGATAAATTAATTGGAGATGCTCAAAAAATTCAATGTGGTACCACTTTAGGAGCTGTAATATCTAAAGCGGCCAAAGACAGAATTGAAGGATATATTACAGAGGCCGAACAACAAGGCGCCAAAATTATTTTGGATGGACGTAATGCAGTTGTTCCAGGAAAAGAAAATGGTTTTTATGTTGGACCAACTATAATAGACTATGCAACTGCAGATATGAAAATTGCAAGAGAAGAAGTTTTTGGACCAGTATTAGCAATAGTTCGTGTGAATACCATTGACGAAGCTTTGGCAATTGAAAACGCTAATCCGTATGGAAATGCCTGTTCTGTATTTACACAAAGTGGCGGTTTGGCCAACTATGTGACTGAAAATGCTTCAGCTGGAATGTGCGGCGTAAATATTGGCGTTCCAGTTCCAAGAGAGCCTTTTGGTTTTGGAGGATGGAATGAATCTCGATTTGGTTCGGGTGATATTACCGGAAAAAGTTCTATTGGCTTTTTTACCAAAGAAAAGAAAACTACAACCAAATGGAATCCAGAAGCAGGAACCAATTGGATGAGCTAAGTTGATTTTTTTTGGTGAAGTATTTTATTTGAAAGTGATCTTAATCGTAAAATAAAGCGTCTTAATTATAGGAATAAAATAAACTAATATTTTTTTTGTAACTTTAATTTTTAAACCACTTAAAAATAACCAATTATGATACGAAGAGCCACTATTCAAGATTTAGATCAGTTAACCAAATTGTTTGATCAATATGTAGTTTTTTATAAGAAACCATCCAATTTTGAAAAACACAAAGAGTATTTGAAAGAGAGATTAGAAAACAATGAAGCAATTATTTTTTTAGCTTTTGATGAAAGTAACATAGAAAAAGCAATTGGTTTTACTTTAGTCTACGTGACTTTTTCTTCTTTGGCGCTCAACAAAATACTTATTTTAAATGACTTGTTTGTAGATTCTTCTATTCGGAAAAATGGAATTGGCGAGAAACTTATTTTACAAACAGTTGAATTAGCCAAAGAGTTAGGATCTAATATTATACGTTTAAGAACCGCAAAAAACAATACAGTAGCTCAAGGTTTATACCAAAAAATGGGATTTGTAAGAGAGGATTATTTATATAGTTATGATCTTGCAGTACACTAAATACAAATTAAACTAATTAAAAAAGAATGTTAAGTAAAGAACAAATTATAAGTGACAGTAAAGAATTCAGTTTGTTTTCATGGTCAGCACAAGCTAGTTTAAACCCAATAGCTATTGAAAAAGCCGAAGGGGTTTATTTATTTGATTATGATGGCAACAAAATAATCGATTTTTCATCAGGTCTAATGTCCGTAAATATTGGACATGGAGACCAAAGAGTCACGGCAGCAGTTGTTGAACAAATGCAAAAGGTAAGTTTTGTAACTCCATCTTGCACTACCGAAATAAGAGCTAAATTGGCTAGAAAGCTAGCAGAGATTTGCCCAGGCGATTTAAACAAAGCTTTCTTTACTTTGTGCGGAACATCATCAGTTGACAATGCAATTAAACTAGCTCGTTTGTATACTGGAAGACATAAAATCATTGGTCGTTACAGAGCCTTTCATGGTGGATCAATTGGCGGAATGTCTGTGGGTGGTGATCCTAGAAAATTGGCTAATGATTCGCAACAAATGTCAAATACAGTTCTTTTGGACGATCCATACTATTTCTTTGGTATGAAAAATCTTGATGAGGCTACAAAACTAAGTTTAAGCTTGGAATATGTAGAAAGAATAATTCATTTTGAAGGAAAAACTAATATTGCCGCTTTTATTTTTGAAGGAGAAAGTGGTTCTTCGGGTTGTTTGCATTATCCAAAAGGATATTTAAAAGGTGTAAAAGCGCTTTGTGAAAAATATGATATTCTTTTTATTGCAGATGAAGTAATGGCAGGTTTTGGAAGAACCGGTAAATGGTTTGGTTTTGAAAATCACGATATCATCCCAGATATGGTTTGCATGGCCAAAGGACTAACTTCCTCTTACCTTCCATTAGGATGCTTAATGGTATCAGATAAAATTGCATCCAAATTTGACAATACTCCCATGATGATAGGGCTTACATATAATGCACATCCTGTTTCAATGGCAGCTGCATTGGCGGTTATTAACATATACGAAAGTGATAATTTGATTGCCAATACCCGAAAAATGAGTGCATACCTAGAAACAAAAATTGATGAAATGCGAGCCAAACATCCAAGTATGGGAGCATTTAGAAACACCGGTTTATTAGGTTGTTTGGATGTACTAAAAAACAAAACTACTGGTGAACTAATTGCTCCTTATAATGCTGCGGGAGACGATTTAAAAGTTACAAACTTAATTGCTGGAAAGCTTCGTGCAGCTGGATTATACACTTTTGTACGTTGGGGATATATTTTTATAGCACCTCCATTATGCATTACGGAAGCAGAAATAGACGAAGGATTAGCTATAATCTCTGAAGCTTTATCCATTGCAGATGAGCATTTGGTTTAAAATTTAAGTCAAAAAAAAAGAGGGTTTCTAAATACAGAAGCCCTCTTTCTTTTTTTACTAAATAAAACAAACCTAACCAGTTGGGTGTAATTATTTTTCACCTCATAGAAACATAGAGTTTATAGTTTTTAAAAGAAAGAAATAGACGCTTTACTTTTCACATAGAAATTCTATGTGTGAAATAGTGCTATTTCAATTAATTTTTTGCCTATTTAGCATTAAACTATGATTCTATGTGGTTGAATTTTTATTTTATTTGAATTTCACCCAACGGGTTAAACCTAACAAATGGTATCATTTTGAAATACTTTATTGATCAATTCGTATATTTTTTCTTTATCCAAAGGTTTTGTAATATATCCTGAAAATCCTGCTTTGATAATTCTTTCTTTTACTTCAGTAGAAGAATGTGCAGTTTGAGCAATAATGATGCTTTCTGGTTTCTGGTTTTTTATAATTTCAAAAGCTTCGTAACCATCTAAAACTGGCATTTTTATATCCATAAATATCAAATCAATATCTGAGTTTGACGCGCTTAAATCTACCACTTCTTGACCGTTTTTTGCTCTAATAACCTTATGATTTTTCTTTTCTAAAAGAGTTTTTAGCAATAGGAAATTTATATTATCATCTTCTGCTACCAAAATAGTCTTGCCTTCAGAATTGTATTGCATGATTTCGAATTCAATATCATTTTTAATCTGTGAACTTTCATCGTACAATAATGGTATTGTAAACTTAAAAACAGATCCTCCGCCAAAAACTGACTCTACTGAGATATGGCCACCAAGCATTTCTACATAAGCTTTGGATATTGACAATCCCAATCCTAAACCACTCATTGAAATGGAATAATCATCATCTATCCTTCTAAAGCGATTAAAAATAACATCCAAATCTTTTTTACTAATTCCGATTCCTGTGTCTTCTACTCTAAATTCCAAAAACTTATGATCAGGACAAATTGAAAAACCAAATGCTATATGCCCTTTCTCGGTAAATTTTATGGCATTGGTCAACAAATTAACAATCACTTGTTTTAATTTAATTTCATCTGTCAAAACATTATTAGATAACTTAAACGTGTTTTTAATTAAATAAAGTTCAATTTTTTTATCTTCTGGAATGGTAACTCTAAGTGTATTAAACAAATCTTTTAAACATTTTTCAATATTTAATCCTTTAAATTTAGGCGCAATTTGTTTAGCATCAATTTTGGACATTTCGATTAAATCTTCAATAATTGACACTAGACTTTTCCCACTGTTGTTAATTATTTTTAAATACTTTTTCTTATGGTCTTCAGATAGATTTTCATTCAAAAGCAAATCTGAAAAACCTAGAATAGCATTCATAGGAGTTCGGATTTCATGAGATAGATTGGCTAAAAAAGTTGACTTAAGTTTATCACTTTCTTCTGCTTTTTCTTTGGATTTTTCCAATTGAAATCGATTTTTTCTGTGATCGTCAAATAAATTACCAATGTAACCAAATTCCCCAGGTTCTTTTTTAAGATGACTTATTGCAATTTCCTGATCGGTTTCTAATATAGTTTTAATTAATCGAAGAGGTCTATAGATCCACTTTCTAGAATAATAAAAAGCACCAATAAGACTGAAGAAGGTAGCAATTACAATAATCAGCAGCAACTCTTTGGTTCTTTCAAAATTAAGGTGGGAAGGCCTTTCAAATAATAATTTGGCAACCACAAGATTATCATCATCCCGAAGTTTGATTACCGAAGTTACTTTTTTGTTGCCAATAGTATCTGTATCAACTTTATCTAAAAGTTGAATTTTGGAAGTCGTTATCTCTTCTAGATTTTTAAAATATTTTTTATCTAAAAGTCGTGCCATAAAAAAATATCCCGAAGGTTTCGTTTTTATTTTTTTTGGATCATCAGATGTATGTATAGTACCTCCAAAAACCTCTACCACTCCTTCTGGAACACGCATGTAAAATCTTGAATTTTTATTTCTATACAAATGCATCATGGCTTGTATAGGTATAAAATCTTTGGATTTAATTTTAGGATTTGAGGTTCTTACAATGATTTTTTTACTTAAGTCGTAAACAGAAATATAATCTACTTCGTAAGTAGGAAATTCATTAGCTACATAACTATTATACCAGATAGTATCTTTAGTTTTTGTAAATTCTACTAAAGCATCCCAATATGTTAAATCATTTATGGTAACAATTTGAGTTTTTGAATTAAAATCAAACAATCGATTGACTTCGGTTTTGTATTGATTCGAATTGTCTCTAAAAACGTCTTTTTCTTGTTGGACTGTATACAGATAAAGGGAAAGAAATAACAATAAAAAAAGCGAGCAAATTCCAATGATTAGAATAACCAATTTGGAATATGTCGTTAATTTAAGAGTCAATTTCATACAATAGATCAGGGGTTATCATCCGAAATAAATTGCAATATACAGCTTTTTTAGAAAACAAAAAATAAAATACAACTTACTGATAAGATGGGTTTTACATTTACGATACTATTTCTCATTATTGTATTTTTTTAAAAACCGTATTGTTAATTTACCAGATTCTTTAATATCTTGATCAAGCCATTTACCATTAGTGTTAGCCGATTTATTAAGCATAGAACAGGTTTCGTCTTTGCTTGAAATTGACCAAGTGATCCAACTTAATTTTCTTGCTTCCATCCAATCGATGTATTCTTGCCAAGCAATAACATTTAAAGGTCCATCACCAGTAGCTTCCATGCCAGCCGATTCAGAGACAAAAATAGGCAATCCGTTTTTAATAGCATCGTCAGTTCTATCTCGAAGCCATTTGCCATGAGTTCCCGCATAAAAATGCATGGTGTACATTATGTTTTCAAAACCAACTATGGGATCTGCGGCTGCTAAATGAATATCTTGGTCCCAATGCGGATTACCAACAAGAATGATGTTTTTGGGGTCATTGTTTCTAATCACTTTAATCACTTTTTGTGAATAAGCCTTTACTTCCGACCAAGTTTCGTTATCTGGCTCGTTAAAAACTTCGTAAATAATATTGGGGTATTTGGAATATTTTTTTGACATTTCATCAAAAAAAAGTTTTGCTTCATCTAGATGAATATTATGACTATGAAAATCGATTATTACATAAATATCCTGATCTATTGCAGCTTTTATTACTGCCTCAATCTTTGATTTTGAATCATTTTGATTCAGAATATAGCAATTTTCATCAGCATCAACACCCATAGCGGCTCTTAAAACAGTAGCATTCCAATCATTATGCAAAGTTTTAACCACACCTTTATTATAAAATTTACCCCACCAATTGTGCCAGCCGAAACTCAGTCCGCGCAATACAATAGCTTCTCCATTTTTGTCTACTAGCTGTGTTCCTTTTACGCTAAGCTGTCCGTGTTTTTTGACGAATTGGGCGTTTGCCAAACTGCAACTCAATGCAAGTAAAAGCAGGATTATTTTTGATTTGAAGTTCATGTTTTATTATATATTATGTTTCATAATAGATGATAATTTAGCATAAAAATAATACCTAACAGGTTAAAAAAACGGGTTAGAATAGAAAATTTTCATAACTACTAAATTAAGGAATTAATTTTAGTGTAATCACATCGTGAGAAGCGATATCGGCAGTGAAATTCTTTTTAGTATTTCCTACTTCTTTGTTCATCCAAAGGTCTTTAACTTTGAAGGTGATTTTATTAAAATTCGCTTCAAAGCCAAAATCAGCATCTTTGATTGGATTTTTCTTCCAATCGTAATTGATTTTTTTAGGAGCATCGGATCTGTTCAAGAAAGTGACTGCCCAAGCTCCATCGGATAAGGGTTTAACCCAAACTTCCAATCCGTCTTCGGCAGAAAGTTTGAATCCTTGAATTCCCAATTTATCCTGATTTACGGCAATGAGTTCCTTATTGGTTAAAATAGCCACCGTTTCTTTGGACATTTTTCTGAAATCATTTCCAGCAATAAGCGGAGAAGCCATCATACACCACATTGCAAAATGGGTTTTGTCCTCAGTATTGGTCATTCCGTTACCCACTTCCATCATATCAAAATCGTTCCAATGGTCTGGACCTGAAAATTTACGAATGTCTTTGCGCATTTCGGCAATTTTCATGAATCCCCACGACGACCAATTGCCTTCTTCATGGTGGAATTCGCAATCGAAGCATGGGTAAATATCCCCCGAAATTCTCCAAAGATTCCCAATAGGTTTTCCCCACTCCCAAGGTTTGTTATCACCCCATTCGCAAAGGCTGAAAACGATTGGTCTTCCAGCGGTTTTAAGAGCGTTGCTCATTGTGGCGTAGGCTTCGGGAGCATTGATTCCTGCGGTGTTGCACCAATCGTATTTTAAGAAATCAATACCCAAATTGGCATAAAAACGAGCGTCTTGGTACTCATAACCTCTGGTACCTGGGTAACCTGCGCAAGTGTGGGTTCCGGCACAATTGTACAATCCAAATTTTAGTCCTTTGGAATGTACATATTCAATCAAAGATCTCATTCCGTTTGGAAACTTAATTGGGTCTGGCACTAGATTTCCGTTAAAGTCTCTTTCTTTGGACATCCATCCATCATCGAGAACAATATAGGTATAACCCGCATTTACCATTCCTGAGGCAACCATAATATCGGCGGTTTCTTTGACCAGTTTTTCATCGATGTTGGTTTCAAAAGTGTTCCATGAGTTCCAACCCATTGGCGGTGTCATGGCAAGACCTTCAAATTTTCCTGAACCTTGTTTGTATACATTTCCTTGAGAGAAAGCTGAAAAAGCGACTCCAATTAGAAAAGTAAAATAATATATTTTTTTCATTTTGATTGTTTTAAAAAATAAAAAATCGAGTAGGTAGGGGGATTACTCCCCCGCCCTCTCACACCACCGTGCATGCTCTCGCACACGGCGGTTTCTTTAGACTTTTAAACCTCTCGTAATGCCATGCAAGGTTGTACAAACCTTGTTCTTCAAACCAATCATTGCTCATTGCATGTTGTACTTGTGGACTTCTCGACTTTCGCCAGTGTCCTTTTCCAGACAGAGCTAACATCCAACTACTCCAATTCTTTACACCTAACTTTTTTAAGAATTGTTGTAAAGTAGAGACTCTTTTACATTGTTTTATGCGATAACATCTAAGTTTTCTTCTAATCCAACTGTCTAAGTCTCGCATTAGTTTCAAACTCTTTGAGTATTGAAAATACTGCAACCAACCTCTTAGCACTGGGTTTAGTTCCGAGATAAGGCTCTCAAAACTTCTTCCTCGATTGCGTTTAGTGATTAGCCTGATTTTGTCTTTGAAGCGTTTTTGATTTCGCTTTGAGATACTTAACCAACCTACTTTTTGGATTGTATATCCTAAAAACTTGGTTTGATTTACATCACAAGCTTTACTCTTGTCCTTGTTCACAACAAGTTTTAGTTTGTTTTCGATAAAGTTGCTTACCGATTGCATTACCCTCTCTCCTGCCTCTTGACTTCGTACGAAAATATTACAATCGTCTGCATAACGAACAAATTTGTGCCCCCTTTTCTCCAATTCTCTATCCAATTCGTCTAAAACTATGTTTGACAATAATGGCGATAATGGACTTCCTTGTGGTGTGCCTTCAAGTCGTTGACTTACGATTCCGCCTTTCAAAATCCCTGTTTGGAGGTATTTCCTTATCAACTTCAAGAGGATTTTATCCCCTATCTTGGTTGACAATTCATACATAAGTCGGTCGTGGTTTACTAAATCGAAAAAGGTTTTAAGGTCAATATCTACAACCTTCTTTCGCCCTTCTTCAACATAACCACTCGCTTTCTTCAAGGCTTGATGCGCATTTCGCTTTTCTCTAAAACCGTAGCTATTCTCGGAAAATAACGGGTCGTAGATTTGATTCAATACTTGCGCAATTCCTTGCTGTATGATCCTATCTGTTACCGTTGGAATTCCAAGCATTCGCACTCCTTTGTCTGGTTTGGGAATTTCTACAAGTCTCACCGATGTGGGTTGGTACGTTCCTAGTTGTAAGGACTTGATAAGATTTTCTCCCTCATCCTTGAACCAGTCTGCAAAGTTACCAACCACCATTTGGTCGATTCCTGCCGCACCTTTGTTCTGTTTTACCCGTTTGTACGCTCGGCGGATGTTCTCCGTAGAGCATATCACTTGCATTAAGTTGCAATTTGCTAAGGCTCGTTCTTGTTGTCCTGCTCCGTTTACTTGTGACTCCTTTCTTTCGTCTGCTCCACTTACGGTTTCACAATTCTCAGAATGGCGCATAGCATTCGAGTTGCTTCCATCTAATGGAAACAAATCCAACTGATATGCTATACCTTGCTGTCGCTTCATAAACCAAATTTCTAACTAACTGCTCCTTAAATCTAAAGATTCAGACCTTCAGCCAAGGTGTTAACCACTTGCCTACTATGTCCTCTGCTGACTTCTTCAAACTCTTTTGTTTACATCACTATAAACATAGTCCACTTAGAACAAGTTTCAAGACCTCTCGGGATAAGGCTCATTTTTCTTTCCGTGGGTTCCGCCTAATTTACTGTATCGAGTTACGTTTGAATTTTGGGCTTTCGCAGTCTATGGCCTGCTTGCCCCTCAAAATCAGCCTTATATTAGATTTCTGTGCGTCAGAACCTCACTTTTGCTGATGGCTTCTTTCAGATTCTACCTCACGGTAGACACCCTTGCCAATTGCTAACACTTCCTATCAACTCGGCGTGTACAGAGACTCTCACTCTGCTAGAAAAAGACCATGCCCGACATACCAAAAAAGGAGCTTCAAAATTTTGAAGCTCCTTTTTTCATATAAGAATAACAAACTATTTAAAAGAAAAAATCTGAGGATTCACATTAATCATAAGCCAAGCCCAATTGTTGGTATGGTCAACGTCTCCGCCTTTTAATCGTTGCATGGTATCTGTTGCAAACATTTGAGAATACCCACCGCTTACATTTACAAATTTATGAACTGCATAGCCAAAAGTCAAATCTACTTCGGTACCTAAATAATCATCCATTTTTTTTCCATTTCCACCAATAACGGTATTAGCTGCATTAAAAACATGTGGAGACAAAGCAAACTGCCATTTTTTATTAGTATACCCAAATTTAAGAAAGACGTCTTGTAATCCTACCGTATTTTTATAATTCCCTACATAGAAATAATCCATCAACCCATTAAATGCATGATTGGTTCCAAACAAAGGAAAGAAAGATTTAATGTCGGTACTGGTATTAGTTTGGCTTTTTCCCGATAGAAATTCATATCCAAAACCAGCTTTAAATTTATCTGTTACTGCGTAATTAAAGTTCAAAGCCGCATTATAAGCGCTTACATTATTGGTATTACTTTTTCCAGTTTGCCCATAAAACCAAAGATTAGTATCCCAATTTTTTCCTTTTGTATTCATATATGTACCAAAAGTTTGCATGTAATCTACTTTTAATTCTGGAAGTGGTGTTGGTATTGGAGCGGTTAACTTATTTTCATAACCTGTATTCAGAAATAACAAACTCATGTTTATTTTACTTAATTCGGTATGATACCAAGCGTATTGCATGGTTTTATAGTTGGGAACCACATAATTTGTTGCAAGATCTGTTTCGCCATTTGCATTATAGGCTAACCCAAGATCCAATTGACTCTTTTTGCTTTTGTAGGTTATTAAAGCAGCATCATGACTTTGTCCTTGTTGCAACCAATCAATTTCGCCAAAAATACGTTGATTATCATATGAAATCACCTGGCGACCAAGACGCATACTCCACTTTTCATCAAAATTATATTGAGCCCAGGCTTCGAATAATTGAATACTATTTGCGTCCGATTTTGTAGTGGTTTGAACATCTCCCCATACGCGAACGTTTTGCATGGTCAGTTTGGTTACAAATTTATCTTGTTTGAAATTAAGATTCAAACGCGTTCTTCCAGAAATAAATTGACCTGAAGTTTCCCCATAAGGAATTGGGGCTCTAAAACCATTTCTAAATTCGTAACGAGGTCTGATTTGTAAATTGGCATCAAATTCCTGAGCATTAACACCTAAGCTTAGCATTATTATTAACGATAAGCTGATTTTTTTAAGTAAGTTCATTGGTATTTAATTTAGTTTAGCTTTTCAGCTTCTTCGTTTATTTTTTTTATTGTTTCGTCTGAGTTTACTCCCAAACCTTCTTGCTGATAGGCTAATTCGCCTTCGGCATTAAAAACGCTAATTATATTGGAATGTGAAAAATCCATAGGCGACACTTTTTTATAATTCACAGACAATACTGCTGCAAATTCTCTTGTATTTTCTTCGGTAGAACGCAGAAAAATCCATTGATCAGTTTCCATTTTATTTTCGACAGAAAAAGCTTTTAAACGCTTTGGAGTATCCACTTCGGGATCAATACTAACCAAAACTAGTTTCACATTACCCTTGATTCTGTCAGGTAAACGAGATTCTATATTTCGCATATCAGCAACTAGTCTAGGACAAGCCGATTTACATGAAGTATAAATCATAACCATTACTAAAACTTTTCCTTTCAAATCTTTCATTTCAATTTCTTTACCATCTTGGTTGGTCCATTTCGATGGTAAATTGTAGATCGACAAATCGGAAATAGGTTTGTCTTTTGGAATATTTTGACCTTTCAACTTGGAGTCACAACTTTGCAGTCCCAGCACCAAAATTAATATTATTGCAAGTATTTTTTTCATTTTATTTTATTTTTTCATATCTTTTGCACAGCGAAAACCTAAATTTCTAGAAGCATAATTTGCTTTTAAGCTGGCTCGAAAACCATAACGCATAAAGGCGGCATAATTCATCAGGTCGGATGCGTTTATAGATCCACTGCCACAGAAAAGATTTCGATCTGTTGCTTTGTCTTTTCTTGATTCTCCCGACAAAAAAATACTATTAAAGTCCGAAGTCCATTCCCATACTAGTCCATGCATATCATAAACTCCCCAATAGTTTTTAAAGGTTTTACCCACTGGATTTGTGAAGGTTTTCGGTTTTTCATACCAAGACAAGATGTATTTATTAAATTCTTCTTTCGATCTGGCGTCTATCCTTTTTTCATCGGCCATACCAACATATTCCCATTCGTCCATACTTGGTAGTCTTTTGCCTTGGCATTCGCAATACTTCTTAGCTACAAACCAAGAAACATTAGTTACAGGAGCATTGGGTAAATTAGTAGTACCAAAATCATAATCACTTTTCCATTGTGACAAATAACTTTTCTCGGCAAACAGACCTTTTATATTTGAACGATTGTATTGCGGGTATTTTTTTATAAAAAGTAAAAATTGAGCATTGGTAACTGGATAAATGTCCATGTTAAAAGAGTGTACCGCTACTGGTTTTTTATCAGCGGTACCATAAAGGGGAATATACTCCCCTTTTTTTATGGTTACCATCTGAGTGTTTTGAGCTTTTATAACTGTTGACAATAGTAGTAAAAAAAGGATTCCTACTGTTTTGAATTGTAACATGGTGAAACTCTTTAAAGTTTAAAATCTATTTTCGTTGTGCTTTAACCATAGCAGGTGTAATCACTTTTTTGCTGTTTCCCCAGCTAGCATAAACATAAGTTAATGCATCTGCAATTTGTTGGTCACTTAATGCTTGAGCTGGCATAGCACTATTGAATTTTTTACCATTTACCGTAATTGGCCCAGTTAATCCTTTAACTACTCCTTTAATAGCACGGTTCACATCGGCATTCAAATAGTCCGACTTGGCTAGTGGAGGAAAAGCACCTGGAATCCCTTGTCCTGTTGGTTGGTGGCAAGCCACACATACCTTATCATAAACGCCTTTACCTTTATCAGCATTTTGGCTATACCCTTGTATTGCAAATCCTAATATTGCAATTGTAAAAATAAACTTTTTCATAATTTTAATTTTAATTGAATTAATTAATACCGTTTGGCTATTTCAATAATAAAGTTCAATTCCTTATACACAGGAAAGATATTTAAAAAAAGAGCTACATCCAAACGGAATTGTTTCTATTATTAATGTTCTGCTTGACTTTTTTGAGCTTTGACCATTGCAGGTGTTATAATGGTTTTATTATTTCCCCAACTGCTATAAACATACGTTAATACATTTGCAATTTCGTCATCTGTTAAGTTTTGACTTGGCATCACGCTATTGATTTTTTTGCCATTTACCGTAACTTCACCGCTCAAACCTTTAAGTACAACATCGATAGCTCGTTTTGGATTTGCATTTAAGTAATCTGATTTGGCCAATGGAGGGAAGGCACTAGGTATTCCTTGACCTTCAGATTGGTGACATGCAAAACATGTTGTTCCATAAATTGCCTTTCCAGCAGCAATTTGTTGTGGAAGTGTTAAAGCAACTTTGGATTTTGCAGCTTCTTTCGCTTTTGGCATGGTTTGAATAGTTCCACCTTCTGGCAAATAAATTCCTTCTTCGGTAGTTCCAGAATAAATAGTTTTGTCAGCAGGTCCTTCTACTTTTAGCATTCCCAAAGCGCCTTTATTGAACGCTCTAAAAATAGAGTGATCTACTAAGACTAATGTAGCAGGTACTTCACACTTAAATTCTACAATTGCCGCTCCACCAGCTGGCACCAAAGTGGTTTGAACATTTTTGTTAATAGCATCTCCGCCTTCTATATATACTTTGTCAAAAATTTCACCAATTACGTGGAAAGAAGAAACCAAGTTTGGCCCTCCATTACCCATAAAGATACGAACTGTTTCACCTACTTTGGCAGTTAATGCTTTATCACCTACTAGCGACCCTGTTTTACCATTGAAAACCACATAATCTGGCTCTTCTTTTATCGCTTTATTCATATCAAAAGCTTGTAAACCTTGTTCTCCATACTTCCCTTGTGTATAGAAATCACCTTGCATTACGTAATATTCTTTGTCCACTGGAGGCAATCCTCCTTCTGGCTCCACCAAAATCAAACCATACATTCCATTGGCAATGTGCATCCCAACTGGTGCAGTAGCACAATGATACACATACAGCCCTGGATTTAAACATTTAAAATTGAACACTTTTTCATGTCCTGGCGCTACTAATGACGACGCAGCTCCTCCACCTTGTCCTGTTACAGCATGCAAATCAATATTATGCGACAATTTATTGTCTGGGTGATTTTCTAAATGAAACTCTACCTCATCACCGACACGGGTTCTAATGAAACTTCCTGGAACTGAACCTCCAAATGTCCAATAGGTATATTTTACTCCATCGGCCATTTCGCCTTCCAATTCTTTAACTTCCATATGAACAATAAGCTTAGTAGCTTCTCTATCACCCACTGTTTTTGGAACAAAAGGTGGAGCTGTTAATTCGGCTTCTTGTTGGCCTTCAACTTTAATATACTTGTTACTATCTGCATCGCTACTTGGCTTGTAAAGATTGAATGCTAATAATCCTAACGAAACAGTTAAGCATGCTGCTAAAACAATTCTGATTCGTTTGCCTTTTTGTGTTTTTGGTTTCATAATGGTAAAGGTTTAATGAATTTAAATAAGAGATAAGTTTGTCTTTTATTTCGATGTAAAATTAAATGATGAATGATAAATAGATCATGATAAATATCATGTTTTTAACTTTTATTTAAGACTTCTATTTTAGCAAAATAATGACCAACACTAATAAGATTAAAGTCATTATCAAACTGATTTTCCAAAACGTGTTGGCTTTTTTCAATTCCATAAACTGATAAGCCACCAACATAAACTTAGCAACAGCCAACCCCATTAGTAAGGAAACTACAAAGATTGAAATTGAAAAGGAATTAGCTATAAAAGCGGTAGTCAAAGTAAGTACAAGCAAAATTCCATAAACAATTAGAAGTGATTTTTTCATTTTTAATAAATTAAATACAGTACTGGAAACAATAGCAACCAAATCAAATCACACATGTGCCAAAAGGCAGCACAAGCCTCTACATCTTCAACAACGGTATCCGAATTTTTCTTTGTCATTCCGTAATTGGTCCACATTAAAATGACCAAACCCATCACAACATGAATCATATGAAATCCTGTTAGCAACCAATAAAAGGTAAAAAAAATGTTTGTATCTAATGACATTCCCGATTCAATTTTATGATAGTATTCAATACTTTTTAGTATTAAAAACAATATTCCCCCAAGCATTGCCAATTTGAAATACAATGATGATTTTTTCACATTTGCTTCTTTAAATTCATGCACCGCGTTGGCCATAAAAAAACCACTTGTCAATAAGAAAACCGTATTTATGGCCCCAAAAGTGGTATTCAGTTGCATTCTAGAATGATGGAATAAAACTGTATTTTCTCTTCCATAATACACAAAAGCAACCAATGCCATCCCGAATGTCAACAACTCGAGAAAAATGATAATCCACATCAGGAGGCCTCCCGGTGGATAATAGATGTTCTTGTAATTTATTTTTAAGGCGTTCATTTCATTTAAGATTGAAGAATAACGATTTATGATTTTATATTTTGCCGAAAACGATGGAGGAATAATAAATAATTTTATATTTTGAAAAACGGAATTGATTATTACAGGCTTTTGTTTCTGATAATGGCAAAAAAGCAAAATATTACTCTTTAGCCCCGATTGCAGTGGAAATCCTCCCGATTTTTCATCGGGAGATTGTAGCGGAAAGCGGGACAATATTTCCAAAAAAACCAAATCCTTCTGCTCCAAAATCTAAAATCGTTAATCAAAAATCTGAAATCTTTCTATTCCCAATCCAATAATCTTTTTTCGCCTTCAATTTTTTTTATATCTGTAATATCCTGAGACATTTCGATTACTCCTTTGTAGTTTTTATTGGCATCTCTTACCGCAAAATAGCGAATGTATATCAGTCGTTCTTTATAATTTATCCAAAAAGAAGATTCATTTTGAGTTCCTTTTTTAAATTCATCTAAGATTTTCAATACTGTCCCTACACTTTTTGGAGGATGGCAAAACTTCACTTCACGGCCAATGATTCCTGCACTTCTAGGAAACACCCGATCTTCTCCTCTGTTGTAGAAAATCACTTTATCATTTTCATCCACATAAGTCAAATCCAAAGGCATGGTTTTAAATAATAAATTCACTTGCTCCACTGTCATATAACCTTCATCATAATGGGAAGTGTTTTCTAAAGAAAAAGGCATTTCGCGAATGGTAAAATCTTCTGAAGGATGTATGTATGCCACCGCTGGAAAAGAGGGAGGTGTTTGAGTGAGCATCCAGCCAATTTCTTCTTCGCCTTTGCGCATTTCAATCCAATCACTTTCGGCTAGGATTTCTAATGCATTTGGAAACAAAACATCTTCTTCAACTCCTATCAATCGAGAAATTCCCTCTGCCAAAAATGGCGTATTGGTTTTTATCTTTTCAAGATTATTCATTTTAAGATAATACTGTATTAATCGGAATTGTTCTCTCAAATTATCATGAAACGACCACATTCCTTGCGAGGGTCCCACCCAACCTTTTTTTTCTAAAAAAGGAAATAACTGATTTTCTTTTCTGGCAAAACGCTTTTCGATGGTTAGTAATTGGTTGAATATATTAGTATATTTTGGCAAATCTTCCGATGGATTTACGCTTTTAATTTCTTCTAAAAGATTTTCTATAATTTCTTTTTCCTGAAAGTAAATCCATACGGGATGACCTTTGGGCAGTACTGGTGTTTCAGCTATTTCTGTCATTTCAATTAAATTTTAAACTATTAATGGATTATTTTTAAACCATTAAGACATTAAGAAAATTAAGCTTTGATTCAATATTTAAACTTTACCTTAATGAAACTTAATCCCTTAATGGTTCAATAAAAAATGGTTTGTTATAAATCATTTTTGATGTTTAATTTTTTCATATAATTTCACTAAAGATTGCAACAACTCAACAGGAGTTGTTAGAATTTGATAGTGTTTTTGCCCAAACATTTGCGGCAGATAATATTTAGCTTCGGCTTCGATGGCCAATGCGTAGGAATTAATATTTCTAGAATTGAGTTCCCGAAGGGCTTGTTTTACATCATTGATTCCATATTTCCCTTCGTATTTGTCGTAATCATTGGGTTTGCCATCAGAAATCAGTATTACCCATTTATTCTTCGTACTCCGTTTGTCGAGACGAACTCCTGCGTGCCGAAGTGCAGCTCCAATTCGGGTATAACCGCTGGGTTCAATAGCTCCAATTTTATGTTTGGCGGTATTCCAACTTTCGTCAAAATCCTTAACCGTGAGATAGGTCGAATAATTTCGTGTTTTGGAGTAAAAGCTATCGATCGAAAAATCGATATTGAATTCGTTTAAAATTTCGCCAAACAAAATGGAAACTTCTTTTTCTACATCTATCACGCGATTTCCAGCAGCATATCCATCACTAGACAAACTAATATCTAGCAATATTAAAATCGACAAATCCTTTTCCTTTTTTCGGTTCGAAATATAAATTTTATCCGAAGGTGTTCTTCTCGAATGCACATCGACATACAAGTCGGTGATGGCGTCAATATCAAATTCATCGCCTTGAGTTTGTCTTTTTTGCTGTTGCATTTTGTTGTTGACATTCGTCAGCATTTTGCGCAAGCCCATCAACGTGGAAGCATTTTTTACTACGGTTTTTTTGTAATAATCGCTATCCATTTTTAGCTGTGACTTTGGATATACTTTGCAAAAATTTTCTTTGTAGCTGTTTTTACTAAAATCCCATTCATTGTAACTGTGGTGAAAACCTTTGTCATCGACAGAAGCACTTTCGGAAATTGTGGTATTCTCCATAAAATCGGCTTGATATACCGAATGTGAGGTGTCATCCACCCGAACGGTATATTTCATGTTCAATTCTTCCAAAGCTTCCTGATGGTCTTCCAACTCATCAGACCCATCAAAATCACGCCAGTTGCCATTGAATTCTTCAGCGGTTTCTACTTTTTCAAAATTATGCAACATCACATAATCTTCTTGTTGCTTTTTGTCGAGTTCAACTGTAATCACTTCCTCTACGGCTTTTGCTTTAAGCGTGGTTAAGGGTTGAACTTCATTTGGTTTTTTAGTTTTGTCCGAGAAATTTTGGAGTACATCTTCTTTGTCAACTTCAACTTCATTTTTCATCCATTTGCCAAAAAGCCATGAAAAATCGGGTTCATTCTTTGCACTTGCTTTTTGGATAAAATGACTTTTGGCATCCACAAGAAATTGTTTGTCGAGAGAAAACTCTTTAAATAAAACAGAAAGAATTTCTTCGGAGGTTTCTAATGCTTTTTGCTGCGAAAGAAACAATGTAGGTTCCGTTTCTTCCACTTTCCAATTGTAATTCAAACGTTGTTGCACGCACAAGAATAAAAGTCGAAAATGGTAAAAAGTAAGATTCTCTTCCAAAGTAGGTAGTTCCCCAAAAGAAACAGGCAAGAAGAAATTATTATTTTTATAGCCCCCTTCTCGTTCGGCAGGATATATTTCGATAGAATTTCCTGTCAAAGCTCGCGCCATAATAGTCAAACGGGGTTTTATCCCAGCAAGCGTAACCGTTCTGGCTTCCACTTCGGGATTGGTTTTTTTTCTGCTTTTTAAATGCTTGAAAAACTTCCCAACTAAATATTCATCTATTTCGAAACCCATTTTTTAAGTGTTCAGTGTTAAGTTTATTAGTGATCAGATATTAGTAATCAGTGGTCAGTTTTTTAGTCGTCATGCAAAGTATCCGTTTTCTTGATCAACTGAACACTAAAAAACTGACCACTGCCAACTAAATCATCAAATTGCACAAATCTTTAAGTGCTTCCAATGTTTGCAAATCATCTGTCAATGGCTCTACGACTGCTACATGAACAGATAATCGTTTTGGTAATCCGCTGTGAATGATTTTGGCAGCATCAACCAATAGCCGTGTTGAAACCGTTTCGGTCAATCCTAATTCGGTTAAGTTTCTAATTTTATTCCCAATAGCAACTAGCTTCTTGGCAGTATCGTTGTCAATATTGGTTTCATTTACCAAAATTTCTACTTCAATTTTCGGCTCAGGATAATCAAAAGAAACGGCAATAAATCGTTGACGGGTGGAAGGTTTCAGTTCTTTAAAACCTCTTTGATAACCGGGATTAAAAGAGGCTACTAGCATAAAATCTCCATGTGCTTTAATGGTTTCTCCCAATTTGTCTATAAAGAGTACGCGTCGGTGATCCGTCAGGGAGTGAATCGCCACAATTACATCGGGACGGGCTTCGGCAACCTCATCCAGGTAAATAATCGCTCCTTCTTTTACGGCAGTGGTCAAAGGACCATCAAGCCAAACGGTTTCGGCTCCTTTGATGATGAATCGACCAATTAAATCGGTTGAAGAAGTTTCTTCATGACAACTGATGGTAATGAGTTTTTTATCCAATTGATGCGCCATAAACTCAACAAAACGAGATTTCCCTGTTCCAGTTGGACCTTTCAATAAAAAAGGAATTTTATTTTTGTAGGAATGCTCAAAGACTTCGACTTCTTTGCCTACAGTGTGGTAATAAGGTTTGTTTTCTAACATGCTTTTAAATTTTAGAAAAAAACCGAAACGTAAAACAATCGTTTTTCTAGAAATGGATATTCAAAAACTGCTGTCAAAACGTTCCGGTTAAAAAATGGTTCGGTTAGTTTTTTCTGTTCCTGCAAGGTTTTTTTCCAAACCTTGTAGGTATCTTATTGTTGACATTTCATACCTACAAGGTTTGGAAAAAAACCTTGCAGGATAACCTCATAATTAGCAAGAACAAAAAGATCTTGAAATCTGTGAAGCTGCGTGAGGGATTACTTCACTATATATTTATTTTCATTGGTGTTCAGTGAATTACATTTGAGCAAGGCGCCATAGCGCTCGTGATAGCCCGACCGCGTTGAGGAAAGGGGGGAATAGGCGGTCTCTAAAGTTACCCCCCTTTACTCAATGTGGTCACGCCCAAATAATTAGAACGGAATATATTTATTTTGTTTCCAAAGCCTCATCGGTTGGACGGCCATATTTTACAAAATCATAGATAAACAAGCCGATACCTGTGGTGAACATCGTTGCACAGATTAGCAATACCACAAAGTGAATGCTGATTTCATTTTGCACGACCATGAATTCCATTTTCATTTTTCGTTCCAAATAGACTTGTACCACTCCGGCCACTCCAAAAGCCACTGTCATTCCAAGCATTCCGATATTGGACAACCAAAAAGCGGCCATTCCTGTTGCGCTTTGGTATCTTTTTCGGCCCGTTAAATTGGGTAAAGCATAGC
This sequence comes from Flavobacterium rarum (SeqCode), assembly GCF_965234445.1. GTDB lineage: Bacteria > Bacteroidota > Bacteroidia > Flavobacteriales > Flavobacteriaceae > Flavobacterium > Flavobacterium rarum. The sequence continues at coordinate 811,831 of NZ_OZ248479.1, read as the reverse complement.
TAATTATTGCCAAAACAATCATCGCATACGCTCCCCAAAAGGCATAATGTCCGTGCATAGCCGTTACCAAAGTTCCGTGAGTGTACAAATTAGTTTGTGGTAAAGTATGTGCAAAACCCAGTAACCCTGCTCCTACGAAAGAAACAATTGATGAACCGATGGTCCAGAATAAAGCAATTTTGTTGGGATGGCTTTTTTCACCTTTGCGATACATATTCACAGCAAACAAAGCCATTGCCAAGAAAGCCAAAGGTTCTAGTGCAGAGAAAATTCCACCAACGATCAACCAAATTTTGTTCACTCCTATATAATAATAATGGTGCCCCGTTCCTAATACTCCCGATAGGAAAGTCAGTCCAACGATTACATACAGCCATTTTTCGATAACCTCTCTATCAACACCCGTCAATTTGATTAATAAATACGAAAGAATACCTCCCATAATTAATTCCCAAACACCTTCAACCCACAAGTGAACCACCCACCAACGGAAGAATGAATCCATCACTTGACTGTCAAACCAGATCATTCCTGGTAAATACAATAAAGCTGCAAACAGCAATCCCATTGACAATACCAATGCGGTTGTGGTTCTACGTTTTCCTTTGTAAAGCGTTCCCAGAATCAGACCCAAGAAAAGCAATACATTGATGACTACCAGAAAATCCAGTTCTCTTGGGATTTCAAGAAATTTTCTACCTTCCCAGTGGTTGAAGTGAAAACCAACAATGGCCACCACACCAACAACGGCGAGTGAAATTAATTGTACATACGCCCATTTTACGCTTATCAATTCGCGTTGCGCCTCTTCGGGAATAATGTAATACGCTGCTCCCATAAATCCAGTTAACAACCAAACAACCAATAAATTGGTATGCACCGCTCGGGCTACATTAAAAGGAACAATATCGTGCAGGCCCTGGATTCCTATTCGGTCAAAGCCCATGATAAAACCATAGATAATTTGCAGAGAGAACAAAAGCATGCACAATGCAAAAAACCAATAGGCTACTTTTTGTGATTTATATTTCATTTTTGTTAATTTTATTTGTTTTTAGGTAAAAAATGGTATCGCTTTTTTTATTTTTTTTTGCTTACGCAAAAGTGTATTGGTTAGCGATTTCATATTTTATATAATTAGATAATTTGAAAATGTGATAATAAAAAAGGAATTAAAAGTAATTTTCTAATCAACTCATTTTCAGATTTTTTATTGATTTTCTTTAGCCAAAGGAGAAACAATACGGTCAAAACCATTCAAATCGATTTTTCCAATCCACTTAAAGTATGCCACAACGGCATCGGCATCTTTTTCATTCATATTATAAACCACCATTTTTCGTCCGTTTGGTGCCCAAGGTATTGGAGACATCAATACTGCTTTGACATAACCTTCGCCTCTGCGGTCGATAACTTTGGTCAGCTCTGGAGCATAATAGCCTCCTTCTCCCAAAATGGTATGACAACCCATACAATTGTTGCGTTCCCAAATTTCTTTTCCTCTCACTACTTTTGCATCTATTTTGCTGTAGTTGGTTTGATCATTTCTGGGCATAAACGAATAAATGGTCAATCCTATAAAGATTAAAAAGGTGACCAAAGTTCCTCCCAGAAAAAATGCTCGTGCTTGTGATTTTGAAAGCATAATAATCTGTTTTTTGTTAGTTAATAAAATTAATTTTAAATAAAAGATAAATTTATCTTTTATTAGAGAACAAATTTAAAGGATATTTTTGTCTTTTATTGTGCAATTCAATCATTTTTTTTAAATAAAAATATTTTTTTTTATTATTTGAATGCAAAAGCGCTTCAACGCTCGAAAAAGTAATCTTATAAGTTTTCAACAACAAAATGTTCTTAAGTAGTATGTGAAATATGATAAAAATCATGTTCTAACTTTTTTAATATTCGTAAAATTATAAAGTCAAAAAAAGAAGATTCCAAAATCTCATTCTTTTAATTTTCAATCATTTATAAAAAATAATAAATAATATATTTAATTAAGGATAAATTTGTCTTTTATTTAAATGTTACCTACTTTTGTACTCTAAATTTTAATTAAAAAAACAACACGATGGAAACTTTAGAGAAAATTACAATAGGAGAATATGTAGCAAAAGATTTTAGAACAGCAGCATTATTTTCGAAATACGGCATTGATTTTTGCTGTAACGGCAACAGAAGTATTGAAGAAGCTTGCGAGAAAAAAGCAATGAATCCTGCCGAATTATTACAAGAAATAGAAGGTGTTTTATCTTCAAAAAGTGATTCTGGAATCGATTTTAATGCTTGGCCAATTGATTTACTAGCTGATTATATAGAAAAAACACACCATCGATATGTGGTTGAAAAAACACCGATTCTTCTTCAATTTTTGGACAAATTAAGTCGAGTGCATGGCGCCAATCATCCAGAATTGATAGAAATTAACGAATTGTTTAAAGGTTGTGCTGGTGAATTGGCACAACACATGAAAAAGGAAGAATTGATTTTGTTTCCTTTTGTTAAAAAAATGGTGAATGCAACCTTAACAGATGATTTAATTGAGCAACCTCATTTTGGAACGGTAGAAAATCCAATTGCCATGATGATGCACGAACACGATGCCGAAGGAGAACGTTTTAGAAAAATAGCTTCGTTATCAAATAATTACACCCCACCTTCAGACGGCTGTAATACCTACAAAGTAACATTTGCTATGCTGGAAGAATTCGAACAGGATTTGCACAAACACATCCATTTGGAAAACAATATTTTATTCCCAAAAGCAACCAAGCTCGAAAAGGAATTTTCGGCACATTTATAACCAAAATAACCACTTAAAATCAACTACTATGGAGAACTACGTTATCAAAAGGAATGGAAAATACAAACCATTTGAAAGTTTTAAAATAAAAGACGCCATCGATAAAAGTTTTAAAAGCGTATCTGTAGCAGTTGATGAAAGTGTTTTTGAAAGTATCATCATCCAACTCGAAAGCCAAGAAGTATGGGCTGTTGAAGAGATTCAGGATTTAATTGAAAAAAAATTATTCGAAAAACAATATTTTGATGTAATGCGTTCCTTTATGCTGTTTCGACATACTCGAAAATTGCAACGTGAACATGTAGCTGGTTTAAATGATGACACTACTTATGTTGACAGTACACAAACTATTGAAGAATACATAGAACAAACGGATTGGCGCATCAATGCGAATGCAAACACTTCGTATTCAAATGCTGGATTGGTCAACAATGTGGCTGGAAAAATTATTGCCAACTATTGGTTGGACAAAGTATACACCAAAGAAGAAGGTTACGCTCACAGAAATGGAGACATTCACATTCACGATTTGGATTGCCTAACAGGATATTGCGCGGGTTGGAGTTTGCGCGTGCTACTCAACGAAGGTTTTAATGGTGTTCGAGGTCGAGTAGAGAGTAAACCGCCTTCCCATTTTAGAGAAGCATTGGGACAAATGGCTAATTTTCTTGGGATTTTACAAAGTGAATGGGCAGGTGCTCAAGCTTTCAGTTCGTTTGATACGTATCTTGCTCCATATGTATTTAAGGACAATTTAGGATTTGACGATGTTTTAAAAGCAGTAAGAGGTTTTGTGTACAACCTAAATGTTCCTGCACGCTGGGGACAATCGCCTTTTACCAACATTACTTTGGACTGGATTGTACCTGATGACTTAAAAACACAGATTCCGACCAAAAACGATCATCATATTTTTGAAAAAAACATTACATCTGACTTACTAGCGAGAGCCAAAAGAAGAGGCGTTTCCAAAGCAACCGACTTGCGTTATGAGCATTTCCAAAAAGAGATGAACCTCATCAACAAAGCGTATTATACGGTTATGACCGAAGGTGATGCCAATGGGCAACCCTTTACCTTCCCTATCCCGACGGTAAATATCACCGAAGCTTTTGATTGGGATGGAGAAAATACCGATTTACTTTTTGAAAATACAGCAAAAATTGGATCGTCCTATTTCCAGAATTTCATTGGAAGCCAATATATATTAGACGAAAACGGCAATCAGATTGAAAATGAGAATGCCTACAAACCCAATGCCGTACGCTCTATGTGCTGTCGTTTGCAACTCGATTTACGCGAATTGTTAAAACGCGGAAATGGTCTTTTTGGAAGTGCAGAAATGACGGGAAGTATTGGAGTTGTTACTATAAATATGGCACGATTAGGCTATTTGAATAAAGGAAACAAAGAAAAATTATATACTCAACTGGACTCTCTTTTATACATAGCCAAATCGACTTTGGAGAAAAAAAGAGTATTTATTCAAGAAATGTACGATCGCGGATTGTATCCTTATACCAAACGCTATTTACAACATTTTAGAAATCACTTTTCGACTATTGGAGTAAATGGAATGAATGAAATGATTCAGAATTTCTCCAACAATCAAGACACAATTACATCGGAAGAGGGAATTGAATTTGCGTCTGGGATTCTAGATCATATTCGAAATAGAATGAGAGAATTCCAAGAAGAAACAGGTAACCTCTACAATCTGGAAGCTACACCTGCAGAAGGAACTACGTACCGTTTTGCCAAAGAAGACAAAAAACGATATGACGACATTATTCAAGCAGGACAAGAGGAAAATATTTATTATACCAACAGCTCCCAAATTCCAGTAGATTATACCGAAGATCCTTATGAAGCCCTGCTTTTGCAAGATCAATTGCAATGCAAATACACGGGAGGAACGGTTCTGCATTTGTACATGAGCGAAAAAATAAGTTCGCCAGAAGCCTGCAAACAATTTGTCAAAAAAGTAATTTCCAATTTTAGATTGCCTTACATCACCGTTACTCCAGTATTTAGTGTTTGCCCAATTCATGGTTATTTGAATGGAGAACATGAATATTGCCCGAAATGTGATGAAATTATAATTCAGGAAAAGGCGAAGTTCATTGAGATATAAAAGAGGTTTAAAAGTTAGTTTAATGTTGTTTAAAGGTTTAAATTGTTTAAGATGGCATTAGCCAAAATCAATAATTTTTTTGGCTAAAGCCCATCCATACTTTTTCAATTTCATCCCTCCTGCTAAAGCTAGAGGCAATTAAAAGCTTTAAACAACATTAAACTCAAAACATTTTAAACTTTAAAACATTTAAACAATTTAAACCTTTAAACAATTTAAACCTTTAAACAATTTAAACTCTTAAACAATTTAAACTCTTAAACAAACTTAAACCTTTAAACAATTTAAACTATAAGAAAATGAAAATAACAACCAATCAGATTTTAGCGCAAAATCAAGAATTACGCACCAAATGCTTGGTGTACACACGGGTAATGGGTTACCACAGACCCGTAGAAAGTTTTAACATAGGAAAAAAAGGTGAACACAAACAACGAACTCATTTTACAGAAGGAAAGTGTTGCTAGACCTATTTATAGCTTAACCCCTTTTACTTTATTGGATTATCCACATAAATCAGCTTGCATTCTTTGGTTTGCAGGCTGTAATATGCGGTGTTTGTATTGTTATAATCCAGAAATTGTCTTTGGAAAAGGAACAATATCCTTTGAAAAAGCAATATCCTTTTTAAAAACCAGAATCAATCTTTTGGATGCAGTCGTTTTTAGCGGAGGGGAATGCTTGTTGCATAAAAAATGTATCTCATTTATTGCCGAAGTAAAAAAAATGGGTTTCCTAGTCAAAATCGACACCAATGGTTCGCAACCCAAAATACTAGAAGAACTCATTCAAAAAGAGCTCATCGATTATGTAGCGCTCGATTTTAAAGCACTTCCTGAAAATTTCGAAAAGATTACAAAGTCAAAACTATTTAAACCTTTCGAAAAGTCATTACATTTATTGCTAGAAAGTGATATTGAATTTGAAATCCGTACTACGGTTCATTCCGACTTAATAAATGAAGAAGCGGTTCAAAAAATGATTGCCTACTTACAACAAAACAATTTTGAGGGGAATTATTATCTTCAAAATTTTAGAAATGATGTACCCACAATCGAGAAACTAGGATACTCCTATCGGGAACTTGATGGAGAATCACTTTCTACCCAAAATATCAAAGTAATTATTAGAAATTAAATATGAGAAAGAGCTGGATTTTGGTATGTTTTGTCAATTTTTTAATTGCTTCATTAATGGGATTATTGCTTCGATGGATGTATGTAGCTCCAATTGAAGGTGTCAATTTTCAGTTCTTAATGCACGGGCATTCGCATGTGGCCATGTTGGGTTGGGTGTATTTGATGTTGTACTGCTTGATTTTTCATTTATTTATTCCAAAAGAAGCACAACAAAAACCCGTTTATAACCGATTATTTTGGGTAACGGAACTCGCCGTAGTAGGCATGATGATTGATTTTCCTGCGCAAGGATATGCTTTTGCTTCGATATTGTTTTCGACTATGCATATTTTTTGCAGTTACTATTTCTGTTATTTGATTTGGAAAGATGCCAAGCCTAGAACATATCCAGAAAAAAGAATGTTACAAACGGCCTTGTTTTTTATGATATTCTCCACACTCGGAGTTTGGTGTTTGGGGCCTGCCGTTGGAATGATGGGAAAAGCAAGTGCCTTTTACCAAATTGCGATTCAGTTTTTTCTACATTTTCAGTTTAATGGTTGGTTTATGATTGCAGTCTTAGCTTTGTTTTTCAAACAGTCAAAAATAAAAATAGACGAAAAAAAATTCCGTTTGTTTTATAATTTATGTGTTACATCAACGGTATTAACGTTGGCTTTACCGGTGAGTTGGTCACTTTCGAATCCCATTTTTTATTGGATAAATGCCGTTGGAGTCATAATCCAACTACTATCATTTATTCTTTTTACTCTACTCCTTAAACCTCATTTTCAGTATTTCTTTGCTCCACTCTCCCCTTTAGAAAAAACCGTGTACCGATTTGCTTTATGTTCTTTAGCTTTAAAAATCATCATTCAATTAGTAGTTTTAATTCCTGAGTTGGCACAAATATCTCATGAAATTCGGAATTTTGTTATTGGATACATCCACTTAACGATGTTAGGAATTATAACTGGTTTTCTGTTTGGATTTGCGTTGCAAAATGGTTTTTTAAACTCAAAAATTAAAATTCAAAAATGGGGAATCAAATTTTTCTTATTAGGATTTGTAGCAACCGAAATTCTTTTATTCCTTCAAGGTACTTGGCTATTCTTGAAAAACGGGGCATTTCCCAACTATTATCAAAATTTATTTATAGCCAGTATTGGTTTGCCTTTAGGCTTATTATTTGTAACTGGCAGTCTATTCTATAAAACCAAATTTAGACGTTCAGACGTTTAATTCAATAGCAATTAATACCAAAAATGAAACTTATTTCTTAAATTTGTAAAAAACCAATTATGTTTTCCAAAACCTGTGAATACGGCATACGAGCCACCATTTTTATAGCTTCAGAATCTTGTTTGAATAGAAGAGTAGGACTTAGAGACATTGCCAAAAAAATTGATTCCCCCGAAGCTTTTACAGCCAAAATTCTTCAAATTTTATCCAAAAACAACATTATAAATTCTATAAAAGGTGTAGGTGGTGGATTTGATATTCCTAGAGAAACGATGAAAGATATAAAGTTGGCCCAAATAGTAAATGCTCTTGAAGGAGACCGCGTTTTCACGGGTTGTGGCTTGGGACTTAACCATTGTTCCGAAGACCATCCATGTCCGATGCATGATAAATTCAAATCCATTCGAAACGAATTGGCTTTTATGCTTGAAAACACCAATTTGGAAGAACTGGCTTTGGGTATAAAATCAGGTGATACTTTTTTGAGATATTAATCAAAAAGTAATCTTATATTTATAAAGTTTTAATTTTAATTACAAACTTTATGAAAGAGTCCGAGAAATCCGAACCCAATTTTTCATCAAATAAAACTGAATTCGAAGATAATGGCATTTGGCTAACCAATAGTTTGACCCTCCGCAAACTTATTGGTGTATTGGGAATGGCAATGCCGTTTTTGCTATTTATTTTTTTATTCTTAGACAATGGTTTAAAATATCCATTAGAATCCATCAGCCATTATTACTTCACCAGAGTTTGTGGCATATTTGTCATTATTTTAAGCTTACTGGCTATCTTTCTGATTGTATATAAAGGCAAAGACAAAGTTGATTTTTATATTTCTACAGTAGCAGGTATTTTGGCCCTAATTGTTGTTTTATTTCCTACCAGCAACCTAACTCAAAGCTGTTGCGATTCCACAAAAATTTATGCGGTCACTTTTTTACCCCAAAGCAATTTCAGAACGTATTTTCATTATACTTCTGCAGGATTGTTTTTTTTATGTTTGTCTTATATGACCGTCTTTTTGTTTACCAAATCAAACAAATCGCCCAATGAAAGGGGTACCCAAAAAATAATTAGGAATCGAATCTATAGAATTTGCGGAGCTGTAATGTTTACCGCTGTACTGGTTCTCTTTGCAGGTTCACTTAAAATAATTCCACCCGAATACTTTAAGAATTATCCCTTAACTTTTTGGATGGAAACACTAGCTATTGAGAGTTTTGGATTTGCTTGGTTAATTAAGGGAGACACGCTTTTTAAGGATTAAACTAAAAAAAGGCTTGAGGTTACATCAAGCCTTTTTCATTATTTAAACTATTACTAATTCAGGAATACTAAGTTCAAACAGTTCGTTTTTATATTGTTTCAATTGATTTTCTATTTTTTCTTTACTTTTTTCAAACCAAGTATTCGAAGCCATTAAGGATTGATAATATTCAATTCCTTCATTCAAATTGGATTTGAAATCTTTTAATTTCTTTACTTGAGGCGCAGTAATACATTCTGAGAATTCATTGATTTCATTTTTCAGATAATCCATGTACATTTTCAGTTCATTGATAATAACATTTGGACGTTCGTTATTGCCTAAAACAGAAGCATTCCCATAAATGTGTTTTACCATATCCAAAAGCGAAACTTCTTTGTCAAAATAAGCCAAATTAGGTCCAGGACATATAACTACGCCTTGAGATTGTCCTTTTATTTTGATGTTGTTTTCAAGATAAGAAGCATTGGCCAAACCAACACAAAGACATGCTTTTTCGGTAATGCTGTTTTTCTTTTTATCAAAAGCTTGAGTTGACAAAGAATCTTTTTCTGCATTTAAGGCTTCTAATTTTAAATCTTGGTATTTTTTGGAAGCAGGGCACATTCCTTTTGGGCCGTATTCTTTGCTTAATGCCAAGAACTTTTTTGGACAGGAACTTCCCGCATTATCTTCTTCAATCCTTTTTTGTTTATAATACTCATTGGTGGTTCCTTTAACGGCATTAAAAGGGATTCCAAGAGGAGAAATATGACTCAAATAAAAATCATCTTCTTTGGCTTTTTCCAATAAAGTTCTCGTTTCCGCATCTACAGAAGTTGCTTCGGGCACCAACAAAAATGGAGAACCCCAACCCACAGAATCTATTTGATAGTGTTCTAATAAAAAGTCATGCTCTTCGGCAGTTCCTACTCCTCCTTGAACTGTAATTTTTAATTCTAGAGGAGCTTCTGGCGCATGCATTCCTTTTATATCCAAAGCTTTCACCATTAACTCATGAGCCGATTGAATTAACTGTTCTTTCTTTTGTTTGAATTCTTCTAGAATAGGCCCAAGTAAAAAGCCATCGGTTGCAAAGGCATGACCTCCACAATTTAAACCCGACTCAATTCTATATTCGGATACCCAAAGTCCTTTTTTGGCCAAGAAATTTCCTTGAATCATAGCCGAACGAAAGTCACTTACTTTCAGGATAATTTTCTTTTGTAAATTATTATTCACATCTGGATAAAATACAGTAAAGTTCTCAAAATAAGCATACAATCTAGGATTCATACCAGCAGAAAGTACTACTGAAGAGGTCAAATTACTGTTTGCGAATCCTCTTAACGAAGCATGAGCATCATTAAATTCAACTGGTAATTGTTCGTCTTTATCAAAATTATCTTTATCGACTTTGGTCATGATATTGACATCGATTTCACCAGGAGAAAGATTTTCTTCAAGATACTTTTTGATGTTGTCTTTAAACGCAACTCCATCTTGGATTAACTCTTGTAATCCTTTCTTGAAATCCGATTTATTCGGTAACATTGCAATGTAATTCTCCAAAGCTTGTTTGCTTTCAGCCAATTCTTCTTTAAATTTTTCGAATTTATCTTTTACAATAGTGTCCATTAAATTTAAATAAGAAGTAACACGTTCTGCACGATAATCCTGCATTTTTTGGGTAATTTCTTGATATGGAATTTTGAATTTTTCGCTATAAAAAGCATTCATCTTTTCAATCAAATCATCGTCTATTATAGAAACAACAGATGAAATTCCGTATTGAGCGACACGTATCGGACTATCAATTGTATACGCCAATCCCATAACAGGAATATGAAAAGTATGTTGTGGTTTTTTTGTTGTCATGCGTCTTCTTGGTTTATTAATTATAATCATGCAAATGTCATCATAGCAATTCGCATAAAAGCTGATAAATGTCATACTAGCAAGAAACATATTAGAATACATTTACCGGTTTTAAAAACCACAAACGCAACTATTTAACAAAAAGCTTTTTTTCGATAGTTTTCTATGGGTATAAGAACGATGTAGCTTCAAAGTTTTACCTTATATTTGCAATGAATTAATCTTCAATTAAAAAAACACAATTAAAGTTTTTAAAAAATGAAAAGTCTCAAAGAACGTATATTGGAATTAAAAAAAGAGAAAAATGCGGTAATCTTAGCGCATTATTATCAAGAAGCCGATATTCAAGACGTGGCAGATTACGTAGGAGATAGCTTAGGATTGTCTCAAGAGGCTATGAAAGTAGATGCCGATATCATACTTTTTGCAGGAGTTCACTTTATGGCCGAAACTGCCAAAATATTAAACCCTTCCAAAAAAGTAATTTTACCTGATTTGAAAGCGGGTTGTTCACTAGCTGAATCTTGTCCTGCGGATTCTTTTCAAAAATTCACAGAAGCGCACCCCGACCATATTGTAATCACTTATGTAAATTGTTCTGCCGAAGTAAAAGCGCTGACAGACATTGTAGTTACTTCCTCAAATGCCGTGAAAATTGTAGAATCTATTCCCCTTGACAAACCAATTATATTTGCTCCAGACAAAAATTTAGGAAAATATGTAATGGAACAAACGGGTAGAGATATGCTACTTTGGGATGGTGCTTGTGTGGTACATGAAGCTTTTTCTTTAGACAAGTTAATCGCTTTATACAAACAAAATCCAGATGCTCAAATCATTGCTCATCCAGAATCGGAAACACATATCTTAAAAACAGCCAACTATATTGGTTCTACTGCGGGTATGATTAATTATGTAAAAACCAATCCAAGCAACAAATTTATTGTAGCCACCGAAGCGGGTATTTTGCATAAAATGAAACAAGAAGTGCCCGACAAAATATTAATCCCCGCTCCTTCAAACGAAGATAACACTTGTGCTTGTAGCGAATGTGGGTATATGAAAATGAATACACTTCAAAAAGTATATGATTGCTTATTGAATGAAACTCCCGAAATTAATGTTCCAGACGACATTAGAATAAAAGCACTAATCCCTATCGAACGTATGCTCGAATTATCTTAATAATGATTACAACCAATTATTTAATTATAGGTTCAGGAGTTGCAGGATTGACATTTGCCATCAAAATGGCCGATCGCTTTCCCAACAAAAACATCACCATTATTACCAAAGCAAACGCTGACGAATCCAACACCAAATATGCTCAAGGTGGCATTGCGATTGTCACTGACAAAACCGAAGATTCGTATCAAAAACATATAGAAGACACACTAGTTTGTGGAGATGGACTATGTGACGAAACGGTAGTCAAAATGGTGGTCACCGAAGGGCCAAAACGTTTGAAAGAATTAATTGAATGGGGCGCTACTTTTGACAAAAATGCCAAAGGAACATTTGATTTAGGCAAAGAAGGTGGGCATTCCGAAAACAGAGTGGTTCATCATAAAGACCAAACAGGACACGAAATTCAACGTGCTATACTAGAACAAGTACTGCAAAAAGAAAACATTACCGTTCTGGATCATCATTTTGCGTTGGAATTAATAACTCAAGAAAATCGATGCGTTGGTGCTTACGCTCTTGACGAAAAAACAAATGAAGTAATCACCTATCAATCTGAATTCACTTTACTAGCCACTGGCGGAATTGGTCATCTTTATGGACACACCACCAATCCAATAATTGCAACAGGAGACGGAATTGCCATGGCTTATCGTGCCAATGCTGTTATAAAGGATATGGAATTTATACAATTTCACCCTACTGCATTATATGATGCTTCACCAGGTTCTAAATTTTTAATATCAGAAGCTGTTCGTGGTTTTGGAGCTCGTTTGAGAACCAAGAAAGGGGAATTATTTATGCACCATTATGACTCTCGAGGCGATTTGGCTTCAAGAGATATTGTTTCCCAAAGCATTGATTTGGAACTCAAAAAATCGGGTGACGAGTGTGTTTATTTGGATTGTACTCATCTAGAAATGGAAGGTTTTAAAAAACACTTTCCGATGATTTACAAGCATTGTATGAAAGTTGGAATTGATCTTGAAAAAGAATGGATTCCTGTTGTTCCAGCCCAACATTATTTGTGTGGCGGAATTGTTGTGGACATTAACGGGAAAACGTCTGTAGAAAACTTATTTGCCTGTGGTGAATGCTCTAGAACTGGCTTGCACGGCGCCAACAGACTGGCTTCGAACTCACTATTGGAAGCTTTGGTGTATTCCGATAAAATTTATCATTACTTAGCCGAAAATCCTTTTGTCGAGCCAAAAACAACAAGTACCATACCAAAATGGTCTATCGAATCTAAAACAAAAATCGCACAAGAATACATCGCTCAAACCAAAGCAAAACTGCAATTGTTGATGCGTCAAAATGCGGGAATCGTTCGATTTGATTCGGACTTACTAAAAGCCAAAGAAGCGCTTAAAAACCTGCAAAATGAAATTGATGAAAAAATAAAAAACCATCTGGTTTGCACTGATTTATACGAATTGAATAATATGATTGACATTGGGAATCTTATCGTTCAGCAATCGATTGACCGAAATGGCAATTGCGGTGGATTTGTGAAGTTTGAATCGAATGATATAAAATAATAAAACGTTTTATTATGAATGAAAAATCCCCTCAACTTTCGTGGTTGAGGGGATTTTTCAGTACTTTATCAAAAATTTGCAGAACTATGCCCTGTAAATGGCAACGCCCACTCTATCTATATGCTCTTTCAAATCAATACTTTCAAGAGTATTGTAATCTAAAACATCAAACCGGTAAGGCATTGAACTTTCCTCATTGAACCAATAACTGATTTTATTCACGGCATCCAATGTAAGTGAATCGCCTTTTAGAGCAATATCTACATCACTTCCATTTTTAAAATTCCCTTTAGCCCTACTTCCGAAAATATAAGCTTCGGTAATCAAAGGTTCTTTGCTTAAAAAATCAAGAATGGAAGTTAAGTCGCTTTCACGCAATCCCAATTTATTAGTCATCTAATTTATTTTTAAAAGTTGCATGCAATTGTTTTAACAAAGGAAAATATTTGTGATGTATCAAATCCTCGACAGCAGTAGCTTTGGCTTCATCATAAGTATGGGAAGTAAGGTTTCTATCTACTAGCAAATCAATCCAGCTATGACCATCCGAAATAATCTCTATTTCAAAAGCTTTTTTCAAGGCAGCTCTAGGCGATTTCACATCTACAAAACCCTGTTCTTCAAGATAATCCTTGACCATATTCCAAGACAACTCAAAACTCATTTCAAAAAAATGAATAATCCCAGCTTTTTGAGTAATATCAGGGTTTACAATTTTCAAGGCGTTTTCGAGAAGTTGTAATGTTTTGCTGAAATTATCAAAACGTTGCTTCCAACGAATATCTGGAGTTTCCATATTATTTTTTTTTGAGTGTAAATTTAGGTTATTATCTTATATTACAAAACTGGCTCAACACGAATTGTGTGTGTAAAATTTTTCGCTCGAGTCGTGGCTAACCTTTTTTTAAATAAATACAAAACTCACACAATTCGAGGTAGTAACTAATTTAGATAATTCTTTATCGTTTTATTTTTGTTCAAATTCTACCATCCATTCAATTCCATATTTGTCTCTAAACATTCCAAAATAAGTTCCCCAAGGGCAATCTCCAATCGGATATTCAACATTTCCGCCTTCCGAGAGTCCGTGAAATAATTTATCGGCTTCTTCAAGACTTTTTGCACTAATGGATATCTTTGACCTGTTTTCATTTTCATCTACTCGTCCCATACTTTCTGGAACGTCATTACCCATTAAAAAGTTTTCACCAATTGGCAAAGCAATATGCATGATCTTATTTGCTTCTTTTTCCGGTATTGGATATTCTGGGCTCGACATCTCATTGAAGCGCATAATCTTTGCGAACTCACCTCCAAATACTGATTTGTAAAAATGGAATGCTTCTTCGGCATTTCCGTTGAAGTTAACGTGTGGATTGATAAGTGCCATAATGTGTGTTTTTTAAGTTTTTGCTTTTCAAATGTCTTAGAGCAAGGTGTCGCAATACAATGAATTCTAATAACCCCTAGGCATACTGAAGTTTGCGCATAAATTAAGATTTGTTTTCGAATTTGCCTAAACCATTCAAACATAAAACCGACTTTCTGTTAAGTCAATTACCTAAATATCTTGTAGTTGCGAATATGGCTTTTTTTTCTTTTTTTACGATATTCAAACAAAATAACTGAGATAACCATTAGCTGAAGTAGCAAGCACAAAATAGAACCCTCAAAACCAAAATAACCACCGTTCCAAATAGTTGGAGTATTGAATTTGGTTTGAATAATAGAAAAATGTTGATTTCCACTCACATTAAAACCAAAAACTGTACCCTGAAAGAAATTCCAACTAAAATGCAAAGCTATGGAAAACCATAATTTTCTGGTAATTACATAAGGGATTCCAAATAGAAATCCAATTACAAAAAGTTGCGTGAAACTAATAAAATCCATAAAAGGGTTTCCTAAATGCAATACGCTAAAGATAATTGCGGAAATAAATAGCGCAATATAGTTATTGAATGAAGCCAATAAGTTTTTTAAAATATAGCCTCTAACTAATACTTCTTCTGCGATGCCAACAAAAATAAAAAGGAAAAGACCAAAGAAAAATGATTTCGAATCGAAAACTACATTTTGAACCTCTATTTGATTTGTAAAATATAAAATCGAAAACCCCAGAAGCATAATAATGAATCCCAAAAAAATGCCTTTGCAAATATCTTTCCCAATCAAGTGATTTTTGAAACCTAAAGTGTGAAATGGTTTTTCATCAGCAAATTTCATCATTAACCAAATGGTAATCAAAGTACCTAGAAGAGTAGCGAATGAAACAATCAATAATTGAAAAGGTGTTTTATGAACCATTTCAATATTATTTATTTCAAGCCCTAAATTATAATAGGCTATCCATTGAAATAGACCAACTATAAAAAAATAAGGTATTATTAGCTTAAAAATATTACACCATCCTTCAGTTGGAGTCATTTCATTTTCTGTCATTATTTATTATTTTGAAAAAAAAAGTTTGAGAAACCTCTCCTTAATAATTTAATTAATTTGCTGTAATTCCATTTTTTTATTATCTACAAATAATCTACAGCTTACGGTAAAAAAGCCAGAAATATTAGCTTTAATATCCAGTTTTTCTCCATTACGATTAGTCAAACTGCCCGTCATTCTACTTGGAGTAATAAAATTCAGTTGTTCATCTTGCAACTCACCGTTTACAAAAAGCTTTTCACCAGTAAACCAATTGTTTTCTACTTTAATTTCTGAATCTTCATATTTTGTAACCCACGTACTTTTCATCTTTATAAATTATTCGTTAGACTTTGTATTATTTAATTGCTAATATATAAAATAATAATCTTACATTTCATTTTTTTTAACAACTAAGCGTTATTGTATAAAAAAACTAATTTCAGCTTACCCAAAATCTACTTAGAACTGCGTGAGGGATATGCCAAATTACCGAAGTAATGGCAATAGCCCGACCGCCGATAGGAAAAAGGGCAATGACGACAACGAAACTAGCCCTTTTTTCTAGCGGGGGTCACGCCCAAATTATCGCTAAATTTCAATATATAAAAAAATCCCAGTTGTTAAACCAGGATTATTAAATTCAATTTCTTGAAAGTTTTATTTTTGAGGTTTATTCCCCGAAGGCAAGTAATACAACCAACTGAACCCTATTAAAAATAAAATTAATGAGGCGATAAAGGCTGGAATTAATATTTCGCGATTGTTTTCTAAAGCGTTGTTTAAAGAAGCATACAACAACCAAATTTGGATGGTGACATTCAGTATTAATATAAAGATCAAAGTCGAAAGAATATTATTCAACTTATTGGGATTCGCTTGATTTTGACTGGTTCTAAAAGTACTCATTTTTTAAAGTTTTTGGTTATGAGTTATCGGTTATGAGTTATCGGTTTAAATGGATAGCTAATAACTGACAACTTCTTATACTTCGTGTTCTTTGTGCTGTGATGCTTTCACAAAGATTTCGTTTTCCTTAAAAAACACATCCAAACTAGGCAACGATCTTGGTGGCGGGCCTGCTAGGACATCTCCCGTATTGGCATCAAACGATCCTTCGTGACACGGACAATGAATGATTCCTGTGCCCGGTTTGTAAAATACGGAACACGATAGGTGCGTGCATTTTTGTTCATACGCTTTGAAATCACCACTTTCTAAGTGAATCAAAATGTACGGTATAGTACTGCCCGGTATTACAAAAGCTCGGGTTCCACCTACAGGGACTTCGTCTTTTTTGCACACAAAATGCTCTCCCTCGACTTCTTCTTTGGGAAGCAAATAGGCTTTGGCCGCTACGAGTCCGCTACCTACCATGAGTCCGCCCGATACAAGGGTTAGGAATTTGGCAAAATCACGACGACTTACATTGGTCGCTTGTTGTTTGAGAATTGGAAAGTCTTTCTTCCAATTTTTATTTAAATTATCTTCTTTTGACATTTCTTTATGTTGTAAAAAGGTTATGTTTCAGGTTTAAAGTTTCAAGTTACCCTTTTGTCTTAATACTTAATACTAGTATATAATCAGCTCCGTGCTTCCTTTTGGCATCATGATATTGACTTTGGTATTGACAATTTCTTTGCCAAATATGAAGGTGTTGACTGGCGTACTATTCGGACGCATTTCCTCTATTTCGGTCCTTGTTCCAAAAAACAAAGCACCGCTTGGGCAAACTGTAGCACACATTGGTTTTTTGCCAATGCTGGTTCTGTCGTAACACATGGTACATTTCATCATCAAATCGTAGGACTCCTCTTTTTTGGGTACACCAAACGGACAAGCCATCACACAATTCGAACAACCAATACATCTCTCGGTATTGGCGGTATGAACAATTCCGTTTTCGTCTTTGGATATGGCATCGGCAGGACATACATTGGCACAAACGGGATCATCGCAGTGCATACAAACCTGAACCGTAGTTTGAATCGTTGAAGCCCTATCCACATAATTCACATGAATTAAGGATTCCTGACCGTTGGTCTCACATTCGGCGCAAGCCATTTCGCAGGCTTTACAGCCAATACAGCGCTGCATATCTACAAAAAATTCCTCGTTTTTATTGAAACTAGTGTAATTCATATTTACTTTTTATAGATTAAACACTTGCATACGCAGTTGATTCCTTTGATGGCCCTGCTATTTCTTTAAGAGGTTCCAAATGACAGGCACAAACTTTGAATTCCGGTATTTTTGAAATAGGATCTAAAGTTCCTGGTGTTAATTGATTGGCGGATTTTTTTCCAGACCAGTGGTACGGAATAAAAACAGTATCCTCACGAATGGTTTCTACTATATTGGCTGGAAAAATTCCTTCTCCGCGTCGAGTGGAAACTTTTATTAATTCTCTTTGCTGAATTCCGTATTGTTGTGCTAGTTTGGGATGAATTTCTAATAATGGCTCAGGAAACTGATCCACCAATTTCCCAATTCTACGGGTTTGTGTACCGCTCAAATATTGAGACACCACACGACCTGTTGTCAAAATCACAGGAAATTCAGCATCAGTTACTTCACCTGGAAGTTTGTATGGCGCTGGATTAAAATGTGCTTTTCCGTCTGGGGTTTTAAACTTTTTGTCTTCCCATAATCTTGGTGTTCCAGGATGACCTATTGTTGGGCAAGGCCAAAAGACACCCATTTCATCTTCAATTCTTTTGTATGTAATTCCATAATAATCGGCTGTTCCTCCTTTTGATGCCACACGCAATTCGTTAAAAATGGCTTCACTATTTTCATAGGTAAACTTATCTTCAACTCCTAAACGTTTGGCTAATTCAAGAATGATAGAAGTATCGGTTCTCGCGTCACCAGGAGGCGTTACCGCTTGACGGATACGAATCACACGACCTTCTGCGGATGTTGTGGTTCCTTCCTCTTCTTCCTGCAAAGAACCTGCTAACACAATATCGGCGTGGCGTGCGGTTTCATTCAAGAAAAAGTCAATACATACGTAATATTCTAATTTCTCCAAAGCTTCCCGAACGTAATTACTATTTGGCAATGACACCAATGGATTGAAACAAATCGAAATCAATCCTTTAATCTCTCCACGATGAATCGCTTCGATGATTTCGTAAGCCGAAAGACCTTTTCCAGGTAAATCTTTCTCGTTGATTCCCCATACTTCCGAAATATACTTTCGGTGTTCTGGATTTTCAATATCTCTGTTACCAGGCAATTGATCACATTTGTGTCCATGCTCTCTACCGCCTTGTCCGTTTCCTTGACCAGTAATGGTTCCGTAACCGCAATACGGCCTACCAATTCTTCCTGTTGCTAAAACCAAGTTGATACAACCCAAAACATTATCTACTCCTTTGGAGTGGTGTTCTATTCCACGGGCGTGAAGCAAGAAACTCGTTTTGGCTTTACCCCATAACTCAGCGGCTTCTCTTATTTTATTTTTGTCTATTCCCGTTACTTCCTCCGCCCATTCTAGCGTATAGTCTTTTACGGCATCTATCGTTTCTTGAAAACCAGATGTATAATTATCTATAAAATCATGATCCAGCATGTCATGATCCACCAAGTATTTCAGCATAGCGCCGTACAAAGCCGAGTCGGTTCCTGGACGAACATCCAAATGAATGTCGGCAGTTCTTGCCAGCGGAATCATCCTAGGGTCAATCACTATAATTTTGGCACCACGATCACGGGCTTTCCAAATCCAATGTGTCAAAGTTGGAAATGTCTCGCTAATATTAGCTCCAGCCACAATAATCACTTCGGCATACTCCAGATCCGAATAATTATTCGAAGCCCTGTCCAGTCCAAATGCTTTTTTGTTACCCGCACCTGCACTCACCATACACAAGCGACCGTTGTAATCTAAGTTTTTGGTTTTTAGCGCCACGCGAGCAAATTTACCAACCAAATAACTTTTTTCATTAGTCAACGAAACGCCAGATAACATCGACATAGCATCATTACCGTATTTTTCTTGAATTCTTTTGATTTCCGAAACCGTTTTGCTCATGGCCTCATCCCAAGAAGTTGGAACAAATCCTTGCCCCGGAACACTTTTCAAAGGAGTCATTAAACGATCCGGATGGTTGTTTTGCAAGTAGCGTTGCACCCCTTTCGGACACAATCTTCCTTCATTGAAAGGGAATTCCATCCAGGGTTCAAAACCAACTACTTTATTTTCTTTGACCAACAATTGAATTCCGCATTGCATTCCACAAAAACAACAATGTGTTTTCACAGCCTCATCTGGTTCATCTCTACCTACATAACCATCCTTTGGCGCATAATTCAGCGTTGGTCCAAAATGCTTTACAATATTCTCTTCTGATACAGGTAATTTTGCCATTTTATATTTTTTACAGTTCTCTGTTATTAGTTTTCGGTTTCAAAAATCTAAAATCATAATTCTAAAGTCTGCAGTCCTCCTCTGGGCGTGCCACCAATAATGAAAGAGGCCAACTCACTATACCGCTTATTCGGCCCCTTTCATTACTGCTGTCGGGCTATCCGCGCTACTTCGGTAGCTAGCTTCTATCCCTCACGCGGTCGTAATCAACATCAGTTTTCAATAAAAACATTTAGTTGTTTCAAAACCACTCACCCTATTTTCAATCTTCTTTCTGAAATCTGCCTTCTTTATTCTATTCTCTAACCTCTAACTTCAAAATCATCCAAATAAATTTCCGCCTTCTAGTCTAGCCTTCAAATGCGCTTGTGCCAATCGGGATCTTTTTCCTTCTGGGCTTAAATCAAGATGCGATGTTCCATCTGCGTGATTAAAATCAAAACCTAATTGTTCGGTTACTGTTTTCAAATCTTGAATATGCAATTTGGTTGCAAATTCCTCTCCTGTATGCGGACAAACAGCCATTCCCATTTTCATTCCTTGCTTCTTGTAAATATGTGCTCCAATTTGTGCAGGACGCTGAATGATATGAAAAAACTTCCCAAACGGAATCCAAATCAAAAACATAATTACTGTTACAGCGTGTAAAACTGCCAAGAAATCAAACGCAAATCCTTTCATAAATTGATAGGAATAGGTAAGACCTAGGCCCGTTACCGAAATGGCAATCAACAAAATAAGCGGTAACAAATCGCCTTCAAAAGACTGAGTAGCAATTAATCCTGGATTGGTCAAACGACGTCTTAAATAATACAGCGATCCAAAAATAACCAGATAAGAAGACCAATTCAAGGCATGAAAAGTCAAAAAGGCGATTATAGAACCCAGCTCAAAATCCATTACTTTAAAACCGAAAAAATAGGCTTCATAAGTCGAAATTGTATTGGGAGCCATCGCAAAATGTATCCATCCAAAAGTAAGCGGTATCGTTATCAAAAATGCCGAAGTACAACCCACAGCAATCATAAAATGCGCCACCCAGCGGTATTTCCCTCTTGGATAAATAAACTTTTGAAAAGCAATATTCTCCACCGATTCTTTGGTGGCGAACCAAAAATGCGAGAACACTTTTCCAGTGACCAAATACGTAATTCCACGTTTAAAATAAATCCAAGTAGGTGGTCTTTGCAACCAAACCGTGTAGCGATATACAATCCCGAAGAAAGCAAACACGGTACCAAATAAATAAGTAACCAATGCAGCATCAAAATTTTGCAACTTTCTAGAACCAAAAAATACAAGAGCAATCATAAAAATAGAGAGTCCCGTTGCAATCAGTAAAGCTTTGGCATTATAAGTATTGTTTTTCATCTACTTTGTATTATATCAAAAACGTATTGATTAAAAATTCAAATTTATTAAATACCTAACAGGTCTTGGAGACCTGTTAGGATAAAAATGTTTACAAAACTCCCACTTCAGGGGGCTGGAGGCTAACTTGGCTTTTCACAACCTTTACGATTGTAAAACCACCAATTTATAACTGTAGCTAAGATAGTAAAAACAATCAAACCAATAAAGAATTGATTTACAGTTCCGTTTATAGTAATGTTATTTCCAATTAATTTAGAAAATATAAATGGTCCAAATGCTGCAATGGCTGCTGTCCAACCAATAACTCCAGCAGCTTGACGCTGATCTTCTGAAAAGATAATTGGAAATTGTCTAAAGGTACCTGCATTTCCAATCCCTGTAAAGAAGAACATTGCCAAAATGACTCCCACAAATAGTGGAAATTGATCCATACTTGTAGGCGCAACCAATCCTTGAGTTACTAAAAGTATAGCACCTGTTAAAATTCCTAATCCTGTAATTGTGGTTAAAATGGCTCCTCCTACTTTATCGGCTACAAAACCAAAAGCAATTCTACTGGCAGAACCAATCAGCGGGCCGTAAAAAGCATATACTAATGGATCTGGTGCATCTGGAAAATCGCCGTATAAAAATTTAATCATCAAAGGAAAAGCTGCTGACAAACCGGCAAAGGTTCCAAAAGTCATTACATAAGTAATGGTACAATACCAAGTGTGTTTGTTCTTAAAAATATCCATTTGTTCTTTTACAGAAGAATGCATTGGAATACTTTTTAAATAAAACCAGCTGATTACCGACAAAATCAAAAGAAAAGGAATGTACCAAAATGCCGCCGATTGAATGTATACTTCTTTGTTTTTTACCGCTTCATTATCTGGACTTAATTTATTTAATATTTTTTCAGCCAATTTTGGATTGGCATTGGCTATGGCTTTTGATTTTGCTTTTAAAGGTAGCGCTGCAAAAATAACTGCATTATCTGTCGAATGAGTTGCCGCTGTAACTGAATCCATTACAGGTTTCTTTACAGTAGATAATATTTTTGTTTGCACTTCGGCATCCAAGGCACCAAAAACTTCAGATTGTTTTTCAATAGTAGTATTTTTAAAAACGGTAAGCGTTTCTTTTGGATCAATACTAGTAAATACAGAGGCTGCTCCGTAAATGCTTACACTCAAAATAAGTGGTGTTACAAACTGAGCTAATGAAACTCCAAAATTCCCAATCCCAGCTTGAATTCCCAATGCTGTACCTTTGAGTCTTTTTGGAAAAAACAAACTGGTACTTGGCATATAGGATGAAAAATCACCTCCTCCAAAACCACAAGTAAAAGCCAGAACTGCAAATATCCAAAAAGGAGTATTGGTATCCATTACTGCAAAACCAATTCCGATTACTGGAATTAATTTTATTAAAGTAGCCCAAGCTACAACGTGTCGAGTCCCAAAAATTGGTAAAATAAACGTATGAATAATTCTTAAAAAACCAGCAGCTAAACCAGGTATAGCCACCAACCAAAAAAGTTCATCTTTGGAAAACGAAAATCCAAGTCCGGGAAGTTTTACTGCAATTACACTCATCATAAACCATGAGGCAAATGACAATATTAAAGATAAAGTGGTAATAGTTAATGTTTTCCATGCGATTTTACTTCCTGTATTTTCCCAGAATTCTTCATTTTCGGGTTCCCATTTGTCTAGCCAAGTTTTCATATTATGTGTATTTAATTTGTATTTGATATTGTTTTTTATATTGACATTGAAATTGACATTGATATTGACATTTCTTAATGATTATGCTCAATTTCCTTTGTAAAACTCGGAGATTTTACACGAAGAATTTTAATAATCGTGCGGTGCATCCAGAGTAAACAAAGTACTGAGATTACAAATATAAAGATCCAAGAACTAGTCCAAAGTCCTGTTGAGTTCAGTAGATACCCAAAGATAATTGGCCCAACGAAACCTCCTAAACCTCCTATCAAACCTACCATTCCTCCTACTACACCTACTTCATTAGGAAAATATTCTGGAATGTGTTTGAAAACCGCAGCCTTCCCAATTCCCCAAGAAATACCAATAAGAATGACTAACACCAAATACACCCACATATTGGCCTCAAACTTGATTTGAGTAATTCCTTTGGCCAAAAGTTCTTTCTTTTTTACCTCTTGGTTTTGCTGTACCACAATTTCTTGCCATGATTTTTTCACGGGAAGAATCGATTTAATTTCTTTTTCGGTCACAACTTTTGTATTTACACTTTGGGCTTTGCCGTCTATTTTAATTTCAGAAGCAGCAATTTCGGTTATTACGCCTGTTTTTGCAGCCAATACTCCAGGTCCAGCAGTGAAAATCTCCATTTTTGGAAACATCAACAAAAAGCTGATTACTATGGAAGATCCCAAAACCCAATACATTACTTTTCGAGCACCAAATTTATCCGACAAATAACCTCCAAAAGCTCTAATTACTCCCGATGGCAAACTAAACATGGTAGCAAACATTCCTCCCATTACGAGTGTTGTTTGGTATACATTCATAAAATTGGGCAACAACCATTGAGAATAGGCAACAAAGCAACCAAATACTAGGAAATAGTAAGCTCCAAATCGCCAAACTCGAACGGATTTTAATGGTTTCAATAATGTTTTTATGTCTTTTGAATCTCCTAACGGTTTTTTATTTTTAGCAAATACTATAAAAAGAATTCCCATCAATACCAAAACAATTGCATAGGAAACGGGTAGCATTTTCCATCCGTTTTCAGGATCATTTTGGGAGAAATTATTCAATAAAGTAGGAGCAATAAATGTTGTTAGCGCAGCACCTGCATTTCCCATCCCGAAGATTCCTAAAGCTCTTCCTTGCCAATTTTGGGGATACCAAACTGAAGTGTACCCTATACCAACCGCAAAACTGGTTCCTATCAGTCCGAAAAGAAAACTCAATACCGCAAAACTCCAGAATGAATTGGCAAATGGCAATAAAAAAAGAGGAATAGAACATAGAAGTAATAATGCAGAAAAAATTATTTTACCTCCGAATTTATCCGTCAAAATTCCAATTGGTAGTCTAAAGATAGACCCCGATAAAATAGGAATTCCAAGTAACCATCCAACTTCAACAACACTCCAATTAAAAATTCCTTTATCGACCAAAAAAGTGACCAATACTCCATTTAATGTCCAGCAAGCAAAACAAATAGAAAAAGCTAAAGTATTTAGAAATAATATTTTGTGAGATTGGTTTAAGTTGCTCATAAATTAAATGTCATGTTGTTAATTCAATTTCTTTATAAAATAAATTCACTAATTAAAAAGACAAAAAAGTCCTTTATAATGTGTAGCAAAAATAACATCCTTATAAAAATCAAAATATGATAATTATCAGTTGTAAAAAACAATCTGAGCAAAATCATTTAAATTATGATATAAATATAAAGAAATAATCAACATCTTTAACAATTTTTTATTTTCAATTTATTGACATTAAACAATTTAAAAATAAAAAAACAAGACTGTATTAAAATAATATTAGCTTAAAATAAAACAAACATTTAAAGTTAAAAAAGCATATTTAAAAAATATTTTTATTTTTTAAATTAAATAAAAAACACAAATCAGTTTGACAATTTGAAATTTTAATAATTATTATGTTTTTTAGGTCATTAAAAAGTTAATAAGTATTTTTGACCTGTTACTAATCAACCCAAACTATGAAAAAGTATTTTTACACATTACTGTTTTTAATTTCTTTTATTAATTCCACTTTCGCACAACTAAAAAGTCCTTCGGATTTTATTCCCAACTACGGAAAACAAATCACCTATTACCATCAAGTTGAGGATTATTTCAATTATTTGGCTGGAGAATCCAAACTCATCAAGAAACAAAAATATGGGGTTACAAATGAGCAAAGAGATCTGAATTTATTTTTCATTTCGACTCCAGAAAATTTAGCCAATCTGGAACAAATTAGAAACAACAATTTGTCAGCCATAGGCATGTCCAATACCAAAACGGCAACTGTAGAAGACAAAGTCATTGTTTGGATCAGTTTTAATGTACATGGAAATGAATTTGCAGGTACCGAAAGTGCTTTGACAGTTGCTTACGAATTATTGAACCCAACCAACGAAACTACCAAAGCTTGGTTAAAAAATACTATTGTTATTCTCGATCCTTGCATTAATCCTGATGGCTATTCCAGATACGGAAATTGGTTACGTGAGATTTCGGGCAAAAAAACACATCCTGGATTGTATGACAGAGAACACATGGAAGTTTGGCCTGGTGGAAGATACAACCACTACATTTTTGATTTGAATAGAGATTGGGCTTGGCAAACACAAGTCGAGACGCAACAACGTATTGCGATGTACTACCAATGGATGCCTCAGGTTCACACAGATGTACACGAGATGAGCTATGACTCGCCTTATTTCTTCCCTCCATCGGCAGAACCTTTGCATGAATTTATTGAACCCTATCAAAAAGATTTCCACGCTACCTTGGGGAAAAATATTTCGGCCAAATTTGACAAACAAAACTGGATGTACAATACCCGCGAACGATTTGATTTGTTTTACCCAAGTTATGGCGACACTTACCCAACCTACAACGGCGCCGTTGGTATGACACTGGAACAAGGAGGAATAGGAGCTGGTAGAGAAATTACAATGGAAAACGGATCCAATTTAACGATAAAAGACCGTTTGACACATCATGCAACAGCGGTACTTACAATTGTAGAAAGTGCTTCTTCTCAAAAAGAGGCCTTAGTAAAAGGGTTTAGAGATTTCAATAACAATGCTAGAAAAAAAGTAAAAGGTACCTACAAAACCTATGTTATGAAAAGCAATCCTAAGTTGGAACAAATGGCTGTTTTGCTTAAGAAAAATAATATTGATTTTGCTTATGCTGATGCTTCTGCTAATGAATCGGGTTTTCATTATCAATCCAAAAAGAATGAAAGTTTTAAGATTGAACCCAATGATTTGATTATAAAAGTGGATCAGCCAAGAGCTGTATTAACACAAATTCTTTTTGAACCCAACCAAAAACTGAATGACAGTTTATCATACGACATCACAGCTTGGGCATTACCTCTTGCTTATGGCGTAGAAGGTTATGCAGTAAAAAACAGTTTGGATATTAAAACAAAAACGACAATTGAAGTCAAAGAAAAGAAAGTTCCGGAAACCGTTTACGCTTTTCATATTCCTTGGAATAACAGAACCTCAGCGCAAGTCATTTCACAATTACATCAAGCAGGTATCAAAGTAAGATCGGCGATGAAAAAAGCAATTTTTGGTGACATTACAATTGAACCAGGGGGATTAATTGTAAGCAAAGCCGATAATCCTAAAGCAGTTGATTTTGAAAAAACAGTAAGTGATATTATAAAAATAAAATCGGATTTTAATTTTATTTCAACTGGATATTCTACCAATTCGAAAGATTTAGGCGGAGAAAACTTCATCTTGCTTAAAGCTCCAAAAGTACTATTGTTATCCGGAAAAGGAGTAAGTTCAACCGAGTTTGGTGCTACCTGGTTTTATATGGATGAAACCATTAGTTATCCTATGAGTATTGTAGAAACGGCCAATTTTAGCAGAGTAAAATTATACAATTACAACACTTTGATTCTTGCCGATGGTTATTATAATTTATCCGATGAGCAAAAAACGCAAATAGATAATTGGATCAAAAACGGCGGGAAAGTAATTGCAATGAACGCTGCCATTTCATTATTTGAAGATAGAGAAGGTTATGCCTTAAGTCCTTTTGCCAGTTCCGAAGAAAAGGAAAAATCGGAGAAGGAAGAAAAGGAATTGGAATTGAAGAAGCGTTTCTTGGATTTTGAAGGTTCAGAACGAAGAGCGATTTCGGGATCGATTCCTGGCGCTGTCATGGAAAACAAACTAGACAAGACTTACCCAATGGCTTTTGGTCTTGGAAATAGTTATTTCAGTCTTAAAACAGGTGAGAAATGCTATCCTTTATTGAAAAAAGCGATTAATGTGGCCTACATTCCGAAAGATTATCATAGTTATGGTTTTGTTGGGAATGACATGAAGAAAAAACTAACCGAAACCGTAAGTTTTGCTGTTGACAAAAAAGGAGACGGATCGGTAATTTATATGGTAGACAATCCATTATTTAGAGGCTTTTGGGAAAACGGAATTTTACTGTTCAGCAATGCTTTGTTTTTGGTGAATTAAGACTTAAAACAAAAAAGAAAGGGAGTATGATAAATCAATTATACTCCCTTTCTTTTTTAAATAGTATGCTCTTCACGAGCGCAAGCTGGTATGTACTGAACAGGCGTGGATTACAGTTTGCTATCGTTTACGGAAATATATAATGAACTATCAGGACTTCCGTTGCAATGAGCTGCGTTGCAAACGAGGACGAGAAAATAGGAACAAACGAATGCCAGTTGGATAGTCTCCTTTCAAGTAAAATTGAAAGCTAATTTCAATTAACTGCTTTAAATTGTTTCATTTCTTGTAATGGTTCGATGAAATTATAATCTTTCCACATCTTGGGATCATAAGATTTAATAGTTGTAAATCGAAAGTCTTCTTCCTTTATTTTTTCAATTGCTGATGATGATGATTCAGAACGAGACATATTAAGGAATTCAGTTTTATTGAGAATATTGGCTTCAATTTTAAAATCAAGTGCCAAAACATCTTTTTCACTATTGGTCAATTCTATAAGCTTTAATGGCCGATTAAGATAAAAGTAATTACCGCTTTCTAATGTGGCATACTGAATATAGTAGCTATCGTCTTCGGCTCTTTTCTTGTAAATTATTGTTCCTTTACTTACATTTTCGGACACTTTAATTCCAAAAAGGAACTTCATATTAAAATTATGCACCTTTTCGCCTTCGTCTAGTACATAATCGGTTCTCAGGACGGCATAATCACTTTCAGAAATGTATAATTTACCCACATACATTGCTTTGCTTTTTCGAGGTTTAAAAGTAAGGACATAAGCAAATTCATTCTGATTAGTGTAGATAGTGCCTTCAAAAGTATAATCATATAGCTCTGGTTTTTGTATAAAATCGAATTTCTTGTTACTCAACAAATCATTTTTATACATAAAACTGTCAAGATTACTTTTCTCAGCAGTTAATTGATTTTTTACTTCTTTGTCTTTACCTGCTTTTTTATTGAACTCTTTACTAAATGAAATAGTATCTCTTGATCCTATAAGACCACTCTTTATGCGGTAATATTTAGTGGTATCGAGATGTTGTAGCATCAAGTTTTTAGCTTTTTTTTCTAAATCCTCTATGGATGCAGACTCTCCTTCATTTTTTAAGATCGTGGCTTTTAAAACATTCAATTTTGAGGTAAACACATACTTATCTGCTTTTTTTGTTTTAACCGAATAGTAATTACAAAGGATATCAGTAAATGACAACGGTGGATGCGAAATTAATTGTTTAGAAAAAGTCTGCAGGTCATTGTTGACTTTTGACAATGCTTGTTTGCTAAAACCCGTTGATTTGTTAATCTCTATATCGATTATTGAAGGATTAAAATAATTAGAGGTTCTGTAAAAGAACATTTCTTTTGACCCTTTTTCTCCCGTAGTATAATTTTGACTTAAGTTCGCTTTTACATTTGCCATGATTTCATAGGCATTCGGTTTTTTATTAGACACAACAACATCTTTCAATTCGTAAATTCCGGGTAAAAGTTTAATTGTATAATCGAGCTTTTTCAATTCCCCAACGGTCAGTTGCCTGTTAACAAAACCCAAATAGGAAACCGTAAGTAGAGTATCATCAGTACTATTTTTTTCAGAGAGTGCAAAAAATCCTTCGGCATTAGAGACTAGGTTTTCGGACTCGTTTACCTTAATATTAGCATACGGAATACTTTCTCCCGTAGTGGAATCGATGATTTTCCCCTTTGTGTTTTGAGCCATTCCAGGCAGGTAGAAAAGTAAAGTAAAAAAAGTAATAAAAAAAGTTGTTCTCATCGATATAATGTTCGTTCCTAAACAAGACTAATTGATGGCGATTTTGTTACAGAGTTTGGAAAACTTGTTGCCAAAGGCGAGTATTTAAGATAAAGTGTTAAATATAAAAAAACATAAGAGTTGATCTAAAAATACTACCGTTGTTGTGAACCGTGTTGCAAACGCTACCTTTTATCTTTCAAATAAGGAGGTACAGTACCAGCGAGAATTTTGAACTCTGAAAGGTCTTTTTTTAAAACTTTTAAATCAAATTGGATCGATAAAATAATATTCAGGTGATCTTTTAAACCTACAAAGCTTTTTTTTTCTATCCTATTTTAATGAGTAATGACTTAACATTATCAAACCTTACTCATGTGATTTGAGATAAAATTTCACTTGAAAAAAAGACTAACTTGGCATTATTCTATGTTATTTAATAAATAAATTACTACCTTTGAACTATTATATGACAGTAAAAGTTAATAATATTGCTAATTGACGCTTTAGAATAACTATTTTTAAAAACCACTTATTTACAAATGAAAATTAGAAAAATCGGACCAAACGGAGATTTACAAGACATGAACAATAAAAAAAGAAATCCTTACAAAATTATTCTTTTTACTATAATCATTCTCTCAATAGCTTTTTTTGGCTTTAAACATTTTAAAAATCATGATACTACTGTTTGTTTGGATTCGGATACCAAAGTCTATAACGAATACAAAGACGCAGTTGTACTGATAAAACATAAGTATGGTTATTTTGCAAAAATTAAGGGAAAAGAAATTCAACTTACTACCGAGGACGCCAAAGAAGAAACGGTTTTTGGAACTGGTTTTTTTGTAGATAGAGACGGAAAGATAATAACCAACAGTCATGTTTTGCAACCATGGAAATCATCAAATGAAGAAGATGAAAAAACAAATACTACTATAAGAAATATAAGAATGAAAATTGCTTCAATTCTTACTACTGATATTTCTGAAGATGAGTATGAAAGTTTTATTGAAAGAAACTGGAAAATTGCTTCAGCGTATGACGAAAATGAAGGTGAAGGTGATTATGAAGAAGGAAATGAAGAAACAAGTGAAGAGCCAGCAGGTGAAGAATTTATCAGCTCAAATGACACAGAAGTAGATACCTCGAAAGCAGCAACTGATATTGCAGCATCTATTCCAGTCAAAGAATACGTTTCGAAGGAAGATATAGAAGTATATGTAAAGACTGTAGATATTACGGTAGCACTTCATAATACTGATGACCAATGGCTTAGTTGCGAAATCGAAAAAATTTCAGAAGATACCAACATTGATTTAGGCCTTGTACAATTAACGGATCGTACAACCCCAGAAAGTGTTGTAAACATTATCAATCTTGACAATGCTGTCGAGGACGATGCCTCTTTAAATCCTGGCCAAAAAGCGATAATGATTGGCTATCCTTTGGGAATGGATTTGGCAAAAACGAATTCAGGTATTAAAGTGCAACTTTATGATGGTAAAATAAGTAAAGAATCCGACGGTAATAAAATTCAATACAGCATCACTTCTACACATGGCGCCAGTGGTGCACCGGTATTTAATGAATGTGGTCAATTGATTGCAGTAAATTTCAGCGGAGTAGATCAGGTACAGGGTATTAATTTTGGAATTGTTGCCAAGCATATTCACAATTTCTAATCGGAAGTTATCTTAAAGCTTTAAAAAAAGCCTTAGGAATTATTTAGTATTCTCCTTCATAATCAAATAAAATCACTTTTTTTAATATGAATAAAATTTTCACTATAGGTGCATTAATAGTTTTTAATGCCGTTTTTTCTCAGATTCCAACTCTTGATGTAGATAACCAGAAAAAAAATCCTGTAATCCTGCAGGAAGCAAAAATTGACACCCAGATTTTAGGAAATCTTGCCACAACAACAGCAATTTATACCTTTTACAATCCGAGCAACCGAATTTTAGAAGGTAAGCTTACCATTCCGTTGCCAGAAGGGGTAAGCATAAGCGGTTATGCTTTAGATATAAACGGAAAATTGAGAGATGCGGTTCCCGTTCCCAAAGAACGTGCTAAAGAAGTATTTGAAAGTCTTGAAAAAAGAAATATAGATCCAGGTATTATAGAAAAAGTAGCTGGAAATAATTTTAGAACAAGAATTTATCCAATTCCTGTGCAAGGCAGCAGAACTATAAAGATTACCTATCATCAGGAACTAAAAAACTTCGCTTCGGATTATCTCTATTTTTTAAGTTTTGCCAATGCAGCTAGCATTCCAAAATTTAATCTAAAAGTGTTGATTAATGAAAGTCTGACAACTCCTAAAATCACAGAAAATCCAGATGGAAGTTTTGCTTTTCAAAAGCAAGGAAATCAATGGGTTGCTGAAATTAATAAAGAGAATTTTACACCAAACGAAAGTCTTAAAATAACAATCCCAAAAACAAATCAGTCTTCAAATGTTCTGCTACAGAAAGCTTCTGGCGACAAGTTTTATTTTGCTGCCAGTGTTTCAATGGATTTTCCAGTGAAAGAAAAGCCGAAATCCAAAAAAATTGCCATTATTTGGGATAATTCTTTCAGCGGATCAAAAAGAAATCTTGAAAAGGAACTTGACTTTCTTAACGCCTATTTTTTCAGTAACAAAGATATTTCTGTAACTTTTGTTCTTTTAAATAATATTCTAGAGAAAGCAGAAGAATTTACTGTTTCTGGAGGAAACTGGAGTGTATTAAAAAATAGAGTTATCAACTTAAAATACGATGGGGGAACTGACTTTGGCACATTGAAAGAAATTCCAGGAATAGAAGAATATCTTTTATTTTCTGACGGAATTTCTAGTTTTGGTGATTTAACATTGAAATTTAAAAACCCACTAAACAGTATTGTAAGTACGCCTACTTCCGATTTTAACCTACTTAAACTTTTGGCATCCCAATCTGGAGGGAATTTTATCAATCTTAATGAATTAGACACTCCATCTGCACTAAAAGCATATAACAAACTACCTGTTAAATTTTTAGGCTTTAAAGAGAATACTACTGTTCAGGAGCTGTTTCCAAATGTGGGTACTGTTGTAAATGAGCCAGTGAATATATTTGGAATTTCGTCTCCAAATCTGGGTAAACTTACCGCTATCTTTTCTGTAGGGGATAAAAAATATGAAGTACCTGTAGATTTTAATACCGCTGTGCAAGTAGACAAATGGCCCATTGCACAATTTTGGGCACAAAGAAAAATTAATGATCTTGAACTTAATTCAACTCAAAACCGCGATGAAATCAAAAACTTGAGCGAACAGTTTGGTGTGGTAAGTAAAAACACCAGCCTTATTGTATTGGATGACATCAATGATTATGTGCGTTACGGAATCAAACCTCCACAGGAATTACTATCAGAATACAATAAAATCGTTTCTCAAAATAAAAGGGAAATTTTAGAAAAAAGAAAAAATCTGCTATCCAAATCTTTTGATATAACCCGTGAACTCGTAACGTGGTGGAATTCTGAGTTTAAACCTAAGGAGAAAAAAGAATACCCTACAGTATCTAATCAGTCGGTTAGAGAAAATCATTTAGAAGAGTCTGCTGTTTACAGTAGTCAGAAAGTAAGCGCAGAAAGTGTTACCGTAGATGCCGAAGTTGTATCTATGAAACCGAAAGGCAAAATAACTTTGGTTGATGTAGAAAGCAACGAAGAGTATATGAGAGATTTTCAGGCGCTACAGTCACCTGAATTGATTTACCTGAAATATCTTGAAAATCGTCCAAAATACGAAAAGCAGGTGACTTATTATTTTGATGTCTCAAAATTGCTTTTCAAAAAAGGAGACAAAGTACTCTCTTTAAAAGTTTTAAGCACATTAGCAGAGCTTGATCTGGAAAATGAAGAATTATACAAAACGATATATTATTTACTAAAACAGAGAGGTAATTTTGAAAAAGAATTGTGGATTACGCAAAAAATTCTAGAATGGAGACCGTTCGACCCTCAAAGTCACAGAGATTATGCATTGGCTTTGATAGATAATAAAAAACCTCAAGAAGCTCTTAATGTTTACAAATCGATGCTTTATCAGGAATACACAGACGAGATTTCAGTGAGAGACAATGGCATTGAAGAAATCTTGATTATGGAAATCAATAATATTCTAAGCCAAAACAAAAATGTAGATGCGAGCAA
This sequence comes from Flavobacterium rarum (SeqCode), assembly GCF_965234445.1. GTDB lineage: Bacteria > Bacteroidota > Bacteroidia > Flavobacteriales > Flavobacteriaceae > Flavobacterium > Flavobacterium rarum. The sequence continues at coordinate 778,339 of NZ_OZ248479.1, read as the reverse complement.
AATAGATGATCGTTTGAAAGCAAATCTTCCGATAGACATCCGTGTTGTAATCAACTGGAATAAAGACAATACCGATATAGACCTTTGGATTACAGATCCGAGAGGCGAAGACTGTTCCTACTCTCATCAATCTACGGAAATTGGTGGCCGACTAAGTAACGATTTTACTCAAGGTTTTGGTCCTGAACAGTTCTTACTAAAAAAAGCCATCAAAGGAAAATATAAAATTAAAACCAATTTTTTCGGTGAGAGACAGAATATTCTTTCTGGACCTACAACAGTAATGGCCGAAGTATATCTGTACTATTCTGATGGAAGACAAGAACGCAAAATTGCTGTTTTCCAAAGTCAGAAAGAAAATAAGCTTGAAAATGACAGCAAAATTCTCATAGGAGAATTTGAATTTTAGAAAAGATTATACAAAATACCGAAGAATTACTCTTCGGTATTTTTGTTTAATCTTTCTTGAACTTAAGCAATTGATACCGAAATTATTGATAATTTTTCTCCCTTTCTATTTCGTCCTTTATTCTTTTGTTGACATCCACTTTTGCACCACGCAATACATAAATCGAAATTTCTGGTTCTCTGGCAAATTTATTGATTCTTTTGCCTGCCAAATAAACGGTATCAAATAACGGAATCTCGGTTTTTCTTTCTTTGTCTTCGTCATCATCCTCTTTTACCAAAATGACATCTTTGATTTTTTTATCTAATGGAAGCCAATTGATATAGTCGGCATTAAAGGAATGAGCAACCACATCTTTATTAGTTGTATAATAATTGATAGCCCCCGCCTGTCCGTAATTATCGCAAAGAATTAAGGTATGCTCCAAATCAGGAAGTGTTCCTGCCACAGAATCTACTTTCATGGCCAATTCTTTCCAGCCTAGCATATCGGCGAAATCTTGTGGCAATAAATGGTCTTTACCATCTTCCCAATGAAGTAAGCCAAATTTTTGATACGGTTTGGCATGATTTACTATGTATTCCGGGCTTTTGTTTGGGAAGAAAGCGTTGTACATCTGGATAAAAAACAAAATGGGCATTATAATTAAAACGGGTTGCAAATACCGCTTCCAACCTTCTTTTAATTGATTGGCCAGATAAACGGAGCCAAACGAAATGTAAATAGGATAAAGCCCAATTGCGTAATAATCTTTGGCTTTGAAATACATAAAAACTGCAAGTGTAAAGATAATGCTCCAAAAGAACAGTCTGTATTTTTGAAACGGCTTGTACAATAACAAAGCCAACCATCCCGATACAATCACAAAAAATGAACCAATAAAAAAGAGCAATTGTGATTTTAAAAAATCCAATCGATCCACATAAACCAATTGTGTATCCGCCAATTCTTTTAAATGATGAATCACTGGGAAGTTGTTGTTATATTGCCATAAAAGGTTGGGCGTAATTATCAACAAACCTAAAATAAGAGCAAAATACAATTTGGGCTGACCAAAGATTTTGCGCTGTTCGGTCACTATAAGAGCAGGAATCAATCCAATAATTAGAAAACCAATGTTGTACTTATTCAGAAAACCAAAGGCAAATAAAATTGCTCCAATGAAAAGCCACTTGGTGTTTTCGCTATTGATGTATTTGATTAGTATAAAATAAAAAGTGGTCCAACACAATACATCAAAAGAGTTGGGTTGGTACAAAGTGTTCAGTCTTAAAAGTGCCGAGAAGAACACACAGGTTGCTCCCAAAACTAGTGCAAACAAATTGCCTTTTAATTCTTCAATAGCTTTCCATACCACGACAATAGTCAAGGCCCCAAACAAGGCAGGAAAAAATTTAACCCAAAAAACCGAATTCCCCAAAAGATAAATAAGATAAGAAATCCAAGAGGTAAAAGGCGGAACCGATAAATATCCCCAAGCCAAATGATGGGCTTGGTCAAGGTGCAAATACTCATCACGCTGTAAATCGTAATCGGAGCTTATTAAAGAATATTGCAAAATGAATTTTAATATAATGAAGCTGAGTAATAATAAAGTTTTTTTGGTCATTTGCGATTGTCAGTTATGATGATTGATGTTGTTAATTCAAATGTAAATATAAAGCTACCCGCGGTTAAAACAGTAGGCTACAGAAAAATATCTGAAAAACTATTAATTGATAAAAAAATAGCTCACTTTCTACCAAACATCTTGTGAACTGCGTGAGTGATAGAAGCTAGCTACCGAAGTAGCGCGGATAGCACGACCGCCGATAGGAAAAAGGGCAATGACGACAATGAAACTAGCCCTTTTTTCTAGCGGGGGTCACGCCCAAATGAAGTTTTTAAAAGTAAATACTTCCTTTTTATCCCCCAATCTTAATCATGCTTCTGTTTTTAGAAAAAAGCAGTGGGTTTTGAAATTTGGCATCATCATCCATTCCGCCTCGCATGGCATGTTTGGATTTTATGTTTTGAAAAATTAGCGGTTCTATGGATTCTCCTGCTCTTAAAGTATCAAGCAAGGAGGTTTCGGAATTGGAGAACAAACAGTTTTTTAATTTCCCATCGGCAGTTAAACGGATGCGGTTGCAAGTACTACAAAACGGATTGGTCACCGAACTGATAACGGAAAAACTGCCTTTATAGCCTTGAATTTTATGGTTTTTGGAAGTGTCGTTGGGTTTGTCTTGAGTGCGTTCTACCTTTTGTTCGGTATAAAAAACATTGGCTTGCGAAAGGATTTCGGCATAACTTACCAACTTTTCTTTGTTCCATTGATTGCCATCAAAAGGCATGAACTCAATAAACCGAATTTGGATGTTTCGGTCTTTGGTCATTTCAATAAAATCGATAATTTCGTTATCATTAAATCCTTTGATAACCACTACATTTAGTTTTACTTGAAACCCATTCAACTCCAGCAAATCGAGATTTTCAATTACTTTTTCAAAATAATTGCGACGCGTAATTTGGTTGAATTTGTCTTTTTTTAGACTGTCAATACTCACGTTCAAAGTCGTGACTCCTGCTACTTTGAAGGTATCAATGAATTCGTGAACTAGAATTCCGTTGGTGGTCAAAGTTAATTCGACTCCCAATTTTCCTAATTGTTCGATAATGGTTTTAGCATCTTTTCGCACCAAAGGTTCGCCACCGGTCAATCGGATTTTGGTTACACCATTTTTTACGAATGTTTTAGCAATGGTAACAATCTCTTCTGCAGTCATCAGATGTGCTCTTGGTGTAAGCGCAATCCCTTCGGCTGGCATACAATAAGTACATCTCAAATTACAATGTTCTGTAATCGAAATGCGGAGGTAATTATGAGCTCTGCCGTGGTTGTCCTGCATTGGATTGCTGTTATTTTCCATGGTTGAAACCATTTAATATTTTGAATAAATGCAATATGGAAGGAAATACCGCATCCATAGATTCGCTGGCTCCAGCTGTAGAGCCGGGCAAGGCCATAATCAGTGTATTTCCTTTGAATCCCACCACGCTTCTGGACAACATCGCGTAAGGCGTTCTGTCCTGTCCGTACGAGCGAATGGCTTCCTCTATTCCAGGAATACGTCGGTCGAGCATTGGAATAATGGCTTCGGGAGTGACATCACGGTTGGACAAACCTGTTCCGCCTGTGAGAATAACCAAGTCTTTGTTGGCCGAACACAGTTTGTTTATGGTTTCCTGAATATCGAGAACCTCATCGGGAATGACCGAATAGCTTGAAACCCTCAATCCCAAATTCTTGATTTTGTCCGAGATTACCTTTCCTGCTCGGTCTTCTTTTTTTCCGCTGGAAACACTGTCAGAACAAACGATTACCGCTACCGATAAATCCAAATTTTCCTTGACTCCATAATCGGATTTTCCACCTTTTTTGTGCAGTAGTTTTATGGTCGAAATTTCGACTTGTTTGTCGATGGGTTTTAGCATATCGTACATTGTCAAGGCTACAATTGATGCGCCGTGCATGGCTTCGACCTCAACGCCTGTGCGGTAAATGGCTTTGACCGTTACCTTTATCAATACGGAATCTTCCAGCAGTTCATATTCAATTCCTGTGAATTCAATCGGCATGGGATGACAATCCGGAATGGAGTTCGAAGTGTTTTTTACGGCAAACAACCCTGCTGTTCTCGATACTTCAAGCACATTACCCTTGGGAACAGTGTTGTTTATAATAGCTTGCATCGTTGCCGGCGAACCAACTTTTACAATAGCTTGAGCCGTAGCGGTGCGTTGTGTTATGATTTTATGGGTGATATCTACCATTATACTTTATTAATTATTTTTTTAATCTTTTGATGTCCGCTTCAATTTCTTTTAAACTCTGTTCTTTTTCAATTGACATTTGTGTTACCTTATATTTTTCAAATTCAACATTTGATTTTTCAACAGCCATATCGTGGCTTATTTTTCCTGCATGTTTCAAAAGTTCTCTCCCATTGAGTTGCAAAATGCTGTCCAAACGTTCTGTCCAATCTTTCATGTACATTGGCATTTGCTGTTGTGCCATAGTTTCCGAAAATGCTAAATATTGCTCTACTAATAAACCCAGCAACTTTATTTCATTTTCGTCAAGATAATTTTTAGCTACGCTTACATCCGTTTTTTTAATTTTATTACTGTCTTTTTTATCTAATGATTGCATTCCTAAAAGAGGCAAATCAGCATCAACTCGTCTGTAAACCAACTCAGCTGCTGTGTTTTGGGATATCGCCCAAAGCAACTTGTTTTGCACTATCTTAAAGAACTCAATAGTCTTTTCATCTTTTGGATTATAATCAATGCTTGTTGTATAAATATCTTTTATCTTTTGATAGAAAAAACGTTCCGATAATCGTATTTCTCTAATACGTTCTTGTAATTCGGTAAAATAATTCATCGAATTACCTGTTTTGAAACGATCATCATTTAAAGCGAAACCTTTTACAATGTATTCTCTCAACCGTTGTGTTGCCCAAATACGAAATTGCGTCCCTTGTTGTGATTTTACCCTATATCCTACAGAAATAATAACATCTAAGTTATAGAAATTGGTAGGTTTTGTAGAAAAATCGGAAATTCCGATTTTTCTAATACTAGTCATTTCATCCAACTCTTTTTCAGCATAAATATTTATAATATGCTCATTTATTGTTGACTTTGCTTTACAAAAAAGCAGTCCCATTTGTTCTTGCGTCAACCAAACAGTTTCTTCTTCAAGTCGAACATCAATTTTAATGCTACCTTCTTGGTTTTGGTAGATTAGTATTTCACCGTTACTCATAAGCTTACTATCTATTTATGTGTTCTTTTTCCAAGTATAACTTTCGTCTTCAAAAATTTCTTTTCCGAAAATGGCTGTTTTTTCTTTTATTTCCTCCACCAAAAACTCCAAAGCTTCGTACACCACTTTTCGCCTAGGTGCCGAAACAAAAACGAACAAACATATTTCACCTGCTTTTACTTTTCCCAAACTGTGGTAAATGTGTAAACATGACAACTCATATTTGGCGAAAGCCGATTCCCGGATTTCGTAGAATGTTTGTTCCGCCATTTTTTCGTAGGCGGTGTATTCAATTGCTGTGACTGTTTTTCCTTCAATCACATCGGCCCGAACTTGTCCCAAAAAAATATTGTGGGCGCCAATCGTAGTTTTGCTTTGGTGTTTGGCAATCGAATTCCCAATGAATTCGGATGTTATTTGTCCTTGAATGAAGGAACTCTTTTTTGGTTTATCTAGTGACATACTTATTGTTTTTTTGCCACAGATTACAAGGATTATAGTGATTTTCTATGATTTCATTTTTATAAATCCGTGCCTATCTGTTTCATCTGTGTAATCCGTGATTATTTTTTTTTTTTTAATATTGTCATTGCTATTGAAATTGAACTTGATTTATCCCTTTTCCTAAATGAAAAACCCCGACAAACCCTGATTTTATCAAATAATTCATAGCGACTAAACTGCGTTGCCCCGTTTGGCAAAACAAAACGATTTCTTGGTTTTTATTCAATTTCTTGCTGTATTCTTCTAATTCTTTCAAAGGAATCTGAATAACATTTTTTCCTTTAAACTCAGGCATTTCATCGGATTCCCGAACATCAATAACAACAATTTCTAACTGTTTGCATTTTTCTAAAAAAGCTTCTGGAGTTAAATCTTCATTTGTTCTTTTGCTGTTCAAAAGCAAAGTTCCGTTTATGAATCCTTTTTCAATTGCTTTTGGATTTTTGACAAAATCAATAATTTGAGTTTGGAAATTCAAAGCATCATAAATCAATAATTTGCCCGATAATACCTTACCGATTTCCAATATTATCTTAAGTACTTCAGTAGCTTGAAATGCACCTAAGGTATTGGGCAAAACACCCAAAACTCCAGATTCGGCACAATTGGGAACGGCATTCAATCCTTCCTGTTCCGGAAACAAACAACGGTAACTCGGACCATTTTTATAATTGAATACCGAAACCTGACCTTCAAATTTATGAATCGAGGCATACACTACCGGAATCCTTTTGGCGACAGCCACATCATTAATCAAATACCGAACGGCAATCGTATCGGTGCAATCCACAATAATTTGGTATTCCTTTATAATTCGAACTGCGTTTGCAGTAGTAAAAAACTCTGAGAAAGTGATCACGTTAATTTCGGGATTTAGTTCCAAAATTGCTTTCTTGGCGGTCTCAGCTTTGCTCTTTCCGCAATCTTTTATGGTGTACAGTAATTGTCGGTGCAAATTAGTTTCTTCTACCACGTCACCATCCACAATTCCGATGTTTCCGACTCCCGCCGAAGCCAAATTTTGCAAAACAGGACAACCCAAACCGCCCGCACCAATAACCAAAACGCTAGCATCTTGCAATTTTTTCTGGCCTGTTTCTCCTATTTCTGGAAGAATCATTTGTCTGGAATACCTCATAGTGTTTAAACGTTTAAAAGTTTAAAAGTTTAAAGTTAAACGGGTTTAAACCATTAAACTCTATACTTTAAACAAATTTCAGCCACCAGCAAAAGGTGGCAGAAAAGCAACTACATCATTGTCTTTTATTACAGTTTTCAAATCGCTCATTGTTTGGTTGACCGCAATGTTATAAGTTGCGTTTTGCATGTTTTGGTAACTGTTTTCAATTTTTGCTTTTAATGCCGAAACTGAAATAGTCTCTTCTTCGAAAGCGAATTGCTCCTCTTTCAACTTTGTTATATCCGCGAGTAAACCAAAATATTTTAGGGTAATATTCATTTGATTAAATTTTGATATTCTTCTGGTGTGTTTATATTTTGAATCTGGTTGTTCCATTTTTCTGGAATATCAAGAGTTTGGTGTTTGACATCTTCAATCACTTTTCGCAATTTTAATTGGTTTCCAGCCATGTGTTCACCGAATACAATTCTCATCGAACGGTCGTAAACCCCAATCAGCGGGCTTGTTTTATCGCCACTTTTGGTTTGCGTAACCATGTATGTTTCGTCGTGGTTTTTTAGTAGCCATTGCAACAATTCAGTAGAAACTAGTGGCACATCAACACTCAATACCAGATTGACTTTGGTTTTGGATGCAAGTAGTGCGGTATACAATCCACCAACTGGACCTTTATTTTCAATTATATCTTCTACTCTAGTATATCCTAAAGCATCATATTCCTTATTTGTGGAAACGATTAAAATATTCGAACCTACAATGGGTTGCAAAGCGTCACAAATATGTTTGATGAATACTTTTCCATTGAAATCCAACAAACCTTTATCAGTCTCCATTCTTTGGCTTTTCCCGCCTGCCAATATAATTGCTGTTATTTTATTTTCCATAATTTTCTTTTATGCTAATTATGCAGTTGCATATAATTTAAAAATAGCAATCCCAATGACTACTGATAATACGATTCGTAACCCTTTCGAATTGAATTTGACACTTCCATAATAGGCACCCAATAATCCTCCTATAAAAACTAAGCCAATCAACAACCCCGAAGATGCAGGCAAGCTTCCGCCTTGTGACACAAAACCAAAAAGACCTGATATGGAATTGACCAATATGAACAATGCCGAAACAGCGGCCGTTTGTTTCATAGTAGCCCAGCCCATGAGTAACAAAACGGGACTCAAAACAATTCCCCCACCAATACCTAACAAACCGGATAAAAATCCAATTAATGCTCCAAAAGCCAATGCCATTGGAATATTTATAGTTTTTAAATTTTCTTTCTCTTTACCAAAAATCCCTAACAATCGCAAAACGGCAAAGACCAAAACCGTAGCCAAAATTATTTTATAATAAAAAGCATCAATTTTTAAATAACCTCCAATAAATGAAGCGGGAATTGAGGTTAGAGCAAAAGGATAAAAGAGATTCCATTTAAAGTTTTTTTCTCTGTAATAAAAATAAAAGGAAAGACCCGAAACCAAGATATTCAATACCAAAGCTGTCGGTTTCATAAATGTCATCGGAAAAGCAAAAGCACTCATCAAAGCAAGATAACCGCTAGCGCCACCATGACCTACACTAGCATATAAAAAGGCTACAATTGGAAACAGTAATAATAATAAAGGCATGTCTAATAAATGTTCCACGCTCATAAAGAATGTTTTTTAAGTTCTAAATCCAAAAAATTCCAACAGGCAACATTAATAGCTTCAAAAGATTCAATTAGTGATTTGCCATAAGGAGTCAAAACTGTTCCCCCACCTTTATTACCACCCACTTGAGTTGCAATCAAAGGCTCTTTGGAAGCTTTATTGGAAGCATCAATCAATTTCCATGCTTTTTGATACGAAATATTCATTTCCTTTGCCGCTTTATTGAGTGAACCAGTGGACTCAATCAGCTTTAATAACTGAATTCGTCCCTCACTAATGAGAATTCCCTCATCGGTTTCAATCCAAATTTTACTCTTTATTTTCAAAGCAGACTATTTCGTTATACTTTTACAAATATAACGAAATGATAATTCCCTTAAAATAAAAAAACAGCTCAATCTCTTTTTTTTTGTTATAAAAAAATAATAGTATACTTACTTCAAGAAATTTGATGCTTTATTAGTTGAAATGATGATTATAGTGATATTATAAAAAAAATGCATTAATAGCTCTAAAAGCGATTAGTCAAGAATAAAAATTCTCATTAAAATCTGCGACCCGAGCGACAGCGAATTGGCGAAGCAACATGAGGTAAAATAACTGATGCATTTGTGAAGATATTTACTCCAAAAAATACTTTTAAAAAAATAAAATAATTATATTCGCTCTTCCTTTTTAATTCTAATCAACTCTAAATAAGCATGAAACAAGCCACCACTATAGACGAAGTCATTCAATTTTTGGATGAAATAATTAAAATATCAAAACTAGAACAAAGCGCTATAGGCTTGTTTACTACTCTTTACCGTGAAGTTACAATACAAATAAAACACGGCATTGGCAATGGTTCTTTTCAAAATGGGGAGCGAATGGAAAAACTGGATGTTATTTTTGCAAATCGGTATTTGAAGGCGTATTACCAATACAAAGCCAAAGAAAAACCTTCTGAATGTTGGGAATTCTCGTTTCAACAAGCCGAAGACTTTTGGCCAATAGTTGTTCAGCATTTATTACTCGGTATCAATGCGCATGTAAATCTGGATTTAGGAATAGCTTCAGCACAAGTCAGTACAGTAGAAGATATTGAAAGCTTAAAATCCGATTTTGACCAAATAAATACAATTCTGAGCAATCTGGTAGAAAGCGTCGAAAAATGCTTAATCAAAATTTGGCCAACATTGACCATTATACTCAAATTATCTGGAAAAATAGACAACTTCTTTATTGATTTCAGTATGAAAACAGCCAGAGATGGTGCTTGGAAATTTGCCAATGAATTTGTTGTACTACCTGAAAATCAAAGAGAAAACTGCATAAAGGAAAGAGATGTAAAAATCACTAAAATCGCTCGATTAATTTCAAACCCAGGTTTTTTGGTTAGCAGTGTTTTTAAATTCATTCGAATATTTGAAAAGGGAACTGTTGCTCAAAAAATAATCGATTTGCAGTTAATTGATGAAAAAAAAGTGGAGTGTGTTGTAGTTTAATTACTAAAAATAGTACCCCGAAAATTACAATATGGGTGTGACACACCTCCCTTTTTGCTTACACCATAGCCAACGGTTTCAACCGTTGGAGACAATATAGAAAATCTAATATCGAAAAACAATCTTGATTATGTTACCCACGGTTGAAACCGTGGGCTATAGTTAAAACGTATACAAAACTAGATCATTATTGTATTATCCAACTACTTTCAAGGTTTTGCAAAAAATCACTTAAGCCTGCTCTTTCACAAATCGAGCAATTACTTCCTGATAATAATTAAAAGTAGTTTTAGCAATCGATTCCCAACTAAATTGTTTCAACACTCTCACGCGTCCCGCTTTACCCATAGCGGCTGCCAATTCTTCATTGTCCAACAATGCATTTATTTTGACAGCAAAAGCTTTTTGAAAACCAATTGGATCTTTTGGATTGAAATCGGTTCTCGAAACACTTTCTAGCGGAATCAAATAGCCCGTTTCTCCTTCTACAATTATTTCAGGAATTCCACCCACATGACTTCCTACGACTGGTGTTTCACAAGCCATAGCTTCCAAATTAATGATTCCGAAAGGCTCATACAAAGATGGACAGGCAAAAACTCGAGCATGACTGTACAATACTTTGATTTTTTCACGAGGTAACATTTCAGAAATCAAGATTACTCCGTCTCTCTCTGATTTCAATTTTGCAATAAGAACTTCCGTTTCTTTGGCAATTTCTTCCGTATCGGGAGCTCCTGCGCAAAGCACAATTTGACAATTTTTGTTAAAATATTGAGCAGCTTCAATCAATCCTGAGATTCCCTTTTGACGGGTAATTCGGCCTACAAAAAGCACAAAAGGAATATTGGGGTCGATGCCATATTCGGCTAACAAAGCTTCATCAAAAGTAGGCTTGTAAAATTCGGGGTCTATTCCGTTATGGATTACAGTTACTTTTTTGGGATCAACACCATACGCTTCCACCACATCGGTCTTCATTTGCTCACTAACAGCAATCACGCCATCGGCAGTTTTGTAAGCGTTGGTTTCAATCCATCGGGACATAAAATAACCGTTACCCAATTGTTCTACTTTCCAAGGGCGGTGCGTTTCCAAACTGTGAGTCGTCAATATTAACGGCACCTGCAATAATTCTCTCGTAAAGACACCCGCCAAATGCGTGTACCAAGTATGACAATGCACAATATCCGCTTTTGGAGTCGCTTGAGCCATTTCGACATTTCGGCTTAAATTATGAAACATCTTAATGTGTTCGTTTTCTGGATCGACCATTTTAGTCAAACAGGAATTAATTCCTTCCACATGCATGGAATCCTTGTTTTCTTTTTGGTCTCCAAAACAGCGAACCTCAACTTGAGCCAATTTGGCCAACTCCTGACTTAAAAAATCAATATGAACACCTGCTCCTCCATAAATGTAGGGCGGAAATTCGTTGGTATAAAGTGCTATTTTCATTTACTATCTTTTTAAAATTTAAAACAATTGACATAAAGGCACATTACTTAAAACCTTAAACTGCACCAAGACATCAATTTAGTAAAAATACAAAACCCCAAATTAATTTGTACTCAAACCAACCATTATTTTGAAACATTTTTTAACTAATTTCAAAATTATTTAAACTTTCAACAAAACACAACATTAAATACTATTGCTATTTACAGCATTTTAACTAGATTAGCCTAAAAATCGTATTGCTTTTTTATACATCAAAAAAACTTAGTATATGCAAACAAAAAACTCAAACTTCAACAACTACAGTTTCGAAAAAATTGCCGACACCATCATCCGACTTGGTGTGCTATTTTTATTAATAAGTTGGTGTTATGACATCTTGAAACCCTTTGTTTTAATCCTAATTTGGGCGGTTGTTATTGCCATTGCATTCAGTCCTGTATATGAATCCGTTACCAAATTATTTAGAGGAAAAAAGATTTTGGCAACGCTATTTTTGACTTTAGTTTTGCTAAGTATTTTAGTTATTCCCAGCATACTAGTATCCCAATCGTTGTACGAAGAAATTAATAATTTCAGCCATTCCTATCAAGCTGGCGAACATTTGATTCCGCCTCCGGGAGAAAGCACCAAGGATTGGCCTACAATTACAAAACCCATCTTGGAAATCTGGAAAAGTGCCTCCGAAGACATTTCGAACGTAGTATTTAAATATTCCGATCAACTAAAAGTAGTTGGAGAATGGTTATTGCTTGCTTTGGCAGGTGTTGGAAAAGGTATTTTACAATTTATTTTTTCGATCCTAATTGCCATGGGATTATTGTTGTATTCTGACTCACTAACCAAAGTTTCCAAAAATATCTTCATCAAACTAATAGGTTCCAATGGCGAACATTATGCACTAATCACCGTAGCTACAATACGCAATGTAGTAAAAGGATTTCTGGGAGTAGCCTTGATACAATCCTTAATGGTAGGTGCCGGATTCTTTATGGCGGGAGTTCCTTTTGCTGGGATTTTCACGGTTATTTGCTTAATTCTTGCTGTAATCCAAATCGGAATTGGCCCAATTGCTTTTCCTGTTGTGATTTATATGTTTTCGGTTACCGACACCACAACTGCCACACTTCTGGCGATTTGGATGGGTATCACCATGATTTCCGACAACATATTAAAACCCATATTTCTGGGAAGAGGAAATCCGCCTGCACCAATGCTTGTGATTTTTCTAGGCGCCATTGGAGGATTTATTTACAACGGATTCATTGGATTATTCCTTGGGGCTGTTATCCTGACCTTAGGTTATAAATTCTTCCTTTCCTGGATTGAAATGATAGAAGACGAAAAAATTGAAGAATAATTTTCATTTACCAATAGTTATTTGGGCGTGCCCCCATTGAGAAAAGTAGCTTACTTTAGACACCGCTTACAAAGCCACTTTTCTCAATGGGGTCGGGCTATCACGAGCGCTATGGCGCCTTGCTCTATCCCTCACGTAGTTCACAAGTTCTTTAGGCAAAATAAGTGAATTTGTTTTTACAAGAGTCCAAATTACTGCTGTCAAATTACTCCCGAAACAATAACGAAGTTTATAGTTGTTAAACTAGAGTAAATACACGGCAACGGCATCCCCTCTCTTCAATTCATATTGTCCATGAGGTACATAAATCAAACCATTGGAAACGGAGAAAGAATTGAGCATCGATGAGTTTTGATGCGTCAGAATTTCTGCTTCTCCATTATTGATACTCGCTTTCAAAAATTGAGAACGGGTATTTTTTACTTCATAATCATGAACTAACGGAAACTGGACTGCTTGCTGATAATTAACCTCCGCTCCCGAAAGTATAGCCAATGTAGGCAAAACGTACACATAAAAACATGTCAAACAAGCTGCAGGATTTCCTGGCAAAGCAAAAACCATCTTGTCATTCAACTTTCCTGCGAATAGAGGTTTCCCTGGTTTTTGGTTCACTTTATAAAAAAGAGTGTCGACTTGAAGTTCTTTTAATGCACGAGCCACAAAATCATAATCTCCAACGGATATTCCTCCCGAAACCAAAACTACATCATTGTTTGTTATTGCTTCATTCAGTTTGTTTTTAGTATTTTCAAAATCATCATTGACTTCATATAAAGTGACTGCGTCATAAAATGCATCCATCAATGCAGATTGTAACATAATACCGTTACTCTCATAGACTTTTCCATATTCGAGAGGAGTTCCGGGTTTTGACAATTCATTACCCGTAACTACAATGCCGACCTTTGGTTTTTTATATACAGAAACTTTTGTAAAACCAAGGCCCGCCAAAAAACCGATGGCAGCAGCGTTTAACACAGTTCCTTTTTCGAGAGCCAAGTCCCCTACAGAAATTTGTTCACCAATAGGTCTAACATTCGTCTCAGGTTTTACTAATTCGTCCAACAGCAATTGTGTCCCGTTGGCTGCTACTTTTTCAATTTGGATGACTGCTTGAGCCGAATCGGGTACAGCAGCACCTGTAAAAATCTTTACGGCTTGTCCCGGTTGCAATTCTACTATATGAGAATCTCCTGCTTTTACTTCTCCTACGATCTCATAAGCCAAAGCATCATGCAAACACAAAGCATAACCATCCATCGCCGATTGTCGGAAAGGTGGCATATTAATAGGCGACAATAGGGATTGTGCTAAAATATGTTTTCTTGCTTGAAATAAAGAAATCTCTACTTCATGCAAAACAGGTAAATTAAGTTCTAATATCGAAAAGGCTTCAGGAACGGAAATCATAGGTTATTTTTTAATAGTATTCAAAAATACAATTTGAAAATGGATATCACTTATTGTTCCTATAAAAAAACAGAAAATCCAAATAAAATTAACCTTCTGAAACCCTCTAAAAATGTCTTTTTTCGAAATAAATAAGCTACCGAAAATCTCAAATAAAAAAACCATGGTTACATTCCATTCAAACATTTATGTTAATTTAAATCAAAGCTTTAAACCTTTTTCTCCTTCATCTATCTTATCTCTATAACTTAAAAATAAAATGAAATGAAAAATTTAATTATTGCCTTAGTATTCGGAATAAGTTTGACAGGATTTGCTCAAGAAGCCACTCCACAACCCAAAAGAGCTGACATGGAAAAATTGACTCCAGAACAACGCCAAGAAAAACAATTAGCCCATCTAACCAAAAAACTTTCTTTAGATGCCAAACAACAAGAAGCGGTTGGTAAAATATTGGCAGAAAAAAGTGCCAAAGCACAAGATCTGAAAGCTCAAAAAGGCACAAGAAAAGCCAATGGAAATAAAATGACTGCTGAAGAAAAAACAGCATTCAAAAACTCAATGCAAGCCGAAAAAGCAGCTACCGAAGCTACAATGAAAGCGATTTTATCTGCTGATCAATATCAAAAATGGCTGGATATGAGAGAAGAGAATATGGAAAAAATGAAAGACAAAACGAGTGCAAGAAGAGGAGGAATGTAAAGAATAATTCAAATTATATTCAAAAAATTAAACACGAATTCCCCCAATTATCACGAATAAATTTGTGAGAATTGGGGGAATTCGTGTTTTTCTCCTGCAAGGTTTTTTTCTAACCTTGTAGGTGTAACTTATTATGAAGTCGTTTTCAAACATACCTACAAGGTTAGAAAAAACCTTGCAGGATATCAAATAACATCAAAGGTTAGAAAAAAAACGGTGCAGGATATAAAGAAATTAAAAGGTTTTAGAAACTTTATCAATAGCATTAATAGTAAAGTCTAAATCTTCATACGTTAACGCATCGGTGATAAACCAAGTTTCGTAAGCTGATGGTGCGATGTACACTCCTTCGGCCACTAATCTGTGGAAGAATTTCTTGAACGTTTCATTGTCTCCAGCAGCTGCAGATATAAAATCGGTTACTGGATTCGCATCAAAATGAACCGAAATCATTGAACCAATTCTATTGATGGTAAAAACCACGTTATTGGCTTTCAAAACTCTTTCGATTCCTGCACCCAAATAAGCTGTTTTCTCTTCCAATCTTTTAAAAATAGAGCGATCAGTATCTAATGCCTGCAACATGGCCAATCCAGCAGCCATCGCCAATGGATTCCCCGATAATGTTCCCGCTTGATAAACGGGTCCAAGAGGCGCTAGGTAATTCATGATTTCGGCACGAGCGGCAAAAGCTCCAACAGGCAACCCGCCTCCAATTACTTTTCCGAAACAAACAATATCAGCATTGATATTGAACAATTCTTGAACTCCACCTCTGGCCAATCTGAAACCGGTCATTACCTCATCAAAAATCAATAGAATTCCGTTTGCTGTACACAACTCGCGCAATCCTTCTAGAAATCCTTTAGCAGGTGGAATACAACCCATATTTCCTGCAACGGGTTCTACAATTATAGCGGCAATTTCATTTTTATTGGCTTCGATTAAAGTAGCCACATTTTCCAAATCATTGTATTTGGCTAGTAAAGTGTCTTTGGCAGTTCCAGCAGTTACACCTGGACTGTTTGGTGTTCCAAAAGTAACGGCACCACTCCCCGCTTGAATTAAAAACGAATCGGAATGACCGTGGTAACAGCCAGCGAACTTGATGATTTTGTCTCTCTTGGTAAATCCGCGAGCCAAACGCACCGCGCTCATACACGCCTCTGTACCTGAATTTACAAAACGAATTTTGTCAATATTTGGAACCATCGAAACGGCTAAAGAAGCGATTTGAGTTTCCAATTCGGTTGGCATCCCGAAAGACGTTCCCAATTTGGCTTTTTCAATTACGGCTTCGACCACTGGTTCGTAGGCATGACCCAAAATCATTGGCCCCCATGAATTGATATAATCGATTAAACGGTTTCCGTCCTCGTCATACAAATACGCTCCTTTGGCACTTTTTACAAATATTGGTGTTCCGCCCACAGCTTTAAACGCTCTTACTGGTGAATTTACTCCTCCTGGGATTACTTTTTCTGCTTCCGCAAAAAGTTCACTACTTCTTTTATAGATCATTATTTTAGACTTCTTAGATTATTAGACTTTATAGATTATTGGACTTCTTGGATTGATGGAATACTAGAATTTGTGTTTTCAAAACCGAAAACAGATAACTCTTAACTTATAACTCAAAACCCATAACTTACTTCACAATCAACTTCTGTCCTATCGAAAGCGCATTCTCTGTTAAGTTATTTTTCTGTTTTAATTCGTCAACGGTTAAATTGAATTTTTTGGAAACCGAATAAAAAGTATCTCCTTTTTGAATTTCATACAAACTGGCTTCATCTCCACCGAAATTATCTTCAAGCAATACTTTGGTTTCTGTTTTTGTTATTTTGCTCCCCAAAACTTTGTCATCGTATTGACTTAAATTGTACAACTCAATATAGTTAATTAATTTTTCCGGATATCTTGGGTCGGTGGCATAACCTGCGTCTCTCAGCCCTTTTGCCCAAGCTTTGTAATCCCCTTTGGGCAAAGCAAATAAATTAGCATATCTTTTTTTACCTGTCAAAACTGTCGCGTGATCTTGGTAGGATTCAGAAGCTTGATTGTATTTTCGGAAACATTCATTAGCAGAATCATCATCTTTATAAATCTTGTCTCCTGTCCAATCGTTATGGCATTTTATGCCGAAATGGTTATTGGCATTCATTGCCAAATCACTTTGCCCAGCTCCAGACTCCAAAATACCTTGTGCCAAAATAATACTGGCAGGAATTCCATAGGTTTTCATATTGGCCATCGCAACGGCATTGTATTGCGTTATGTAAACTTTGGTCACTTCATTTGTTGACATTGGCTTGGAATTCACTTTACTGCTACTGCCGTTTTGGATGGGTTTGGAATATTTCCATCCCACTGGTTTTTTGGTAGTAACGATTGTTGATTTCGAAGAACCACATCCGATGATAGTCCCAATGAAAAGAAATAAAACTATTTTTTTAAACATGAAGCTGTATTTGGGCATTATATTGATACTGTAATTATTTATTTTATAAAAAATGAGACGCTTATATTTGCTATTAAAGTTTCTATTTTAAATAGTCATTGAAACTGCTATTGTCCTACTTCAATCAACGTCTTATTCTTCTTTTTTAAAAGCGCATTCATACCCTGAATTCCCTGTAATCCTCCTGTATGAATCAATAAAATTTTGGTGTTACTCGAGAAATAGTTTTTCTGAATTAAATCTATAACGCCAAAAACCATCTTTCCAGTATAAACGGGATCCAATGGCACTTGTGTTTGTTTGTAAAACTGATTTATAAACTGAATCAGTTCTTCATTTACCTTTCCGTAACCTCCAAAATGATAGTCGGTGATTAATTCCCAATTTGTATTGGTGGCAAATTTACGAATTTCTTCCGATAAAGTAGTTATTTGCCTAAGGTCGTCAGGAACGCCTTTTTTATTTAAATTGGAAGAAAATTTATTCATGGGCGTTTCATCTTTTTTTAAAAAGTCTACTTTTAATGCTGGAAATCCCAAAACTTTTTGATGTGGCAATGCACTGTTAATAATCCCCGAAATGGTTCCGCCTGTTCCTACCGCACAACATACGTAATCAAACTTAGCATCTTCCTTAGTTAGTATTTCTTCGCAACCTTTTATGGCATATTCATTGGTACCTCCTTCTGGAACGAGATAAAACGATCCGAATTTGTGTTGGAGATTGGCTATAAAATCAGGTTCGGTTTTGAATCGATAGGCTTCTCTGGTGACAAATTCGAATTGCATTCCGCATTCTTGAGCGAACTGTAAGGTTGGATTTTCGACAATTTTGTCGGCTAACTCGTCTCCGCGAATTACGCCAATGGTTTTGAAACCTTGTTCTTTTCCAGCGTAAGCCACTGCCGCAATATGATTGGAATACGCACCGCCGAAAGTAAGTACCGTTTCTTGATTCTCAACTTTCGCTTGAAGCAAATTGTACTTTAGCTTCCTGAATTTATTTCCGGATATAAAAGGATGAAGCAAATCCTCTCTTTTTATTTCAAGAGAGATTCCATTAGGTAAACTATATGATATTATTTGATTCAATATTTAGGATTTAATTGTTTTTAGATAGTTTATAAAACTAAAAAAAGTTCTCGTTTTTAGATAATCTAAATGCATTTCATTTGTATAAGCTTCCCTTTCAAAGCTGATATTTCTATAGGCTAAATTGGCGTTTTTATATTGGAGCAAACGTACCGCATATTCGACAAAATACCAAACAAAAAAAGGCAAAACGAGTAATTCCAATTGCTGTCTAATATGGATTTTCTCGTGGTTGATAAGCACTTTATTTTCCGAATCAAAGACGTATTTTACAAATACAAAAGGAAAGAGCGTTAGCCCGCGATATCCTTTCGGAATTAAATATTTGGTAACAATAACAAACATTGGTTATAAAATTTATAAATTTGTAGAGGCAATTTAGCTCAAATTAAAGAAAAACACAATCGCCTAGTAGCGAATTTCAAGTTTAAAAACAGCATGGCAGAACAAAGTAATGAAAATAAATTAATAGAAGGCGAAGATTTTTATTTTACGCCCGAAGGTTACAAATGTTTTACCGAAAAACACCATTTGAAAAGAGGCTATTGTTGCAAAAGCGGTTGCCGTCATTGTCCCTATGGATTTGATAAGAAAACGGGGGAAATTAGAAAATAGAATAAAGAGAAAAGAATATAGATTGCAGAAGCAGAATTTAGATTCAGTTTTTTATATATTAGATTTCTAGTTTTATTTCAAACAGCATTAAATTGCCTCTAGCTTTAGCTGGAGGAGTGAAAACAGGGGACTATTTAATGGCTTTAGCCAAAAGATATATTTGGCTAAAGCCAATTTGATTTACAATTTATTATCCCTCCAGCTAAAGCTGGAGGCAATTCAACAACAGCAATGGACATTCTTTCTTTAAAATATAAAATTAAAATTCACAAGTCCTACCACAGGTCGGATATACGGTATCCATAGTGGATAATTTCTTTAAATTAAGAAAAATATCTTGATTTACGGGATGCGAGAGGGATAAAAGCAAACTACCGAAGTAGTGCGGATAGCCCGACCGCATTAAGGAAAGTGGCCGACTAACCACAGCGAAACATAGGCCACTTGGCTTAATGGGGTCTCGCCCAGAAGCTCCTCATTTGAACAATTAATTTTAGATTTTAAATACCAAAAAAATGACTTTTCAAGAACAAATACAACAAGGAATTCCATCTATATTACCACAGCCAAAACCGTATGAGACCAACATTAATCATGCACCAAAGCGAAAAGAAATATTGTCTGAGGAAGAGAAAAAACTGGCGCTCCGTAATGCTTTGCGCTATTTTGAGCCGAAACATCATACGGAATTAATTCCTGAATTTCGTAACGAACTAGAGACTTACGGTCGTATCTATATGTACCGTTTGCGTCCCGATTATAAAATGTATGCGCGTCCAATCTCGGAATATCCAGGAAAAAGCGAGCAAGCCAAAGCCATTATGTTGATGATTCAGAACAATCTGGATTATGCCGTGGCGCAACATCCGCACGAATTGATTACGTATGGCGGAAATGGAGCTGTTTTCTCGAACTGGGCGCAATATTTGTTGACGATGAAATACTTATCGGAAATGACAGATGAGCAAACGTTGACCATGTATTCTGGACATCCGATGGGGTTGTTCCCTTCTCACAAAGAAGCGCCGAGAGTGGTGGTTACGAACGGAATGGTAATCCCGAATTATTCGCAACCCGATGATTGGGAAAAAATGAATGCTTTGGGAGTTTCCCAGTATGGGCAAATGACCGCAGGAAGTTATATGTACATAGGACCACAGGGAATTGTACACGGAACAACCATTACGGTTTTGAACGGTTTCCGTAAAATAAAACGTTCCCCAAAAGGAGGTTTGTTTGTAACTTCTGGTCTTGGAGGAATGAGTGGCGCGCAACCCAAAGCGGGAAATATTGCGGGTTGTATCACGGTTTGTGCCGAGGTGAATGCCAAAATTACCCACATTCGTCATAGTCAAGGATGGATAAATGAAGTGGTGGAAGACATAAACGAATTGGTCAAAAGAGTTGCTTTGGCGAAAGTCAATAACGAAACGGTTTCTATTGCCTACCTCGGAAACGTGGTGGACGTTTGGGAACGATTTGACGAGGAAAACCTTTATATCGATTTGGGTTCCGACCAAACCTCGCTTCACAATCCGTGGGCTGGTGGGTATTATCCGGTTGGAATTTCTTTTGAGGAAGCCAATGACATGATGGCTAATAATCCTGATTTATTTAAGGAAAAAGTACAAGAAACATTGCGTCGACACACAACAGCTATTAACAAACATACGGCCAAAGGAACGTATTTCTTTGATTATGGAAATGCCTTTTTACTCGAAGCTTCACGTTCCGGAGCTGATATTATGGCCGAAAATAAAATTGATTTTCGATACCCGAGTTATGTGCAAGACATCATGGGGCCTATGTGTTTTGATTATGGTTTTGGGCCTTTCCGTTGGGTATGTGCCTCGGGAAAACCGGAAGATTTAGCCAAAACTGATGCTATTGCTTGTCAAGTTTTGGAAGAAATAGCTAAAACAGCTCCTATTGAAATTCAGCAACAAATGCAGGATAACATTCAGTGGATCAAAGGTGCACAGGAAAATAAATTGGTTGTGGGTTCTCAAGCCCGAATCTTATATGCCGATGCCGAAGGCCGTGTAAAAATTGCCGAAGCTTTCAATCAGGCGATTGCCAAAAGCGAGATAGGAACGGTTGTTTTGGGTCGTGATCATCATGATGTTTCTGGAACGGATTCTCCTTACCGAGAAACTTCGAATATCTATGACGGTTCAAGATTTACTGCTGATATGGCCATTCATAATGTGATTGGCGATAGTTTCCGTGGCGCCACTTGGGTGTCTATTCACAACGGCGGCGGTGTTGGCTGGGGAGAAGTTATCAATGGTGGTTTTGGAATGGTGCTGGATGGTTCCAAGGAAGCTTCTCGACGCTTGGCCTCAATGCTTTTTTGGGATGTCAACAACGGAATCTCAAGACGCAGTTGGGCTCGTAACGAAGGAGCTGTTTTTGCTATAAAACGTGCTATGGAAGTTGAACCTTTGTTAAAAGTAACATTACCGAATTTAGTGGATGATGCCTTATTGGATTAATTGTTTTCAAACAATAAAGTTTGACACAGATTTCACAGATTAGCACAGATTCCATTTTTTTTGTTTTTTAAAATCTGTGCTAATCTGTTTAATCTGTGGCTAAAAAATTTCGAGAAGCTCTATTTAAAAAATTAACACTCATTTAGCTAAACTGGTACGGTTTTTGCACTAGTTTTAACTTAACTAAATCATATGAACATGAAAACTATTAAATTCTTGCCTCTATTGTTACTTTTCATAGTTGCTTCTTGTGACACCGTAAAAGTATATTCTGATTATGATAAATCTGCTGATTTTGCACAATACAAAACTTTTGCTTTTATGAAATCGGGTATTGACAAAGTCGAAATATCTGAATTGGACAAAAAAAGAATTCTGAACGCTATCGACCAACAATTGCAAGCCAAAGGAATGACCAAAAGTGAAAATCCCGATTTATTAGTAAACATTTTTACTAAGTCGAGAGAACAAGTTAGCGTAAACCAATTCAATGCCGGTTATGGCTACGGTTGGGGTTGGGGATGGAATCCATATATGATGGGCGGACAAACCACAGTAACCTCTTCCACAGAAGGCACTTTATACATTGATCTTATCGATGCTAAAAAGAAAGAATTAATTTGGCAAGGTGAAGGAACTGGAACACTTACCAAAGAAATGAACCGAAAAGATGAAGTAATAAACAACATTGTTTCTCAAATTTTGGCACAGTATCCTCCGGTACTTCCTAAAAAATAAAAATAACTTAAGACAAAAACCTACCTTTGCGTAGGTTTTTTTTATAATTAGAAATTATGGCAAATAAAGACATTTCCAACATAGAAGACATTCAATTAATGGTAGACATTCAATTAATGGTAGACACTTTCTATTCTAACATTCGAAAAGACGAACTACTGGGTACTATTTTTGATGAAAAAATAGGCAACCGCTGGCCAGAACATTTGGAGAAAATGTACCGCTTTTGGCAAACTATACTGCTCGAAGAGCATACTTATTCTGGAAGTCCTTTTCCGCCACACAAACAACTGCCAGTCGAGAAACAACATTTTAACCGCTGGATGGATATTTTCACTCAAACTGTGGATAGTTTATTTGCAGGTAAAAATGCTGATGAAGCCAAACTAAGGGGCAAAATGATGGCCGAGATGTTCAACCACAAAATTGAGTATTTTAGACATGAAGCGAAGCATCCGCTTTTGTAAAATAACACAAATATTGTAGTTTTTTGGATACAAATTACACAGATTATCACAGATTGTTTTTTTTTCAACATTCAACTACCACTACTTTTCCAATCAATTCAGATAAAGTTTTGAATTGCCTCTAGCTTTAGCTAGAGGATGATTTGTAGCAGTGTCAATTACTTTAGTCAAATATTTTGCTGTTTTGGCTAAAGCCAATTTGATATAAATTCATCTCCCTCCAGCTGAAGCTGGAGGCAATTTATCTGCATATCCTTAGGGACTTTATATTATTCAAATCCATTGTATTACTTTTGCTACACTAACAAAACTTTTCCAATCAACTCACACAAAGTTTTGAATTGCCTCTAGCTTTAGCTAGAGGATGATTTGTAGCAGTGTCAATGGCTTTAGCCAAAATATTTTGCTATTTTGGCTAAAGCCAATTTGACATTAATTCATTTCCCTCCAGCTAAAGCTGGAGGCAATTTATCTGCATATCCTTAGGGACTTTCTATTATTCAAATCCATTGTATTACTTTTGCTACACTAACAAAACCAAATTACAATGACTAATTCTCTAAAAACAATCCTTTTTCTATTTATCGCATTCTCATTTTTCACGAGTACCGCCCAAAAAGACAAAAACACAAGAATATACCAATACGCTACAATCAACGCTTTGATGGAAGGTGGTTTTGATGGTGATATGACACTTAAAGATTTGCAAAATAAAGGGACTTTCGGGATTGGGACTTTTAACGAATTGGACGGCGAAATGATTGGGTTTGACAATCATTTTTACCAAATTAAATCGGATGGAAAAGCGTATGAAGTTTTACCTTCGCAAAAAACTCCTTTTGCGGTGGTTGCCAATTTCTCGAAAGACAATGTTGTTTTTGCACACCAATCCTTTGACCTCAAGAAACTCTATGCTTTACTAGACACCATATCGCCCAATAAAAACTTGTATGTGGGATATAAAATCAAAGTGAAATGCCAAACGATAAAAACCCGAAGCGTCTCTAAACAAGTCAAACCCTATCCATTAATGATTGATGCCATAAAAAAACAATCCGTTTTTGAATTGGGAACTATTTCTGGAACGCTAGTTGGCTTCCGATTTCCTGACTATACGAAAGGGCTGAATGTTCCGGGTTATCATTTTCATTTCCTTTCAGATGACAAAAAAACGGGCGGACACGTGTTGGATTTATTAGGCTCTAATTTTGAAATCGAAATTGACTATATGGATGATTTTGAAATGCATATTCCCGATAATGAAGTGTTCAACAAACTGAATTTAGCCAAAACCAAAGCAGAAGATTTGGAGAAAGTGGAGAAAGTGGAGAAATAATTTCTATAACCAATTTGAAATGAAATCAATTAGTGCTACTAACCTGCAATAAAGAATTAAATACATCTCCTTATAAATAGCTAATGATTATTTTGAATATTTTTTGCAAAATAAAAAAGTCTTTATGGTTTAAATCTAAATAGACTTAACCGCATTAGATATGACTAATCACAACCTTCAACCTATATAAACTCTTCAATGTAAATTAAAATAAACACCTTTAATTGCATTAACACAAAGTTAACAGCATAACATTTATTTTACATTTTGATAAAGCAATAAAAACTTTTTGATAATCCATAAAATTTACTAATATTAAATATATTACGTTCATTTGTAAAAAATATTTAATATTAGTAAACAATGAAAACAAAACTAAATCGGATACTATTCTTAGTAGTACTAAATTTTACAGGATTTTGCTTTTCCCAAAAGCAAGGATTAATAGGTACTGTTTATGACAATAAGCTTCCAATACCTGGAGCGACCATCTCAATTGAAAATTCGAATAATAAAACGACATCCGATTTTGATGGAAATTTTAAATTGACTTCAATTGCAGATGGAACTTTTAAAGTTATTGTTAATTCAATTGGATTTAAAACACAAGAAGTAACAATTAGTATTAGTCCAAATGAGGTTTATAATATGGGTGCTATCACTTTGGAACCATTAGAAACCGGATTAAAAGAAGTTATTGTCAATTCAGCTCAAAGAAATAGTGAATTACGAGCGCTAAACATGCAAAAAAATGCTATTAATGTTATGAATGTTATAGCAGCTGATGGAATAGGAAAACTCCCAGATCGTAATGCTGCCGAAACCGTTCAAAGAGTTCAAGGAGTATCTATAGAACGAGATCAAGGAGAAGGAAGATTTGTATCGGTAAGAGGACTCCCGCCATTTTGGGCTTCAACTACTATAAATGGCAACAGAATACCAACTGCAGAGGAAGAAACAACCTCTAGAGCTACTGCATTTGATTTCTTTCCTTCCGAATTAATTGCTTATGTACAAGTAAACAAAGCTATTACACCTGACATTGAAGCCGACGGAATTGGCGGAAGTGTTAATTTCATCACCCATAATGCACCCGCAAAACAAACATTGAATGCTACTATTGGTAGTGGCTATAATGACAAATCTGGAAAAGGGGTATACAATGCTGCTTTAACTTATGGCGGAACAACAAAAAACAAAAAATTTGGTTATTTGATTAATTTAACTCGTTTTAATAGAAACTGGGCTACTGATAATTTTGAAGCCAGAAGAGATGGAGATGAAGGAGTTTTTAGAATGGAATTAAGAGATTATACAGGAATACGTAAAACTACAGGTGGAAACCTTGCTCTTGATTACAACTTGAGTCCTAAAAGCAAGATTTATTTAAAATCAATGTACGGTACTCTTTCTGATTTTGAGACACATTACAAACAAAGAGTTCGTTTTGATAAATTTAACTCTACCACCAATACGGCAAGAGTAGAACTACAAAACATTCATAACAACTTAATTACAGAATTAAAATCTGTTAACCTTGGAGGAAAACATGATTTAAACAATGGTACCATTGATTGGGAATTAGCATCTTATGAAAATGAATTCAAATACGGAAACATTCCTGATGCTGAAAATAAATCATACTTTGTAATCAAATACAGACAAGATGGTATTGGAATGAATCCTTCTTATATTGTTAATAAAGGTAAAGGTCCAAGAGCTTATTGGGCAGTAGATGGCGGGAAATTAGATTATAAAAATCCAGATGCTTTATTTGGTTTCTATAGTGATCCTAATTTTAAAACTGATGCAGCAAAAATGAAATTCTCAGATTTAGAATTTTATAAAGTTGCAATTACAGAGAAAGACAAAATCGTAGCTGCTTTTAATCATGAGATTCTAGCTAATGATAAATTGACTTTGAAATACGGATTTAAATATAGAGATAAAGAACGTACTGCACGATTCTCAGACATTTTCTACAATTGGATACCTGGAGGAGCTCCAGCACCACTTCTTTCAGACTCACAAGGATTTCTAATTGAACAACCTGGAAGAGCTGACTATTTAAGAGAATTAGACACTAACATTTCTAGCACTTTTGGTCCTGTATTATCTACAAATGGTATGGATGATTTTTGGAATAAAAACAAAGGAAACCTAGTGATTAATAAAACCGACTCAGAAGCTTTAGAATATAATAAAGCTTTGGGAAGAAACTTTGATGTTAATGAAACGCATGCCGATGCTTACGGAATGGGGACTTATAAAGTTTCTGAAAAACTAACTGCATTGGGAGGTATTCGTTTATCGAATACTGAAACAAGAGTAAATGGCTACAATGTGATTAATGGCGTATTGACTCCTGTTGAAAACACAAAAAAATACTTAGCTGTATTACCTATGATTCACTTAAAATACCAAGCTAATGAAAATTTAAATCTAAGATTTGCCACGACAAGAACTTTTGCTAGACCTAATTTTGGTGATATTACCCCTGGTGGATCTTATGTAGAAGCAGACAACGAATTCAAAGGTGGAAATCCAAATTTAAATCCAACTTATTCTTGGAATATTGATTTAATGGGAGAATATTATCTTTCTAATGCAGGTTTGATTAGTGGAGGTGTTTTCTATAAATCTATTAAAGATCCAATTTTTCAAGACTCTTACCAAGGAACCTATAATGGGATTACAGGAGTTGAATTTAGCACGCCAAATAATGGAAACGAAGCTTGGATTGGTGGTTTAGAGTTAGGTATCATGAAACGTTTTGATTTCTTACCTGGTTTCTTACAGTATTTTGGAACGCAATTAAATGCAACCTTGATGACTTCAGAAATGACAACAACTACAGGAAGAGAAGTAAGCTTGCCTTATCAAGCCAAACAATTATTCAATGCGCAATTATTCTTTGAAAGAGGAGGATTTAACATTAGAGCAGCCTATAATTACAAAGGTAAATATGCGATCGCTTTTGCTGATCAAGACAAAAATGACATATACTATGGCAAATACAGTACATTAGACGTAGGACTTTCGTACAAAATCAATAAAAACTTCTTGTTATTTGCCGACATCAACAACATTCTCAATAATCCATTAATGTACCATTATGGTAATTCAGAGGATCGTCCTAAGCAAGTTGAATTTTATGGTGTAAAAACAGCTTTTGGTGTCAAATTCACACTATAAATCAAAGAAGTCTCTTCACAAAAGAATGAAAAATACTAAAACACAAAATAATTGGTATGTACCAAAAGCGGCATTTGCTGCTTTTGGTGTATACTTTTGTATGTATGCCTTTAGAAAACCATTTACAATAGCAAGCTTCGAAGGCATAACATACTGGGGATTGGACTATAAAGTGCTATTGATTATTGCACAAGTTATGGGCTATTTTCTATCAAAATTCATTGGTATCAAGATTGTATCTGAACTTAAAGAAAAAGATAGATTAAAGTTTTTATTTGCCTTCATTGCATTTGCATTTCTTACACTTTTAGGATTTGCATTAACTCCAAGACCTTATAACATTTTCTTTATGTTTTTGAATGGCTTACCCTTGGGCATGATTTGGGGCATTGTTTTTTCTTATATTGAAGGCCGAAAAGCAACAGAAATTTTAGGATTAATTCTATGTACTAGTTTTGTTGTTTCCTCAGGTTTTGTAAAATCGGTTGGAAAATTCACCATGAGTTATTTTGGAGTAAGCGAATTTTGGATGCCTTTTTTAACAGGTTTATGGTTTATCATTCCGTTAGTCTTTTTTGGCTTGCTTTTGGATCGTTTGCCAAAACCATCTGAAGAGGATATTGCGTACAAAACGAAACGGGTTCCTTTAAATCAAAAAGAAAGAAAAAAATTAATTCTTACCTTTTGGGTTCCCTTATTTTGCTTAACTATTTTATATGTTAGTTTAACTATTCTAAGAGATTTTAGAGACAATTTTACCGGTGAAATCTGGGACGCCTTAGGCTTTAAAGATGCCGTTTCTTTGTATACCTATGCCGAAATACCAATAGCTTTTACGGTTCTTTTGGTCCTAAGTTTTATGGTTACTATAAAAAACAACACAAAAGCCTTCTTGCTTTATCACTACATTTTACTAACAGGTGTTTTGATTATTGGCTTGTCGACTATAGCATATAGCAGCCATCTCTTATCCCCAATGCCTTGGATGATTATTACTGGTATTGGAATGTACTTGTGTTATATTCCTTTTAATGGGTTGTTTTTTGACCGTATGATTGCCACTTTCAAAATCAAGGGCAATGTGGGCTTTTTAATCTATTTTGTAGATTCATTTGGTTACCTGGGCAGTATATTAATACTACTATTTAAAAATTTTGGCTACAAAAAAATATCCTGGCTACACTTTTACATACAATTGAATTATGCGATTGCTATTATTGGTTTTTTTACCATTCTCTTCGCCGCCATACAATTTCAAAGAAAAATTAACAAAATGAATTCGGCTCCACAAAGTCAAGAAGAAGCTTCTTTTCAGCTTCAAGAATGGAAATAAAAAACAATTCATACCTATGAATAAAAAATATGATTTAATCGTGATTGGTGGCGGAATACTAGGCCTTTTTCATGCTTACCACGCTTTACAAAAAAAATTAAAAGTGGCAATTATTGAAAAAAATAGTGTGCCGAATGGAGCCTCTGTTCGAAATTTCGGACAGGTCATTCCATCTGCAATGAATATAAAATGGCAGAATTACGGAAGAGAAAGTTTGGCTATTTACAAGAAATTACAAGGACAAACCGACTTAACCGTTAGACAAAACGGCACCGTTTATTTAGCATCGAATGAAGAAGAAGTTCAATTAATTGAAGAGTTGAACAAAATCAACAAAGACAGGGATTACGAATCTGATTTATTAACAAAAAAAGAATGTTTACAGCGTTTTGACGGATTAAAATCAGACTATTGCAAAGCAGGCTTATTTTATCCAGAAGAGATAACAGTAGATTCTAATATAATGATAACTCGATTTCAAAAACTATTAATAGAACAATACGGTGTACGTTTTTTTTATAACACAACTATTATAGCAACTTCCGAAAACAACAACAGTTGTGAAGCAATTTCGTCCAATGGTCAAAAATTTATAGCCTCTAAGATTATAATTTGTGGAGGTAGCGAGTTCAAAACACTTCATCCTAGTATCTATGAAAATAGCGATTTGGTTGCCACAAAACTTCAGATGTTACAAACCAAACCGCAAGGCATATATGCTCTGCCTAGCAATATATTGACAGGATTAACCATTCGTCGCTATGAAGCATTTGAAGAATGCCCATCATATACTACTATAAAATCAAAAGAGGTTTCGACTAGTTTCGATAAAAAATTTGGGATTCATATCCTATTCAAACAATCCTTAGACGGTTCTATCATTATTGGAGATTCTCATGAATATGCTGATGCAAAAGACATCGATGTTTTAGGCTACGATCTAAATATGGAAATTGATACTTTTATGATCAATGAAGCCAAAAAAATAATCGATCTACCTACTTTCGAAATACAAAAAAGATGGTTTGGCATCTATTCACAATGCAAAACTCAGGATATTTTTGAACACAATCCGAGTCCAAACATTCATATAATCACCGGAATTGGTGGCAAAGGCATGACAGGAAGTGCCGGATTTTCTAAACAAAAAATAAATTTAATATTCAATAAAAATTAGACAAATGAAAAACATAAAACTTGTAGTACTAGACATGGCAGGAACAACAGTAGACGAAGACAATGTTGTGTACAAAACCTTATGTAATGCTGTAGTAAAACACGGATTTGAAGTTGATTTAGATACGGTGTTAAAATATGGGGCTGGAAAAGAAAAATTAAAAGCAATAACAGATGTCTTAGAATTTTTAAATCAACCAACTGATAAAGCCTCGATGATTTTTGAAGAATTTTCAATTGATTTAAAACAAGCCTATCAAGATTTGGAGGTTAAACCTATAACTGGTGTGACCGAATTCTTAGAAGAATTAAAAGCAAAAAAAATCAATATTGTTTTAAATACGGGTTACAATTCTAAAACTGCCAACCAATTATTAGACAAATTAGGTTGGAAAAAAGGAAATCAATACGATGCGTTAATAACTGCTGATGATGTAGTAAATGGAAGACCTAGCCCTGAAATGATTCTAAAAGCTATGGAACTGTTTGATGTAAAAGACAGTAAAACTGTTTTAAAAGCTGGCGACTCAGCCATTGATATCGAAGAAGGAAAAAATGCCAATTGCGGGATCACTGTTGGGGTTCTTTCTGGTGCTCAAACCAAAGAAGAGCTCGAGGCAGCAAATCCTGATTACATCTTTGATACTATTACTCAAATTAGATCATTATTTGTTTGTTAGTCCTAATTTGTGATTAAACCCAGCTCCATTTGGCGCTGGGTTAAAAAAAATTAAAATTTATTTACAATGGCCCACTTAGATCTTCCCTATTTACAAGCGCCAAGCGCTACTTCTATTCTTGTATCTTGGATTAGCAATTTTGAAGTCAAGCCTGAAGTATTCTATGGGCTTAAAATTAATAATTTGACAAAAAAAGCATACGGAAACAGTACCTTAATTGAAGAAAATCATGTTGTAAATCATGTTCAAATACAAGAACTACAACCCAATACACGTTATTTTTACAGAACAAAATCAGGTGATCAATTATCTGAAGTGTATAGTTTTAAAACTCAGGTTGACCAAACACAACATCGTCAAAAATTACGTTTCATTGTTATTGGAGATCATCAACGATTTGACGAAGCGTTTCCAAATCTTGTAGAAAAGGCTTCTGCAAAGGCATTAGAAATTTGGAATGGCACTTCTATTGAAGAAACGGTTAATTTTGTGATGAATTTGGGCGATCAAGTACACAATGGAGGCGAACTTTCACATTATAGAATGCATCATTTTCATAAATCAAGTAGACTATCCACCAAAGTTCCTTTTACTACCGTTTTAGGGAATCATGAGCTTTATGGTGATCCCGAAGCCAAAAACTACTTTGCTCATTTTGACTATAGCAGTTTGAATTACAAAGGCATAAAACCAAAAAATACAGATAATGAGACCGAATACTATAGTTTTAGAATTGGTAAAGCACTGTTTCTGCATCTAAACAGCAATTCAAATTGTGTAGACCAAACTCACTTTGTTAGTCAAATCATTCAAAAAGCAGATAAAGATGATGAAATTGATTGGATTTTTGCTGCGGCTCATCACCCACCTCGAGCTGAACAATTAAAAAAAGACGGAAACGATTATATCTGCAATGTCATTATTCCAATCCTGCAATCATCAGCAAAAACTAGTATCTATTTTGCTGGACACGCACATCTTTATGCTAGAGGAGCGAATAGAAACCATAGGATACATGAAATCATTAATGGAGGTGCTTCTTGGGATCAATACTGGACAGATGCTCCCGATGCTATAACACTTTACGAAGACGTTCAAAAAACTTTAGAAGCTCATGTGTTTCAATTGGTAGAATTGGATTTTGAAAAAGAAGAGCTCCAAGTACTAACCTACTCTACTGGAAATGCCCTGAAAGAAAAACCACTGCATTTACTAGATTATTTTTATAAAAAAAAGAAAGAAAACCGACCCGAGACACCTGCTATCAACAATTTACCTGAGAAGATCACGTTACCTTTCACCTTTAAGGGTACGGACTATTCAGGCGATGAACCATTAAATAGTAGTGAATTTGAAATTATAAAAATAATTGATACAAACGAAATAGTGGGCTATTCAAAAAAAAGAGATTACGAGAAATGGTTTGGCAGTTCTGGCACTCCAAATTTTTCTCCTATAAACATACATCACTCTACTTCAATTTTATCATTGACTGTAAATGAAAATGAACTAGAAACTGGAGTGTACAGAATTAGAGTTAGATATCGGGATCAAAACTTGTCTTGGTCAGAATGGTCCAAAACAGCAACTTTTGTAATAGAGTAGTTTTTCTATTCTTTCTCAGAATAAAAATAAAGAACTAACATTGAACAAATTGCATTTGAATTATTCACTGGTACATGTGGAATTTTACCATTAAAATATAACGAATCTCCTTCTTTTAATAAAACGTCTTCATTATCTATAACATACAGAACTTCACCTGTTAAAACATATTTAAATTCCCATGCATCTGTAATCACCTTATCCCGTTTGCAACCTGGTTCTAAAGTAAGTAAGACAGCTTCAAAACCCAAAGCATGCATACTTTTACTAAATACATGTAAATAACTGAATCCAGTAGCTTCTATTTCTTTTTCTAGGATTTGTTGCTCTTCCTTTGGTACGTGGATAAATTTAGCATTTGATTTTTGTTCAACACCCTCAAAAAAATAACTGGCATCAATTTCTAAGGATTGAATTAAATCCAATAAAACAGGTAACGAAGGTATCGTTCTTCCATTTTCAATTCTAGAAATCAAACCATTACTAACATTAGCTCGATTAGCCAATTCTTGTATTGTTAATTCATTTTTTTTTCGAAAATCTTTAATTCTTTTCCCTATACCTATCAGAAAATCATTCATTTTTATAATATTATTTAAAAATAACTTTGTCGTTGTTATCCATTAAAAACAGAAAAATCTATCAACACTCATTTAGAATGTAAATGTAATTTTAAAAACTCTAATCACAATAATATACTTTAGAAAATACCTACACAAAACATATTTAATAAAAAATGACAAACCATAAGTTTGCCATTTTTATTTAAACATTCAAATAATATCAATAACACATTTAACTTTTTATTCAAATATTTAAAACTAACCAAAATATAAAATGAATTACTCATTCAAGAAATTGACTTTATAATTTTCCAGAATCATTATTAATAATTCTATATCATTGGCATTGATATCACCAATATTACCAATTCTAAAAACACTCAAATTACTAAGTTTCCCAGGATAAATTACAAAACCATATACTTTCAAATAATCATATAACGATTGGAAGGTAAAGGTTTTACTATCGGGAAATAAAAAAGTCGTAATAATAGGTGATTGAAACTGAATTTCAATACAACTCTTAAACCCTAGATTTTCTAATCCAGCAACCAACTTTTTTTGATTATCAAGATATCGCTTATATCGTGCCACAATTCCTCCTTCATCAACTAATTCTAGTATTGCCTGATAAAAAGCTCTAACCACATGTGTTGGTGAGGTAAACCTCCATTTTCCTGGATCCATCTCCATATTTATCCATTGATCGTACAGATCTAATGACAAAGAGGTACTGTTTCCTTCACACTTTTGAATGCTTTCTATCTTTGAAATAATAAAAGAAAAACCCGGAACACCTTGCAAACATTTGTTTGAACTACTTATAATAAAATCGATTTGCAAAGCATCAATATCGATTGGAATACCTCCCAAACTACTCATTGCATCAACAATTAGCACTTTATCATGTTGCTTAACCACCTCACAAAGATCTTCTAGTGGATTTAAAATTCCAGTTGTAGTCTCACAATGCACAAAGGCTACATGGGTAATAGATGGATTTTCTTTTAAATAGGAATTTAACACCTCTTTATCAATGATTGATCTTTCATCAAATGCCAACGAAGAAACATTTTTCTTTGCTTTAGTAGCAATTTCATAAATTCTTTCTCCATAAGCTCCGTTTTTGAGAACAAGTAAATGATTGTTTTCTCCAACACTTGAAATTATGGTACTTTCTACACCATAAGTACCGCTTCCTTGTAGCAAAGTAACAGTGTGTTTTAGATTTGATAAACTATTTATTTCTAATAATTTTGAACGAATATCTTCAACTAAAGTTTTGTATTCTTCATCCCAAGTACACCAATCCTTTAGCATAGATTGTTTTACTGTATCACTTGTCGTTAAAGGGCCTGGTGTTAATAATTTGTAGTGCATATCATTAAGTTAATTTTGGTAAATTTATAATTAAAAATAAAACAAAATATATAAATAGTAAATATTAACCGTAATTTAATATTATAAGTTTACTATTTGTAAACTTATATGATAAAAAATTAGGTAAAAAAACTCAAATTAAAGCTTCATTATACAACCTTACACACAAAGCAACCCATTATTAAAATCCTATAAAAACACTTCGTTTACTAAAAACACTCGATAAAAACCCATCATTAGTCGTTCAAAATCGTACTTTTGCATAAAAACTATATCGTTTTCGTTATGAACACAAAAATAAAAAGTAATCCGTTATTAGACCGTTTGCCAAAACATTTAAAACAGTTTATCAAACCTCAAGATTATAGCGATTACACTCCGATCAATCAAGCGGTTTGGCGTTATGTGATGCGCAAAAATGTGAATTATCTCTCGAAGGTAGCTCATAGTTCGTATCTGGAAGGTTTGAAAAAAACGGGAATTGAGGTGGATAACATTCCGAGTATGTATGGCATGAACCGCATCCTTAGCGAGATTGGCTGGTCTGCAGTGGCGGTAGATGGTTTTATTCCGCCAAATGCTTTTATGGAATTTCAGGCGTACAATGTGTTGGTGATTGCATCTGACATTCGCCAACTTGAACATATTGAATACACTCCCGCACCTGATATTATTCACGAAGGTGCTGGTCACGCGCCTATTATTGCGAATCCAGAATATGCAGAATATTTAAGACGTTTTGGAGAAATAGGTTGTAAAGCCATTTCTTCGCACAAAGATTACGAAATGTATGAAGCCATACGTTTGCTTTCTATTTTGAAAGAAGCCGAAGGCACACCGCAAGCCGAAATTGAAACTGCCGAAAAAGCAGTGGAAGACCTGCAAAACAATATGGGAGAATTGTCTGAAATGGCACAAATTCGTAACTTGCATTGGTGGACTGTTGAATATGGTTTAATAGGCACAGTCGAAAATCCTAAAATTTACGGCGCCGGATTATTGTCCTCCATTGGCGAAAGTGCTTGGTGCATGACGGATAACGTGAAGAAAATCCCTTATGCTTTTTCGGCAGTAACTCAAAGTTTTGATATTACCAAATTGCAACCTCAGCTGTATGTTACTCCTGATTTTGCTTATTTGAGTTTGATTTTGGAAGAGTTCGCTAACACGATGGCTTTACGCACTGGCGGATTGTCTGGGTTAAAAAAACTAATCCATTCGAAAGCATTGGGAACTGTTGAATTGAGTACCGGTTTACAGATTTCGGGCATCTTTACTAATGTTATTGAAGACGAAGGAAAACCAATTTACTTTCAAACTAATGGAAAAACGGCTTTATCATATCGTGAAAAAGAATTGGTGGGTCACGGAACGAGTACGCATCCAGAAGGTTTTGGTAGCCCAATAGGAAAGTTAAAAGGTATCAATCTGGCAATCGAAGACATGAGTCCAAGAGACCTAAAAGCTTATGGTGTTTATGAAGGTCAAACGGCTACTTTGGAGTTTGAAGGTGATATCAAAGTGGTTGGAGAAATCATTACTGGAAAGAGAAATTTGCATGGCGAAATTATTTTAATTTGTTTTAAAAACTGTACAGTTACACACGGAGATACTGTTTTATTCCAACCGGAATGGGGGAATTACGATTTGGCGGTGGGTAAAAAACTGGTTTCGGCTTTTTCGGGTCCTGCCGATGTGAACAGTTTTGATTTGATTTTGCACGTACCTTCGAGCAAAACCATTAAAGCCAAACAAACGGCCGAAAGAGACGACTTGGAAATACTATACCAATCGGTGAGAAGTATTCGCGAATCAAATGACACCGCAACTTCATTGGAACCTATTTTTGAAAAGCTTCAAAATAACCACCCCAATGATTGGTTACTTTCTATTGAAATCATTGAGCTTTTGAATACGAGAAACGAAACGAATTTGATGCAACAAGTGCTTTTGCATTTGGACAACCTTAAAAAACAACGTCCTGAAATCTACAACTTAATCTCGAATGGATTGGAATTGATTTTTGAGAATGAAAAAACGACGCATTAGGATTATAGACACAGATTAAAATTTATAGACACAGATTACACACCCGAGCGATAGCGAACTGACGAAGTAAATTTTAACAGATTGTTTTTATGTGAAAGTTTGTGTTTTTTTT
This sequence comes from Flavobacterium rarum (SeqCode), assembly GCF_965234445.1. Taxonomy (GTDB): domain Bacteria; phylum Bacteroidota; class Bacteroidia; order Flavobacteriales; family Flavobacteriaceae; genus Flavobacterium; species Flavobacterium rarum. Next base: position 742,104 of record NZ_OZ248479.1, on the reverse strand, counting down.
AGCTAAAAATAACCTGAATATCCATGATTATCATTGACGCTTTTTAATACCCCAACTATCCGAAAACTTGTCATTTATATTGCTTTTTTTGGATGATGGCAAAAAAGTAAAATATCTCCCCGATTGCTAAACAAATTTTAGCCTCCTAATGCCTATTGGTATTTTTTGATTATACCATAGACAACGGTTTCAACCGTTGGAAACAATACAACGCGAAATAATGTTGAAAAATTGGTCTTACAATTCGTTACCCACGGTTGAAACCGTGGGCTATGGCAGGAATGTAGCTGTTTTTTTCTTTTTTTGAATGATGGCAAAAAAATAAAACATCTCCCCTTAGAGCCCCGATGCTAAGCAGATTTTGCCTACTAATGAAATTGACATTTTTTTAATTATAGCATAGCCAACGGTTTCAACCGTTGGAGACAATACAACGCGAAATAATGTTGGAAAATTGGTCTTACAATACGTTACCCACGGTTGAAACCGTGGGCTATAGCAGAAATGTAGCTGTTTTTTTCTTTTTTTGAATGATGGCAAAAAAATAAAATATCTCCCCTTAGCCCCGATTGCAGTGGAAATCCTTGTAAGCCGGGGTTCGGCTTACAAGATTGAAACGGAAAGCGGGACGATATTCACAAAAAGGCCTAATCTTTCTGCTTCAAAAAATTATAATAGGATGCTGAAAATAATTATCAAAAAGGGTAACCAATAGCAATATTAAGCACTAGATTGTCTTTCCTCCAAGCTCCGCTTCCAAAATCGATAGCATCAATCACCCAATTACTTCCGTCAACCAAATAAGGCTGTCTGATGGGGAAAGCCAAGTCGGTTCGCAGGATTAAAAAAGAAAAATCAAAACGCAACCCCGCTCCTACTCCAACTGCAATTTGTTTCATAAAATCTTTTGAAAACTGACTACCTGCTTTATTTTTATCCTCATTCAAAAGCCAAATATTTCCAGCATCTACAAACAAAGCTCCATCAACAATACTAAACAATTTGGTTCTGTATTCGGTATTGAATTCTAGTTTTATATCCCCTAATTCGTCCGGTATAAAATTAGCATCTGTATTAGTGTTTTGATAACTTCCGGGGCCTACCGATTGTGATTTAAAGGCTCGAAGACTATTGGCTCCACCGGCAACAAACTGTCGGGAGGATGGCATTACGGTATTGTTTCCATTAGCAAATCCAGCACCTGCGATGAATCTTGTGGCTAACTTGCTGTTTTCGCCGAGTTTTAAATAATGCCTCAAATCGCCTTTGACTTTTATAAATTGACTGAAAGGCACACCAAAAAACTTAATAGTATCTCCTTTTTTGGCATTGGCTCCCATAAGCAACCCTGTAACATTCCCTGATAGATCCAATTCACCATTGAAATAGAAAGTATTTTTCTTTCTTATTTGCATGGCATTGGTAAAAGTATACGAATAGGTCGGACCAAAAATAAGTTGCTTTTCGATTACTCTCCCTAATGATTCATTTGTTTCAATATCTTCCAAATAGGAATCCGTTACATTTTGCGGACTTACATAATTAATTTCCAACACTTTAAATTCGTGTTCCGCTTTGATACTTTCTTTCCACATATAACCAAAAGAAGTCTTGAAAGAATTTAATGTGTACTGATCGGCCTTGCTTTGACGTTCATAACGGACAAGCGCTTTTGTTTTAGGAACAAATTCACTCGAATTTTGCCATTTGAAAGGAGCGACTAAACGTGGCCAAATCAAACTGGCTTCCCCTCCAAAAGTATAAATATCGTGTCCTCCATTCTGCCCTGAAACCTGAAAATCAACACCACCAAATAAGGAAAGTGTAAACAATTCGGCTCCGCCAAAAAAGTTTCTATTATTCCAATTAATTTTCGCTTCAGAACCTGTATATCCTGCCGAATTGGTACTGGCGCCTACTTCAAAACGAAGGAATTTTTTGGGCAACAACGTCAAATAATAATAGGCATTCAAAGCATCGGGAATGGTATCATCTACTTTGAATTCATTTTTTACAAACTTAAAAGTGCCTAAACTTACAAATCGATTCAAGGAAAGATTATGATTTTTTCTGTTGTACAAATCTCCTTTTTTAAAATACAAGGTGCGGTCAAATACTCTAGGATTAAAAGTTTTGGCAGAATCAATTATGGTAAAGTCTTTGTACTGAACCACATCTTCCTTTTTATGAGCAATACTGTCTGTTAGAATAGAATAATTAGGATAGACAACGATGTCATTTATGGCAAACGGTTTCCTTGCTTTTGAGGGTGCTTCCTCTTTTATTTTTAGTCTAATATTTACTTCGTGATTCCCCTTTGAACTATCAACCTGAGCCAAAATATAATCGGGATTAAAAAAATAAAATCCTTTTTCTTTTAGTCGGGCATCAATGCGGTCGCGTTCCAATTTTATAACTTCTAAATCATAAGGATTGCCAGGAATTAAAAGGGTTCTTTTCTGAGTCCTACTAATTGCTTTTCCCAAAGCGGTGGAATCTTCTGGAAAAGAAATAGTTGAAATTTTATATTGTTTTGAAGGTTTTACAATATATTCTGCTGTGGCTCGTTTACCATTTCTCGTTGAATCTGACTGTACTTTGGTTTTAAAATACCCTCTGTTTTCGGTATAATTTCGAAGTAAGGATGCATTATATTCTAAATCCACCTGACTGAATAAAACAGGCGGTTCTCCTACTTTGGTGCGCAACCAATATCGAAACCCTTTTTCTTTTTTGGGTTTTCCCGCTAAGTTATAAATCAGTAATTTTGGTCTTAATCCCAATATTTGTTTGGTTGGTTTGGGGCGTAAAAGATTGGTTAATTCTTTTTCCAGTGCTTTTCTAGCTTTTCTTTTTATAATAGAATCCTCCACTTTTACTGAACCTCCGGTATAGAGCAGGTCGCCTTCGGGCAAATACTTAGTGTTACTGCATCCTAAAATAAAGAATGAGCATACGATTAAAAGATATTTTGAATATTTATTTTGCATAAGGTATCTTTACATAAACAATTATTTTTACACGAATTTCACGAATTGACACGAATTCAAAATGCGGAATTGGGCTAATTTCACAAAAAAATTAAGGCCGTTCTTAAACCCAAATTCCGCATTAGAAATCTACTGCATCTGAATTCTTCTTCAAAACCAAGAGCTTACTCCTATTTTTAAATTCAAAATACAAAAGTATTACATCTTTAAAAATAGTCCGTGAGCTCTTGCTTTTATTGAATAATTCAGCTTCGCTACGAAGTCTAATGCGGATTCTGGGTTAAATTTGAAAACAATTTGCTTCGTTTGTCAGCTATCGCTCGGTCACAAATTTCACCTATTTATGCAACCAATATAGTTCGTGAAATTAATTTCACGCTTGAATTCGTGTCAATTCGTGAAATTCGTGTCTGCCTTTTTTAAATCCCGTTATTGTCCCACGGCCGAATGGTTATCCTTCACCTTTTGCTTCTCTTTCTCCAATTTCTTTTTTTCTTTACGAATTTGTTCCTTTTTTGAAATCTCAATTTCTTTTGCACTTCGTTTAAAAAGCTCTTTGAATTTATTGTACTCCATTGTGATGACAAAGACAACTCCTGTTTCTACAATTTCGCCTTGAATGGCCACTTGATATTCATTTTTTCGGTACGCCCGAATCATATACCTGCCATCTTTACTCAATTGGTATTCTATCGAAGCATCACCAGCAATATTAGACGCATCTTCATTGGCGCGTTCTTCTCCTTCCACACCAAAACTGCTCCCTACGGTAACTTTCAGTCTGTCGTTCAATAATTTTTTTGAAATACCCACATTCAAATCGGTTCTGGTTTCTTTTGTTCCCGAAGTATAATCTTCAGTTGATTCCAGATCAAATTCCAGTTGAACTCCAGCAATTAAATCTCCCGCCAAATCATTCATTTGTTGCGAAAGTATTTTACTCGCGCTTTGTCGGGCAAGATATTCGGCGCTTGTGCTTCCGCTTTCGCTAGAAAAAGGGTTTTCGCCAACAAATCGATTAAGCAACAATAAAGCAAATACTTGCTTATTCAATTCAGACGGATCTTGTCTTAGCTGTTCTAATTTGGTTTGCGAAGCACTCACAATATCCGAGGATACATCATAATTCCCATCAGGTAAAATGATGTCAAAAGTAATTTCCGGTTTTAATAATTCCCCATTCATTTTCAATAAAGTCTGAAATGGAATTTTTTGCTTATACGTATTTTTAACCTCCGGAGACACAGCTCCAAGTTGATCACTAAGTAAATCCAATGGCGCCGTATTGACTTTATAAACCGCCGTAATATTCACAGTTGCCATCGTTGGCTCTCCGTTCCAAATAATATAACTGCCTTTTTGAATATCAAATTTTCGTCGGATCATATTGAAATTCATTTCGTATGCGCCTCCGCTAAATTCGTATTTACCCGTTAGTGTAGTTTTTCCGGAAGGGTCAATACCAGCAGTAAGTTCTGCTTCCCCTTTTAAATTCAGATAATCCCCATTTCCTTTATCAATTACCAAAGTAAAATCGGCTTCTTTATTTATAGTAATAGCAACCGACACATCCATTCCTATTAATTTAGATTGATTCAGCTCTTTCTGCAATGCAACGGTTTGTTTTAAATACAGATTATCTTCATCCACAAATTCGACAATTCCTTCCCTATCCACAATTGATGGATCCGACTGAGGCATAACAACCGTAAATTTTGTTTCGTCATTTATTTCCACATTTCCCTTAACAACAGGATTGTCAACTGTTCCGCCAATTTTTAATTTGGTATCCAAAAACAAATCGCCGTAAAAAAGATCATTATCGGTAACTTTGGAATGAATCGCCCTGAAATCATCTGCCGTAACGTTTAAATCAAAATTAAAATCCCTGAAATTTTTTGTCGTCATTTTTCCGTTTACGGCCAATTCATTTTTATTTTCATCAAAAATGGAGAAATGGTCAAAGTCAATTTCTTCATTTCTCAATGAGACCTTTTCGTCATTTACGGTAAAATAAGAATTGAGTTTTGTGATTCGGAAACCCGCATCTTTAAAAAGTAATTCCCCATTAACTTTTGGTTCCGTAACATTTCCGGTAATTTTAAACTGTCCAGACAAAGAACCTTTTCCATCGGTTATATTCCCAAATGAAAACCCTTGAATACTTTTGATATTTAATTGATTTACATCTAAGTTCAAATCGAAATTATCGCTGTCAATTGTATATTTCCCTAAAAGAGCCAAATCATTCCCTTCGCCCGATAGCGTCATATTTGCAGAAAGTATATTTGTATTTTTGTTATCTACTTTTAAAGCGATATCTCCAACAGCTTCTCCTCCAAAGACAAACGTATCAATGGTCAAATCTGATGTAAAAACGGGGTTCGTCATAACGTTTTCGACTACGGCAGATCCATTTATTAAACCTTGCATTTCCAATTCATCTTTCTTAATCATATTCAAAATGGTCTCTATTTTGAAATTCACAAAATCAACGTGAAGCGGAGCATTGTTTTGATCACCTTGCGATTGAATCTTCAATTCATTTCCGGAATGATCCAAATAAAATTTATTGACATAAAGTCTTTTATCTCCAAATTCTATTGAGTTCTCCCGATTTATATTCCATTTATCATAGTTTAAAACTAAATTTTCATGATTCAGTTTAATGACGTTTTTCGAGTCTTCATGGAGTAATTCACCAGCAATAAAATATAAATCTTTTTTGTCTTTATCTTTTACCTGCAAAGCATACGAAAGAATATTGTTTTGAGCTTTTCCTGATAAATTTGTAAACGGAATTTTAAATTGTCCGCCTTCAATGGTTGCTACAGAAGCTTGATATTCTAGAGCATTATCCTTTGTTTCGATATTTATTTTGCCGTCTGAAATTGTAGTATTGGCATAAATAATTTTCGGAATTGCTCCTTTTATTTCCAAAGTATCGCCGACACTATTGTATTTTCCGAAAATATTTATGAGTTCCATTGCTGTCAACTTCGGAATTAATTTATATAAAACAGGATCATTTTGAATCGAAAGTTTAAATGTAAATTGTTGTTTATCCGAATTGTTTTTGTATTTCGCCGTCTGAACATTTATATATTTTGACAACGAATTTTGTATCGCATCCGAAAGTGTAGTTAGTTTGTATTTACCATCTATTTCTGCATTAACAAATTGGGAATTGATTTTTATATTATTTTTTTGATTGTTTGAAGAAGCAATAATTTTAACCTTATCCAAAACAATCGGTTCAGTGTCTTGCAAAATTTGAATGTTGGATGCGACTATTTCGCCATTCAAATAATCAGGATTACTGTTGGCAATATCTGCAACAACATTTCCTCGAAGTTTCATCGGGCCTGCATGCAGATTTAGTTTTTCCAAATCGGCAATGTCAAGGTTCAGATCTAATTTTACTGCTGGATATTTATCTTTGAAACCACCATTTGCATCCAGTTTAAATTTTAAATTTGGGTCTTTACTATCCGCTTTTATATCAAAATTTCCTTTGGCAATCGAACCTTTCAATGCTATATTGGAGTAAACATATTTATTAAAATCTGCTTTTTTTACAATGGCTAAGAGCTGAGCATTTGCCGTTTTCGGATTTAATCCTTGTCCTTTAACTTTTGCATTGACCGTGATTTTTCCTAATGAATCATTCTTGATTAACTGTCCCAAATTAAAATCGTCAAAGGAAAGCGTAGCATCATATTTTTCAATGTTTTTAATTCTATTATCAAACAATGCATCCACATTGGCTTTGCCATAACTGCTGTTTAATGCCAATTTGGTTTTGAAATTGTCGATAGTACCTTTGAATTTTCCACTACCATTAAACTGTTCCGGAAGTTGAATTGTTTTGGGAAGTGTTCCTTCAGGTATAAAAGAAATTACGTCACGGGAAGAAGAAGTTATGTTTTTTATATCCAAATCAAAAAACGCTTTTTCGTAATTGGGAAGCCCTTTTATTTTTCCAGAAACAGAGACTTTTGTATTTCCAATTCCCTGCATTTGAAAATAAGGAATATTCAAATCCTTTACTTTTCCATTTACACGAGAATTGATATATAAAACGGCATTAGGATTCGATTGAAAAGGATTCATTTTATGCAATTGTGGAGCAAAAAGTAAAATATCTTTAAAACCAATTCTCGACTGACTCAAATTAGCATCAACCGACAAATCTCCTATGTTTTCAGAAACTTTTGCAAGCGATTGATAGTTCACTTTTATTTTGTCTTTCAATTCCGTTTGAGGCGTTCTTACATACAAATCAGTCAGATAAGCCTGTTTTGGCCCATAAAAAAATTGTGTTTTAAGTTGTTGAACTTGTAGTCCGCTTTTCTCGTTTACAGTTAAAGATTTTACACGCCCTGAAATAATCTCATTCCCATAATAAATATGCTCTGCTTTGGCATTCAACCCATTCAAAGAAAGGTGACTGTAATCCATTCCATTTGCAATCGCAGGAGATTGCATATCATCAAATTGGAAAGCAATGTTTTGCAAATCGATTGTTTTAAGTTTCATTTTCCAACCATTTGTTGCAATGGCTGTTGTATCTAAATTGGGTGTTTTTAGTTGCCTATCTTTTTTACCCAGAAGCAGATTTCCTTTTAGGTTTTTGACTTCAAAACGATCAAAATCGAGCATTTGATTGTTTATATCCAAATCATTAACCAATAGTTTTAAACTCCCCAACGTAAATCCTGAATTCATTTTAGAATCTTTATTGTCGTATAAAACCTTGATTTTAGACAATGTGATTTTTTTTAATTCCAAATTAAAATCGCTTCTTTTATTAATTGTATCAATAGTTTTAACAGAGACTTCGGCTATTTTTTCAACCAAATCCTGATTTAAAACTACATTCAATCCCTTTAAATCAATATAAGGAATATTGAAATCCATTTTGTCCAAATCAAACTTTTTGAATTTTGTGCTGAAATTTTCCAGCTTTAGGCGAATGTCATTTTTGGATAAATCGTCTTGAAAACTAAACTTGATGTTTTTTAAATCCACATCAACAACCGATACAACATATGGTTTGCTTTTAGGATCCGCTGGCGCGTTGGAAGCAAATGCTTTGATAATGTAATCGAAATTGAATATTGCATCCTTATTCCTTGAAATATTGGCCGTTGCGTTTTCCAGTTCAATCGAGTTTATTTCTATTTTGTGATTGATGATTTTAAACAAATCAATATCAATGGCCAGCCTTTTCCCACTCAATAAAGTGTCTTTGTGTTGGTCTTCAAAATAAAAACCTTCTAGTACTATCGTTTTTGGGAAAGTTATAGCAATATGATCTAGAGAACTTTTAGTTTTAAGCTTTTCATTGAGATAAGTGAGTACCTTATCTTTTGCAAAATTTTGGATAGCTGGAACTTGAATTAAAACAATGATTAAGAGCAAAACACACACAATTGTAAGAGCGCTCCAAAGTATAATACGCTTTGTTTTTTTTACAAAAGAATTTAGTTTTGGGTTCATATAAAAAATCTTTGTAAAATAAATGCTTTTGAATTCTTGTTATTCATACTATTTATCAGGAATTTTTGAATCTACAAATATGCAATAACTCAGATTTTATAAGTTATACAATTCCACTAATATGTATTAAAATTATTGTGTGATTGTCTAAATTATTAAGTTGAAGCATCCTAATTTAGCTATACTTTATAAAGTTAAAAAACTTACAGTTTCAAATCCTGTTGCAACTGACTTTCGTTTTCAATGATCTCCCCTTTGTATTGCAACTTCCATCCTAAAGAATTGGTTAGAATCAGCATTTTGGAGATTTCGCTCACCAAACGATTTTTAGCATTGGTTTTCAAAGTAGATTTGTCTACTTTCTTGGCCAAATTAGCTCGTACTGTTTTATTTATTTTATTGTAATCCGCTCCAGTAAATTCGTTTAGTTTACTTTGCTCCACATCATAATATTGAATATCTGGATAAATAGAAATTTCTTCTTTTGGAATAGACAAAATCGTTATGGTTTTATTCTTTTCATCAATATCGTATTTCATTTGATGCAAATCATAAGCCACGGTCACCTTGGCATTAACAATCACGATAGCCTTCTTTTCAAACGAAATCATATCCATTAAATACTTATTCGAATTCTTAAAGGTAATCACCTCCGAGAAATGTCCTTCAGTAACCACCAATTTCCCAACATTGAGAATTTGTTGCTGAATAAGACTGGTATTATAATCGAACTCGTCTTCTTTTTCCTTTTTGAAATCGCAGTATTTGAACAATAGCAACCCAACTACAAAAACCCCAACTCCTATTAAAATTCGTTTCAACATAATTAAAATTTCATAAATGAATACTGAGCTACTAATTTAGTAATTTTTTCCTTCAATTTGGATTCGAATTTTTTATGACTTTCGGAATTTGGATTAAAAGGGCGGTGTTGCATACTTTTTTGAATGCTTTCAACAATTTCCATTGTATCATAAGCCGTTTCTGCAATAGTACTTTTCTTGAATTGTTCCCAAATATAATCAATCGCTATTTGACTTGGATGTATCATATCTTCGGCATAGAAACGATAATCCCGAAGTTCGTCCATCATGATTTCGTAGCTAGGAAAGTATTCAGTGTTCTGTATTGAGTGTTCAGTTCTCACTATATTATAAACAGCGGTAATCAAATGTGCTTTACTAACCTGATTTTCGACAAAACCATCTTTGAGGTGACGTACTGGTGAAATGGTAAATATGAAATTGGAATTGGAATTTATGGCTCGAATCAAACTGATTGTGTTTTCGATACTTTCCTGAATGGTTTTTACCGAAAGTAATTCTTTGACAAACTGTTTTTGAGGTACTTTATGACAATTGGCTACTATTTCGTTGCTTTCAACATTTCGATACACCCAAGACGTTCCATAGGTAATAATGATGTGGGTTGCTTCTTGTAATTGCTTTTTGGTTTCCCTCAGAATTTGATTCAGGTTTGTCAATAATCCCACTGCATCTGAATGACTTAAATCCGAATGTACCTCAAAACAATGCCAACGCTCATTGTGAAAAAAAACATCTTCTTCAGTAAACAATAAATCATTGATCACTCTATCCATAATTTTTTCAATAGAAACTGGATTAAAAATTATTCCGAAAGTATTTGTTGAGTTTTTAAATTTAAAATACTGGAATTTGTCCCCCATATTTTCAGCAAAACAGGAACCCAAAGAGACAATTTTGGAGTTGTAGTCTATGGGATTAGGGTTTTTGGGAATGGGAATTTGGGTTGTGAAGTTCATTCTAAGTTTTTAATATTTCAAAAATACGAAATAAAAAAAACTTTAAATACTAAACCCCAAATACTCCATTTTGAAAATGGTGTATTTGGGGTTTTTAAATAATATTATTCACTCAAAAAAGGTATGAAATTTAATAAGTGAATGTAGATATACCATCTGAAGCTCCATTGTAAAAACCTTTTTGCTCAGTTGGAAAACTTTCAGCATTATACTTATACTCATATGTGTTTGTATAAATATCTGTAGAATTGGAATAAGTACGTTTAACTATATTGTTAACATAAGCCCCCTCCTCATCATTTACCAATAAATTAAAACCTACTACATTCTTAAAAGGATTGTTCTTAGCATCATATTCATATGTTTCGGAACTGTTGGTACCATAATATGATTTTTCTTTCTTCACTAGATTACCGTTTTTAAAAGTATACTTCCCAATATACCCATATTCTTCTTCTTTTCCTGTAGCAACTGCAACTCTAAAATCTTCAAAAGAAATAGTACCATCAGTATTATGAACGTATTTAGTCTTATACTTGTAATCATCTCCAGTCTCTAAACTTATCTCAGATGTAAGTTTACCATTAGTGTAGGTGAATTCAGTTGTCTGATCCACAACCCCTTTATTGTCAGTATCTACAATTTTTGTAATTAATTCTCCAGTATAAGTAAATGTAGTTTTATCTCCGAAACTATCAACCGAGCTCACTAATTTATTTCCACTATAGGTAAAATCAGTAGTGAATGATTCACCAGTAGAAACATAAGATGATTTCTTTAATAAAACAGTAGTTGTTGGTGCTGATGTAGTATCATCATCACTAGAACAAGAAGAAAGCACTAACAATGTAGCACTAAATAAATAAAGTAATTTTTTCATAATTATATATAGTTAATTTTTTACAAAAAAAAAGATAAAAAAACCAAAAACCAAATTCTAAATCATAATTTTCTATATAATAATACGTACAAAATAAAAATAAAAAACATAAAGATTTGGTTATTAGTTGATTAGTGTTTTAAATTCACTGTAAAAATTAAATCCCCTATTTCAATTTGATAATTATAAAAAAGTACATTCTTTTATAATTATAATCCAATGAAAAGCCCTTAAACAATCTGTATAAACAGATTATTTAAGGGCAATATTTAATTATTTATCTTTATAAAAGATGATACATATCTTTTGAAATCTACTTCACAAAATCAACCGCCTTAACCAAAGCCTCAGCAATTCCGTCTGCATTTTTTCCTCCAGCGGTAGCGAAGAAAGGCTGTCCTCCTCCTCCACCTTGGATGAATTTCCCTAATTCACGAACCACTTGGCCTGCGTTTAGTTTTTTGTCAGCCACTAATTCTTTAGAGATGTAACAAGACAACGTTGGTTTTCCTGCTTCGGCTGTAGCCAAAACTAAGAATAAATTCGTTCCTAATGTACCCAATTCATAAGCCAAGTCTTTGGCTCCTTCTGGACTCAAATCAACTTGTTTGGCAAGGAATTGAATTCCATTGATTTCTTGTAATTCCTGAGCCAATTCGCCTTTCATATTTTTAGCTTTATCTTTCAATAAAACTTCCAATTGCTTTTTAAGCGAACTATTTTCATCTTGCAATGTTTGAATCGCTTTTACAGGATCAACAGCATTTTTCAGGACTTCTTTGATTTCATAAAAAGAATGCAATTGAGATTCAAAGAAATCTTTGGCTGCATCGCTGGTAATCGCTTCTATACGTCTGATTCCTGCTGCAACTGCACCTTCGGATACAATTTTAAAATGCCAAATATCACTTGTATTCGGAACGTGGGTACCTCCACATAACTCTACCGAATCCCCATATTTTATCATTCGAACCAAATCACCATACTTCTCTCCAAACAGCGCTATCGCACCTTCTTCAATCGCTTGGTCTTTTGGAATCGCTCTTTTTTCTACCAAAGGCAAGCTTTCGCGAATTCTGGCATTCACAAAATCTTCCACTTCTTTAATTTCATCATCCGTCACTTTAGAGAAATGAGAAAAATCAAAACGCAAAGAAGCCGAACGTACCATAGAACCTTTTTGCTCAATATGTGTACCCAATACTTTTCGCAATCCTTGGTGCAACAAGTGTGTCGCCGTATGATTTGACGATGTTCTAGCTCTTTGATTTTTATCCACAATAGCCGTAAAACTATCGGTTAAATTATCAGGTAACGATCTAGTCAAATGTACCGTTTGATTGTTTTCCTTTTTGGTATCAATAATATAGATAATATCACCATTTTGCGCTTCCAAATATCCTTTATCACCTGTTTGTCCACCGCTTTCACCATAAAATGGAGTCGAATTGAAAACCAACTGATAAATTTCGCCATCTTTCACACTATCAACTCTGCGATATTTTGTGATTTTAACGTTGTGTTTCAATCGGTCGTAACCCACAAATTCCTGAACATCATCTTCAACCAAAACATTCCAATCTCCTGCAGTAACTTTAGAAGCCGCACGAGAACGTTCCTTTTGCAATTGCAATTGTTCTTGGAAACCCTTCTCATCCAATTCCAACCCTTTTTCAGACAAAATCAAAGCCGTTAAATCGATTGGAAAACCATAGGTATCATACAATTCAAATGCTTTTTTACCATCGATTACAGTTCCTGAATTGGTATTGATTACCGCATCCAGCAACACCAATCCTTGATCTAATGTTCTCAAGAAAGAACTTTCCTCTTCCCGAATCACATTCGAACACAACGCTTTTTGGGAGCGAATTTCCGGAAAAGAACCGCTCATTTGAGTGCTCAACGTTTCTACCAATCGGTATATAAAAGGCTCTTTGGTATCCAAGAAAGTAAAACCGTAACGAATTGCACGACGCAAAATTCTACGAATTACATAACCCGCTCCAGTATTAGACGGCAACTGACCATCGGCAATAGCAAAAGCTACTGCACGAACGTGATCCGCAATCACACGAATCGCGATATTTATTTTTTCTTCTTCTTCGTCTTTCGCTTTAATCGTGTATTTAGCACCCGTAATCGTTTCAATTTCTCTAATTAGCGGTGTAAAAACATCCGTATCATAATTTGATTGAACTCCTTGCAAAACCATACAAAGACGCTCAAATCCCATACCAGTATCCACGTGTTGAGCAGGCAATTTTTCTAGCGAACCATCGGCTTTGCGATTGAATTCCATAAATACATTGTTCCAAATCTCTACCACGTGCGGGTGATCGTTATTCACTAAAGATTTACCAGAAACCAAAGCTTTCTCTTCAGCCGAACGAATATCAACGTGAATTTCAGAACAAGGTCCACAAGGTCCTTGGTCACCCATTTCCCAGAAATTATCTTTTTTGTTACCAAGTATAATACGGTCTTCATCAATCAAGGTTTTCCAAATATCCCAAGCTTCTTGGTCAAAAGGTACATTCTCATCCGGATTTCCTTCAAAAACAGAAACATACAGTATGTCTTTCGGAATTTTATATACCTCTGTCAATAATTCCCAAGCCCAGTGAATCGCTTCTTTCTTGAAATAATCACCAAAAGACCAGTTCCCCAACATCTCAAACATAGTGTGATGGTAGGTGTCAATTCCTACTTCTTCCAAGTCATTGTGCTTTCCAGAAACACGAAGACATTTTTGCGTATCGGCAATTCTCTTGCTTTTTGGCGTTCCAAGACCCAAGAAATACTCTTTAAACTGTGCCATTCCCGAGTTGTTAAACATCAAGGTTGGATCATCCTTAAGAACAATCGGAGCCGATGGAACAATTAAATGTCCTTTACTTTCAAAAAAATCTAAAAATTGTTTACGTACGTCTTGTGATTTCATTTTTGCTGTATATATTCTGTAAATTCGTTTACTTTTTAGTTGCTAAGCTACTAAGTCTCTAAGTTCCTAAGTCTTTTAAAAAACTCAGAATCTTAGCTTCTCAGAAACATAGAAACTCTTCTTCTGGGCGTGACCACATTTGGAAAAGGGGCCCAATTTTGCAACCGCATATTCGGCCCCTCTCCCAAATGCGGTCGGGCTATTTGCGCTACTTCGGTAGCCAGCGTCTATCCCTCACGCGAACTCGTTATTTCAAGAGCTTTATTCTAAACTAAAAAACTCAGTAGCTTAGCAACTTAGAATGGCAGTATCTCAAAAATTCATTTATTATTAAAAAAAGAGCAGAACAACTGAAACATTTATTAAATTTGTTCGACTTACTCTTTAACTAATTTGCAAAAATAGGGTATTTTAAAATATGGCGAAAGTAAAATATTATTACGATTCCGTAAATCTTGCCTATCGCAAGATAAAAATTAGAAAAAGACGAAAATTTGGTTTCGCTTTACTGTTTTTATTAGCCTCGGCGCTTTTCGGATTCTTGACCTTTATCATTCTATTGAACACTCCTTATTTTGACACACCAAAAGACCGTTTGCAAGCAAGAGAAATCGAAAATTTAAAATTGAATTACGCCATTTTGAACAAAAAAATGGATCAAGTAGATGATGTAATCGAAGATATCGAAGATAGAGACAACAATTTGTACAGAGTCTATTTTAATACCGCCGCCATTCCCGAAGAAGAACGAAAAACAGGCTATTCCAAAATCAATCGTTATGCTACTTTACAAGGATATAATAATTCAAAATTGGTGAGCAACACCACAGAAAGAGTTGACGCATTGAGTAAAGAATTGGCCATACAATCCAAATCGTTGGACGAAATTGTAAAATTGGCCAAAGCAAAAAACAAATTGTTATCGGCAATTCCGGCCATCCAACCGGTAAAAAATGAAAATTTAAAAAGAATGGCATCCGGTTTCGGTTATCGATCTGATCCGTTTACCAAAGCAAGAAAAATGCACGAAGGAATGGATTTTACAGCAAAAACAGGAACCCCAATCTATGCAACAGGCGATGGAGTTGTAGTTAGAGCAGACAATACTGCTTCAGGATTTGGGAACCATATTGTAATCAGACACGGTTACGGATACGAAACGCTTTATGGACATTTAAGCAAATACAATTGTCGCCCTGGAAAATCAGTAAAAAGAGGTGATATTATCGGTTATGTTGGTAGCACGGGACGATCCGAAGCGCCGCATTTACATTACGAAGTACACAAAAATGGAAAAGTCGTCAACCCGCTTAATTTTTATTACGGCAATATTTCGGCAGTAGAATACGTCGCTATTTCTAAAATTGCCAATCAGGAAAATCAGTCTTTGGATTAGTTTTTTTTTAAATATTATAGAATTAAGAATTATTATAATGATTATCTTAAAGAATTCTTGCTAAGCACTTTCTAATTCTAGCTCTCGCAAAGGCGCGAAGACGCAAAGAAAAGGATTGCAAAATTTGCGACTTTGCGTCTTTGCGAGAAAAATGAAACTTAACTTAAAAATGAAATTCATTAGAAAATAAAAAACATGCATATCGAACTTTCACCAGACAAAAGATACTATAGCATCGGCGAAGTCGCCAAAGCATTTGATGTAAACGCTTCCCTGATTCGTTTTTGGGACAGTGAATTTGATATTCTGAAGCCAAAGAAAAATGCAAAAGGAAACAGAATGTTTACACCCGAAGACATAAAAAACTTAAAGCTTATTTTTCATTTGGTGAAAGAAAGAGGATTTACACTCGAAGGAGCCAAAACTCATTTGAAAGAAGGACAAAAGAAAACTATGGACAAATTTGAAATTATCAGTAAATTAGAAACCATAAGAATGCAATTGATTAGCATTAAAAACGAATTA
Source organism: Flavobacterium rarum (SeqCode) (assembly GCF_965234445.1). Classification (GTDB taxonomy): domain Bacteria; phylum Bacteroidota; class Bacteroidia; order Flavobacteriales; family Flavobacteriaceae; genus Flavobacterium; species Flavobacterium rarum. The sequence goes on along the minus strand of NZ_OZ248479.1, from coordinate 726,084 downwards.
TAAGCCCTTAACCCGAAATGGGAGAATAAAAAATAAAAAAAAACAATAAAACAATAAAACAACAAACTTTAAATTAAACAATCATGAAAAGATTTTTGCCTTGGATTATCGGAATTGGAGTAATAATAGTAATTGCTTTTTGGGTGATGGGACTAAAAAACACAGCGTTACGCCACAGTCAAGCAGTTGGAAAAGAATGGGGTAATGTTGATGCTGCCTATCAAAGAAGAAACGACTTAATTGGAAATTTGGTAAACACAGTAAAAGGAGCTGCCGATTTTGAAAAAAGCACTTTGACAGCGGTAATAGAAGCTAGAGCAAAAGCAACTTCGGTAACTATTGACCCATCTAATATTTCACCAGAACAATTAAGTGCTTTTAGTAACGCACAAAGTGGAGTAACAAGCTCATTGTCTAAATTATTGGTTAGTGTTGAAAGATATCCTGAATTAAAAGCAAATTCTAATTTCTTGAAATTACAGGACGAATTGGCGAGTACAGAAAATCAAATTTTAACAGCAAGAACCCGTTTTAATGAATCCGTTGAAATATACAACGGCTATATTCTAGCGATGCCACAAAGCTTTTTCTTAGGAAGCTATAAAGAAAAACCTTTCTTCAAATCTGTTGAAGGCGCAGACAAACCTGTTGAAGTAAAATTCTAAAAAAAACTTAACCCCGCCATGGCGGGGTTTTTAAAAACTATACAATGTCAAAAGTAGAAGATTTTTTAAGCAAAGAAGAAGAACAGGAAATTGTAGAAGCTATTCGAATAGCCGAAAAAAACACTTCTGGCGAAATTAGAGTTCATATTGAGAAAACCACTTCCCTTGATGCATATGATCGCGCCATGGAAGTTTTTCATGAATTGAAAATGGACGAAACAGAACTTCAAAATGGAGTTTTGATTTATCTTGCCGTCGAAGATAAAACCTTTGTGATTTGTGGTGACAAAGGTATCAACGATATTGTTGAAGCTGATTTTTGGAACTGTACTAGAGATGCAATGGTTACTCAATTCAAACAAAACAATTTTAAACAAGGCCTTGTAGATGGAATACTGAGAGCCGGAGACCGATTACAAAAGCATTTTCCTTGGCAAGAAGGCGACACCAACGAATTATCAAACGAAATATCAAAAGGATAAATGATGAAAATTCCAACAAAGAAAAAATCAAATTCGAAAGGAATTTTACAATCCCTGTTCTTATTACTTGTACTTTTTTCGAGCAATTGCATTTTCTCTCAGTTTACAATACCAGAGAAGCCTAGTTTTCAAACCTCGGTTTATGACTATGCCAATGTTTTAAGCCCAGAGGAAAAATCACAACTCGAAGAAAAACTTATCCGATATTCTGATTCAACCTCTACTCAAATTGTAGTCATTACAATAGAGAGCCTAAAAAACGAGGATGTAAGCATACTAGCCACTAAATGGGCGCATACATGGGGTTTAGGACAAGCCAAAGAAGACAATGGAGTTATCATTCTTTTGGCTAAAGCAGAAAGAAAAATAGCTATCAACCCGGGTTACGGCTTGGAAGATCGATTGACTGCAGGAATTGGAGGAGAAATAATTAGAAATATTATCATTCCCGAGTTTAAAGCGGGTAGTTATTACAGCGGATTAGACAAAGGTGCAGACGCTCTTTTTGATGTCTTCAAAGGCAAATACAAAGGCGAACGCAAACAAACCAAAGGAAAAAACTTTCCAATTTTACCTATCATTGTTATTGTGGCCATCGTTTTGTTTTTATTTTCAAGAAATAAAGGAGGCGGTAGCGGAAATTCAGGAAATCATGGCGGAGGAATTGGCTCTAGCCTACTCGATGTCATTATCCTAAGCAGTCTTGGCAGAGGTGGCGGAGGAGGTTTTGGAGGATCTTCAGGCGGTGGCTTTGGAGGCGGTGGCGGAGGCGGCTTCGGAGGCGGTTTTGGCGGAGGCGGATTCTCCGGTGGAGGTTCAAGCGGAGGCTGGTAAAAACATATAAATATAAAAGAGAGTTCAATATGGACTCTCTTTTGTGTTTTAAAAATATCTTTGTTTTGAAAACTGACGCCCTAGCCCAGACAGAAGCGGCATCCTTTCTTGTCCCGATTTTTCATCGGGATTAGAAAGATATAGCGGATGGCTGGATAAAGCTCCTTATACCATTTAAGTTAGAATTTACTACAAAATAAAAGATTTTTCTTAATTAGAAAAAAAAGCATAGCTGGGCTAAAGCTTCTTTTTGATTTGAATAAGAAAGGAAAAAAGATTGTTTTATTACAGTAAACTCTATGCTTAGATAGTAGTAATAAAACAAAAACATTTCTATTTCTTTTGTGCCAAAAATTAAATTTAAAAATTTAAAAAAAAAGCTATATTTGATTCTTTAAAAAAATAATATCTGTTTTTGTATTTGTTGTAAAAACATTAACCCGCCAATATGCTTTCACATAAGACCAAATATGCCCTTAAAGCACTTCTTTACTTAGCACAACAAGATGAAAATCACATTTCAAGAACCATTGAAATTGCAGAAGGTGCTTCAATCCCTAAAAAGTTTTTAGAACAAATACTTTTGGATTTAAAGCGAGGTCACTTTGTAGGCAGCAAGCAAGGAAAATATGGTGGATATTACCTTTTAAAAGACAAAGAAACGATCACATTGGCTGATATTCATCGATTATTTGATGGGGCAATCGCTTTACTTCCCTGCGCCTCTTTAAACTTCTACGAACGTTGCTCGGATTGTGTAAGCGAGTCTGAATGCTCGTTACGACACGGGTTATTAGCTATTCGGGACGAAACTTTGAAAGCCATGCAAGGTATTACAATTGCCTCATTGGTAAAAAAATAAAAAAATATATTTTAAACTCTACTAGTTTTATAGAATTAGTTATATATTTGTCGAAAACGAAATAAACTCAATGAAAACCATCAGAATCTTTTGTCTTTTACTAGTATGTTTTACTTCTAAAGCCCAAACCGAAAAAAATGTAGATCATCAAAGTTTACTTTGGACTCGCTATTACAACCAATTAACAATAAACAACAAATGGTCAGTACATACTGAATTTGACAACCGGATTTTTTTGAATCCGACGAAACAGAATTTGTTTGTAATTCGATTGCAAGGTCGCTACAAAATCAATTCGAATATAGAAGTTGGTGGAGGATTGGTCTATTTCTCAGTAACCACACAAGATCCTGATGTTGCTTTTGATTTTAAAATACCCGAGTACAGAGGACAACAGGATATTACATGGAAACAAGAATTTGGCAACTTTACATTGAACCAACGTTTTCAAGTCGAAGAACGTTTTTTTCAAAATGCAAACAAAGAAGAACTACTGTCGGGAACTACGTTCTTTTGGAGATTCAGATACCGACTTCAAGGAGAATATTCTTGTTGGAAAAAAGAAAACCAATATTTGAAAGTAATTGTGTACGATGAATTGATGATTAATGGTGGTAAAAATATTGTCAAAAACACTTTCGACCAAAACCGAATTTACACTGCGTTGCAATATGGGATCAACAAAAATAGTGCGATAGAATTGGGCTATCTAAAAAGTTTCCAACAACGAGCTAATGGGGTAGATTATTTTGACCGAGATATTATTCGGTTTACCTTATTTCATAAAATAAAACTTAACAAATAGAACAAAAAAAAGTCCCGAATTTCTTCGGGACGTTCTAGTTTTATTTCTCACGAATATAAATATCTATTGGCACTCCTGAGAAGTCCCATTTTTCTCTAATTTTATTTTCAAGGTAACGTTTGTAAGGTTCCTTAACGTATTGTGGCATATTGGCAAAAAACACAAACTGAGGCGTTGGTGTTGGCAACTGCATACAATATTTAATTTTCACATACTTCCCTTTAGTTGCAGGTGGCGGATACGCTTCAATCACTTTCAACATAAACTCATTGAATTTAGAAGTTGCAATATGTTGCTTTCTATTTTCAAAAACCTGAACTGTCGCTTCCAATGCTTTCAATAAACGTTGTTTGGTCAAAGCCGACACAAAAAGAATCGGCACATCTGTAAATGGCATTAATTCTTTTTTGATTTTCTCTTCATAATCACGGGTTGACATCGTTTCTTTTTCTACCAAATCCCATTTGTTTACCAAGATCACAACACCTTTTCGGTTTTTTTCGGCCAACCAAAAAATACTTTGATCCTGACCTTCAAATCCACGGGTTGCGTCTATAATCAAAATACAAATATCCGCATGCTCAATGGCACGAACCGAACGCATCACCGAGTAAAACTCTAAATCTTCTTTGACTTTCGCTTTACGACGAATTCCTGCCGTATCGACCAAGTTGAATTCAAAACCAAAACGGTCAAACTTCGTATCAATAGCATCACGAGTTGTTCCCGCAATATCCGTAACCATAAAACGTTCTTTACCAATCAATGCATTGATAAAACTTGATTTCCCTGCATTAGGGCGACCTACTACAGCAAAACGAGGCAAAACCACTTCTTCTTGCACTGGCTCCGGCTTCACTGGAAAAGCATCAATCAATGCATCCAATAAATCTCCTGTTCCACTTCCGGAAATACTTGCAAAAGTGTAATATTCTCCTAATCCTAGGTTATAAAACTCAATAGCGTCTTTTTCACGCATGGCATTATCCACCTTATTTACAGCCAACAATACTGGTTTTTTCACTTTACGCAAAAGTCTCGCAACAATATCATCCATCGGAGTAATTCCCTCCTCAACATCAACCACAAAAATAATAACATCGGCCTCATCGATAGCCAATTCTACTTGTTTACGGATCTCACCTTCAAAAACATCATCCGATCCGCGAACGTATCCTCCCGTATCAATCACAGAAAACTCTTTTCCGTTCCACTCGCTTTTACCGTAGTTTCTATCTCTGGTTACCCCAGAAACCGAATCTACAATAGCTTCTCTTCTTTGTATCAGCCTATTAAAAAGGGTTGATTTCCCTACATTAGGTCTTCCTACTATCGCAACAATATTGTTCATAATATAAATTAAAACATTAATTTTTCCCGAATACTGATTTCCAGTTTCGGGTTGCAAAGGTAGTGTTTAAAACCATGATTATCAATTTTTTTGGTATATTAGCGCAACCTTATCAACTTAACTACTTCATTTCTATAATTATGGGCACCAACAATGAGATCCGTTTGCGTTTGCGATTCTACAAAGATGTCAATCAAGACATCGATTCTCTGCGTCAAAAGTTCATACTATTTATAAACACCAATTCTCCTGATTACGCATTAAAAATAAAAGAATACCACATTTGGATCAACATTAAAGGCACAAAAAAAGCCTATTGGTCACCGCATCTGCATCTCGAAATGGAATCCAAAGGCGATAACCAAACCCACATTCGAGGTTTATTTGGTCCCGACCCCGATCTATGGACCTTTTTTATGTTCTTACACTTTATGATAGCGGGAACTTTCATCATTTTTAGTGGGATTGCTTATTCTCATTACATTATAAAAGAATCTACAATGGGCGATTTCGTCGTGATGTCTCTCATGGTTTTTGCGTGGTTCTTACTCTACGTCATCGCCAAACAAATCCGAAGTAACGGCGAAAAACAAATGAACGATATCGAAAAAGTATTTTTAGAAATTATAGAATCCTAATAATAAGAAGCCAATCCAGCTCTCCATTGCAACTCCTCGCTCAAAAAGGAGTTGTTTCAATGCGCTTGCTCGAGCTTCTTGCAGTCGCTCAGCAACCACAGGAACAACAACCCTTTTTCACTGTGGGGTTTCCATTTCGATCTGGGCTAAAAAAAATCAGCATTAGAACAAAATTCCAATACTGATTTTATATTTATTTCGCTTTAAACTTTACTATCAAACCATTTCACCGATTCCAAAAACATCCGTAAAAAACCGTTTAACACTTACAATCTGTGGCAAAAAAAAATCAGCATTAGAGACAAACTCTAATACTGATTTTTACTATTTTATTTTTCAACTTTTAACAAGTCCACAAATTCACTGAATACTAAAAATCTGAACATTGAACACTACTTATTGATTATACCCAAAACGCTTCAACATATTTGCATTGCTTCTCCAGTTTTTATTCACTTTTACGTACAACTCAATATGGATTTGTTTTCCGAAGAATTTCTCCAAATCGGCACGAGCATCCATTCCTACTTTTTTCAATGCAGCCCCTTTGTGGCCAATAATGATTCCTTTTTGAGTATCGCGCTCCACCATAATCAAAGAACGAATGCGGATGATATTCTCATCTTCAAAAAATTCTTCGGTTACAATTTCAACTGCGTACGGAATCTCCTTACTGTAGTTCAATAATATTTTTTCACGGATTGTTTCGTTTACAAAGAAACGCTCCGGTTTGTCTGTTAATTGATCTTTTGGATAATACGCTGGCGATTCCGGCAATAATGAAATGATTCTCTGAAAAACTTCAGGAACATTAAAATTCTGCAAAGCCGAGATTGGATAAATTTCGGCATTTGGAACTTTAGCAGTCCAAAACGCCACTTGCTCTTCCAACTGAGCTTGATTTGAATTGTCTATTTTATTTAACAATAACAACACTGGAATTTTTGAATGGATGATTTTATTAAAAAAAGCTTCGTCTTTCAATTCCTGCTCCCCAATCTCTACCATATAGATTAAAACATCAGCATCCTCAAAAGCGGATTTTACGAAGTTCATCATCGATTCCTGCATTTCGTAGGCCGGTTTGATGATTCCTGGCGTATCCGACAAAATCATTTGAAAATCTTCTCCGTTTACAATCCCCAGAATTCTATGACGTGTTGTTTGTGCTTTTGACGTTATAATGGACAACCTTTCACCAACAAAGGCGTTCATTAGTGTTGATTTTCCAACGTTTGGATTCCCTATGATGTTTACAAAACCTGCTTTATGTGACATTTCTACTTAAATTTATGGTGCAAAGGTAGTCATATCAAGTCAATAGATAAAATAAAACATTTTTTAAATTTTTTGTTGAAAGTGTTGTTTTTCGTCGTATATTTGCACCCGAAACAACGCGGGATAGAGCAGTAGGCAGCTCGTCGGGCTCATAACCCGAAGGTCACAGGTTCGAGTCCTGTTCCCGCTACTAAGTTAATTTATTGAAATTACAAACGCACATCGCGGGATAGAGCAGTAGGCAGCTCGTCGGGCTCATATCCGCCGCGGCGGACACAGATTCAACTTCATTTACAGCTACTAAGAATTTCAATAAAATACAAAACGCACATCGCGGGATAGAGCAGTAGGCAGCTCGTCGGGCTCATAACCCGAAGGTCACAGGTTCGAGTCCTGTTCCCGCTACTAGAAAAGCTTCAGAGAAATCTGAAGCTTTTTTTCATTTACAATACTTTATTATGGACGAATTCGTTGTTTACATTTTATATTCCGAAAAATTCAATAAGAATTACACTGGTTTCACGTCCAATTTAATGGAACGGTTCAAATCCCACAATCACTTAGGCACTAAAGGCTATACCTTACAATTCAGACCATGGAAAGTTATTCATGTTGAATTTTTCAATTCCAAAACCGAAGCCATGAAAAGAGAAAAGCAATTAAAATCTGGCATAGGAAGGGAATTTATTCAAAATCTCATTCAGAATTTATAAAAAAGGAGGGCTCATATCCGCCGCGGCGGACAAAGGTTCGAGTCCTGTTCCCGCTACTAGAAAAGCTTCACAGTATTGTGAAGCTTTTTTTCATTTACAATACTTTATTATAGACGAATTCGTTGTTTACATTTTATATTCCGAAAAATTCAATAAGAATTACACTGGTTTCACGTCCAATTTAATGGAACGGTTCAAATCCCACAATCACTTAGGCACTAAAGGCTATACCTTACAATTCTGACCATGGAAAGTTATTCATGTTGAATTTTTCAATTCCAAAACCGAAGCCATGAAAAGAGAAAAGCAATTAAAATCTGGCATAGGAAGGGAATTTATTCAAAATCTCATTCAGAATTTATAAAAAAGGAGGGCTCATATCCGCCGCGGCGGACACAGGTTCGAGTCCTGTTCCCGCAACTAGAAAAGCTTCAGAGAAATCTGAAGCTTTTTTTCATTTAAAATACTTTATTATGGACGAATTCGTTGTTTACATTTTATATTCCGAAAAATTCAATAAGAATTACACTGGCTTCACGTCCAATTTAATGGAACGTTTCAAATCCCACAATCATTTAGGCATTAAAGGCTATACCTTAAAATTCAGACCATGGAAAGTAATTCATATTGAATTTTTTATTTCCAAAACCGAAGCCATGAAAAGAGAAAAGCAATTAAAATCTGGCATAGGAAGGGAATTTATTCAAAATCTCATTCAGAATTTATAAAAAAGGAGGGCTCATATCCGCCGCTGCGGACACAGGTTCGAGTCCTGTTCCCGCTACTAGAAAAGCTTCAGAGAAATCTGAAGCTTTTTTTATACCACAAAACTAAAGTGCTTGCTTCGCTCCTTCATTTTTTATCTTTTGCACTTCTTTTCATAATCTTTTAAAATTAAACACTCTTAATTAAAAAAAAATAAAAATAAAAAACACAACAGTCCAAAAACCATTGTGCTTTTCTAAAAACAACTAACTAATTTTATCTAATTACAGGCTTAATTTATAATTTTAAAATATTATTCATCTGCTGCCAATACTCCTTTTGACGAATTGGACACTTCCATTTGATAAGCTACACCCGATTCATTTACCATAGTGAGATTAAAATCCTCTTTCTGTATTAAAGCTTTAGGTACTACTCCCGAAAACGAATTGTATGCCAAGTTCAAATTTTTCAAATTTTCCATTTTTACCATGTTAAACGGAATTTGACCATTTAGTTTATTATCAAACAAACTTAAATTTTCTAGGGATTCCAAATTTTCTACATTCCAACTAATGCTTCCAGAAAAATTATTACTGCACAAAATAAGTTGTTTTAAATTTTTTAACTGATATAGCGAATCTGGTAGATCTCCTGACAACTTATTATTGAATAGCGAAACAGTTTCCAATTCTTTTAAATTTCCAATTTGAGTCGGTAATTCGCCTGATAGGTTATTCATGAAAAGATTCAAGGTTTTCAAGTGTGGTATTTCGCAAATGGAATTCGGAATTTCACCCGACAATTTGTTAAAAGAAAGATCCAAAACTCTCAGGTTATTTAATTTCCCGATAGTACTTGGTATTTTTCCTGAAATTTGATTTTTAAAAAAATTCAGTTCTACCAAATCTTTCAAATTAGTTATTCCATCTGGCAATGTACCCACTAAATTATTATTGGTCAGAACAATACCGACCACTTTATCATTTTCAACCTTTATACCATACCAAGTTTCAACAGGAGCTTTTAAATCCCATTTTGTTTTCCAATGCAAACCGTCAGTAGACTTATACAATTGCATTAATACCTTTTTATCTGAAACAGATACATTTGCCATTATCGACAACGAAAAGGCAACAGTAAGAAATAATGTAACGCTATTTTTCATGATCTATATATTTAAACAACAGATTAAAAGTAAAATAAATTAATTTTAAATGCAAATTTTACCGATGAAATACACTTTTATTTTATTTTTATATGTAATTTATTACTTTATAATCGTCAAATATCATTTAAAATTATATCAAGTAAAAGCATCAGAACTATTATTTTTGTTATTATAGAAAATAATGAAATTCCCCCCCCACAAAAAAAAGACTGGTCAAATTGAGCAGTCTTTTTATACATTTAATAAACAGGTTTATATTGCAAACAAACCTTGCTTGTGAGCATTGTACAAAACCAAATCATAAGGAACTAAATTAGGTGCCACTTTCTCAGAAGTAGCATTCAATTTGATACCATTGTGTTTTCTAAACAAGTAAATTTCTTTTAGACAATTTGACAAACTCTGATGAATTAATGTCGTAAAAATTGGCAACTGATTGTCGGCTACCAATAAGTCAATTTGGTAATTTGAACTGCTTTTTGATAGATTGTTTCCGATTATTCTTAAAGTGAATAGTGTCGGAATTCCATTTTGTTCACCTTGATACTGTACTACCATATTATTTAAGATTAAAGTGTGGTTAAATTAATTTTTATAGTTTTCAACTCTTGATTGATTAAATTCTGAATTAAAGTTATAAAAAAAAACAAAACTGATATATAAACAACCATTAAATTATCAAAACTTTATAAAATAAATCCTTAATGAAAATTTACACAACCATAGTTAAGAACAATACTCCTAAAATAAAAACGAAAAACCCTGTAAAGTATGAAGTTACAGGGTATTCTAACTAAATGTATTAAAACAAACAACTTTCTTTATATTTCTAATCTTTAAATTAGAACATTACTCTTTTATTACAGGAAGAGAAAAAACATTTCCTATTTCATTTCGCATAGTCAAATTCAATTTATCCAATACTGCCAATTTATTAGACACTAAACCAGAAAACAAATTATAAGAAATATTCATTTTTTTTAAATGTACTAATTTCTCTAATTCCAATGGAACCTTTCCTTTAAAATCATTATCAAAAAGGTGAAGATTTTCTAATAACACCATATTACTTATTGCCGGACTTAATGGACCAGAAAATTTATTACTATACAAAGAAAGCGATTTCAACGCTTTTAAATTGTAGAAAGAAACAGGCAATTGTCCTTTAAAAGAATTCTCATAAAGAGAAAAATTTTCTAAGTTCGTAAGTTTACCTATTTGTGGAGGCAGTTCTCCAGACAAAATATTTCGATCTAATGCGAGCACTTTTAAATTTGAAAGTGTACAAATAGAAAGAGGCATAAAACCTGTCAATCTACAATTGGAAAGATCTAAAACCGTCAATGATTTTAAATTACCAATATTAAGAGGTATCTCTCCATTTATTAAATTGAACCCTAGATCCAACTCTTGCAAATTCAGCAAGTCACTAATCTCAACAGGAATTCGTCCAGATAGATTATTACCTTTTAACTTTAAAGAAACTACCTTATCATCTACTACTTTTACTCCATACCATTTATCCATTGGTAATGAAAGATCCCACTTCTTTATCCACTTACTCCCATTGGTAGTTTGATTTAGTTTTATCAAAATATCCTTTTCAGCTTGTGATACAGTAGCAAAAACAGAAAGTGAAAAAAAGACCGATAATAGTAAAGTAATTTTTTTATTCATTTGCTTTGCTTAAAATTCATTACATCAAAAATACTTAAAAAGTTCGCTAATAAACAAAATAAATCGGCGAATTAACAAATTTAATTTTTTAGGAAGTACTTATCTTACTAAAAAATAATAATGTTTAAAAAAAAACCAATTCATTCACCAACATTAAAACCAAACCATTCCTAACCAACTAACTTTTAAATTAAGCAGAATCTTATTCGTCTACAGCTAAAACACCATACTCATTATCAGAAACTTTCATTTTAAATGCAACTCCAGTTTCAATTAGCATTGTTAAATTAAAATCATCTTTTTGAGCTAATGCTTTAGGTACCATTCCCGAAAATGAATTATAAGATAAGTTTAGGGTTTTTAAATTGTCCAGTTTAACTAGATTAAAAGGAATCTGTCCATTTAAATTATTATCAAACAAACTCAAAGATTCCAACGAGCTTAAATTATCAATATCCCAACTTATATATCCAGAAAATTTATTACTACTTAATATCAATTGTTTTAAATTCTTTAAATCATAAAGCGAAACAGGAAGTTGCCCTGATAATTCATTATTAAATAAAGAAACAGTTTCTAATTCTTTTAAGTTTCCAATTTCACTAGGAAGTTCTCCAGTAAGATTATTCATAAAAAGCATTAATTTATTCAAATGTGTTATTTCACAAATTGAAACTGGAATAGAACCTGATAATTTATTAAAAGAAAGATTCAATTCTTTTAAGTTTTTTAATTGTCCAATATTATTTGGTATTTGTCCAGAAATTTTATTTTTAAATAAATTTAACTCTTCTAAATTCTTAAGACCAATTAATTCCACAGGCAAATTTCCATTCAAATTATTATTGGATAAATTAATAGCAATTACTTTATCATTTTGTATTCTAACTCCGTACCAAGTTTCTATTGGTGTACTCAAATCCAATTTTACTTTCCATTGCTCACCAGCAGTTTGCTGATGTAATTTTATCAAACTATTTTTTTCAGCATTGGATATTGAGGCCAACAATGAAACAGAATAGCTAAGAGTTAAAAATAAAGTTATTATATATTTCATGATAATTTGTTTTCATCAAGGGAAACAAAAGTCATGCCAAAATTAAGGTTAATGACTTATTTTATAGATATACTACACTTAAACACATTATTCATACGTATTCATTTACTTTTATTATATATTTAAGTTTTCTAAAAAATGAGTACATTTGATTGAATAACCTTAAAACCTTTAATTATGGAAATGAATTGGATTGCAATTTTAGTAAGTGCATTGACAACATTAATAGTTGGATTTGTTTGGTATCACCCAAAAGTATTTGGAACTGCTTGGATGAAAGAAACGGGGCTTACACAAGAGGAATTAGCAAAAGGAAATATGCTAAAGATATTTGGCTTGACCTTTATTTTCTCTCTTTTTATCGTTATAATCGAAATGTCATTAACAATTCATCAAACTGGTGCAATGGGAATGATCGGTGGTCCGAATAAATTAAACGAAGCTTTACCCTCTTTTAAAGCTTTTATGGCTGATTACGGATCTGCTTTTAGAACGTTCAAGCACGGCGCATTACATGGATTAATGTCTGGTTTATTATTTGCTTTTCCGATGATAGCTATAAACGGTTTGTTCGAAAGAAAATCTTGGAAATATATTTTGATACATGCAGGTTATTGGTTAGTTACCCTAACCATTATGGGGTCCCTAATTTGCGGTTGGGTATAAATTAAAAAATATTAAAGCCTTATTTCTAAATGTTTTAGAAATAAGGCTTTATAAATTTAAAACAAACTTTCAATTTGACTGGCTAACTCAAAATCTTTGTCGGTAACACCTCCAGAATCATGAGTTGTCAAGCGAATATTTACTTTGCTATAGACATTAAACAATTCGGGATGATGATTCATTTTTTCTGCCAAGACACCCATTTGCACAATAAAACCGAGTGCTTGATTGAAATTCTTAAATTTAAATTGCTTTTCAATTCCGTTATCTTTGAATTCCCAACCTTTCAAATTTTCCAACAAGATTTCCCCTGATTCTTTTGTATATGTTTTCATTCTTTTATTAGTTTATATAAAGTTAGATAAATTATAACAATTCCAATTAAAATTAACTTTATTGATTAATTTTGAAAAAAAAATCAACCAACTTTTTTGGAAACAACTCTTTCTCATCAAATTTACGAAACCAAATCCCAACTTCCTGAAAATTGGAATAATCTGGGCAGTAAAAATATTTTTTTATCCAAAGAATATTTCGAAATATTAGAAAAATCGGCACCAACAAATATGATTTGTCATTATATCGGTCTGTTTAAAGCCGAAGAACTTGTTGGTATTGCAATTTCTCAGTTTTTAGATTTAAATCACTTAGAATCTTTTGGAGACAGAGACAAATGCTACAAAGCCACTATTCGGAATTTAATTTTAAAGAACTTTGCCTCTCATATATTAATTTTAGGAAATAATATGTTAACAGGTCAAAACTCTTTTGTTTTTTCGGATACTATAACTACTAATGAAGGTCTTATTGCACTAAAAAAAGCAACTGATGCATTAAAATTTAAATTTAAATCTTCGGGAAAGAAAGTTCACATTACAACTTATAAAGATTACGATCAAAAAACTGCGAAAAATTTTGAAAATGAAATATTTGATAAAAACTACAAATATTGCATACAACCAAATATGAACTTTACCATTCGCGACCAATGGAAAACAGAACAAGATTATATTGATTCCTTAACAAAAAAATACAGAGATCAATACAAAAGAGCACGTAAAAAAGGAGACGGAATTGAGAAAAGAAAATTACACTTGGAAGAAATAATTAAGTATGAAGATACTATTTACTACTTATACCATCATGTTGCAAAAAGCGCACCTTTTAATACTTTTTTTCTAACCAAAAATCATTTTAGAATATTAAAAGAAATATTTAATGATAAATTTTTATTTTATGGCTATTTTATAAATGAGGAACTTATTGGATTCAATACTTTGATCAAAAATGGAAATTCAATAGATACCTATTTTTTAGGATATGATGATTCTATTCAAAGAGAAAAAATGTTGTATCTAAATATGCTTTACGATATGATTGGATATTCCATTAACAAAGGATTTAATGAAATTGTTTTTTCTAGAACGGCATTGGAAATCAAAAGTTCGGTAGGTGCAACTCCTATTGAAATGTATGGTTTTATGGAGCATAATAATAAACAGATTAATAAATATGTCCCTAAAATATTCCCTAGGTTGGAGCCAGAAGTGGTTTGGCAAGAAAGAAATCCTTTTAAAGAGTAATTAAATTTCAATTTAAAATATAGAGCATAGAGAAAAGAATAAAGATTTTGTGTTTTAGTTTAAAAAACAAAAGCAAAAATAGTGACTAATTGACAAACTTCTGCTTTCGTTTAGATAATAAACCAAAATCTTTCAAGAACAATTTTGTGTCAATATGTCCTTGATCTTTCCTCTATGCTTTATTTTCTATTTATTTACAAATTATCTATTTCTTCTTGAACAATTTCCCAATCCAAAAGAAGTTTATCTAACTCGGCTTTCTTTTTATTATAAGCCATAAAAAATTTAGCATCTTCTATATGCTTGTCGTAGTTAGATGCTAACATTTTGTCATCGTGTTGAATGTCTTTTTCCAATTGTTTTATTTGACTTTCAACTTTACTTAATTTATTTTGCAACGCTTTTCCTTTTTTCTGGTCTTCATAGGAAGCTTTGTTACTATCTTTTGGAGCTGTTGCTTTTAGGGCATCTTTTTTCTCAACTTCACGCATGTTTTCCATATTGCGTTGCTCCAAGAAATAATTAATATCTCCTAAATATTCTTTTATTTTTTGATCTTTGAATTCATATACCAAATTAGACATTCCTTGCAAGAAATCTCTATCATGAGAAACTAAAAGTAAGGTTCCACCAAATTTCTGCAAAGCGGCTTTCAATACATTCTTCGATTTTATATCCAAGTGATTGGTAGGCTCATCCATCAACAATACATTAATAGGTTGTAACAATAATTTACACAATGCCAATCGATTTCTTTCTCCCCCAGAAAGCACTTTTACCTTTTTTTCGACATCGTCACCACGAAACAAAAAAGAACCTAACATATCACGTACTTTCATACGATTGGTATCCATAGCCGCATCCTCCATGGTTTGCAATAATGTAATTTCACCATCAAGATATTCGGCTTGATTTTGAGCAAAATATCCCAATTGAACATTATGCCCTAACTTAATTGATCCTTGGTATTCGAACTCATCAACAATGGCTTTGATAAAAGTAGATTTTCCTTGTCCATTTTGACCAACAAAAGCAATTTTACTTCCGCGTTCCACCAATAAATTGATGTCTTTTAAAATGGTTTTATCACCATAACTTTTGGTAACATTCTCTGCCTCTACTACAACTCTTCCCGGTTCTTTTGAAACTGGAAAAGTAATATTCATAACAGAATTATCATCTTCATCGACTTCAATACGTTCTACTTTGTCTAATTTTTTGATTAACGATTGTGCCATTGAAGCTTTTGAAGCTTTGGCACGGAATTTTTCAATTAGTTTTTCCGTTTCTTCAATTTTTTTAGCTTGGTTTTTTTGAGTCGCTAATTGTTTTTCTCTAATTTCATGACGCAATTCAAGATATTGAGAATACGGTTTGTTAAAATCGTATGCTTTACCTAGTGAAATTTCAATAGTTCGATTGGTTACATTATCCAAAAACATTTTATCATGCGAAACAATTACAACAACTCCTGGATAATTTCTTAAAAAACTTTCCAACCAAATAATACTTTCAATATCCAAGTGATTCGTTGGTTCATCCAGCAACAAAACATCATTGGCTTGTAATAATAATTTGGCTAGCTCAATACGCATTCTCCATCCTCCAGAAAAAGTTTCTGTTTGATTGTCAAAAACTTCTCTTTTAAAACCTAAACCTAAAAGTATTTTTTCAGTATCACCAACGTAATTATATCCACCAAGTAATTCAAAACGATGCGTATAATCTGACAGGTCTTCTATGATTTGACTGTATTCATCACTTTCATAGTCAGTACGAGTAACTAACTGATGATTAATTTCAGCTAACTTATTTTCAACAATTTTAATATCCACAAAAGCTTCATAGGCTTCTTCAAGAACGGTTCTTCCTTGTTCAAAATCGATATCTTGACGTAAAAAACCCATTCGAACTTCTTTTTCTTGAGAAATAACTCCCGAATCAGGAGCAAAATCTTTGGCAAGTATTTTAAGCATAGTCGATTTACCTGCACCATTCTTTCCAACAAGACCAACACGGTCTCCTGCACCCAATCGAAAAGTAACTTCTTCAAACAAATAAGAACCACCAAACGAAACCGATAAATTGTGTATATTAAGCATTTATTATGATTTTATTCCTTTATGAAATTGTATTTTTGTTATTCTAAAAAAGGAAAAATTAAATTTTTTGCAAATGTTAAAAAAAGGATCCAAATTAAATAGCATTTTAACAGGAACTTGTCCTAAATGTCAGAATGAGAGTATGTATTTGGATAAAAACCCATTTCATTTGGGTTCAATTCTAAAAATGAATGAAAATTGCAGTCATTGTGGTTTGAAATACCAAATTGAACCTTCCTTTTTTTATGGAGCAATGTATGTAAGTTATGGTTTGAATGTAACCATAGGAATAGCAGCATTTATCGTTTCTTTTATTTTTTTACATACTAGTATAAAAACTTCATTTATAACTATAATCGCAACATTAATTGTGTTTTTCCCAATAGTTTTAAGATGGTCTAGAAATATATACATCAATATGTTTGTTTCTTATGACCCAAATAGCACAAAATAATATTAGCATTTAAATTAGTTGTTACAAAGAAAAAAAATTACTTTTTCTTTATATAAAATCTTTGAATATCAATTTCTGGATTCAATACAGTATCATTTTCTACATGATCAAATAATGCTTTAGCCATTGCAGGGCCTAGCATAACACCACGAGTTCCAAGACCATTAAGAATATGAATATTTTTAAACTCCTTATGTGTACCGACTAAAGGTCTTCTGTCCCTAACAGTTGGACGAACTCCGGCATAATGGTCTATAATTTCAAAATCACAAGAAATTATTTCTTGAATTCTTTCAATCAATTCTGTTCTTCCTTCTTGAGTAGGCAAATTGGTTTTGTCCTTCCAGTTGTATGTTGCACCTACTTTGAACAAATCATTTCCCAAAGGCAAAATAAAAACACTTGTATTAATTATCACATCTAATTTTAAAAGAGGAGCTTTAATGATAAACAATTCACCTTTGGTGCCATCCAAAGGGAGTTCTTCAAAAAACGGATTCCCATGCAAACCAAATCCTTCTGCAAACACAATATTTCTAGACTCAATTCCTTTGTAAGATACACTATCCGGATTAATGACTAAAGCATTATAATCAAACTTCTCTTTCTTTAAAATTTGATGAGACAATAAATACTCTTCATATTTAGTAACTAACAAAGCAGTATCAACATATCCAGTTTGTAATACTTCACCATATCCAAAAGGAGAATCTATTCCAACATACTCTTTAAAACACAATGTAGTAGATAAGAATGGTGCAAGTGCAATTTTATCGGATGAAGCAAACCAATTATTCTGTTCCTCAATAGAAAAGAATTTTCTTAAAATAGGTGTTTTAAAATCAAACTTGACATCAATCTTTTTATTAAGATTATAATAGAAAAGGGTCATTAAATCAAGTTGTTCTTTAGCTTTCCATACTTCACTAAATCTTTTTAAAATTACAGGATTGTACAAACCACCTGCGATTTTGGAAGAATTTTGAGAATCATCACTAAAAACAATGATCTTTTTTTCCGACAATAATGCAACTTCGGAAAAAGAAATACCAGCTAAACCTGAACCAACAATAATATAATCAATCATAACCTTCAAAAAAAAAATTAAATAAAACAAAAAACTCTTACTTATAAAAAGTAAGAGTCTCTGTTAATATATATTGGAGTATTAATAATTCCACATATCGTGTTCAAAATCACGAATTTTGCTTTTAATTCTTTCTGATTCTAATAATTGGTTTAAAGCATTTTCATTGACATATTGAGTAATTTGACGATCCCCATATACATTTTCTTCTTTGTAAATAGTACCACTAAATTGACGTGAATCTAAAATTCTATCAAAAGAAATTGGCATAGAAGAATTTTTTTCATTGAAAGCCAAATAACCATGCAAGTAATCACGAACTGAAGGATAAAATATCCAAAACAAATCTATATAATCTGGATTTTCATTACCAATTTCTCTAGCTTCAGGAGCAATTGGACAAATTCCTAGTAAACGGAATTTTAATTCACTTTGACGTTTGTCAAAATACCAATATCCTTTTAATCTATATCCAGTAATGTCTTGAGCAGACAATTCTCTTCTATTAATAAACTGAGGATCCAAGACTTGAGCAGCAGCAGCAGGAACAACTACTTGTGTTCTTTTTCCTTTGACAGTTTTGTAAGTAACAGTTTCTTTTGGAAAATAAGCAGCTCTATTAGCATTGATAATCTCTTTACCAGCATCAGTAGTATCAATATAAGTAAAAGAACTACTCATATCTTTAAAAGTTTTTTTGGTATTAAAATAATCATCCGCATAGACTTCAGTAATTTTATTTGTTTTAATCCCTTTAATTAAGACATCAAACAATGACCTTCTATCTTTACCTATATTAGTAGAATCTACGGGAAAGTAAAGAGGAAAATTGAAACGTTCGCTCAAATCTACTATCTCCCAAGTTGTTTTTCCCATTAATATATCTCTATCATCTACATAACCATAAGCTAAAGGCTTATCATTATCAAGAGACACTTGAGATTTAGTTTTAATACCTATTTGCTCAGGTGTTTTTGCATTAAGCAAATTGGATTGTGCAAATGAAGCTAAACTTCCCGCAACCAATGCAATAACTACAACTAAATTTTTAGTCTTCATCTTTAATTAATTATTAAGTAATTTAAGTAGGTAAAATGTAACTTAAATATTATTGTATTTCGTAAATAACTGGAGCTGTTCTTGAAAGCATAATATCAGAACCAACTAACTTAGTTTTAATATCAGAAATAGTAACTTGATCACCTCTTGTTGCTCTAGCTAAAGCAGTTTTACATTGCGCATTAACTCTATCACCAGAAACAATAACAGCAGCTTGTCCAGCAACTTTTAAAGTAAATCCAACAACATTTAATTGTACATTGAAATCAAAATCAGGTAATTTTGCAGTAACTTGAGAAACCTCTAAACGAGACTTTGCTCCTTTAACATTACCCATTTCGCCACCTATAGCTCCCACTGGAGGTGGAATACCTTTAATTCTAAATGTTTTTTTATCAGAAACTTTAGATCCATCAGGAAGCGTACCAGTAACATTGATAACCACTTCAGATCCTTGACCTGGATTCATATTATAAGAACCTGCTTTTCCAGCAGAGCTTAAACCTGGAGCAGAAGCACTAACTTTGTTTGAAGATATCCCAGCAAAAGTTATTGTCATAGGATTAATTACTCCTCTATAAACTACATTCATTTTGTCTGCAGAAATAGTAGCAGAATTAGGTTTAGGAACAACCACATATTTACCTTCAAATTTCAAAGGAATAGTTTTTCCGTCTTCCAAGAATGTAAATTGACCATTAATGTTTTGTTCACCAACACCACCAGCTGTTAGAGAAATAACGGCTTGACCATTTTCCAATTTACCTGGACCTTGGAAAGATGTTGGTTTAGTGTTTTCGTCATAACGACCTAAAACTACTTTACCTTTTACATTTTCACCTTGAAAATATGCGTTTTTCTCTAAAACAACAATTGCTTGATAGTTACTATAAGAAGCAGCTTCAACAGCAGCTTTACCTAAGGCAGAATTGTAAACATCAGCTTCTGCTTTTTTAACATCATTTTGCCAAGCAGAAAGTTTAGCCACAGAAGCTACTGCAGGAAAACCTTTAAAGTGATAAGACAAATACTTAATTTTGTTTCCGTCTTTATCTTTAACATCTGCAACACTAAATTTACTTTCAACTTCTCTAACTATTGCAGCATACTTTTTGTCAGTTCCTAAAGCCACTTTCATATCAGCTTTATACTTTTCAATTTTTGCAATAATTTCACTACCTTTTTTAGTATAACCTTCACCTATGAACCAGTTGTCAATATTGTCACCTTTATCCATATTCTCGTAAGGTAATTTACCAGTTTCATCGTCTACAATAAAACCCTTAAGAACATCAGTTTTCAAAGTGGCAACATAGGCGTCGAACTCTTTAGTAATAACTTCAACTTTGTGAGCTGTTGCTGCTGCTGCAACGAAATCACCTTTAGCTTCAGCTGCCTTAGTATCTAAGGACATTAATAAAGATTGATTGGTTTGTGTAGAAGCAGCATTAGCGCTTTCAAATTTTTCATTCATTAATCCGAAAGCAGATAAAACTTCTTTGGACATATTCATTGCTAACATTGCGATGAAAACCAGATACATCAGGTTAATCATCTTCTGTCTAGGGGTTAATTTTCCTCCTGCCATTTTTTCTAAATAATTAGTTTAATTAATAATAATTTTAGTCTAAAACTAATTATCCTTTATTGTTCATTGCAGAAAGCATACCTCCATAAACATTGTTTAAAGAAGCAATGTTTGCAGTCATTGAAGCCATTTGCTCTTTCAATTTACTTGCATTTTCAGCGATTTCTTGATTAGCTTGAGCATTTCTAGAAGCACTTTCTAATTGTACTTTATACAAACTATTTAAAGACTCCATTTGTGCAGCTGCCATAGACAATTCTTCACTGTATTTTTTTGTTGCAGAAATAGAATCAACCGTTGGAGATATATTTCTCGAAGCATCTTCAAAGTTTCTGATACTAGTACCAAGACTAGACATTAATTCACCGTCAATTTTTGCTTCTTTAAGCATAGCATCTAATTTTGATGACAACATTCCGTCTGCATCATCAGAAACAACTTCTTTTACAGCTGCTTTTTCTCCTCCTACTAATTCAGGATAAACTAACGACCAATCTAATTCTTCATCTACAGGCTCGAAAGCGGAAAGTGCAAAAATAAATGCTTCAGTTAGCAATCCGATTGAAAGCATTAAGGTTCCAGTTAATGGTCCAATCTCAAAGTGAGTAATTTTAAATAACGCTCCAATAATCACTACTGCCGCACCCATACCATATGCGAAATTCATTGTTTTTTTGCTCAATATTGCCATCTTTGTAATTTTTTTTTAGTTAATTTATTAGGTTTATTTAAATTGATTTAGTTTATTTTTTACCGTTACCAGTTGTTTGGGTTCCCATGTAATCCTGAACTGTTCTGAATCCAATGTAACTTCTTGCAGAATCTGAATACTCAAAAGCACGAGTACCTACTTGAAGGAAATACGCTACGTCTTTCCAAGACCCACCTCTTACAACTTTACGTTTGTTTGAATTATCAATAACCGCAGGATTCATTGTAGAAACAAAATCATAAGAATTAGCATCATAAGCTGAATCTGTCCATTCTGATACATTACCTGCCATATTGTATAAGTTGTATCCGTTAGTTTCATAAGATTTAGCCTCTACAGTATACAATGCTTGATCTGCAGCATAATCACCTCTGTTGGGTTTGAAGTTTGCTAAGAAACAACCTCTATCACTTTTAGTATAAGGTCCTCCCCAAGGAAAAGTTGCAGACTCTAAACCACCTCTAGCAGCGTATTCCCACTCTGCTTCGGAAGGTAATCTAAAAGCATTCACATTATCAACATGATTCTTTTTAGATTTTATATAACTATTTTTATTCAAAGTTCTCCATTCGCAGAATGCTTTGGCTTGACTCCAAGTAACACCTACAACTGGATATTCCCCATAAGCTTTGTGCCAAAAATAATCATTATGCATTGGCTCATTATACGAATATGCAAAATCTTTTATCCATACAGTTGTATCTGGATAAACCTTAACTTCTTCAGTACGAATGAAGTCTTGTCTTTTACCAACTTTGGCTTTAGCAGCAGCTTGAATATCCATCCATGTATAACGGAATTTCAATTTGTTTACGTCCATAGTTCTCAACCCATTGTATGATGCTTCTAATGGCAAATACATTGAATCCATTACTTCTGTATAAAACTCATCTGGATATTTTTTGGTATCCTTAACTAGCTTTGCTTTTCTATTTAATCTTTTGTATGCATTAGGATCTTTGTCAGTACCAATACTATAATAGTTATCATACATGTATTTATCGTAAGCAGTCATTTTTTCCGGATCAGAATTCTTAAAAGTATAATCAGCTATACTTCCTGAATTTTTGGATTTCCCTTTTCCATCACTTGCAACACCTTGACCGCTATCTTCTGCCAAAATTGCTAAACGAAAACGAATAGTTGAATCTTTTACCCATTCAACAAATTGACGGTATTCGCTATTTGTAATCTCTGTTTCGTCCATATAAAAAGACCTAACAGTTACTGTTTTTGTAGGCGCATCACCAATATTGGCCAAATCATCATCTGATTTCCCCATTATATATGATCCCCCGGGAACCAATGTCATTCCATAAGGTTTTTCTGGATGCCATTTTGCTCCTTTTACACCAACCAACTCACCTTTGTCGCTTGATCTACCACAGCTAATCAACACTGTTAAAATTGCCGTTATCGCAATGAAATTCTTCATAAAAATTGGGGTTATCTATTCATTATTATTCAGACCACAAAACTATTTATTTTTTATATACAAAACAATACTTTTATAGCCCTTAATTATTTGGTCAAATGTATATTAAAAAAATTTAAAAAAAAATAATTTACCGATAAAGAGGCGAAATTATACGACAAAAAACAGATTTTTAAAATATTTGTAAGTATATCGGAAATAATATTAAAATTTTCATAAAATTAACAAATTTAATGAATAATAATCAAGTTACTGAAAGACAATTGTTTCTAAATCACGTTCTTTCTTTGCACTTTCCACCATCTTTCAGGCATCTCTTGATTACAAGCAGCTAAATATTCTTCATACGAACACGGTAATAACGTATTTTTCTTCAACTTATTGTTGAAACTCGAAATAAATGGTATTTCTATCCACCATCTTTCTGTTTTATCACTTTTATAAAAAACAAGATCCTCTTCTTCTAAAGGAACTATGTATTTTAAATAATTTTCTCTACTCCCAAAAGGGTATTCATTTGATCTATAATGAAACCCTTCTATAAAATACCAAATTAATTGAGAAACTATAACTGCCTCTTGTTTAGAATTATTGTGATTAAAAATTCCAAATGAACTTACTTTATCACTTATTCCTGCATACCTAGCTAATGAACAAATTTCTTTACCATTAAATCCATTGGGCTGAAAATCTACAAAATTTCCAGAATCTGAAGATTTAATTGCATTTAAATCTAAACTAACAACATCTGCATCTCTAAAAACCGGTTCAGTAATTGAAATATTGTTTGAAACTTCTCCCAATCGATAAGCATCAAAAAATAATTTTTCAATCAAATCGATCTCTTCCTGAGCATTATAATAGGTTTGAAAACCAATATTACAAAAATTAAATAGATTATTAGGCTCATCTATAATAATCTTTGTCAAAAAAGAACCAGCGCTAATTGATTCGTTTTCTTTACCAAAATCAAACTTGTTATCAATTGCTACCAAATTGACCATTTGTTCCAAATCATCGTAAGCCCTATAAAGCGCATAAGTCAAATCTTGAGAACCCCCAATAACTATTGGTATTATTTTTCTTTTTATTAAACTTGAAGCTATTTTTTTTAAAGCAAAAAAAGTATCTTCTTTTGTGTTTCCAGATAGAATATCTCCTAAATCTGCAATTGATGCATTCCAATTTCCAGGAAACATACCGTAAAATTCTTCTCGGATAGCCTTAAGATCTACTTTATTAACATTAGTAGCACTTCCCCTATTTTCAATAACACCTATTATGGCAATGTCAATTTTATCTAAATTTGGAAATTCCTCGCTTGTATGCAATACCAGCTTACTACCCAAATGTTGAGAAGACAAGCCTGAAATATAATCGATAAATTCTTTATTTAAGGGTTCCAAAAAATCAAACTCCATTTTTTACTTTTTTTTCCTACTCCTCCAGATTGAATCGGGACCTCCGCAAAAAGGCAAGGAAGAGCAATCGGAATTAGACTATTTCTTTTTAGCTACAACTTTTTTAACTGCTGGTTTCTTAGTAGCAACCGCTTTTTTAGTAGTTGCTTTTTTTGCTGCTACTTTTTTGACTGGAGTTTTCTTGGCAATCATTTCTTGTACTTCTGCCAAAGTCAATTTTGAAGCATCTACATCTTTGCTTAACTCAATTTTAATTTTCCCTTTGGTTATAACAGAACGACCCCAACGTGCTTTTTCGACCAATATTCCTTCTTCAACCCAGTTATGCAAAACTTTATCAATGTTTTTCTGCAACTTGTCTTCAATTAAAGCTTCAACATCTGATTGTGATAAATTATCAAAATCATATTTTTTGCTTACGTTAATGAAAATTCCGTTCCATTTGATAAATGGTCCAAAACGACCTGTTCCTTTTTGAACACCTTCTCCTTTATATATAGCAATTGGAGCATCTGCAATCGCTTTTTCATCAATTAACACTTGAGCTCTTTCTATTGAGACATCCAAAGGATCTTCTCCTCTTGGTAAAGAAATAAATACAGCACCATGACGAACATAAGGACCATAACGACCATTACTTACCTCAACTTCTTCTCCATTATATATACCCAAATTTTTTGGAAGTAAAAATAATTTCAGCGTTTCTTCTAAAGTAATATTCCCAATGTTTTGTTCGGACATTAAACTCGCGAATTTCTTCTCTTCGTCATCTGCAGCACCAATCTGAGCCATTGGCCCAAATTTTCCTAAACGAACCGATACTGGTTTTCCAGAAACAGGATCAGTTCCCAAAATTCGTTCTCCACTCTCTCTTTCTGCATTTAACTCTACATCTTTTACCGTAGGATGAAATTGATCGTAGAACTCCTGCATCATCTTTGTCCACTCAATATTTCCTTCGGCTATTTCATCAAAATCTTGTTCAACTTTTGCCGTAAAATTATAATCTAAGATATTTCCAAAATTTTTAACTAAGAAATCCGTAACAATTGTACCAATATCTGTTGGTACTAATTTTCCTTTATCAGAACCTGTGTTTTCTTTAAGTAACTTCTCTCCTACTTTACCAGATTGCAAAATAAGTTGTGTATAATTTCTCTCTTGACCGTCTAGATTTCCTTTTTCGACATAATTTCTATTGATAATAGTAGAAATCGTTGGTGCATAAGTAGAAGGACGACCAATACCTAATTCTTCTAATTTTTTCACTAAAGAAGCTTCTGTATATCTTGCCGCAGCACGTGAATATCTTTCGGTTGCTGTAATAAAATTATTTTGCAGCTTTTCATTCACTTTCATGGCAGGCAACATTCCTTCTTGCTCTTCTTCATCATCATCGTGACCTTCCAGATAGACCTTTAAAAACCCTTCGAAAAGTAATACTTCTCCAGAAGCTGTAAAAACTTCTCCATGATTATTGGCTTCAATTTTTACATTAGTACGCTCTAATTTGGCATCACTCATTTGAGAAGCAAGAGTTCTTTTCCAAATTAAATCATACAATCTAGCTTGATCCCTGTCGATATCTACGGTATGGCGTGACATATCGGTTGGACGAATAGCTTCGTGAGCTTCTTGAGCTCCTTTGCTTTTATTGACAAAAGTTCTAGGATATGAAAATTCCTTTCCATAAGATTTAACAATCTCTGCTTGTGCAGCATCCATAGCGTCTTTTGACAAATTTACACTATCCGTTCTCATATAAGTAATAAGTCCAGCTTCGTATAAGCGTTGTGCTAATTGCATTGTGATTCCAACTGGCAAATACAATTTCCTAGCGGCTTCTTGTTGCAATGTCGAAGTTGTAAATGGCCCAGTAGGTGATTTTTTGGTAGGTTTAGTTTCTAAATCTGCTACCTTATAAATAGAGCCAATATTATTATTTAAAAAATCTTCGGCTTCTTTTTTTGTATTGAAATTTTTAGGAAGTTTTGCTTTGAAAGTTTTTCCAGATTCATTTGTAAACTCAGCAACAACAGAATAAGTTGCAATTGCATTAAAGTTTTGAATTTCGCGTTCTCTTTCAACAATTAAACGAACCGAAACCGATTGCACACGACCTGCAGACAATCCGCCTTTTATTTTTCTCCAAAGAACAGGTGATAATTCATAACCAACTAATCGATCTAAAACACGACGAGCTTGTTGCGCATTTACTAAATTATAATCAATTTCACGGGGATTATCAATTGCTTTAAGAATAGCTGTTTTTGTAATTTCGTGAAAAACAATACGTTTTGTTTTTTCTTTTTTTAATTTAAGCTCTTCGGCAAGATGCCAAGAAATAGCTTCACCCTCGCGATCCTCATCACTTGCTAACCAAACCATATCGGCATTTTTGGCTAAAGTTTTTAATTTGGATACTAAAGCTTTTTTATCGGATGAAACTTCGTATTTGGGTTTAAACCCATTTTCTACATCTACACCTATTTCTTTTGAAGGTAAGTCAGCAATATGTCCATAACTTGACTCTACTTGATACTCACTTCCTAGAAATTTTTCGATTGTTTTTGCCTTTGCTGGGGACTCAACTATCACTAAATTCTTTGCCATGTTGCTTTTGTTTGAAACGCAAAAGTAATTTTTTTTTTTAAATATCAGCCTTTCATTGATTTTAAAAACACTTTATATCGGTAAACGGACTTTTCTAAAAGCATAAGTATGAACTTTTGCATCTGACTATTTCAAGATGAATCAAAACAAAAAGAGATACAGGAAACAAAAAAAATACTTTTTGACAACAAAATACATCAATTAATTAAACCTTACTTTTTGGATGTACTATTTTGTAGAAACATAAAACCTACAGTATCTACAAAGGATTTAATAGATATTTCTCTTTTTACACATACTATCTGTTAGGAAAATAGTACTATTTCAATTCATTCTTTAATCATTAGTCATAATTATATGTCAAAGTAGTCCCTTTTTATTTAAATAAAATTACCCAACAAGTTAACCTTATATATAGGTATAAAATAATCATAACAAAAGTTATAGTTATTAGCACAGAAGAACTAATGATACCCACTTTCAATTAAAATACGAGTATTAACTAAAAATAGATAATTATACACCTAAAATTATTTTAGAAAAAAAACAAATGCATTTGATTAATTAGTTAAATTTACTACAAATGCCTAGGTCAAATACTTCAGAACCATTCATGAATAGAATTGAACAAATAGATAAAATTAAAAACAATCAAAATTGGGACATCATCATAATTGGTGGTGGTGCCAGTGGACTTGGAATAGCTATTGACGCAGCCAGCAGAGGCTTTAAAACTATTCTTTTGGAGGCTGTAGATTTTGCAAAAGGGACTTCGAGTCGAAGCACGAAATTGGTCCATGGCGGAGTTCGTTATTTAGGACAAGGAAACATTGCCCTTGTCATCGAAGCGCTGAAAGAAAGAGGATTGATGGAAAAGAATACGGGACATTTAGTTAAAAACGAATCCTTCATAATTCCAAACTATAATTGGTGGGGTGGTTATTTTTATACTTTTGGATTGAAAATTTATGACTTATTAGCCGGAAAATTAAGCCTTGGAAGTTCTATTTATTTGTCAAAAAAAAGAACATTGGGATTTATACCGACCATTAATCCAAAAGGATTACAAAGTGGTGTACTGTATCATGATGGGCAGTTTGATGACTCCCGATTGGCGATTAACCTTGCACAAACTGCATCAGAAAAAGGAGCTTGCATACTCAATTACTTAAAAGTTACACAATTACTAAAGGACGACAAAAACCAAATTACGGGCGTCATAGCAATCGATCAAGAATCAGGAGAAGAATATACATTACAAGGCAGAGCCGTGATTAATGCAACGGGAGTATTTACCAATGCCATCATGAAGATGAACGATACCGTTTACAAAAAATACATCGTTCCAAGCCAAGGCATCCACTTAGTATTTGACAAATCTTTTTTGCCAGGTGATTGCGCATTAATGATTCCGAAAACGAGTGATGGAAGAGTACTTTTTGCAGTTCCGTGGCACGATAAAATTGTAGTTGGTACTACCGATACTTTGGTCAAAAAATCAGAAATTGAACCCATTGCTCTTGAAGAAGAAATTGAATTTGTACTAGAAACAGCGAAGAGATATTTGACAAAAAATCCAACACGAGCAGATGTTCTTTCGGTTTTTGCAGGTTTAAGACCTTTGGCAGCACCCGAAAAAAAAGGACAAAGCACCAAGGAAGTTTCCAGAAGCCATAAAATAATTGTTTCCCAAACTGGACTAATCACCATCACCGGCGGGAAATGGACAACTTACCGGAAAATTGCAGAAGATATCGTCGACAGAGCTATTACAGTACATAAACTTACACCAAACAAATGTGTCACCGAACATTTGTCTATTCATGGAAACAAGAAAAACATCACAGCAGATTTTGAAAATCACTTATTTATTTACGGAACGGATAGTAAAGCCATTCTTCAATTACAAGAAAACGAGCCTAAACTTAGGGAGAAACTACACCCAGATTACAATTATACTTTAGCGGAAGTGGTTTGGGCCATTCGAGAAGAAATGGCTATGACGGTTGAAGATGTTTTGGCGAGACGTGTTCGGTTGTTGTTTTTGGACGCGCGTGCAGCAATTGCTTGTGCTGATAAAGTAGCCCGTTTACTGGCGAAAGAATTAGAACATGATGAAAACTGGATTCAGAATCAATTGGCCGTATTTAAAACCGTTGCCAATGGTTTTTTGTTGAAAGAGTTTAGGGTTTTATAAAAAGGAGAAGGGATTATTAGTTTAAAAAAAAATGCTGTATACCTACAACGTCCAAAAAAACCTTGAAGGAGATTCAATTCCACAAAATACAATTCTAAAAACGAAAGCCCTAGCCCCGATTGAAGTGAAAAGCCCGGAGCAAAAAAAGCAAACGTTTCCTGTTCTAGAAAAGCGACCAAGGAAGCTCTTTCTGGAACTTTGGAAACTTTGCTTTTTTTGCGAGGACTTGTAACGGAAAGCGGGAAATAGCTCCGTAATGATTTCAGATATTTGATTTTAGATTAACGATTTTAGAAGTAAAAATCGACGATAATAATCGAATAAGTCGCTTTTAAATTAGTCTTACTAAATCTTAAATCAGTCCCGATAATTATCGGAATTAATCTTCATTCTAAAATCCTTTAAATTTTGTTAATTCTTCGGCTGACATCTTGTCATAATACTTGTATTTGCCTTATCTTTGCGCTTTGAAAATACCCAATGGAAAAGATAATTGAAGAAAGCAAACAAGGAAATAGCCTTGTTCTAGAACATAAACCAGAGAACACCAAAAAACTTTTTATAGAAAGCTATGGCTGTGCGATGAATTTTTCGGATAGCGAGATTGTGGCGTCTATATTATCCGATGGTGGATACAACACTACTTCTATTTTGGAAGAAGCCGACTTGGTTTTGGTAAATACTTGTTCGATTCGGGACAAAGCCGAACAAACGATACGCAAACGTCTGGAGAAATACAATGCCGTAAAACGAATTAACCCGAAGATGAAAGTGGGCGTTCTAGGCTGTATGGCGGAGCGTTTGAAAGAAAAATTTCTTGACGAAGAGAAAATTGTAGACCTTGTAGTAGGACCTGATGCCTACAAAGATTTGCCGAATTTGTTGAGTGAGGTTGAAGAAGGACGTGATGCCATCAATGTGATATTGTCGAAAGAAGAAACATACGGTGATATTTCGCCGGTTCGATTGATGAGTAACGGAATTACAGCACTCGTTTCTATCACAAGAGGTTGCGACAATATGTGTACGTTTTGCGTGGTGCCTTTTACCCGTGGGCGTGAGCGTAGCCGTGAGCCACAAAGTATCATGAACGAAATTCAGGATTTATGGAGCAAAGGATTTAAAGAAATCACACTTCTTGGTCAAAATGTAGATAGTTATTTATGGTACGGTGGTGGTTTGAAAAAGGATTTCGTCAATGCAACTGATATGCAAAAAGCAACAGCAGTAGATTTTGACCAATTACTGGAAATGGTAGCGGTTGGTTTTCCAAAAATGCGCATTCGTTTTTCGACTTCAAATCCACAGGATATGCACGAAAGCATTTTGCACGTTATTGCCAAATATCCTAACATTTGCAAACACATTCACTTACCAGTACAATCAGGAAGCAATCGAATCTTAAAAGAAATGAATCGTTTGCATACCCGAGAAGAATACATGGCTTTGATTGACAAAATACGTTCTATCATTCCGGAGGGAGCCATTTCGCAAGATATGATTTCGGGTTTTCCAACAGAAACCGAAGAAGATCATCAAGATACTTTGAGTTTAATGGAATATGTGAAATATAATTTTGGTTATATGTACAGCTATTCCGAACGTCCGGGAACTTTAGCGGGAAGAAAAATGGAAGATGATGTTCCTGAAACTACCAAAGCAAGAAGGTTGCAGGAGATAGTGGATTTACAACAAAAACACGCTTGGTTGCGTTCTGAGGAATATATTGGTAAAACAGTGGAAGTTTTAGTAGAAAAAGTTTCGAAAAAATCAACTGAGGAGTATTCGGGTAGAAATTCACAGAGTACAACAGTAGTTTTTCCGAAAGAGGATTATAAGATTGGAGATTTTGTAAATGTAAAAATCACATCTTGTACTTCAGGAACTCTGAAAGGAGAAGCGGTTGGATATTCAAGTATGAACTGATTTTTTTAACCACAAATTACACGAATTTTCACAAATTAAATTTATTCAATAAATATGAGTGACACTAATGACTTTTATTATAAGAAAAATGAAAACTACGAAATCGTTGGCCTTTGTATGGAAGTACATCGAATATTAGGACCAGGTTTACTTGAGATAGTTTATAAAGATGCATTAGAAATAGAATTTAAAAATCACAATATCCCATATAAAAGAGAGAAAGAATTCACGGTAGAATACAAAGGGATTATTTTGCCTCATAAATTTTACGCCGATTTTATAGTTTATTCTGATATTATTCTCGAAGTAAAATCAATAAAAGAAATAAATAATGACCATCTGGCACAAACATTAAATTACATGAAACTAGCGGACACTCCAGTTGGAATAATCGCTAATTTTCAAAATAAATCATTAGTTCACAAAAGACTCATTAACACATAAAACACGAATTTGTGAAAATTTGTGTAATTTGTGGTTAAAAAACTAAAACACAATGAACAAAAAACATATACTTATCGCTTTAATAACTTTTATCGTTGCTTTTGGAAGCACATTCTATGTCATTAGAACCTATTTTCCAAAACACAAAGTTGAAAAAACAGCTATTAAAAAAGATACGTCAACAAAACCTCAATAGTAGAATACTAATATTTCATTAAAAAAATAAAGTTTGAAAGTTTAGATTTAAAGTTTGCTTGGCAACTTGAAACAGTAAACCTTAAACTAAAAAGACTAAAAGAAAATGGATACAGTACAATCAATAAAACAGCGTTTTGAGATTATTGGGAATGACCCAAAGCTCAATCGCGCGATAGAAAAAGCCATTCAGGTTGCCCCTACCGATATTTCGGTTTTGGTGGCTGGTGAAAGCGGTGTGGGTAAAGAAAATATCCCAAAGATTATACATTCCTTATCACACCGAAAACACGGAAAATACATTGCCGTAAACTGTGGTGCCATACCAGAAGGAACCATTGACAGTGAGCTTTTTGGACACGAAAAAGGAGCTTTTACAGGTGCAACTAGCACACGTGAAGGGTATTTTGAAGTAGCCAATGGCGGTACGATTTTCCTTGATGAAGTGGGTGAATTACCATTAACTACACAAGTACGTTTGTTGCGTGTTCTAGAAAATGGAGAGTTCATAAAAGTGGGTTCATCACAAGTTCAAAAAACAAATGTCCGAATCGTAGCAGCAACGAATGTTAATTTATTCAAAGCTATTGAAAAAGGAAAATTCCGTGAAGACTTGTATTATCGTTTGAGTACCGTAGACATTACTTTGCCTCCTCTACGAGAACGAAAAGAAGACATCCATTTACTATTTAGAAAGTTTGTTGCCGATTTTGCCAATAAATACAAAATGCCTCCTTTGAAGCTTGATGATAATGCTATTTTATTGTTGCAAAAATTTCGTTGGAGCGGTAACATTCGACAATTGCGAAATGTTGCTGAACAAATTTCGGTATTGGAAACCAATAGAGATATTACAGCTACTACATTACAAACCTATTTACCTACTGAAGGCAGTAATTTACCATCTGTAATAAAAGATAAAAAAAACGACTCCGATTTTAATACCGAAAGAGAAATTTTGTACAAAGTTCTTTTTGACATGAAAAGTGATTTGCATGATTTAAAAAAACTCACATTAGAATTAATGCAAAATGGTAGCTCGAAAGTTCAAGAAACCAACAAATCGCTGATTAAAAAAATATACGGAGCCAAAGAAGATGACAGTGAAATAGATTTTGAAGAAGAACCTAGAAACACTTACTTATCGAATCAAAACGAAGAGCAAGAATACGAAGAGCAAGACAATAACAACTATCTTTTGGCAGAAACCATTGAAGAGGAAGAAGTCTTAAGGCTTGAACAAAAAGAAATCGAAATGATTAAAAAATCATTAGAAAAAAATAAAGGAAAAAGGAAAGCAGCCGCAGATGAACTAGGTATTTCCGAGCGTACTTTATATCGAAAAATAAAACAATTTGATTTATAACAAAGAATAAAATTCCAAATTCCAAATTTGAAAATTCATATATTTGAAAATAATTATAAATTTCCGCAATATCTGGAATTATATAATTGCAATTTACCCTGTTCCCTATGAAAAAAATACATCCTTTTTTATTTATAATTTTACTTTTTACTATAAGTGGTTGTTCTGTTTATAATTTCACAGGAACTGGCAAAATTGACGCCAAAACGTATCAAGTAAACTTTTTTCAAAACAATGCCGAATTGATTGAACCCGGAATCGATAGAACTTTTACACTTACATTACAGGATTTGATTCAAGGTCAAACCAATTTGCAATTAGTAAAAAATGGAGCCGACTTAACCTATGAAGGTGAAATAACAGATTATAGAATCAGTCCGATGACTGCAACAGCAGATCAACAAGCTTCGCAAAACCGTTTAATGATTAGAATAAATGTTCGATTCACCAACAAAAAGAAAGAAGCTGATGATTTCGAAAAAAACTTTGAATTTTATTATGACTATCCAGCGAATCAACAATTAACAGGAACAATAAAAGATGCTGCTTTTAAAGAGATTTTTGAAAGAATTACACAGGATATTTTTAATGAATCGCTAGCCAAATGGTAAACTGAAAAATTTACACATTATATATAGAATCCTTTAATAATCAAAAAAGCGGAATACACAAATACAGAATACAAAAACAAATGAACATTAGTAGTTATAATTATTTATTAAACCAACCTGAAGAAATCAACGAAGCTCAGACTTTATCTTTAGAAAAAGTATTGGATGAATTTCCATTTTTTCAAAGTGCAAGAGCTTTACGTCTCAAAGGGCTTTACAATCAAAATAGCTATAAATACAACTTTGCTTTAAAAATCACTGCTGCTCATACTACAGATAGAAGTGTACTATTTGATTTTATCACATCCGAGTCCTTTATTGCTATTCAAAAAAAGACATACGACAAAAAAATACAAGAACTCCTCAATATTACAGTTGTTGATAGTCAAGTTGTAGTTAAAGACGTAACTCCAAAAAATACAAATACGGCTTTGGAGCAATCCATTCTAACTTCAATTAAAGAATCGACATTAAATCCAGAAGATTTACAAACCGTTGTATTTGAAAAATTAGAAATCGATAAAAATGTTGAACAATCGATACTGAATTCTATAAAAGAAGCAACACCTGAACAAAGAATAGAAGAAACTTTTGAAGTAGAAAACAAATTAGAGCTAGGAAAACCATTAGAATTTTCAAAAGAAGAAACCCATTCTTTTCATCAATGGCTCCAAATTTCGCGGATACAACCTATAATTCGAGACACAACAATAGAAAACGCAAGTATGGCAACAAAACCTATCATTGACGAGGATAAAAAGAAAAAG
Source organism: Flavobacterium rarum (SeqCode) (assembly GCF_965234445.1). GTDB lineage: Bacteria > Bacteroidota > Bacteroidia > Flavobacteriales > Flavobacteriaceae > Flavobacterium > Flavobacterium rarum. The sequence continues at coordinate 691,620 of NZ_OZ248479.1, read as the reverse complement.
GCTGAATTAATAGATAAGTTTATAGAAACCAGTCCAAAGATCCCACCTATAAAACCAGGCGTTGTCTTTTCTCCAAATATTGACCTCAACAAGGATGACAATTCTTATTTAATGACAGAGACTTTGGCAAAAGTGTATTTGGAACAAAAAAAATATCAAAAAGCTATACAAGCTTATGAAATATTAATTTTGAAATATCCAGAAAAAAGTAGTTTCTTTGCAGACCGTATAAAGGATATTAAAATAGTACAACAAAATAACAATTAATAATAAATAGTATGTTTTCAATTTTTTTAGTTTTAATTACAATAGTATGTTTTCTATTGATCGTAGTAATTATGGTTCAAAACCCTAAAGGTGGTGGTTTATCTTCTACAATAAGTGGTTCTCAAATGTTAGGTGGTGTTCAAAAAACGACTGATTTTTTAGACAAAAGTACTTGGACATTGGCTACTGTATTAATTGCATTAATATTACTTTCAGGATTGAGTTTCACAGGAACTTTGAGTGATTCTGATTCTAAAATTATTGACAAAACAGAATCTGCAGCACCAACAACAGCTCCAGTTCAAAATGCACCTGCACAGAATGCACCTGCAACTCCAGCAAAATAATTTATTTTACATAAATACAATAAATGCCAGCCTGTCAAAGCTGGCATTTTTTATAAGAAATAATGTCAGTTTATAAAGTATGGCACAATTTCTGAAATCATAATTATATAAAAAATAACATAAATATAAAATCATGAGTTTAAACATTAAACCACTTTCGGATAGAGTACTTATTGAACCGGTAGCTGCAGAAACCAAAACAGCATCGGGTATTTTTATTCCAGATACTGCCAAAGAAAAACCTCAAAAAGGAACTGTAGTTGCAGTAGGAAACGGAACAAAAGACCACACTATGACAGTAAAAATTGGCGATTCTGTACTTTATGGAAAATATGCCGGAACAGAATTAAAATTAGAAGGAAAAGATTACCTAATAATGCGTGAGGACGATATCCTTGCAATAATTTAAGAAAAGCATTAAGACCTAAGAATTAAGTATTAAGACTAAAGTTTTCTGGTTCTCATTGAACAACATTAAACATTTAAACTTTAAACAATTTTAAACTAAAAAAAGTAATGGCAAAAGATATAAAATTTGATATTGAAGCACGTGACGGATTAAAACGTGGAGTTGATGCATTAGCAAATGCTGTAAAAGTAACCCTTGGACCAAAAGGTCGTAACGTAATTATTGGAAAATCTTTTGGTGGACCAAACGTAACAAAAGATGGTGTTACTGTAGCCAAAGAAATTGAATTAAAAGATCCATTGGAAAATATGGGTGCTCAAATGGTAAAAGAAGTAGCCTCAAAAACCAACGATTTGGCAGGAGACGGAACTACAACTGCAACCGTTTTGGCTCAAGCAATAGTAAAAGAAGGTTTGAAAAACGTTGCGGCTGGAGCAAATCCTATGGACTTGAAACGCGGTATCGACAAAGCTGTTGAAGCTATTGTTGCTGACCTTGCTAAACAAGCCAAAGTGGTAGGAAGTGATTCTGAAAAAATCAAACAAATTGCTTCTATCTCTGCTAATAATGATGAAGTTATTGGTGAACTAATCGCTAATGCTTTCGCAAAAGTAGGTAAAGAAGGTGTAATTACTGTTGAAGAAGCCAAAGGAACAGATACGTATGTTGATGTTGTGGAAGGAATGCAATTTGACAGAGGATATCTTTCTCCATACTTTGTAACCAATCCAGAAAAAATGGAAGCAGAACTTGAAAGTCCATACATCCTTTTGTATGACAAAAAAGTTTCTTCTTTAAAAGAATTATTACCAGTATTAGAGCCAATTGCTCAAACTGGAAAACCATTATTGATTATTGCTGAAGATGTTGATGGTGAAGCATTATCTACTTTGGTAGTAAACAAATTGCGCGGTGCCTTGAAAATCGCAGCTGTAAAAGCTCCTGGTTTTGGAGACAGAAGAAAAGCAATGTTGGAAGATATCGCTATCTTAACAGGCGGAACTGTAATTTCTGAAGAAAGAGGATACACTTTAGAAAACACTACTCTAGAAATGCTAGGAACTGCAAAAAGAGTAACTATTGACAAAGACAACACTACTATTGTAAGTGGTGCTGGCGAAGCTGACATGATCAAGAATCGTGTGAACCAAATTAAAGGTCAAATGGAAGCTACAACTTCTGACTATGACAAAGAAAAATTGCAAGAACGTTTGGCTAAATTAGCTGGTGGTGTTGCTGTTCTTTATGTTGGTGCTGCTTCTGAAGTAGAAATGAAAGAGAAAAAAGACCGTGTTGACGATGCACTTCACGCGACTCGTGCTGCTGTTGAAGAAGGAATTGTTGCTGGTGGTGGAGTAGCTTTGTTAAGAGCAAAAAATGCACTTAGCACTATTGTTGCTGACAATGCAGATGAGAAAACAGGAATCCAAATTATATCTCGTGCAGTAGAATCTCCATTGAGAACTATTGTTGAGAATGCTGGTCTTGAAGGTTCTGTAGTAGTAGCAAAAGTTTCTGAAGGTACTGGTGATTATGGATACAATGCCAAAACTGACGAATACGTAGATATGTTGAAAGCAGGAATTATCGATCCTAAAAAAGTAACTCGTATTGCATTGGAAAATGCAGCTTCGGTAGCAGGAATGATATTAACTACTGAATGTGCATTGATAGATATTAAAGAAGAAAATGCAGGTGGTGGCCACATGGGTGGCGGTATGCCAGGAATGATGTAATATCCAAGTAATAAGATTTTAGCACTAAGATCTTTTCACAATCTAAATCCGTCTTGAATTCGTTCTTGACGGATTTTTATATGCTTTACTATTAAAAATTGAATGCTTTGTAGACTTTATAATTAGCCAAAATAATTAATTGACCTGTTATACCATTTAACCTTTGATTTTACTGCAATAAAAAAGCAACGTCTCTTCGAGTGATTTAGAATAGTAATGCGAGAGCTTTACCATTCTAAATTGTATCGAGAAGCCTACTAGGTGAGGGTTCTCGATACATTTCATTAAAAAAAGCTATCGCATTTTTTAACGAAACACTCGAACAGACGTAGAACTAGATTATTTTATAAAGGTAAATTTATAGTCTAAATGGTATTATACTTTCAAACAATTTTGCATAAAAAAACCGTCTTGTGTTTAAAGCAAAACGGTTCATTTATTTTAATATTTTTTATTTAGCAACCACTTTTTTCTTAATTAATTTTAGAAAAACCGGAAATGTTGAAATCAAGATAATTCCAATAACAATTTTCTCTATATGCTCTTTTAGATCAATTCCCATCTCTAAAAACATTCCATACAAATAATGTCCCGAAAAAATTAAAATAAAAGACCATAAAAAAGAACTCAATATATTGTAGAACATGAATTTCTTTTTGTCCATTGTTCCAATACCAGCAACTATCGGTGCAAATGTTCTGACGATTGGTAAAAACCTTGCATAAATTATGGCTTTTCCTCCGTGTTTTTCAAAAAATTCTTTGGATTGAAGCAAATATTTTTTCTTAAACAAGAAAGTATCTTTTCTATTGTACAAATAATACCCACTTTTGGCACCAAACCAATAACCAACCATATTACCAAGCACACCCGAAAAAGCAACAAGTGTTGATAGTAAAACTAGATTTATAAAATCACTTGGTATGTATAAAATGTTTTGAACAAGATCACGACTGTAAATTCCAGCTAGAAAAAGCAAACTATCTCCAGGAAGGAAGAAGCCAGCAAAAAGACCTGTTTCTGCAAATACTATGAATAAAACGATATACAAACCCAGTTGAATGCCACCGATTGAAAAAGTAATGTAAAATTCGGGATTTACTAATTGGGTCCAATCAAAGTTACTCATAAAATTTTATTTTTATTTAGGATGTGAAAGTAAGGATTATTTAGGTGAACCACAATTTATTATTTCACTTTAAAGTTTTATTAACGATTTAAAAACTATAAAAAGCATCAATTAACATTACATTTATTGATGCTTTTACATTAATCATCAAAAATAATTAAGCAGTTAAACTTAACTTTTTTTATACAATTACAGCCTTTCATATTGGCAACAACCATGAAGGTTGTCATAAACTTCTTTTGTTGATTTTACTTCATCCGCGTCATGTCCAACATTTGCAATAGCTTTTTTTACATCTAATAAAGTACATTTCTCTTCATTTATAATAACACTCAATTGGTGCGTTTCAATATTCCACGATGCTGATTTAACTCCGGGCACCGAAAATGCAGCTTTTTGAATTCGCTTCTGACATTGTTCACAGTTTCCATTTATTTCAGTAGTATATTTGGCGTTTTTATTTTTATTTTCTTGGCCTTGAGCAGAAAACCCCAAAACAGTCATTAGCAAAATTAAAAATACATTCTTAATCATATTGCTATTGAAGTAATTTCTAAATTCTAGTTTTATTGATTTCATTTTTTTAGTATTAAAAGTTGACATTGATTTTTGAAATTGACATTGTTATTGATATTGATATTGTAATTATTTTATTTTAAATCGTAATCCTGCATAGTACATCTGCCCAAAAACGGGTGCATACAAAATTGTAGCATCAAAATAAGGGCCAAAAGGGTTTTGTGTATCTACTATTGCTGGATTTTGAGTATAATTTCCGATATTCTCCCCTCCCACATACACCTCAAAAGTCTTTGAAAAAACCTTTGTGATTTGAGCATTCATCAAAGAATAAGAAGGTGAATTTTCAGGAAGTTGGTACTCAACAGGATTGGATGCTGTATAAGGCAATTGCTGCTCCCCAATCCAATTGTAGGTAAAATCAAATTTCCATTGCTGTCCCTTATCTTGAACATTCGTTTCGTAACCTAGATTTCCAAAAAAACGATGTGCTGCCTGCAAGGGTCTTTGGTATTTTCCCGATAAATAATCGGTTTTGATATCATAGTATTTATACGCAGAACGCAATTCCAAATGTTTTGCTAATTCGTAATTGAATTCCAATTGAAAGCTATTAGCAAATGAAACACCGTCTAAATTATGAAAAATCACTTGCTGTGGACTTTGCATTACATCGACCACAACCTGATTCTGGAAATTGGTTCTGTAAAAATCAATGGTTACATCTCCATTTCTATTAAACAACTTAAATCCTTGCATAAAACTCAGTCCATAATTCCAAGCAATTTCAGGATCCAACCCATACAATTTCCCTCCCGAATTTACAACATCGAAGGTTCTGGAACTGGCAAACAAATTTTGATTTTCGGCAAAAATATTGGCAGGACGTTTTCCTCTACCAGCAGAAACTCTCAAAACACCTTTTTCCCAAGGATTGTATCTCATGTGTATTCTTGGAGTAACAAAAACCCCCAAACGATTTCCAGAATCAACCCTACCTCCTAGAATCAAACTAAAATCATCTTGATTGTCAAAAGTATACTCAAAGAAAGCGCCAAAGGTATTGTCAATTCTGCTATAATCTGTTGTATTGACGAACTCTGAATAGGTATCATAGGTAAAATTCAATCCTGCAGCAAACTTATTCCTTTCATTATTGATAATTGAATTAAAAATCAAATTCGAATAAAAACTATTTTGTTTGATGTTGTACCCATTCAATCCAAAATAGGAATCTTGATCATAACTGGAGAAGGCATTTTGAAAACCAATACTTTGATACGGCATATCCTTAAAAACATATCCAATTTTTGTAGAAATATCAATCTTTTTGGTGTCAATTTCCGAACCCCAAGAGTTTGTTGTTCCTTTATCAGTATCTTGATCAAAACTCAATTGTCCCATTAATTTTGAATCATTCATATATTGAAAATTAATAAAACTAACCCAACCCGTCTCGGCATTATAATACTGATAGCGATTGAGTAAATTAATTTGTTTTTGCAAAGGATTGTCTAGAAAACCGTCATCATTGTTATCCATTTTGGAATTTCGCATATTTCCGTGAAGCAATAAACTGGTGGCCCATTTGTCTGATAGTTTCTGATTAAAATTAGCATTCAATTCAAAACGGGAATCAGACGAACCATAGGCATTAAATAAAAACGGTGCATCAGATAATGGCTTTACCAATTCAGTATTAATTTGTCCCGAAATGCTTTCGAACCCATTAACTACACTTCCAGCTCCTTTGGTAACTTGAATGCTTTCAATCCAGGGCCCAGGAGTAAAAGAAAGGCCAAAAGATTGCGAAGCCCCTCGAACAGAAGGTACATTTTCTTGGGTCATCATCAAGTAGGGACTTGTCAACCCCAATATTTTAATCTGCTTGGTTCCGGTCAAAGCATCAGAAAAATTGACATCGATAGACGGATTGGTTTCAAAACTTTCAGCTAAGTTGCAACAAGCTGCTTTGAGTAATTCTTTTTTGGTAATCAAGCTTGTATTACCTGTAACAGTATATGATTTTTGAATACTCTTGCGTTTGGATTGGACTTTAATTTCCCTCAACGTGTCTTGTGAATAGGAACTAAAACCAATAAACAAGAGCAATAAAACCAATGTTATATTTGTTTTCATAATTTAAATTATAATGATTAAAAATATCAAACCTTAAAAAACAGATTCAATTCTAATTAAACATTACAATTTATCGTAAAGGATATACTGGCTGTACAGCTTGAAAAGAGGCGGTGCATTGGCATCACAATAATAAGAAAGCGTCTTATTGTTTTTAAAATTTTCTACAGCAGTAAATACAAAAGAATGTGTTTCTGGAATGAGGAACGCACAATCCATTAGGAAAGAAAATGATTTAAAAACATTACTTTCTGTTTTTTTCTGGATAACAACTTTTTTGTCTTTGCAGCAACTGTCTTTTTTAGAAACTAACTTTTCGCAACAGCCTTTTTCACTTTTAAATGAAGGCAAAGGGGAATTCAAAGAAACAGAGGCCAATTCACCTCCGCAATAATGCACATTAAAAGCCAGTCCAACATTGGAAACCAATAGTAGGACTGCAAGAAATAGGCTTATTTGTTTTTTGAAAATCATAATGCAAAATTAAAACTATTATATAAGGAATAAATCAAATTCTTGTTAAACTTTAAAAAAAGTTAAAACTACAATTCAAATACTTGGCCCATGCTAGGAATCACACATTCGATTCCGTACTTTTCTTGAATTTTTATTCTAAGTTCATCCGCTGGTTCCTTTTCTCCATGAACCAAAAAAACTTTTTCAATACTGCCTAACTCAGAAAGCCAATTGACCAAGTCTTTTTGATCACCGTGTGCAGACAACCCATCTATTTCAAGTATTTTGGCTTTTACATCATAATATTTTCCATGGATTTTGACCTCTGTTGCCCCTTCCAATAATTTTCTGCCACGAGTACCTTCGCCTTGATAACCAATAATAATTACTGTTGTTTCTGGCAATCCAATATAACGCTCCAAATAACTTAAAACTCTGCCGCCCGTAACCATTCCACTAGCAGCAATTACAACTTTGGGATGTTTATTATAAATGGTATCAATCGTTTCTTGATAATCGGTAATTAGAGTAAACATTTTACACATAGCCGTAAACTCTTCAGAACGCAAACGGTGCCATTTTCTGTTATTGGCAAAAAGTTCCAGCATACTTATTCCCATTGGAGTGTCAATAATATAAGGAATATTTGGAATTCTATTTTCTTCTTTCAGCTTCCAAATCAAGTACATTACACTTTGCACACGTTCTACAGCAAAACTTGGAATTATAACTGTACCTCCATTGTGAAATGCATTATTTATATACATTTCAAGTTCTAATTTGGGATCTACATCTGGATGCAATCTATTGCCATAAGTACTTTCGAGAAAAACATAATCTGCTTTTTTGGGTTTCGTGGGCGGATACATCAACACATCATTGTCACGGCCAATATCTCCAGAGAAAACGACAATTTTATTTTCAAGCCGAAGCTCAACCGTACAGGCACCCAAAATATGACCAGCATTTGTAAAAACGGCTTCGATTTCGGCATCCAATGAAATACTTTCGTTTGGATTTATAACCCTAAAATGCGGAAAAACCTTTTCAGCTTGGGCAATTGTGTAAAGAGGCTCAGCAATTTCGTGTTTTGAATATTTTCCTTCATTGGCCAATCTGGCATCTTCTTCCTGTATTTTGGCACTATCCAAAAGAATCAATTTGGCAACATCCTTGGTAGGACTTGTACAATATATTTTACCATCAAATCCTTGATTGACAAGCCTTGGCAACCAACCACAATGATCCAAATGACCGTGGGTCAATAAAACAAAATCTATAGTAGAAGGTAAAATAGGTAATGGCTCCCAATTTAATTCTCTCAGTGGTTTCAAACCTTGAAATTGACCACAATCAATCAAAATACGTACACCGTTGCTTTCAACCAAAGTTTTGGATCCTGTAACCGTTCCAACTCCACCAATACAAGTGATTTTCATTTTTTTTTAATTTTGATTAATCGAATCTAATTCTAAGAAACTAAATAAATCTGCACAGCTCTGAAGCTTCTTTCATAACATTTTTCATTCTGTTGGGACTCAACCCAATTTTCTCCAAAACCGCTCTATTGTTGACAACCTCTCTCACCAGAATAACATCTAGAATTAATAATTTGTCTTTTTCTGAAAGGGATAATGTAGTCAAACAGGTGATCGGATATAATTGATAATTATCTATTTTAGTTTTTAAATTATTTGCTTCGGGATAATCCCAACTCAACAAATTCAATCCAGAACATTTTGCAAAATCAACTGCATCCGAAGTAAACCGATTGTTGGTTACAATCCAACATTTTGAAATCAAGTCTTTCTTGTCAAATATATCGTGGTTTTTGTCTTTCAGATCATTGAAACGCGAAAGGATATACATAGGAACTTTTACATCTGAAGCCGCATCTCTACCAACATGAAACTTACATTCCAGCATTGCAATGCTATTGTTTTTCTTAACAAAAACATCTATTTCGTGCTTTACACATTTGCCTTGAAGGGTTAAATTTGTTTTGGTTTCATAATGCTCTGAAGAAAAAAGACGAGCAATAAATTTCTCAAAGAAAAAACCTGCAGGACCCAACAACCGAATAGCTTCTCTTAAATTGTATCGAGCTGCATGAGAATTTGAGGATTTTTTCAAAAGACCAAAGGCCATTTTATAAATGTATTTTGTTGAAATACCTTCATAAATTTCTTTTTCAATACTCTGAAGAACCTCTTCGACAATAGTAGGACTGGCCCCTGATTTCAAGAGAGATTGTTTCAACTTTGATCTGTTGAAATCTACAATTGCACCTGAATGTTTTATAATTTTCATCTTACTTGAACCAGACTAAAATAAGTACTAAATTCTGATTAAAGATACAAAAAAAATAAAGCTTACTTGTTTAATTTTTGATAATAAAATGCTGGAATAAAAAGAATTAGAAACAATGGCTGAATCAAAAATCGACGTACATAAAAAAGCAACAGATTATTTTGATTTCCATAAAAATGAAGAACTGAAAAGAATCCAACAATTAATACCACAAAGAAAAATAAATATAAAATTGAAGCAAATTGAAGCATTTCCTTGTCCTTAAAAAGGCAATAAACAATTGCTAGTGATATCATTCCATTTAGAAAAAAACGAAAAGACATACTCAAAAACAACCAAAACCCATTGTAGTTCGGCAAAGGCATTTTTAAATAATCCCCTTCAAAATAGCGAAGAAAAGGATCGTAAAACAATTGACTTTCAAACGCACGAATAGCGACTAAAATAAACAATAGTAGAACGATTAAAAAAACAGTTTGCTTATTTTGAAGTACTTTATTTAGCATATTTCGAGAATTTATTGACCCAAATTACCCACAAAACAAAAACAACTCCATAAATAATCAACGGGAACAAGACTCCATGCAAAAGATGTTCTTGTTTTGGAAAATAATACAACAAAACTGTTAATGCAGCGATGCGGAGTACATTTAGAATATAAATGAATAGACTTCCGCCAAAAACAAACAGCATAGTGTTCTTAAAACTTCCGGAGAAGGCGATTACGAAAGATATAAAAAGTATAATTACACTTATTCCGTTACAACCCTCTACTATTCGAGCAACACTCTTATTTTGAAAATAGATCGAATAAAAAGGTTCATTAACCACTTCTTCAACACGAACCAATTGGTAAAACCAAGAAAGGACAGCTTCAGTATTTTGAGCTACAAAGTGCGTTATTGAATCTGTTTTATTACTCTCAAAACCATTCAAAAAAAACTGATAGCATAAGCTTAAGAGTACGTAAGTCCCGAAAAAAGAAGCTAGAAAAAGCAAAAAAGGTTTATAAAGGACAAAATATTTTTTCAAAATTATTTTTTTTTACAAATTTATGCAATTATAAAATGAGCATTAAATACTTTTGTAAAAAAAATAAAACATGGACTTTCAAGAATTACAACCCAAAGTAACGGAGATTACTTTAAACACAACACTTTCTAGGGACGAAAAACTTTTAGCAGTTTGCCAACTTTTGAGTAATTCTATTTCCTACTACAATTGGGTAGGCTTTTATTTTGCCAATCACGAAGCCAAAACATTGCACTTGGGGCCGTATGTAGGAGCAGAAACAGACCATACCGTTATCCCTTTCGGAAAAGGGATTTGCGGACAAGTAGCAGAATCGAATGCCAACTTTGTAGTACCTGATGTGGCCGCACAAGACAACTATATTGCATGCAGCTTTACTGTAAAATCAGAAATCGTAGTTCCATTATTTGTAAATGGAGAAAACATTGGACAAATTGATATTGACAGTCACGTAATTGATCCATTTACAGCAGAAGACGAACGCTTTTTAGAGTTTGTGAATGGGGAAATCGCGAAATTGTATTGATTTTCCATTTTTTTATCTGAAAAATATTTATATGAAATTCAATTTCCTCTGTTGTTTCTACTTTATTTTTAATTTTGGCTTTTGTCAAACGTCAAATGACGATGCCGTTTATTTAGATTCTCTTCATAACATAGGTACTGAGGATAATTTTAAATACATCCGAATCACCAAAGACTACTATACAAACAAGGATACTTATTTGGTTTCTGATTTTTATAAATCTGGAAAATTAGAAATGAGAGGGACTACAAAAGACAAAAACATATTAAAACTTGATGGTACTTGTATTTATTATTATGAAAATGGAAATAAAAAACAAATATCAAATTATGCTGACTCAAATTTAAACGGGAAACAATTCGAATGGTATGAAAATGGAAATATAAAATCCGAAAAAGAAATTTCATGGGATAGTAAGAATTTAGTACCAAATGTTGAATTCATCCATTATTGGGATGAAAATGCAATTCAAAAAGTAATTGACGGAAATGGCACTTATACTGAAATCAAACCAGAAGAAAGTTCTCAAGGGGAAATAAAGAATCGTTTAAAGCAAGGTAAATGGACAGGAACTAACATTATAGACAAATATACATATACAGAAAATTATGAAAATGGTATCTTAATAGATGGTGTTAGTATTGATTCTTCCAAAACAGAACATACCTATAAAACTATTGAATACAATGGAATCCCAAGAAAAGGCATGGAAGCTTTTTATAGTTATATTGGTAAAAATCTTAGAATACCGAAAGAAGTTTCTACAAATAATATTACAGGAAAAATATATGCGTCATTTTTTGTTGAAAAAGATGGTTCCATAAAAGATGTAACAATAATTAGAGATATTGGCTATGACACAGGAAAAGAGGTCATCCGAATAATTAAAAACTACAAAGATTGGAATCCAAGCACTTGCAGAGGAATCGGTATTAAAAAAAAATATTCTTTACCCATAACTATTAGTTCGCCCAAACAATACAATTTATATCCTAATTATTGATTTTTATACGATTTTAGTAAAAAGGTTTATTTTTCAAAAAATAAATAGTACTTTTGCACCCGTCTTACAATAGCTGTACGACATACATAAAAATCATTTAAATAATATTAGCATGTATTTAACGAAAGAGATTAAAGAAGAGATCTTCGCACAACACGGAGAAAAAACAAACACTGGAAAGTCTGAAGCGCAAATTGCTTTGTTCACATACAGAATTACTCACCTTACTGAGCACTTGAAAAAAAATCGTCATGATTACAACACTGAGCGTTCATTAGTATTGTTAGTAGGTAAAAGAAGATCATTGTTGGATTACTTGAAAAAGACAGAGATCAACAGATATCGTGAGATTATCAAAGTATTGGGTATTAGAAAATAATCAATATATAAAGAGGTGCGAAAGTGCCTCTTTTTTATTTTAGATTTTAGAGTGCAGATTTTAGATTTTTTGAAAAAACCATCTTTTGTCTATCCGTCTATTATCTATCCGTCTTAAAAAAAGTTTGTTTTTCATTGGGTTTTAGGCATTAACTACGCAACAACAACACAACTAAAACCTATGTTAAACTTAAAGAAAAAAAATTATGATTCCACAATTATTTGTAGAGAGTATCGATTTAGGTGATGGCAGAAACATCACAATCGAGACAGGTCGTTTAGCCAAACAAGCTGACGGATCTGTTGTAGTAAGAATTGGTAAAACTGTTATTTTAGGAACAGTTGTATCATCAAGAAAAGCAAGTCCTGGAATCGATTTTTTACCATTGACGGTAGATTACCGCGAAAAATTTGCAGCAGCAGGTCGTTTTCCTGGAGGTTTCTTCAAAAGAGAAGCGCGCCCGAGTGACAGCGAAGTGCTAACAATGAGATTAGTTGACCGTGTTTTACGTCCGCTTTTCCCAAGTGATTACCATGCAGAAGTTCAAGTTATGATTCAGTTAATGTCTCATGACGATGATGTTATGCCAGATGCATTAGCAGGTTTAGCCGCTTCGGCAGCACTTGCCTTGTCTGACATTCCTTTTGAAACCTTAATTTCTGAAGCTAGAGTGGGTAGAATTGATGGAAAATTCATCATTAATCCTTCTCGTGCACAATTAGAATTATCAGATATTGATATGATGATTGGAGCTTCAACCGATTCTATCGCTATGGTAGAAGGGGAAATGAAAGAAATTTCAGAAGCAGAAATGCTGGAAGCAATCAAATTTGCTCACGAACATATTAAAGTACAAATTGCAGCTCAAGAAAGATTGGCAAATGCATTTGGAAAAAAAGAAGTTCGTACCTACGAAACGGAAAAAACAGATGATGCCATTTACGCTAAAGTAAAAGCAGCAGCTTATGATAAAATTTACGCTATTGCAAGCAAAGGTTCTGCAAAACAAGAACGTTCTGCTGCATTTGATGCCGTAAAAGAAGAAGTAAAAGCCTTATTTACTGAAGAAGAATTGGCTGAAAATGGAGATTTAGTTTCTAAATATTTCTACAAAACCAACAAAGAAGCAGTACGTAACGTAACTTTGGATTTAGGAACACGTCTTGACGGAAGAAAAACTACTGAAATTAGACCAATTTGGTGTGAAGTAGATTATTTACCATCAGTTCACGGTTCTGCATTGTTTACTCGTGGAGAAACTCAAGCATTGGCAACAGCCACTTTAGGAACTTCTAGAGAAGCAAACCAAATTGATTCACCATCAGAACAAGGTGAAGAAAAATTCTATTTACACTACAACTTCCCTCCATTTTCTACAGGAGAAGCTCGTCCGTTAAGAGGAACTTCAAGAAGAGAAGTAGGTCACGGAAACTTGGCTCAAAGAGCTTTGAAAAATATGATTCCTGCTGATTGTCCTTACACCATTCGTGTAGTTTCGGAAGTATTAGAATCAAATGGTTCTTCTTCTATGGCAACTGTATGTGCTGGAACATTATCATTAATGGATGCTGGTATCCAAATGATACGCCCTGTTTCTGGAATTGCAATGGGATTGATTACTGATGGAGAGCGTTTTGCAGTTTTATCAGATATTTTGGGTGATGAAGATCACTTGGGAGATATGGATTTCAAGGTAACTGGAACTTCAGAAGGGATTACAGCTTGTCAAATGGACATCAAAATTGACGGATTGAAATATGAGATTATGGAAGCGGCGCTGGCACAAGCTAGAGATGGTCGTTTGCATATTCTAAACATACTTACTGCTACACTTGCAGCTCCAAAAGCAGATGTTAAAACGTATGCTCCAAAAATCATTACAAGAACCATTCCTGGTAACTTTATTGGCGCGTTGATTGGACCTGGTGGAAAAGTAATTCAAGAATTACAAAAAGCTACTGGAACAACTATCGTAATCAACGAAGTAGACGAGCAAGGTGTTATCGAGATTCTTGGAACCGATCCTGCTGGAATTGAAGCAGTATTGGCCAAAATCCAATCGATTACTTTCAAACCACAAATGGGGGAAGCTTATGAAGTGAAAGTAATCAAAATGCTTGATTTTGGTGCAGTTGTTGAGTACCTAGACGCTCCAGGAAACGAAGTATTGCTTCACGTTTCTGAGTTGGCTTGGGAAAGAACAGAAAACGTTACCGATGTAGTAAACATGGGTGATGTATTCATGATTAAGTATTTAGGTTTAGACCCAAAAACTCGTAAAGAGAAAGTATCTAGAAAAGCCTTAATGCCAAGACCTCCACGTGAGGAGAAAAAAGAGTAATCCAATCTTAGTTTACTAAAGGTTTATTTATAGAAAACCCCGTTTCATGTATGTGAAACGGGGTTTCTCGTTTTTGTTTAGATTCAACGCAACCTTTTTAAATTTTCAGTATCTAATCAAATAAAGAGCTAAATCAAACTCAATAAAAACAATAAAAACCAAAAATAAATGGAATTCATAAATTATTAGCAACAGTTTTTTTAGTATTTTTTTTAAATCCTTTTATGCAGAAATTTGCTAAAAAAAACAAAAATATAACAATAATAGTTGTTTTTGTAGGATTTAATAGTACTTTTATAAAAAAGTTGTATTTTCTATATTTGATTAAAAATATAATTACCTATAAATCCATTACATGAAACCAATATGTCAAAAAATGCAAATTATAAAATCAAAAATAAATTTTTTGGTATTATTAACACTACTTACAACCATCGCATTCAAGACACATTCTCAAACCAATTCTGACATTCCTTTATATTCTGAGTATGACTCTATTGTTGGAAGAGAAAATCTTGGCATAAATAACGGAACACTTCACACTGATCCCTACCGAAAGATTTCCCAAAATCATAGGTATTATATTAAAGAGGAATTTAGCATTGGACAACTTAGTTATGATGGACAAATATATCTAAATATCAATCTGAAATATGACTTATTAAACGATCAGTTGATATTCAAACACAAAAACCAAACGGACAATCTTTCTATAAACCTAAACTGTAGTAAAACAAATTTCTTTATTATTAAAAATAAAAAATTCATTAATTTCAATTTAGATCCGTCATTAAAACCTGATTTTTTAAAAGGATTTTATGAAGAAAACTTTTTAGGAAATGAAATTTCACTTTATATAAAACATTTTAAAGAAAGAAAAGAAATCAACCAGTTTGATGGTATTTATAGTGACTATTTGGAACATGAAATTTTCGTAATCAAATACCAGCAAAAATTCTACAAAATAAACACGGAAAAAAATCTAAAAAAAATACTCCCCGAATACAAAAAAACAATTAGTGATTATTATAGAATGAATGGTAATCTTGAAAATAGTAACAAAGTACAGTTCATCGAAAATTTAGTCCGATACATCAATAATCATTACCCAACAAAAGCCTAATTAGATGAGAAAAATAATTATTACTATTATTACCCTAACTTCATTTCATGCTTTATTTTCTCAAAAAATTAATGACAAAATATCAATAGATTTCAACAATATTAATAGAAGAACAGCAATGCAAAACTTGGAGAAGACAACAAACTATATGTTTTACTTTAATCCAAAATGGCTAAACAATGATACTATTTCTATTTCGAAAAACTACAAAGAAGCTACCATTAAAAATATCCTAGATGGTATTTTTGAAGATACCGATATAAATTATTACATCACAAAAAAGAGGGTAATCCTAACACAAAACAGTTTAATTTACGATAAATTACCAATAGATTTTTTTTTAAAAACAGAAGAAAACACTACTGTAAACAAACCAACAGAATCAGAGGTAAAACCAATTTTCTATAAAGAAAAAGATAGCCTTCAATTATCTAAAAAAGCAAACATAAGTACGACACTAATAGGTAAGGAAAAAAAGAAATTTGAAACGAAAATATATTCACTTTCTGGGTATATAAAAGATAGAAAAACTAGAAAACCAATTCCAAACATATCTATTAGCGTACAAAAAAAGAAAACAAATACCGTTACAGATACAGAAGGTTATTATATCTTAAAACTTCCATATGGCATTAATTACATTGAAGTTGAATCTGTAAATTATGAAAAAATTATTCGAAAAGTTATAGTGTATGACAATGGAAAACTTGATATTTCAATAAATGAAAGTATAAATGAACTTAATGAAGTTTTAATAAAAGGGAATCGAAATAAAAACATTAGAACTGCAGTCACTGGAGTTTCTACAATAGATATTGAAGGCATTAAAAATGTTCCATTAGTACTTGGAGAAAGAGACATATTTAGAGTAGCGGCAACATTACCGGGAATAAAAACAACGGGAGAAGGTTCAGCAGGATTTAATGTAAGAGGAGGGAAAGATGACCAAAATTTAATCTTACTTGACAATGCTGTTTTATACAACACCTCTCACTTTTTAGGTTTTTTCTCAGCAGTCAATCCATACACAACTAACAAAGTAGATATTTACAAGGGGAGTATCCCCGCACAATTTGGAGGAAGACTGTCTTCTGTCTTTGATATTACTACTAAAAAAGGGAATTTAGAAAAAACTACTGGAGAAGGAGGAATTGGATCAGTTACCAGCAATCTTACCGTTGGAACACCAATTATAAAAGGTAAATCAAGCTTATTAATTGGAGCGAGAGGAACTTATTCAGAATGGATATTAAAGACTTTAAAAGAAGAGTCATTAAAAAATAGTGAAGCCGCATTTTTCGATGGCACATTGAAGTACAACCATAAAATAAATGACAATAATAATATTGAATCGACTTTGTATTATAGTCATGATCAATTTAGTATTTCATCCGATTCATTATTTAAGTATAGCAACCGTTTAATTTCACTAAAATGGGATCATTCTTTTAACAGTAAAAACAAAGCCGCTTTGATTTTAACTAATAGTGAATATAAATTCAATATTGATTATAATGCAGAAGGGATTAATTCATTTGATTTTGGTTATAAATTAAATGAATCTCAACTACTTGTAAATTTACAATCTCAATACTACAAAAAACATACTTTTAACTACGGTATATCATCAAAATTATACAACATAGACCCAGGTTATCTAAATCCTAAAAAAACAGAATCTACACTCATCCCAATTAACATAGAAGATGAAAAAGGATTAGAAACTGCCGTTTATTTTTCAGATAATTTTAATATAACGGATAAAATATTATTAAATGCAGGTTTACGCTATTCATTCTATGCCGCATTAGGAAATTCAATCCAACGCGTTTATCAAGTAGGAGTCCCCGTAAATGATGCAACCGTTATTGCAACAAATGAATATAAAAACAATGAAGTCATTAAAACCTATGGAGGTTTTGAACCTAGATTAGCTCTTCGTTATTTAATAACGGATGATTTTTCAGTAAAAACAAGTTATGACAAGACCTTTCAATTCATTCATTTATTAACCAATAATACAACCCAGTCTCCAACAGATGCTTGGAAGCTTTCTGATTTAAATATTGAACCACAAGAAGCACAACAATACTCTATAGGATTTTTTAAAAACATCAATAAAGATCTATTAGAAATTAGTTTAGAAGGATACTACAAAAAGTCTAAAAACATATTGGATTACAAAGTTGGTGGAGATCTTGTTTTAAAAGAAAACATAGAAACAGAAATACTACAAGGAGTAGGCAAAGCCTATGGGATAGAACTGCTTTTAAAAAAACAATTTGGAAGGCTTAATGGCTGGTTAGGATACACTTATTCCCGTACTTTTATAAAACTAGACAGTAAATTTAACGATGAAAAAGTAAATAACGGAAAATATTTTCCGACTAACTTTGACAAACCACACGAAGTAAGCACTGTTCTAAATTATAAAATTACGCAACGTTATAGTTTTTCTGGTAATTTTATTTATCAATCCGGCAGACCAATCACTTATCCTATTGGCAAGTATGATTACGGAAATGCCTCATATACTTTGTATAGTGACAGAAATAAATTCAGAATTCCAGATTATTACCGTTTGGACATTGGTTTTAATATTGAGGGTAATCATAAATTAAAAAAAACAACCCATAGTTTTTGGAATATATCTGTTTATAATGTATTGGGAAGAAACAACCCGTACTCTATCTTTTTTATAACTGAAGAAGGCAAAATTAAAGCGTACAAAACATCCATTTTTGCAATCCCAATTCCAAGTATTACCTATAACTTTAAGTTTTAATAACATGAAATATAAGCATCTAAATAAAATTATTCTATTATTAACTATCTCTTTTATAGTAAATAGCTGTACAGAGCAATATGCCTTACAAACAAATACTTTTGAAGATGCACTTGTTGTAGAGGCCACTATAACAAATGAGTTAAAAAAACAAGAAATAAAAATAACCAGAACCTATCGACTGGAAGAAGAAGAGACAACAATTGAATCAGGAGCAACCGTAACTGTAACCGATAATGAAAACAATAAATATGATTTTGACTTGAAAGACACTGTATATGTTTCTCAGTCTGAATTTCAAGCGATACCAGGAAGAAAATACCGACTAGACATAGTCACCAAAGAAGGAAAACTATATTACTCTACTTCGGAAACATTACCAAGTGTGAATGAAATTCAGAGTGTAGATGCAACTGTTCAGACCTTTGGTAATCAAAGAGGCGTCCAAATTACAGTAAATAGTTATGACCCGAAAAACAGTTCCAAATATTACAGATATGAATATGAAGAAACCTATAAAATAGTAACACCTCTGTGGGATCAAGATAAAGCTATTCTATTACCTCCCTTACCAGAAAGCAACCATAAAGAAATTGGTCTGATTCCTAGAGAGGGAGAATCTAAAATTTGCTACAGTACCGATAAATCAAAAGAAATTCTAATATCATCGACAAATTCATTAAAAGAAGATCGAATTGCATTTCCAATTCGATTCATTAGTAATCAGAATTATATTATTTCTCACAGATACAGCATTTTAACCAAACAATACATTCAAAACTTAGAAGCCTACACATATTACAAAACACTAAAAGAATTATCTGGCTCAGACAATATATTGTCACAAAATCAACCTGGTTTTTTTTATGGCAACATCAAATCATCGGAAAATCCAAATGAAAAAGTAGTTGGTTTTTTTGATGTCTCCTCTGTCTCTTCGAAAAGAATTTTTTTTAATTATTTAGATTTATTTCCAGGCGAACCACTACCTCCCTACTTTGACAGTTGTGATATTAGAGTTTGGACATTTTGCTTTATATCAGAAAACCCAGATTGTAGAGGAGCACAACTTCTTTCAACAATAGAATCAAATAAATTAGTATATTTAAATAGCTATCAATATTCCAATCCTCAATTTACAACTTATGAAATGGTACCTATAGTTTGTGGTGACTGTACCAGTTTTTCATCCAACATTGTACCACCATTTTGGACAAATTAATTTAAATAGTTATTAATGAAACCATTTCAATTAAATATATTTTTTCTACAATTAATACTCTGCTTGACCTTAATAAGTTGTACAGAGCAATATGCACTTCAAACAAATACTTTTGAAAATGCACTAGTGGTAGAAGCTACTATAACAAACGAATTAAAAAAACAAGAAATAAAAATCACAAGAACCTATCGACTTGAAGAGGAAGAGACAACCATTGAATCTGGCGCATTAGTAACCGTAACTGATACAGAAAATAACAAATATGTATTTGATCAAAAAGACAGTGTTTATGTTTCACAAACAGAGTTTAACGCTATCCCGGGAAGAAAATACCGTTTGGACATAATAACCAGCCAAGGGAAAGTATATTATTCTACTCCTCAAACATTGACAACTATCAATGAAATCCAAAATATCGATGTAAGAGTAGAAACTAGAAAAGGCGACAGAGGAGTTGAAATTAATGTAAATAGTTATGACCCTACTGGTACCTCAAAATATTACAGATATGAATATGAAGAAACATACAAAATAATGGCACCACAATGGGACGCTAGAATGACTAAACTTTTACCCCTAGCGCCAGACGAAACCCATCCTGCTATTATTGTTCTTCCAAGAACACAAGAGACAAAAACTTGTTATACAACTAAAAAAGAAGACAATATAATACAAACCTCAACAAATCAATTTCTAGAAGATAGAGTTCACTTCCCCATACGATTCATTAGCAATCAAAACTACATTATTAGTCATCGTTATAGCATTTTAGTTCGCCAATACATTCAAACAATTGAAGCCTATAGTTTTTACAAAACATTAAAAGAAATATCTGGCAATGAAAGCATCTTATCTCAAACCCAACCTGGTTTTTTTTATGGAAACATAAAATCTTCTGACAACCCCAATGAAAAAGTTATTGGGTTTTTTGAAGTCTCTTCTGTTTCTTCAAAACGAATTTTTTTTAATTATGCCGATTTATTTCCAAAAGAGCCTCTACCACCCTATTTTATTGACTGTACAGAAAGACTATATGTTGATTGTTTTAATCCAACACCCGAGTGCAAAGGAGCGGCTTTACGTTCGGCAATTAGCGGAAATCTTTTAGTTCACTTAGGCAGTAGTAACATAACATATCTAATGGTTCCTCCTCCTTGTGGAGATTGCACCTCATTTTCATCTAACGTAACACCATCATTTTGGATAGACTAAAAATTACCCTAAGTATCGTTTTAATAGTAGTAAACTATTTATTTTCTTGCGCACAAAATAACAATTCAATTACTGAAAGTAAAAGCATAACACAATCCATGCAAGAAAAAATATTTTTGCATTTAAATACTACTACATTCCTAACAGGAGAAACACTATATTTTAAAATGTATTGTATGAATCCCGTTAATACATCAAGAAGTCTGATCAGCAAAATAGGATACATAGAACTTATTGATAGCGATAAAAAAGTCGTTTCAAAAAGTAAAATTTATATAGATAAAGGAGTTGGCAAAGGAGATTATTTCTTACCAACCACATTAAAAACGGGTAATTACAAAATAGTTGCCTATACTAAATGGATGCTAAACAGTTCTTCAACAAACTTTGAAGTAATTGACATTACAATTATAAATCCATTCCAACCCAAACAAGGTGCAAACTTTAGTAATAATAGCGACACATCCTTAATAACAGAAAATAGAACCGTAACAAAACAAAACGCTACAGCAACCGGTGCCGTTGATAAAACAAACTCTGTTATAGAAACAAACAAAAAAACATACTCTAATAGAGAAAAAGTAAATTTAAATAGTAATCAGTTATCTAATGGTATCGGAAAAGGGAATTATTCCATTTCTGTTAGAAAATTGGTCAATTTGCCAATTAACAAACAAAAAAGCGCCGTTGAGTTCAAAGAAATTAATACCAAAACAAATTCAAACAATCCAACAACAGACATCAATATAGTACCGGAATTTCGTGGAGAACTCATTACCGGATCTATTAGTTCGGATAAAGCCGAATTAAGTATTAGTAATAAAATAATTTCACTTTCAATACCTGGTAAGTCATTTGCGTTGAAAACGTTGAAAACCAATTCATTAGGCAAATTTACTTTTATACTCGATAAAAATCCAAATAATACAAACTGTGTTATTCAAGTTATTGATGACAACCGAAATGATTATAGCATACAATTGGATGAATTTCAAAAAACCCAAACTGCATCATTATCTTTTTCATCCAATTTAAATCTTACAGAAAACGACTCAATCGCTATTCAAGAACAGTCTACAGCTAATCAAATTGAAAATGCCTATTATGAAATAAAAAAGGACAGTCTGGTAACAAACTACAAAACAGATTCATTTTTTAATACATTTCAAAAAGAATATGTACTTGACAATTACACTCGTTTCCCAACATTTAAAGAAACTATAATAGAAGTAGTAATTGAATTATATTATAGAAAAAACAATGGCTCTTATAAAGTTTATGTTAGAAATGACAAAAAAGACCTTACCGTTTATGGACCTCCTTTAGTTTTAGTGGATGGAGTCGTTATACAAGATACAAATGAACTTTTTGATTATAATATGGCAAACGTTTACAAAATAAGTTTAGTTAATGAAGGATATGTATATGGTCCTGGATTGTTTGGTGGGCTAGTTAGTATAGAGACCAAAAACAATGACTACCAAACCAAAGCAACTGGTAATTACATAATACAAACAGAAATCCAAAGACCTTTAAACGAAACTAAATTTTTTACCCCAGATTACACAGACAGGTCCAAAAACGAAAGAATCCCAGATTATCGCTATCAATTATTATGGCTTCCGGAAATAACCTCATTCAACAAAGAGAATCCAATATCTTTTTACACCTCAGATGTAACAGGGATATTTGAGGTTTCATTGGAAGGTTTTACAGAGCAAGGTGTCCCGATCTCTCTAAAAGATACTTTTGAAGTACAATAAGCGACATCAAAACCCTAATTCATTATTTTGAATTGGGGTTTTTAATTTAATTCAATTATTTTGAATCAACAACGCAACCATTTCCTTCTTACAAAGACTATTATAAAAAGTATAGAAGTTTATGAAAAAATACACCACAATTCTAATAGCATCTCTTTGTTTTACATTCCTTTTGTCTTGTTCAGAAGAAACTGTCGATGCAACTACTCCTATTCCATCAACAAGTGAAACAATCTCACCTCCACCAAAAAATGTTCTTAAAAAGGAGGATCCACTTGTAGAATATTTAGCAATAACTGGGTACAATCAATTTTCACTTCCTTGTGGAGATACAAATGATAGCTTTGAAATTGGATTTGAATTTTACCCCCTAACAAATGGGAATATAATTGCACTTTCGGTACGTATTCCCGAGGCTAAAGCCAAAGTAGTAATGACAATTTGGGATGTTGCATCAAAAGCTAAAATCAGAACAGAAGAAATAGAAGGAATAACTGCAAATACAATTATTTCAAAGGATATCACTCCCTTGAGTTTAGTAAAAAACAAAAAATACGCAGTAACTATATACACCAATAGCTATTACATGCGCCATGCAGCAGAATGGGCTCAACCACAATATCCTGTTACATGTGGAAATATAAAAATAGTTGTTGCAATAATGGGTGAGGCGAATTCTAATCAGTATCCAAAAACTGGAACTGGTAATTTTCAAAACGGTGATTGCAGTTTTAATTTCATGCCAACTAATTAAAAATAAAATAGAATGAAAAAGAAAGTAAAACCACTGTTTTATTATTGTGTAATAATATTAGCGTTTTTTGGATGTACCGATATAGATGACAATCTTAAAATTATAGATGAAGTTATCATTGCACCTGAAAATATAATTACTAAAGACTCGGAATTATTTCAATTAATTTCGATAGTAAGTACATTAAAGGATACTCTTGTAAATGAAACTGTATGCGTAGACTTCAAATACCCAATGAATCTGACAATTTATGATAAAGAATATGCAGCAATTGGTACTAGATTTTTGCTAAATGACAAACAACTAAGTCTTTTATTAGAAAAAATGACCGATGAACAATCTTTGAGTATAAGTTACCCAATTACAACAACTCTAAAAGATGGAACAATTTTCAGTATAAACACGAATGCAGAACTTAAATTAGCGATCGATAGCTGTTCAAAAGAAGACATTATAAGCTCTTGTAATTCTTCATTCTGTAATGCTAATCCAAGCCAACAAACACCATTTGTCTGGAAAGTTCAGTATGTTGAAAACGGAAGCAATAAATATGTGAGCGGCTTCTTTGTCACAAATCCAGATACAACTCTTACTTTTAATTTTAATGGTATAAAATATCCAGGTAACTGGGAAATTATTTTTGTAAATAATGAATTGCACATTAATATCAAATTGGAAGGTGACTCTCCAGTAGCTAAGTATTGGAATTTTGACAGAAAAATAATTCTCACTTTGGATTCCATAAAAATTTTCGATCCCACACAAAATGTAGTTCTAAAAAAAGCATATCAATCAATTGAACAATATAGTATTGGTGACAAAGGACCATCAGATGGAATAGTATTTTACGACAAAGGTTCTTATAGTGATGGATGGAGATATATAGAAGTTTCTTTAGTTGATTTAGGTAGTTTTGAATGGGGTTGTGCAACCTCACCAGTAGCTGATTCTAGGAATAACAACATAGGGAAAGGTCTTTATAATACTGCCGCGATTGTTAATTTCCACAATGATTTAGCCAATTATTATAAAAATCCAGCAATGTGTAATGCATTAAGCAACGGTACAGTTAGCGCAAAGGAAGCTATTCTATATAAAACAGAAATCAGTAGCGATTGGTTTTTGCCTTCTCTCGCAGAATTGCAATTAATCTATGACAATCTATTTATTAATGGAAAGGGAAATTTAACAAATTCAACATATTGGAGCTCTTCAGAAATTGATGCTATTAGTGTCTATTCAATAAACTTCAAAACTGGAGAAAGAATAACTGTTCTTAAAAGTCCAAATACAACAGGTATTAAAACAAGAGCTGTACGTTATTTTTAAAATAATTAGCAATACATTTAAGCGTAATACATTTTTTATTTGAATTTAGATCTAATTATTAAAGGTTGCATCAAGCAAAACAGCAAGGCACAAGAAGAGTTATACAATCTGTATAAAACGAATCTTTTTGTGCTGAGTCTAAAGTATTGTTCAAACAAAACGGAGGCCGAAGACAATTTGCACAATGCTTTCTTAGAAATATTAACCAATATAAAAAAATTCAATAATAAGGGTTCATTTGAAGGATGGATAAAAAGAATTACAATTAATAAGGCAATTGACAGCTATAAAAAAAGCCATAGTCTAACGCCTATAAAAGACGATTATTATGAAGAAATTACTATTGAAGATCATGAAATTGATCTGCCGTTAGATATCTTACTCTCCATTATTCAAGATTTGCCCAATCAATATAGACTAGTCTTTAACCTATATGAATTAGATGATTATTCGCACCAAGAGATTGCAACTATGCTTGGCATTTCTGAGGGCACTTCAAAGTCGAATCTTCATAGAACAAAATCGATTTTAAAAGAGAAAATAAAAAAAACTTATTCATTCCGTAATTACAATAGGGCCAATGAAAAATGAAAAAGAAATAGGTAAAGCACTTCGAGATAAACTAAGTGATTTAGAGCAAATGCCTAGTGATAATATTTGGAATTCAATTCAAAAAGATCTTCAAAAAAGAAAAAAGAAACGAATTGTTTTCATACCATTTTGGATAAAAACGACTGGAATATTTTCTTTGGCGCTTCTGCTTTTTATATTTACTAACCCATATTTCTCTATTTATAATACTACAAATAAACCCAATAATCTAAACACTGGAGTTGACACGTTTAATACTTTTGAAGATTTTGACGGCGAAAAAGAAAATAAAAGCAATAACAAAAATGGAGACAATGTTAAAATAGCCAATCCGAGTCTAGACACAAATTCAGACCACAAAAACAAATCAAATGGTGTGGAGATAGATTCCATTTACACGAACAAAAAAGAAAATAAAAAAAGAGAGAATATAGATTTATTAGTTAAGACAACTGAAAAAACTAACTCAACAGCTCTAGTCAACAACAGTTTGAGCAAATCAATACAAAGTAAACGTAATTTTTCAAATAAAAAGAATAGCCAAATAACGGCTTCAACAAACAGTAAAGAAAAGAAATTTAAATACCAAAATTCAAATACAACCAAAAAAAGACATAGTAATACATTAAAAAGTACAAAAACTGTAGTAGCGCAATCAGGAAATAAGCAAGAAAAATTAGATTCTAAAAATGCTGCTATTAAACATGAATTCCCTAAACAACTGAATGCTGAAATAGCTGAAGCCTCAAAAAAAGATACACTAAAAAGTAAAGAAAAAAAGGAAAAAAGAACAGAAATAATATTATACCCAGAAGACAAGCAGGACTCTGCCAAAGTCATTTTAAATAAATTTGATTTATATGCATTCATGGCACCTTCAGTTTATGGATATCTAGCAAATAATTCTCCTATTGATACTAGGTTAAATAACAATTCTACAACTTCTCAAATCAAGTTCAGTTATGGCTTGTATCTCTCTTATGAAATAACTAATAATTGGAGCATTCGCCTTGGAGTAGAAAAGACAAACTTAAATTATCAAACCAAAGACGCAGTAATAAATATACCAAATTACCAAAATATCAATTACTTAAATTCTATTTCTAACGCAAGTATTTACAGCCAGTCTAACAATTCCAGTACTATGACTATTGTGCAAGAACTGGAATACACAGATATTCCAATAGAAGTAAAATACAAATTCATTCACAATAAAATAGGTGTAGGAGTTATAGCGGGGATTAGCTATTTGTCCCTTACCAAAAATAATGTAAATGCAAAATCACAAAATTCTAGTGAAATTAAAGTTGGTGTAATTAAAGATTTATCTGATAAATCATTTAGCATAAATTTTGGTTTTGGTCTTGACTATAAATTTTCAGAAAAACTAAAACTCAATCTTGAGCCCATTGTCAAGTATCATCTTATAGATTACTTAAATGGATCGCAAAATTACAAGCCCTACTCATTTGGAATACAAACTGGTTTGCAATATTCTTTTTCTTTTGACCAACAAAAAAAGCAATAGTGAAATCTATTTTGAATAGAAAAGTTTTTACAGAATTTATTATTTTACAAAACCCCATTTCATCCATTCGACTTGGGGTTTTTCATTTTTAGGGCATGACCTCAATAGAAAATGGAGCCAAATATACAAACCGCTCATTCGGCTCCATTCACTATTGCGGTCGGGCTATCCGCTCCGCCGCGGCGGATTGCTCCTATCCCTCATGCGGTCGTAAAACGAGAACTTTACACCAAAAAACAGCATCCAAATCAACTATCAAAAAATCCGCGTTAATCCGTCTAATCCGTGGCCAAAACCAACACACAAAACAAAACTTTGCGCCTTTGCGCCTTTGCGAGAAAAACAAACACAAAAAAAAAACCTTTGCGCCCCTTGCGTAACTCTTTGTTCACTTTGCGGTTAAACTCCACGAATCACCTATTTAAAAATCCGCGTAAATCCGTTCCATCCTTCAAATCCGTGGCCAAAACCAACACAACACAAAACCTAGCGCCCCTAGCGTAACCCTTTGCGGACCTTGCGGTTAAACTCCACAAATCACCTATTTAAAAATCCGTGTTAATCCGTTCCATCCGTCAAATCCATGCCCAAAACAAACACAAAACAACCCTTTGCGCCCCTTGCGTAACCCTTTGCACACTTTGCGGTTAAACTCCACAAAACCACTATTAAAAAATCCGCGTTAATCCATTAAATCCGTGGCCAAAACCAACACACAAAACAAAACTTTGCGCCTTTGCGCCTTTGCGAGAAAAACAAACACAAAAAACCTTTGCTCCCCTTGCGTAACCCTTTGCGCACTTTGCGCACTTTGCGCACTTTGCGGTTAAACACACCATCCCATCAAAAAACATTGTTTTACACCTTTTAAAGCGAATAATTCAAAAAAATAATAAAACCAATACATTTTATTCAAAGAAAAAAAATATCTTTAGCGTGAATATTATTAAACAATTAACTATTAAAAAAAACTACTATGTGTGATTCTACCAAAGAACTATCCTTTACTCCTTACCCAACCGTCCAAACCACCAAGATTAACACTTTACCGTTTACTTTCCTAGAACCAGGTGAGGTGAATTACCCCGTAGCCCCATTAGTATCTGCAAAATTCTACACTCCAAAAGGCGGTGTTTTAACCTTAAAAGTAAGAGCTACAGTATACATGAACTCCGAAATTCCAGACGCACCCGTTGTTGAACCACCAGTTGAAAAAGACGGCGTTTTGACCATCAATTACGATTATGATTTCTCCATGGAAACCCCAGAAACTTGCGATGTGTGGTACGTAGAACTAGATTACACTTCGCCTACTGTGGGTAATATAAATAAAATTGAGTCTTTTATGGTAAACTTGGATCCTGAAGCATCACGAGGAACTTCAACGCAAGTTCCTTAAAAATGAACTTAAAAAGCAAAAAATATTTCTTTTATATTCTCCTATTAATTCCTGTTTCACTTTTTTCACAAAATGTTATGGAGACTTTTTTTGAAAAAAAGATTCTTCATCTAAATTCAATTGAATTTAAAGAGGAAATAAATTTAGTAAAAGCCCAATCTTTTTATTTAAAAAAAGATTGGGATTCTACATTGGTCTATTCTATGAAACAGCTAGGCAGTAGTAATGACAAAAAGATAGTGGATTATTGTCATTACTTTAGAGGAGTAAGTTTTTTCAACAAAAAACTTTATAATGAGGCAAAGAAAGAACTTAGTTTGACATCATCAGACTTCGAACTTGCAACTTTAAGAAATTTTACTTTAGGAGCTACATTATTAGAGTTAAAAGAATTTAACAATGCACTTTATTATTTTAATATTTCCGAAAATCAATCTTTAAAAATCAAAGATTTTAAAATTTTAGCTGACTCATATAATGGAATAGGTACAACTTATATTTTTCTCAAAAAATTTGAAAAAGCAGAAAAATATTTGCAGAAAAATTTAGAACTAAATTTAAAGTTTAGAAACAAAAAAAATATTTGCTCTTCTTATATGAATTTAGCCACATTATATTATGAACAATATAAGGATAATTTAGCTATTCATTATTTTAAAAAATCTTATAACATATCTAAAACAATAGCTGATTTTGGCTCAAAATATTTGGCTTCAAAAAATATGGCTGTTGTCGAAGAAAACAGAAACAACTTCAAAGAAGCTTTAGCTTACAGAAAAGAATCAGAGCAATGGAAAGATTCTCTCAACAACCAAAACAAAGTCTGGGCACTCGCAGACTACGAAAAGAAATATGCGGTAGCACAAAAACAAAAACAAATCTCAGTACTTAAGGTCGAAAACAAACTAAAAGACACCCAACGTAATACCATGTTTTTTTCAACAGTTGGTTTATTATTGTTTTTGGTAGGAGGTGTTTATGTCTATGCTCAAAAAGTGAAAAACGCCAAAATCATCCTTACTCAAAAAGAAAAACTAGACGAGCTCAATTCTACCAAGGATCAATTGTTCTCCATAGTGAGTCATGATTTGCGCTCCTCGGTAAATGCCCTCAAAACCAGCAATACCAAACTAACCAATTCGCTAGAAACCAAAAACTACAGCGAGCTAGACCAGCTTTTGCACCAAAACAGTGCCATTGCAAACGGCGCCTACAGTTTGCTGGACAACTTGCTCCACTGGGCGTTGTTGCAAACCAAACAATTGTATTTCAGCAAAGATTCGGTGCATTTGTATTCCATCGTGCAACAAATAGAATACAACTACAAACCCTTACTGCTCGACAAAAGCATTACTTTTGAGAACGCCGTTTCCAAAAATAGTTTTATCTTCGTTGATCTCGATTCGCTAAAAATTGTTTTGCGCAACCTTCTCGACAACGCTATCAAATTCTCACCAGAGAACAGCAAAATTAGTTTTTATACCGTCGAAACCAACACCAATTTTTGCCAACTAGTGATTCAGGACAGCGGTTTGGGTATGAACCAAAACACCATAAACGAGTTGCTGGAAGACAACGAGTTGTTGGCCAAGAAAAGCAATTCGGAGATAATAGGTACAGGCCTCGGGATGCAATTGTGCAAACAAATGATCAAGAAAAACGGAGGAACACTAGCCATAGAAAGCGAACTCAACAAAGGAACCAAAATGATACTTTCGTTCCCAAAAACAGAACAAAATGGATAACATCAATGTACTTATTATAGAAGACACCCCAGAGCAAAGTGATGCACTGAGCAAAGTCTTACTGGCCAACAAATACAACATTGTAGGCGTTGCCAGAAATTATACAGATGCCCTAACCTTATTCTACCAAAACCCCGTAGACATTATTGTAATCGATGTTTTCCTCGACGGAAAACCAGACGGAATAACCTTTGCCGAGACTATTAATATTGTGCCAAACGGTTGTAAACCTTTTGTATTCTTGACCAGTTCACAAGATCGCCAGATTTTTGAGAGAGCTAAACTCACCAAGCCTTTCAGCTTCCTGATGAAACCCTTCAACGAACTAGAAATTCTTTACGCACTGGAAATGGCTGTCGAAAAATTCTACGAGCAAACCAATGTTTTCCTGAGCGAAGACCAAGACACCGTAATCAGCAATGATTATATGTTCATCAAAAAGAAAAACGCACTCAAAAAAGTGTCCCTTCAAGACATTTTATACATTGAAGTTGAGGATCGTTATTGCAACATCGTCACCGAGAAAGAAAAATTTGTCATCTTGATTTCGCTCACCAAAATCAGCGCATTGCTCGACAAAAACAAATTCACCCGTACCCACAGAAACTACATTGTCAACACCGACAAGATAGAAGAAATCATCCTAGCCGATAATTTGATCATCCTCAAAGGCGGTCACAAAGTAAACCTAAGCGACTCCTATAAAGACTTCATCAAAAAAATGAATATTTTGTCTTAGGGATTGGTTTTGCGCTCGTATATCATTGTGAGGTGTAATTTTATTCTAAAAAAAGCAATATATAATGACGTTTCGGTCGTCAGTTCGAGTAAATTTTCAGAAAATGCGAATAGCTTTTTCTGAAAATTGTATCGAGAACCGTTCGTTATAATAAAAACTTCTATGGCAGTTCCTATGACTATGGGAATCTCGCATGTCTCTTCGCGTGCAGAAGGTTTTCTACGTACAATCAAAAATTATTATCACTCATACCAACAAAAACCCATTTCATGACATTGCTTTTTTAAAACACTAATTACTGTTGTAAATTTACTTTAGAATTAAAATCCAAAAAACACCACCATGAGACTAGAACTTAATAAACCGAAAAATATGCAATTCAGAACCTTCTTTAACAGATTTAACCCTTGGATTGGACTTGTAGCTTCCTTATGCCTAATTATACCAAGTCTATATGACATCCTAGACGAGCCATTACTTTTTACTAGCGATCATTTAATCCTAGGGGCAGGACTATTCTTTATGATTTTATTTTTAAAACAAATATTTGATAGAATCATCAATTTTGACGAAATGGAGTAACCCTTAAAATAAAAAATAGCAAATGCCATTTACTCTATTTCTTATATAAATAAGCTTTCCAAAAAACAATTAAATTAGTTAGAAGTACCTGTTTCATTCATTTGAAGCAGGTATTTTTTATTTCGGACAATCACAAATTGCTTCACCATTTCGACAATATAATAGATACTTTTGCTCTAATCAAAACATCCAGATTGGATCAAATCAAAAAATAAATATTTCTTTTGTAACTTTTTCGATACTTCAAACGTATAACCATTTGTACACTTAAAAATTGAGGAGACAAAAACATGAGACAACTTAAAATCACCAAGCAGGTTACCAATCGTGAAACCGCTTCATTAGACAAATATTTACAAGAAATTGGAAAAGTTGACCTTATTACCGCTGACGAAGAAGTAGAATTAGCTCAAAAAATTAAAGCTGGGGATCAAAGAGCCTTGGAGAAATTGACAAAAGCCAATTTGCGTTTCGTAGTTTCGGTAGCCAAACAATACCAAAATCAAGGTCTTACCTTACCCGATTTGATCAATGAAGGAAACCTTGGTTTGATAAAAGCAGCACAACGTTTTGACGAAACTCGTGGATTCAAATTCATCTCTTACGCCGTATGGTGGATTCGTCAATCGATACTACAAGCTTTGGCAGAACAATCTCGTATTGTTCGTTTGCCACTAAATAAAATTGGTTCTATCAACAAAATCAACAAAATGTATGCCTTATTAGAGCAATCCAATGAGCGCCCGCCCTCTGCTGAAGAAATTGCAAAAGAACTAGACATGACCGTAAATGACGTAAAAGAGTCTATGAAAAACTCTGGACGTCACTTATCAATGGATGCGCCTCTTGTAGAAGGAGAAGATTCAAACCTTTACGACGTATTGCGTTCTGGTGAATCTCCAAATCCAGACAGAGAATTAATTCACGAATCATTGCGTACCGAAATAGAGCGTTCACTAGAGACATTGACTCCTAGAGAGGCAGATGTAGTGCGTTTGTACTTTGGTCTTGGCGATCAACATCCAATGACATTAGAAGAAATTGGTGAAACTTTTGACCTGACTCGCGAACGTGTACGTCAAATCAAAGAAAAAGCCATCCGTAGATTGAAACATACCTCTAGAAGTAAAATCTTGAAAACCTATTTAGGTTAATTAAAATATCCCCAAATTAAAATTTTGAAAATACTATAATTTTTAAATATTTTAATACAACGTGAACAACAGTCTGATTAACTGTTCGTTTTTTGATTGATGATTGAAACTCCGGCTGATTACCGGAGTTTTATTTTTTAATACAGCCTAAATAGCATCCTAAATGCAACTATTAAATATTTTGAACCATTAAGAAATTAAGTTTCATTAAGCATTGACTCTAAATGAAACTTAATTTCTTAATGGTTTTTTATGAATATATTTGCAGCATTTTATAAAGACCTATATGCTTTTAGATGAGGAGTCCAAAATCAAAAATCGTTAATCATCAATCTTAAATCAAAAATCATTGTACCTTTGCAAAAAAAATAAACAACACAAATGTAAAGATACACTTCTGTGCATCTGATCGTAAAAACTACACAATGAAGAACACACTTATTGCTCCATCAGTTTTGGCTGCCGATTTCGCCAATTTACAACGTGATATCGAAATGATTAACAACAGCGAAGCCGATTGGTTTCATATTGACATTATGGATGGTGTTTTTGTACCCAATATTTCTTTTGGAATGCCAGTACTTGAAGCTATTACTAGACATACCAAAAAAACAGTAGATGTCCATTTGATGATAGTCAATCCAGACCAATACATCAAAACTTTCAAAGCATTAGGAACAGATATCTTAACGGTACATTATGAAGCCTGCACGCACTTACACAGAACCCTTCAAGCCATCAAAGCCGAAGGTATGAAAGCAGGAGTAGCGCTAAACCCACACACTAGTATTGATTTATTGGAAGATGTAATCAATGATATTGACATGGTTTGTATCATGAGTGTAAATCCAGGTTTTGGAGGGCAATCTTTTATAGAAAATACATACGCGAAAGTAAAAAAACTAAAAGACCTAATTACCAGAAAAGGAGCATCAACTATCATAGAAATAGATGGTGGAGTAACCAACAAAAACGCTTTGCAATTGGTCGAAGCAGGTGCCGATGTACTTGTTGCAGGAAGCTTTGTCTTCAAAGCAGAAAACCCTACACAAACCATTGCCGATTTGAAAAAATTGACAACAGTATAAAAATAGAATTCATTCCCTTAAAATTAGTAGGGCGTGACCGAATTGAGAAAAGGGGCTTACTTTGGGCACCGCCCATTCAGCCCCTTTACTCAACACGGTCAGGCTATCCGCGCTACTTTGGTAGCTTGCTTCTATCCTTCACGCAGCTTCACGTATTTCAAGACTATTTAGCATTAAATAAGCTAAAAAAAGCCGAGTAGCCACAAAATTAAAAAGTCCCAATAAGTTTAAAAAAACAGAATTGGAACTTTTTTCAGTAAGCACGAATCACAACAAATCTTAATGGTACTGATTTATTAAATACTTAATCAAATCAGTAGTAGTTATTATACCAACCAACAAATGATCTTCACACACAGGCAACGCGTGAAATTCATTACTAGCCAATATCTCGGCAGCTTCCTTTATAGTAGTTTCTGGAGTAATGGTAATTAATTTTTTTGCCATCACCTGCTCTACCGTAAACATATTGTAAACAGTAGTATCCACAACCTCTTCATCATCATCTATGGCATCGGCAAAGGAAATTCGCAACAAATCGGTGTAACTCAATATTCCAATTATCGTAGCTCCATTTACCACAGGAATATGTCTTATTTTATGATGCTTAAAAAGAGATTCAGCTTTTGTTAAATCATCTGAAATAGTCAGTTTAATAATATTTTTGGTCATAATAGTTGACACGGGAACATGCTGTCTCATAACACCTCTTTTTTAAATTATACGTAAATTTAAAAAAGAAAAAAATAGCAAAATATGATGTTTATCAGTTGTTTTTCCAAACTATTTTCCGATATAAAATAAAGCCATTTTTTTTCAATAATTCTTACAAAATTTTTATTGTTTTAGACTCAAAGAACCTACGTAAAAATACGTGGAGAAAGAATTGATATTTCTTAGTTTTTTTCTTATTTTTTAAAAGAAATAGATCATTATTGAAAGGTAAATCTCTATTACATGTGTTTTGTTGAAAGAAAAAATTAACATTATAACAAAAAACAAACAGTAAAAAGACAGTCATTAAGGCTGAAATAAGTTCTAAAAAACTCCTTAAGTACTGATTTTTCTAAGAAAATTCATATTTAACAAAAAATTAACATTCCTACAAAATAGTGTACGAATTTTTTGCTAGTTTTACTTTGTAAATAAATAAATTTATAACTAAAACATTTTTATTATGTCATTTTCAACAACATTGACCGTAGGCGGGAAAGATTACAAAGTACTTTCAGTAAGCTACGATTTAGCACAAGAAACTGACGCTTCAGGGCGTCCATCTACAGTAACACGTGGAGGTAGAATCATGGTAGAGGTAGAATCTACTGGAGGAACAGAATTGTTTGAATGGATGACCAACAATTTCGAAAGAAAAGATGGGTCAGTAAAATTCATCAAACGCGATTCAAACGCAACTCTAAAAGAATTGAAGTTTACAGAAGCGTACATGGTGAAGTACAAAGAAAACTTTGACCACACTGGAGACAATCCGTTAACGGAAACTTTTATGATTTCTGCTCGCAAAATTGCAATGGGTGGAGGAGAATTTGACAATGCTTGGGTATAATCCTAGAGACTTAGTCAAACTTTTTTAAGCTTGAACCTTTTAAAGGAAGTCTATTTATGGACTTCCTTTTTTGTGTTACAACCACTTCCTAATTAATACACATTACAAAAGATTCTTTTTCTTCTTGAATCTAAAATCTAAAGTCCAAAATCTAAAATTATAAAAATATGAGTTTTTTATCTACCTTTCATGTTGACGGAGAAGAGTACAATGTACTAGAATTTAATATTGATTTCAAACAAGGAACAGACACTACGGGTAAACCCATTGGAGGACCAAAAGGTGGAGCCATAAAACTCACCATTGAAGCCACCCAAAACACAAAATTTCTATCTTGGATGCTCAACAGCGAATTGACAAAAGATGGTAAAATAATTTTTTATCGCAGAGACGCTTTGAGTAAAATGAAAGAGCTAACCTTCAAAAAAGCTTTTTGCATCAATTACCACGAGCAATTTTCCAGCACAACAGATATCCCAATGAAAATAGCATTAGAGATCATAGCAAAAGATATTGTCTTTGGAGATGCCCAATTTTCAAACAACTGGATCGCTTTAGAATAGTTTTTTTTTAGTTTTAGTCGCAGTCGCATTAATTTAGTAAAAAGAGCAAAATATATCCTAAAAAGATAATAACTCTTCACTGACAACCGAAAACCGATAACCGACAACCTTTAACTGATAACCGATTAAACCCCAACCTGATGATTACATACGCAGAACAAGTACATTTAGACATTAGCGGTTTCGCACCAAATGTTGTTTATTATGATTTGAAATTATCTCAAAAAATGATGGGTCACCACCATTTTTCGTTTGTGTGGCAATACACCAACACCGCCATTATAGAACCCAGCGCACAAGCCAAAGCCATACGAGATTACTTAGGACGCGATGTAATCTTTACATTCAAAAGTCTTACGGGAGTGCAACTGATGGCCAAAGGAGTAATCAACTCGCTTGAATCTATTGATTTACACGGCAGTCCTGCAGGATTGCACGTAACAGGAATAAGCCACAGTATTTTTCTTGACGACATGAAAAAGTCTAGAACCTTTATGGAGCAAGACCTAGAAACCATTGTAAAAAAAATTCTAGCCGAAGGTCCAGGGGATTTCTACAATCGTGAAGCGATTATCCCAACCTATGACCCGAATCTGGCCTATATGCCACAATACAACGAAACCAACTTTGATTTCTTGAAACGACTG
Source organism: Flavobacterium rarum (SeqCode) (assembly GCF_965234445.1). Taxonomy (GTDB): domain Bacteria; phylum Bacteroidota; class Bacteroidia; order Flavobacteriales; family Flavobacteriaceae; genus Flavobacterium; species Flavobacterium rarum. Next base: position 655,239 of record NZ_OZ248479.1, on the reverse strand, counting down.
GCTCAGCGTTACGGACAATGGTTTTATCACGATGGAATGCGTATGCAATTTGGACAGTTAAAACCCAGCAAAGTAAAACTAACCAATGGAGGATCATTACACCATTTCAAAATACAAACCCTATTGCATTCTCACAAAGAATCGCTGGGTGGCTATGATTACAATAGTGCGTCTAATATTAAAAATTCATTGGGAAAAACCACCACAGGCAGTGGTGATGGATTTGCAGTCGCCGTTGGATACAGACAAGGAGCGGTTAGACAACCCGACTTGGAATTAGGTGCCTATACCGCACAAGCACCCGATTCTAGCACCCTTAGTGAAATGGTCAAACTACAAACCAATGGTAAAGATGCCAACAGTATTTTTTACAGCGGTTTGTCTTATCTTCCGCTTGGAATAGGTCAAAAATTTACGATTGTAAACAACACAGTAGAACACAATTTAGTTGTAATAGAAGCCACACATCAATCAGAAGTTCACGGAAATTATACTTGTGCTTTCAAAGCCATCCCCTCCGATGTTGGCGCGCCGCATTACACCAATGTACACGCTTACGCCAAAGCCGAAAGTCAACCCGCTAAAGTGATAGACAACAACGACCCCGATGGCTTAGGGCGCGTAAAAGTTGAATTTTACTGGGCTGGAGGAAATACAAAAAGCGATTGGATGCGCCTAATACAACCGCACGCAGGAGCTGGAAAAGGATTTTATTTCATCCCGGAAATCGACGAGGAAGTCCTAGTTGGTTTTGAAGGAGGAAGTGCCGAAAGACCCTATATAATGGGAACAAACTACAACGGTAGCGAAAGTTCAGGTTACAACACCAGTGGCAACGACCAAAAGGTAATTCACACCCGCTCCGGCACCAAAATGATCTTTAACGATGCCGAGGGAAGTGTTTTCATCGAAGACCCGAGTGGCAATACTTGGAAAATGGATGGTCAGGGGAATATTGAGGTCAATGCTCCTAAGAATTTCACCGTAAATGCAGGGGAGAATATTACATTTACTGCAGGAATTGATGTATCTGTAAATGCAGGTGCAAATATAAGTGAAACTGCAGGAGAGAATAAAACGACTACAGTGGGTATGTTTCATAGTTTGTCTGTAGGTACAGATTATATGATACATGTAATTGGCAAAATGACTGAATACATAAAGGGAGATAAAGAGTCCCGCACCGAAAAAGAAAGAACTCGAATTTCAAATGGAAAAATCGTAACACAAAGCCAAGGAACACATGAACAACACTCAGATAAAGTTGTAAAAAACAATTCGGGAGAAAAAACAAGTATGTATTAATTATGAGTAAAACAACCATAGTAGAAGGAGATATATTTGAGTTTACAGGTGGCAACAACATTGCATACAGTAAAGAAGGAATTGAAAATAGTGCCAGTAAGGTTATGCAAATTGGTAAAACGGATGGAGTAACACATGACGAGCCTACAACTTACGAAATAATTGAAAACCTAAAAGGGGTAAAAGTAACAGCTATATTATTTTTTGATGGAACAAAAAACAATAGAAACAATACGTTTAGACGTTTAGACAAAGATGCCAATAGCAATACAAGTGGGTATAGCAATACCATTTACAAAAAAAACTATGAAAAAGAAAGCAGTTATGAAAATGGTTACTCAAATATTGCAGCATTATCATATATGGCGATTGAAGATAAACCAAACAAAATAGTTGTAGAATACATTGAAGGAGAAGGAACAGAGGATGATATAAAAGGAGACACTATGGGGTATGCCTTTGGCTCTGGCACTACGGGTATTCCTGCCAAAGTAGACAAGGGTTTTACTAAGATTAATGCCAAAATCAATAAGGTTTTTGATTATAAGCAAGAATACGTACAAGAACTTACTATCAATGTTTTTGGGTTTAGCCGTGGTGCAGCGGCAGCTCGTAGTTTTATGACCACCACAAAAGAAGACTTTGAAGAAAAATACCCTAGAGCCAAGATAATCTATAAGTTTGTCGGCTTGTTTGATACGGTATCATCTTATGAACCCGAAGGTGTTCTAGGTAAAGTTGGCTCGGCGGTAAAACATGATTTTGACAATGATGTAAGAGAATTAGGGTTGCAACTTGGTGGTATGGCAAAGAAAGTGATACACCTCACAGCAGAAAATGAATACCGAACAAACTTTTCGCTCACAACAATTGCAAGTTCCATTGCCGCTGGAGTTGGCTTCGAATTACAGTTACCTGGAGCCCACTCGGATGTAGGTGGAGGGTATGAAGAGTACGAACATCTTGAAAAAAGAAATTTAAGCAAATCAGATAGAGGCGATTATGAATTACTCGAAGAAGGATGGTATAACGAGGATGAAATAAAAAATAGGGGAACAATAAATTGCACTGGTACACGAAAACTAAAAAATTCGTACCAATTTATTCCATTGGCAATTATGATGCATTTTGCCAAGAAAAACGGAATGACATTTGAAGGTTTTGATGATAATTTTCAGAATAAAACCTTCAAGGTAATCCGCGAGCTAGAAAACGTTAAAAACAAACTTTTGAATTTTGCTATAGAAAAAGAAGGAGCCGTAAATGTGATAACCAAATTAAACAACTGGCACGAATTAAAGGATCTTCGCCACCGCTATTTACATATCTCATCCAACGAAGAATCACTGGGCATGGGCGAAAATAATCCCAATTGGTGGAGTACCGTGGTAAAACGTACCATTATTGAAGATAATGCTTAAACCAAACCTAATGAAAAACAAAACCATTTTACTTTTTACTTTTATCCTAATCGCGCAACTAACCAGTTGTCAAAAAAAAGAAAACATGAACACCGAAAAATTTGATTGGGAAGGATTAGGTTGTACTCCAGCAGGTTACCCAGTAGTAATATTATCGCCGAATATATTTTATTCCAACGGAGGAAAACACATAACCTTAATCCCAAATATGAGTGATACCGGAGGATCGGATTGGACTGGATCTGGCAGAGGTTGGTCTAGTGAACCAAGTCCTGCACCCGATCATTTGAGTATTGTATGGTTCTCTATCACAGAAAATAAAATTTATGAGGGCGAATTTCAGCTTCCACAACAAAAGATATACGAGCTTTTTAAGGAAGGCTACATGACGTATGGCATACCGATAGACACCAAAGACGGCAAAGAAACCCTACACTGGGAAACCTATGACGCTCTTACGGCAGGACTAGCTCCAAAAGGTATGGTAGTGGTATGGTTAGAGGGGCTTAATAAAGTAGAATTAGGAAGATACCAAGCCCGAGAACTGAGCAAAGCCGAAGCCAATGAGGTGTTTAAAAGGCATTTTAAAGTAGATTTTGATATGCCTGACACCATAATTAAATTAAAATTTGATAAACTACTCCCTAAAGTTCAAGAAGAAATTAGACAAGACAAATTCAGTTGTAAGCAATGGGATGATTATCGCTTGCGATACAACTGGAAAGTGGAATTTAATAAACCGCTGGAAATGTATAGTTACTATATACGCTATTTCAACAGTGAAAAATCAGGCGAAATTCCACCTTCATTAGCTCAAGACGAGTATAATAGAGTCATTTTAGAACCTGTCAGTAAAGTAGTTCCAAATAATTTAGGCATGTATGTTACAGCCCAAAATAAGAAAAACTATTTGATTAGATTTGAAACACTAGACGAGCAAGAAACTATTGAAGCGTTCCAAAAACTAGAGGAAGCAAGTCCAAAAGCTATTATTACTGTTTTTATTACAGTTGATGATGATTTTAAAAAGTTTAGCGTAACGCTAAAAAATGATAAAAAAGAAATTATTCTCGAAAAGGCACTTTTACGATTGTTTACTTTGGACAAAAGCAATGATTTGAGCAATGAAAAATAGCACAACTATTTTGGCAAACAAGATAGTGAACCACAAAAGGACAATTGGAATTCACAAAACCATTTTACTTTTTACTTTTTTCCTAATCGCGCAACTAACCAGTTGTCAAAAAAAAGAAAACATGAACACCGAAAAATTTGACTGGGATGCAATGGCTTGTACTCCTGCAGGTTATCCAGTAGTAGTATTATCGCCTAATATATTTTATTCCCACGGAGGTAAATGCATAACCTTAATCCCAAACATGAGTAACACCGCAGGGTCAAATTGGACTGGCTCTGCGAGTAGTTGGTCTAGTGAACCAAGTCCAGCACCTGATCATTTGAGTATTGTATGGTATGCGCCAACAGAAATGAAAATTTATGAAGGGGAATTTGAGTTACCACAACAAAAAATTTACAATCTCTTTAAAGAAGGTTATATGAGGTATGGCATCCCTATAGATTCCAAAGATGGAAAAGAAACTCTACACTGGGAAACCTACACCTCTCTCACGGCAGGACTAGCTCCAAAGGGTATGGTAGTAGTTTGGCTAGACGGACTCAATAAAGTCGAGATTGGTCGGTACCAAGCTCATGAACTTGGTAAAGCCGAAGCCAACGAAGTGTTTAAAAGGCATTTTAAATTGAGTGGAGAAATGCCAGAAACCGTTGTTGAAAGTGAATTGGTATCTAGAAGAGTAACTCCTGAAGTTCAAGAAATAATTAAGCAAGGTAAAATAAGCTATAAGCAATGGGATGATTACAGGTTGAGATACAACTGGAAAGTGGAGTTCAACAAACCACTGGAAATGTATTTTCTTGACATGGAATTTTTTAATAGTGAAAAATTAGGTTATCTCCCTCCTTCAATGAGTCAAGAGAGCTTTAATAAAATCATATTGAAACCCACAAGTAAAGTAGTACCAAGTTATATAGGAATGTATGTTACAGCCAAAAATGGACGAAAGTACTTGATAAGATTAGAAACACTTGATGAAAAGGAAACCATTAAAGCGTTCCAAAAACTAGAGGAAGCAAGTCCAAAAGCTATTATTACTGTTTTTATTACAGTTGATGATGATTTTAAAAAGTTTAGCGTAACGCTAAAAAATGATAAAAAAGAAATTATTCTCGAAAAGGCACTTTTACGATTGTTTACTTTGGACAAAAGCAATGATTTGAGCAATGAAAAATAACACAACTATTTAGATTTAGAAAATTTAAAAAGACTGCGCCACGAGTATCTGCACTGGTCGGTAAAGGCAGATAAATTTGGTTTAGGTCCAAGATTCGGAGAAGTATTGCCTATAGAAAAACGCAAAAGAGAAATACATCATGGATAAATTTTATAAAATAGTAGTTTTAATAATAGTAAGTTTAAATGCCAGTTGTCAAATGAAAAACAAATACGAATGGGAGAGTTATACCTGTCAGCCTTCAATAGAAAAAATAAATGGCAATGAAAATATTTATAGAGTAGAATTTGTTCGGGGAGATATTATTACGCTCGAAGGCATTCCTGCCACTTTGCCTTTTGGAGGTTCCTCGGGTCGTTGGGGAGATTCTGGAAAAAGCTGGACCTCACAGCACGGCACGCCTATAGGAACTGATGTCATTTATTATGCAGGTTACGAAGATAAATTTTACCATCTTAAGACAGATTTTCCTGTAGAAGAAATGAAAAAAGCCGTAGATACAACCTATCAATATAATGATGATACTCATGAAAAATTTTCGGGATTAATTTTTGGTTTTGCACCACAAGGTATGGTGGTGGTCTGGAAAGAATATGGAATTTTCGTAATTGAATTAGGTCGTTATCAAGCAGAAGTCATTAAAGAGGATACGGAACTGGAGAAAAAACTCTTTAAGGACTGGTCTATGAACCGTGAAGAGGTAAGAGCACGTGATTTTATGCCAAATACTTCATGTACCCAGTGGGACATGTACCGCAAGCGTTATACTTTCAGGGTTGTAATGCAAAATGAAAACCCCAATTTGCGTTTGTTCCAATATTGTTTTACCAATTATAATGGGGAACAAGACATTATTTTTATGCCTTCACGACCATCAACGAGTTATGACAATCGACCTTTACCGCAAATTCTGGAGCTGGACTGGGAAACGAGTTTTTATGAGCGTTTTCGTGGCAATATTTTTTTAAATGAGAAAGTGATATTCGACAAATTCAAAAATTTCAAACCAGAGGATAAACAGGAATTTGAGGTGAAAATAAGTAAAGACAACAGAAAACTGGAATTGTTTTTAAACAACGAGCCAGTTGAAGTAGACAGCATACGTATTTATAAAGGGTCAGTTATGTATAAAGGTTCTTACTAATCATAAAATTTTAAAAATTCAATAGTTGATGATACATTCGGAAAATTAAAAAAATATACTTGTCGATATAGTAAATCACCACCTAATCAGAGCTTAAATAAAACTAAGCTAGTGTGAGCTTCAAGCACGCACCAACAAAGAACCCTACAACAGCACCTCAAACATCAAAAATGCGGCTACCAAAACCACCACAGGGAGTGGAGACGGATTTGCAGTCGCCGTTGGATACAGACAAGGAGCGGTAAGACAACCCGACTTGGAAGTAGGTACCTACACCGCACAAGCAGCCGATTCTAGCGCACTTGGCGAAATGGTCAAACTACAAACCAATGGTAAAGATGCCAACAGTATTTTTTACAGCGGTTTGTCTTATCTTCCGCTTGGAATAGGTCAAAAATTTACGATTGTAAACAATACAGTAGAACACAACCTGGTTGTAATAGAAGCCACGCATCACTCAGAAGTACACGGGAATTACACTTGTGCTTTCAAAGCCATCCCTTCCGATGTTTGCGCGCCACATTACACCAATGTGCATGCCTACGCCAAAGCCGAAAGTCAACCTGCCAAAGTAATAGACAACAACGACCCCGATGGCTTAGGGCGCGTAAAGGTTGAATTTCACTGGGCTGGAGGAAGTATGAAGAGCGACTGGATGCGTCTGATACAACCGCACGCAGGAGCCGGAAAAGGTTTTTATTTCATACCTGAAATCGACGAGGAAGTCCTAGTAGGTTTTGAAGGAGGAAGTGCCGAAAGACCTTATATAATGGGAACAAACTACAACGGCAGCGAGAAACAAGACAATCATAGCTTTACTAAAAACGAAAGTATTCTTACTCGCTTATCGATATCACTCCAAATCTAGCCTATTATTCTCCCCTTCCCTCTTCATCTATAACCAAACGATACGGAAACACATTCGAGGATCTTTGCTTCAAATACTTCATAAAACTATCACAGAGATAATCCCATTCGGTTACAGAAATATGTTGCTTTTCCTCTGGATTCGTTTTGATGAATACATCAACTGTTCTACTAAATCCTGCTTTAATTGAAACTTCTTTTCGAGTACCTTTTTCGATTCGAACCTCAAAAAGTGTGTTTTTAAAATGATTGTGCGCAAAGGCCTTTATATCGGCAAATGTTACAATTCGGCCTCTAGTAAGCAATGCATTACGGTAGGCTAGAATTCTATCTTTATTGTTTTGTCTATTGACTCCTCCCACTGTATTGGTAAACAAGGTGGTTTGTTTGCTCACAAAATACAAATCGTCTTTGGACTCCAATATCGTTCCTGCTTTGATGTCATTACCATCTTCGGCACAAGTAGACCAATATTGAGCTGTAAAATTTTTACCTTTTTCTGTATTGTGCTTGGGTCTAATCATCAAATAAGGTGCATTATTTCTGGTAAAACTGCTTTCTTTGGCTTGCTGTTCTACAGAAGCTAGTAATTGATTAATCTCAGTTAATGCACTTTTCATAAAATCTTGTCCAAGATCCGAAAACGAAGAACTCTCATCCTTCAATAAATCTAATACGTTTTGCAACAACTCAGAGGCCGTTCTTGAATCAAAACGAGACACTCCACCAGTTCTTAAAACAGCATTTCCTTCATCAACCATACCATCATTGAATTCTTTAATTTCGTAATGACTGCCCGATGGATCTACAACAGTATCAATATCGAGGTAGTTATTGTCCTCAGTATCCAGTGCCATATAACTTAAAAAACCGCTTAACTCTCTAGTCAAAGAGTGCAGTTTTTTATTGATTACCGGAAAACAATTCGTCGTTATCGATACATTGTCAATGATTTGTGGCACCAAAGATTCAGGGAAAATCATTTTAATCCAAATAATTTTGTTTTGATTCTCGTTAGTTAACTCTTCGAAAACTTTATATTCTGACGAATAATCGGCGATATTTTTAGGCGATATTTTCCCTTTCAAAGTAAAAAAATTATCAAAATAAAACTCGTTTACTTCTCGAGAAACTTCAACCAAATGCGTGTAATTTCTATTGATAATGGAATCAATATTCATATCGTTAAAAGGCACATTATATCCCTCTTGCACCTTTATTTCTTCATCATCATGATAACATTTCAATTGCTTCAAATAATATTGAAACATCTCTTTTTGATGGGTATTTTTTATATCAATATACAACATAACATCCTCGAGTTCCACAACATCAGGACTTGTAATTTCAATCCCTAGAATGATTTCACCTGCGGGTAAAACAGATTTATATCCATAAACGGGTTCTTTGTAAAACAAATTCGAAATTTCCAGCAAATTTCGCTCATACGCCATGTACTTCACATTACAAGACGTCAATTTCACCTCCAATGTTGGCGAAAGAAAAATCTCTTTCACAATCGGTTTCAGCGGATTGTAAATATTATGCATCCTACGTCCTACTACCATTTGGTTTTTCAATGAGACTTTCAAGTTGTTTTCCAAGGGCAAAGCATGAAGAATTCCACGAGCTGGCTTGGCTCCCGAAGTCACCTCCGGAAACATAATTTCCAAGACACGCTCCACCACACGAGTTTTGGAATCTTCCAATTCATGCGAAACTTTTTCGAGTTCATAAGACAAGGCATTGAGTAACAAACTCACCACAGGATCAAAAGTCGTTTCCATCTCAATATCCGAAAACCCCCAAGCTCTCGCCGCTCTCTTCAAAACTCTGTCTTTTATTCTTTCTTGTCTCATATTTTCTAAAAAAATGAATGAATCTTTTTTTTGAAACAGTCTCTTTTACAAAACGGTTTTCAATTATATTTGTTCTATACTAATCATTTGGGCGTGACCCCGTCGAGAAAAGGGGCTTAACTTTAGCACCGCTCATTCAGCCCCTTTCCTAAACAGGGTCGGGCTATTGCCACTACTTCGGTAGTACGGCCTATCCCTCACGCGGTCGTAAACCAAGACCTTTAGTGGAATTACATTTTCATAATAAAATATGACTATCCGTTATCTAGACTTTAATTTATTTTCTTGACACAGATTTCACCTCCGAAAGCTTTCGGGATTCACAAATTAATCTGTGGAAATTTGTGAAATCTGTGTCAAATAAACACATTTAAGTTTTTATATTTATGCAATAATTCGCGCAATACCCTTATTGGTATTAGTTGCGGACGTCATATAATAAAAAAACACATTAGACCACCAAAATCACCTCTTTCGTCCAGTGTACTTCGCCATTCTCAATAGAAACAGTCATTTTGTCTCCTTCCTGAACTTCACCCGAAATAATTTTTTTAGCAAGTGGTCTTCTCAAATGACTTCTAATAATACTTTTGATAGGTCTTGCACCATATTTGGCATTATAACCACTTTCGGCCAAATGCATTTTGACTTCCATAGGAATATCAACCGTAATATTGATGGTCTTTAGCAAGTCCATGAATTCTTTTTTAAGATGGACTTCAAATATTTTCAAAGCATTGTCTTTACTGATTGGTGCAAAAGGAACAATCTCCGTAAGCCTACCCAAAAATTCAGGCCTGAAAAAACGACCCATAATTTCCATCAATGAAGTCGATGTCGGAATCTCGTTTCTATTAAACGATTCCACGATATGATCCGCTCCAATATTCGAAGTAAACAATATAATGGCATTCGAGAAATCGCCTTCTTTCCCCAATCTATCGTGTAATTTTCCCTCATCCATTATTTGAAGAAAAACATCATAAACAGAAGTATGCGCTTTTTCAATCTCATCAAAAAGCACAATCGAATACGGTTTTTGTCTTATTTTGTTGACCAACAAACCACCTTCTTCATAACCAACATATCCTGGAGGTGCTCCATAAAGTAATGCAGCCGAATGTTCTTCCTTGAACTCCGACATATCAAAACGGATAATAGCGGTCTCATCTTGAAAAAGAAACTCGGCCAAACTTTTGGCCAACTCCGTTTTCCCAGTTCCCGTAGGTCCTAGAAAAAAGAAAGAAGCAATGGGCTGACCCGATTTACTCAATCCCGATCGGGATTCCAGAATTGAACCCGCCACAGTGGCTATACAATGGTCCTGACCAATCACGCGCTGGCCTAATACTTCCTCAATCGAATTGAGTTTGGTTTTTTCTTCTTCTTTTAATTTCCCAACAGGAATTCCTGTTTTTTGAGCAATCACAAGAGACAAATCAAAGGCTTCAATATGCACTCTCTTGTCCAATGCCTTTTCTTCAAGTGTCTGTAACAACGATTCAATATACTGAAATAACGATTTTGACTTCTCAAACTCTTCATTATTATGATCGTCAACCACCATCAAAAAAGTGGTTTTCTTGGTCAAATCCTGTAAGAACCAATTGGCTTCTTTCAGCAATTGTTCTTCAGTCAATTCCTTTTCGTTGGTTTTCAAAACTTGAAGTTTGTTCATCAAAGATTCTTTCTCTTTCAAGAAAGTCTCCCCAGAAGTTTTCAAAACTGACATGGTATGATCAATCAAATTTATAGCCGATTCCGGCAAACTTTTTTCTTTCAAATACCGTCTCGACAACCGAATTGACTCAGAAATAGTCTCTTCGTCAATCTTTATTTTATGATGTTCTTGATATACTTGTATCGATTCTTTTATCATTCGAAACAAAGTATCGTTATCTCCTTCTTCCAATTTCAATAATTCAAACATTCCTGCCAAGCCCTGCTCCTTCTCTATTCGTTTCGAATATTCCTCCACAGTTGATGTGGCAATAATGTTTAAACCTTTGGCCAATTCTCCTTTTAACACATTCGAAACTCCAGAATCTCCTCCATTTTTATCCAGCAAAGTATGAATATCTTCAATAATCAAAATCGATTTTGGGTACTGTCTTAATTCCTGTATGCAATTGCGCAAACGATCCTCGATTTCACCTTTGTAAGACGCTCCAGCAATCAAAGAAGACAAATCCAACTCAAATAATTGCACCTTATGCAACACATCTGGCACTTGATTCTGAATCACATTTAGAACTAGATTGTCAATCAAAGTTGATTTACCAATACCTCTATCTCCTATTATTAGCACATTGGGTTTGGAGAAACGACACAAAATTTCTTTCATGGTATTCAGCTCCGTATCACGACCAATTGCAATTCTATGTTTTTTATTTTTTTCTAAATTTTTATGAATACAATACTTTCCTAAAAATCCTTTTTTCACCTCTTGCTTGGCTGAATTTCCAACTTCTTGCGGGGCCAGAATTTGTTCTTCCAACAATTCGTTCCTTGCAATTGGATAGGTTTTCATTTGGTCAAAATTGAACCCTATGCCAGGTGAACTCAAAGCTACCATTACAGCAAAAAGTGAGATAGATTCTTCGTTGAGCATCACTCGAACCAATTCGGCTTCATTGATAATGGCATCGATAACATCACCAGGTTCAGCATCCAAAACATGATTTGTTTTGGGTTCATCTTCCATTCGAACCTCAGCCCATTCGTCCAGATAATAAACATCCTTTCACATACTTTCAAGCTGTTTCAAAAGGGAAAAATCCCTATTCAGCATTGCTTTTAATAAATGGGATGCGGTGTAAACCTGATTCGAATTGTTCTTAGCAATTTTCTTCGAAATTTCAAAAGCAGTGATTAATTCCTGACTGAAAATATTTTTTTCTTCTTCCATCTTTTTTTAATCTTTAATCCAAATGAACATATTCTTGACTTTGTAACTAATATCCAACCCTTTGACACAGTTGGTCGTTTTATCTTTATTCAACCGAATAGCGTCAATTCGAATTTTTTTTCCTTTAATATTATCACAGAATTGTTCAAAAGTCAAAAGATCTTCTCCATTCTTAACCACTGGGATTTCATAATTACCGCATAAAAATTCTTCAAAATCATCTTTTACTTTATTTCCTTCGGCCACTTTCAACAAAAGAATTTCAAATTGATCTTCGGATATTTTTGGTGCTTTTTTGACAACTTTTATGCTGTCTTTTTTAGGATCTGTACTTGATGCAACAGGAATGTATTGCAACATATCTTCTAGTGGGTCTTTTTGAACTTTCCCTTTTGGCAAAGAAAATTTTTCGGGTTTTTTTTCATATTCATAAGAAGTAACATCAAGCGGATTAATTTTTTTAATTTCTTTTGGATGTACATAAACCGCAATTCTAGCCACACTATTAAAATTACCATTTGCAACCAAAGTGATAATTTTTTCTCCTGCTTTTGTAAAAATGTAAACAGGATTTTGAGTCGTATCGTCAATCCCATTATTTTCGCCAAAAGACCATTCCCAAGTCTTTCCACCTTCTTTTATACCTCTAAAATAAGTGGGGTGCCCCACAGTAATAATTTTGGAAGCCAATATGGTTGGCATTTCACTTTTATTGACACTATGATTATCACTTATAGTAACCTCTTTGGTATGGATACAAACTCCATTTAAGGTAAGGGAAACAATGTATTTTCCTGACTGTTTGTAGATATGAAAAGTATGTTGTCTGGTGTCAAATTCTGAACCATCTCCAAAGTCCCAAAGCCAAGCGTTTGCATTCTCTGTTTTGTCATAAAATTCTACTGATTCTTCACTTTGAAAGTGCTCCGACAAGACATAAAATTTAGCAGTATCACAGTCTACCCGATTAAAAAATTGCACTAAAAAATACACGATTGAAAGCAATAAAAAAAGCACAAAAAATAGCACAATCTTTAAATCAAACTTAACATCAAAATAACCTTTTTTCATCACTGATTTTATATTTTAAGAAAAAAACAAATCATCCGTTTTTCAATAATAGTGTATGATTTTAAATACAAACATATACTTTTATTAGATTCAAACATAAAAAAATATAAGAATATTTTTCTATAAAAACCAATACAAATTACAACTAATTCCTACTAGTGTTTGATTTACAGTATTTTAGAACAATTTTATAAAATAAAAAAAATATACAAACCACGTAGAAATACGGGGTAATTACTTTCTTACTTTAACTATTTTATGATTCAGTTTTATTTTACAAAAAAAAATATTTGTTTTTAAAAATATATTTATACATTTGCCCCATACCACATTTTTATAATTGATTTTTCAAGTCAATTAGAAAATTTTCCAAAAACCATTTTATTTTATTTATAATACTTTCACTATAATTAAAACTAAGAAAAATCACAAGTTAATTACTTGGTTTTTTGCTAATTTAATTCTAAGAAAGACTTGTTTATTCCTTCATTTTTGACATTAGGAATAGGCTGTTTTTTTATTTATAAAAAAAATAAAATTCAACAAAAAAACACATAAAAAGGAAAATTTTGAAACAAATTCGAAATTCAAAAAAAATATAAACCTAAAAATGAAATATAAAATAGCGCTATTACTTTTCTTGACAATTGTGCTTGTTTGTCAAAGCCAAAATTACTTAGCTCAGATTCCATTCAAGTATGATTATTCTGTTGATTTATTAAAAAAACAACATAAAATGAACGAAAAAGCAATAGAAAATCAAGCGGTAGTGAATGACAATAGCGAAAATTTAAGTGATGAAGTTTTGGCTATAAAAGAAAAATACAGTATTGTACTTGGTGTAATGCCAAAAAAAATAACCAATTACAAATTATATTCTTATATCGACAAATGGATTGACACTCCATACAAAGACAAAAGCTTTTCTAAAGATGGGATTGATTGTTCTTATTTCATTCAATCGCTTTACAGTTCTGTTTACAAAGTAACACTCCCAAAGGATCCTGCAGGAATGTTCAGATCAAAATCATTGCAATTATTTACAGGACGTGATTTTCTTGAAGAAGGGGATTTAGTTTTTTTTAGATACGACAAAGATAATCCTATTTCGGATGTGGGCTTGTACTTGCACAACGATAGAATCTTAGCTTGCACCGATAAAGGATTGGCTATCTACAATTTTAATGACGAATATTTTCAATTACGCTACATCGCATCAGGCAGAATTGATGAAGAGGTAAATAAACAGTCCAATGGAACTAAGTAAAATCGTCAATCAAATAGAAGAAATCGCTCATGATATTCGGGCTGAGATTATTGCAAATGAACTTATTCAAAGCAATACGCTTACCGAAAACAAAATCATGATTGCCAATGAAGGGCAGTTTTCTAGAGCGTATCGTCATGATGTATTGGGCGCAAGTATTTTGGATGACAATTACGATAGTCAAGAATATCTCAAACTACAACTCTCTAGAGACAGTATTTACGACACGCTACCCGAAGGATTCATGCACAGTCCTAGTGACAATGGGACCGAGAAATCGGTAAACCAAATGATTCGGGAGCACAAACACCAGAAAAAAAAGGAGGCCGAATCGCGTAATTTCTTTTCCCCATTTGAAAACGAAATATTTCATTATAGAACAAAAATTGAAAATACAGAACGTGATTTTCTTTATAAATTGAATGGTAGTAAACCATTAGAATTTTTTTACGAATTCTGGGGACTATCTAAAGATTTCCCTGCTGTACTGGTTTCCAAGTTGATACAATTATTGCCTTATGCGTACAAAATTGTCGGTGATATTGACCTATGTTGTCGTTGTTTGTCCAGCATTATCGAAGAACCAGTAAGTTTCAAAACATCGGGATCAAGAGAATACAGTGACAACAAAGAAGAAATTACACTTGGGGATAATCGATTGGGGATTGATTTGATATGTGGCAACAGCTATATGGATTATTCGTATAATGTTACAATCGAAATAGGGCCCATTACTAAAAACTCATTTGTAAAATTTATAAATGATGGAGAAATAAAAAAATTTATCGACTGTTTCTATGAGCATTTCTTTCCTATGGAAGTTGAACTCAAGACACTTTTGATAATGAATCAAGACATAGAAGAATTTAATTTTAATACAGAGCCTGTATTAGGCTACTCAACAAGAATATAAAATGATCAAAAACCATTTAAGGGATCTTATCGACATAAGACTTATTATAATTATAGTAATATTAATAGCAATTACGGTAGTTTTGACAATGATTTTTAGTGACAAAGTCAAAGAATTTGATAAAAATTACAAAAGAAAATTTTACATCTATGCATTGTCATTTATGTTCATTTATGCTTTAGTAGCATTTTTGGGTTTCAACAAACTTTTCTCTAAGCTATCCGACGAGTTTTTGTTTTATCAAATCTCAACCCTACTGTTTGGTGGAATGCATGTGTTTTTTTACCGTTGGTATTTTGATGAATTCCATTTAAAGACTTTCCCAGCTGAATTGCTTTTTTCGTTAGTGATAGTATTGTACTCCAGCATACCCTTTATATTAATCTACACTGCACTCAGCGGATTAGAGTTTACGCTATTAATGTGTTCCCATTTTATCGCATTTTTAATACCAACATGGGTAAACGGGTTATTTGAATACATGATCCAAATTCCACCAAAAATATATGTTACTTGGAAATTTCCAGAAGAAAAAAATGCTTTTGAAGATTTGAACGATGCCGAAATTAGAGATCTTTTATTGATTACGTTATTAATTAAAAAGAATGAGAAAGACACTGAATACACTACAATAAGAGCAAAAGGACCTGTAAGAATGGATTTTGGACGTTTGTTTTACCATACAGCACAAGATTATAACAAACACTTTTCGAACCAGCCAATCCAACTCAATTTTGACGGAAAACCGTGCCATTGGGTCTTTTTCTTGCAACCAAAATGGAATGAAAAAGCAAAATATGTCGACGCAAGATATACTTTGGGCATGAACGGAATCACAGAGAATTCGGTTATTATTTGTGAACGAAAAGAAAAGCAAATTGTAAACAAAAAAGAGGACAAAACAATAGGTTTCATTCATGAAAACCAAGACAACTAATACAAACAAACTACTAATACTATAAAAAATGGTTGAAAAGCTGAATCATTTTCCAGTCAATTGGATTGACGGAATGAAGATTAACAAAAGTCATTTTTTGGCTATGCAAGAAAATGTTGCAGAGTTAGTAAATGACGCGATAGGCATACACACTACCCCAATGAGCTATGGTTTGTTGAACTTGGGGAATCAAAATAAAGAGGCCATAAAAATCACTTTGGGGATTGACAACCACAAACTATTGCGAGTAAGAGTTGAAGAATGCCATGCCATTACGCCGAATGGTTCCCGTATTGAGATAAGCCGAAATTTTACAGACACATTGGATTTACAAATTCCGTATGCCGAAGATACCTATCAAATTAAAGAAGGAGAACAACACGTTTTGTTAGCGTGTATTTCTGTAAATTCTATGAAACGCATTCCTTTTGGTGAACCAGATCCAGAAGAAGTTCCACCTCGCTATCCGAATACCCAACCCGAATACAAACTCCATTTGATAAATGCAGATGAATTTCGTTCTGGAATAGGGTACGGAGGTTTTTATTTGGCAATTGGTAAAATTGTAATTGGTGATACCACAACATTAGACGAAGCTTATATTCCATCTTCGGTAACGGTATCAAGTCATCCCAAACTTATTGATTTACAATCAAGCATTGCACATAGTTTTGGACAGCTCGAAATATACTCTGTACAAATAGCTCAAAAAATCAATAGAAACCAGCAAACTGGAATTTTGGTTCAAATGATGATGGGATTGGCCGATTTTACCGCCAATTATTTGGGGCAAACACTAACACAATTTCGTTGGTTTTCTTTGCATCAACATCCTGCAAGCATGTTTAGCTCAGTAGTTTCTTTGGCCAGAATTATGAAAAATTTTATCGATTCCAAATCAGGATCTGGTAAAGAAGAACTCTTAAATTATTTTGCAGATTGGTGTGATCTTTCACAAGGGGATTTCGAAACTTTATTTACCACCTTGATCAATACCAATTACGATCATGTCCATATTGATAAAACAGCTACGGTATCCATTCAGTTTTTAGAAAAAATAGAAAAACTTTTCGAAACCTTAAACAGATTGGATTACATCGGTAAGAAAAAAGAAAATATCGAATTATTTGTAGCCGAAACAGATAAAAACGATAGCATTATGAACAACAGTAAAAGACATAGTTTCTTTATAGAAAAATAAAAAAATGGAAGTATTAAACAAACAGGAACGTCAAAAAGCATTCTTTGCATTTTTAGTGGTTTTTATCTTAACAATAACAGTAATATTAATTGCAGCATCTTTCAATTTTTATATGCCAAGAGCTGAAAATAAAGTATTGAAATCTCAAAATGAGAAACTGAACAAAGAATTTGATTATCAAACCAATTTTGCTGTAAAGATTGACAGTGTTAGAACAGTAGTCGATTCCATAAATGCACCAAAACAAGACAACGATTTCCAACAACGATTAGCAAATGTGATCTTGGCAGACATTTATCAAAAACTACCAAAAGACTCTATCAACAATAAAAAGATGTACAACAATATCATCTTGGCATACAAGCAAATTATCGATTACAAAAAAGAAATCAGAAGCCTTACCCATAATGCACACCTTATCGACAGTTTGAACCAATCGGCTAAAACCTACAAAGAAGAGCTCGAAAAAGTGCGCAGAGACTTAGACGTTTGCCGACAAATCTATCAAAATCAATAAGTAAGGCTTCTTTAACAAAACAAAATCACGCTACACTTGAAAACAACAGACAGAATCTATACCATTCAGAAAGGAGATACTTTGCAAAAAGTATCTCAGGAACTTGCTATAGCCCCTCTGGAATTGAGAAGGTATCATAATATTTATTGCGAAATACCCGATTTGATTGAAGCTGATTTTCCAAGTCATTTAGAGGCAGTGCTTTTGCCACCCGTTAAAAGCGACAATGAAATAAATGAAACAGTAGAAAAGAAACGAAGAAAAGTTAGTTTTTCAAAAGGAAATACCTTGCCGTTTCTACCAGCGGGTTCGCAAAAGAATTACAATGTAAAATATACAATCGAAGAAGGTGACGAAAAAGACATCCTAAATTTTGAAACGAATGTAAAATGGATTGCAATTGACAAAAATGGATTTCATCTTTTCGAGATTAAAAGAGCAAAGGCTATTTATATAAACACCCTTGCACCCGACACAATGATGGATGAGATGGATGCAAAAACAACCGAAACTCTTTATCCGTTACAAGTTGTAGTAGATTCAACTGGCAAATGGGTTGATGTTTACAATTATAATGAAATAGTGGAGCGTTGGGAAAATACAAAAAAAGAAATCTTAGACTATTACGAAGGTGATGTAACTCAAATTCATATCAAACATGTAGAGCAATACCTCGAAACCAAAGCAAACTTGATGACTGCTCTTAAATCAGATTATTTTTTGAGCACATTCTTTAATGGTATTCACGTAGGGTATACTCCTGAATACACTTTTGAAAACAACATTACATTTCCTTTAATAAAAGAAGAAGAAGCCCTTTTTAAAGTGCAACAAAAAGTAGAGCCTTTTTTAGAAGAAAACCATTCAATCAAAGTGGAACAAACTGGCGATTATGTAGATATTGATATTGCATTTGAATTGGATCCTTGGGAAGGAAATTACAAAGCAACTTATTTCTTGAATCCCGACAACTATTGCATCGAAAAAATGGAATTGGAATGTTGCATAAACTACGATTCCCCTGTAAAATCAACCATTACAATTGAGGGTATTGAAGAAGTAGAAAAACAAACCATGGACACAAACCATCAGCTGAATTAAATTCGATTTATAAAAAACAAAGAAATTAAAGTTTCAAAAAATCAAAGCAATGAGCGAAAAACACATAGTAGTACAAGGAGCCACCGTAAAATGCAAATTTAGTGTAGAACCCAAGTTGGATAAACTAAAGGTAAAAACACAAAGTAAGCATTATGCGAATGACAAAGATGCCTCAAAAAAACTCATTGCAACCGACAAAGAAATTGGGCAAACCCTTGAGAAAAATACTTTTGGCAAATGCAAAATGCAACCCAACGGAAGCGGTGATTATTTGCCATGCCAAGCAGTGATTACCAAATGGTCGGGATTTTATGACAAAGTAACGTTGTCCAACAAAGGAAAGATATTATTGGAAAGCAGTAAAGCAACCTGCCCCATAGGTGGACCAGATTGCATTACAGTAGACAAACACGGACAAAAAGCAGAACCTGGTAAGCAAAATGCAAAAAAAGCAAAACCACAAGTAAGCAACCAAATTAATCCCTTGGTCAATAAAGCAAAATTTCAAGCCGAAGTGAATGGAACTGATTCTATTTGTATTTAAAAGAAAGTAGTATGTCTGAATTAAAAATAACAGGAAATCCAGCACCCGTAGTCGGTAAAGAAGAATCGTACTCGGTAAACCAATTGTTGCCTACATCAATCCCTACAGAAATTTTAAATGGATCAAAACCAAATCCTTTTGAATTTCCAGTGGAATGGTCAGTGCATGTATTAGAAAATGGCAAATGGATCAAAAAAGAGGAAAATAACAAAACAGGAAATATAGTTTTTTATAAATTTTCACAACTAAGCCTGACAAGAAAAGGGATTCGTATTCTTGCTCAAAGAGGAGAGCAAACTGCCAGACTAGATGTAAAACCACACAATGCCGAGAGTCCAAAAATAGATAGTATTGAGTTTCTTGATAAAAACGGAAATAAACCTACAAAACCTTTTGCATACGGACAAACTCTAAAAGCCAGAGTTCATTGCTTGCACATGGAGAGACATACAGTGTATGCTACCTTATGGGAAGATGACGCCGCTGGCGCAGGGCACAACAAAGCCAATGAGAAGAATAAAATGAAAACACTTCCCGGTATTGTAAAAAATGGAATTGCCGATATTGATTTTGTTTTAGAACCCGATTTTGCCAAAATTGCCAATGCCGTAAAAGCCAAAGGTGATACCAGTGAAGGTAAAACACATGAATATTATGTTACTGCTGAAATTTTGAACAAAAAAACAGCGAGTAAAAATACGAATGTTGCTAATCCTAGTTACAAGGATACAACAGCAAAACCACGTACTCCAAAAAAAGAAACTCCTGCACAGAAAAAAGGGCCCTCCAAAAAACAAGAGAAGGAAAAATCTATTGGAGATGAAATTACTGACTGGTGGGAAGGCTTATTTAAAGTGAAACCTATAGTTGCCCCTAACCCAAAACCACCTACTAGGAATAATCCTCTAAAAGTTGGTGAGCCTGATAAAAATCCAAAGGAGGATGAAAAAGAAGGAACCAGTTGCGGAGAAAAATTTTGCATCAAAAAAGGTGACAAAAGCGAGTTAATACGTGAAATAAATATTCGTCTAGCAGGTTTCGGTGGAAATGTCCCGACGGATGAATTTACAGATCGCACAGAAAAAATGATTAAACAGTTCCAACGAGATTATATGAAGGTGCCTGAAACTGGAAAGGTCTGTGGTAATGTTTTGAAAGCGATTGATGAGTTTTCGACTAAGTTTGACATATCAACTACCCTTTGGAATCAAATTAAATGTAGTTGTTCCACAAAAGGACAGCAAGTTACCAGTAAGTTACGAGTAATAAACGAACTTAATAATTGTAAAGACTGGGGAGATGGAACAGGAAAAGGAACGTATAAAACAGGAAGTGAGGAAAAAAATCATAAATATGAATATCCTGGAATTCATAGGTCACTATTGTTTGGTTTTAAAGCAATGCTTTTTTACATATCAAAACAGAATACATATAAATTTAGGATGTTTAGTTCTGGATATAGATGTCGCTTTAAAAATTATATGACAACAAATCATCAAGGTAAAGCGCTTGACATTCAATTTAGCAAAGATTCATGGAATATTGCAGGTGCCGAAAGAAGAAACTTAGTTGAATTGAGAAAAATAAGAGATGATATTTTTCATAAATATCTAAATGCTAAAACTAGTTGGATAAATGGCAGTAACAATTTTTGTTTAGAACCAATTGACCTTATATATAAAGCGAATGGGGAAATTGATAAGAATTACACCTATAGTTGGATTCATTTTGATGTTAGGGAATTTGAATCAAAATATTTAGATGATAAATACTTTTGTAAAAATTCAGTTAGTTTGAACGGAAAGAAAATTATACAGCTAGCAAAAGATTTAGGTTTTGCAAACACTTGTAAATGTATAAATCCTTTCGAAAGTGAATTATCTCAAAGTAATGCAAGTTCAGATAGAGTAGACCCTAAAACGCTTAGAACTTCGAAAAAAGGGATCGCTTTTATTAAAGATTGGGAAGGAAAACATATGTCTGGACTAAAACATATACCTTATAATGATTCAAAACATTTTTGCACTATAGGCTATGGACATTTGATAGCTAAAAATAAATGCCAGAATATAACAGTGCCAGAAGAATTTAAAAATGGAATTACCGAAGATGAAGCACTAAAATATTTCAACGATAGATTAATAGGCTTTGAAAAAGCAATACAAAGGGATATAAAATCAAAACTATATCAATATGAATTTGATGCCTTAGTTAGTTTAGTTTTTAATACTGGGGGTGAATTTTTGAATACTGGTGGAGCAAATGATGGCGAAACTCAAATTAAGAAAAAAATTAATACTGAAGAATATTCTGCAGGAGCTGATGAAATGTCAGATGTCACCAATGGAGGAACTCCTGGATTAGTAAAAAGAAGAAAAGCTGAAATTAATATGTTCAAAAACAATATTTATGATTCAACACACTAAAAAAATGAAAAATCTAATTTATGTACTTCTTTTGTTTCTAAACTTAAGTTGCAAATCAAATACTGAAAAATCAGAAAAAAACAATTCAGTTTCAAAAGTAATAGATACTGATACTGTAGAAAAAGATGAAAGTCCAAAATCAGTCCTTATTAATGGAGAAAGTTATAAATTTTACAGGTCATATTATCTTCAAGCTGATGCAAATGATATTCCGGAAATATCGCAGGATAAAGTTGTAGAAAAATTTAGAGATATGAAAGTTGAACTTTCTAAAGATATTATATCAATAGATGGTATTGAGTCGAATTACACAATTGAAAAAATGGATTCAAGGAATTTTTTTATGACAAAATATCAATACAATTATTATGTCAAAGCTTTTAAAAATGGTTTTGATATTGATATAATAAACAATGTAAATTATTTGCAATTGGATTTATCTAATAACTCAAAATCTCCTTTTAAAGATTATTTTTTAGATGCTGGAACAACAATCTTTATAAATGATTGTCTTTTTTTAAATTTTAAAAGATACATTATTTGCTTTAAAAAAGAAGACAAAAAAAAGGTTTCGGATAAGAAAAGTTGCGGCTTACCTTTTGATTTTGAAAAAGTAAAAATTTGTTCTCAAAATTGTAGTCAGATATATCCTCAATATACTTCAATGGAATTGCCAAACATTGCCAAAATTACAGTTGAACTAACACAGTATGAGCCTGATATAATTTATTTGTTAAATAATGGTAATTTAAAATTTCAAACATTTATTGTTCAATATTCTGGAGATGCAATTTCTCAAACTTTAATAAATATTAAAGATGGCAAACTAATTTCAAGCCAAAATATAGGTTATGAAATGGATGGTGAAGATGAAAGTTATCAATCTTTTATAATTGATACAAAATTAAATATTGATATTATAGATATTAATTATAAAACTAAATTAAGAAAAGTTTTAAATAGTTTTAAAATTAATTCAGATGGAAAAATTATAAAAATAAAATAATTGCAAAAGCCAATAACTTGAATTTGCAATCCGTGCCCACAAAAAAAATAAAGAAAACAATCCTCAAGGAATTCTAAATATATAAAAAAAGTTCATTGACATTTTGAAAAACAAAAAAAATGGCTCATTAAGGCAAACAATAGCGTTTGGTAATAAATACGATGCGCTATAGGTTTGTTAAAATGTCAAACACTAAAGGCCAGAGTTCATTGCCTGCATATGGAGAACCGTAGAGTGTATGCAACCTTATGGGAAGATGATGCTGGCGCAGGGCACAACAAAGCCAATGAGAAGAATAAAATGAAAACACTTCCCGGCATTGTAAAAAATGGAATTGCCGATATTGATTTTGTTTTAGAACCTGATTTTGCCAAAATTGCCAATGCCGTAAAAGCCAAAGGTGATGCTGACGAAGGCAAAACACATGAGTATTATGTCACTGCCGAAATTTTGAACAAAAAAACAGCAAGCACTAATACTAATGTTGCCAATCCTAGTTACAAGGATACAACAGCAAAACCAGCTACTCCAAAAAAAGAAACTCCTGCACAGAAAAAAGGCCCCTCCAAAAAACAAGAGAAAGAAAAATCTATTTTGGATGATGTTATTGATTGGTGGGAGGGAAAAGTTAAAATAGAGCCAATAGTACTTCCAAATCCAATTGACGCAATCAATAGTGTGTTAAAGATTTTTACTCCTGATAAAGATGATGAAAAAGGCGATGAAAAAATTACTTGTCCGAGATGCAAAATTTTAACTAAAGATGAACTAAAATTAATTTTTACCGACGCAAGTGATTCAACATTAGTAGAAGTAGTTACAGCTTTTAATGAAGTGAACATTAAATTAGGTATAGATACATGCCAGAAAAAAGCACATTTTTTTGCTCAAATTAGAGAAGAATCTGGTACTAAATTGACTCCACACGAAGCAGAAGGCATGAATTATTCAGCTAGGAGACTAAAAGGTAGTGATTATATTAGTGGTACTGGTTGGGTTAAAGATTTAAATAATGGAGGTCATTACCTCTCTGGAACTTCAAGAGATTCCCCGTTTTCATATTTCAAAAATCATCCTAATGAGGCCGATATATATGGAAGAAAAGATTTAAATGCATATAAAGATGGAGGTATTCAGGGCGCTAATCAAGAAGCTATTGCCAATAGAGTTTATGCAAATAGAAATGGAAATGGAGGTATTGAAAGTGGTGATGGATGGAAATATAGAGGAAGAGGACATATTCAATTAACAGGTAAAGATAAATATGATTTAGTAAATAATAAATTAAAACAAAAAGGAATATCATTAATTATTGATTCTAATAACGTTAACAATAATAGCGAAGGTATAAAAGCGTCTATGGCATATTGGGATGCATCGGGATTAAATACTAAAGCTGCTGCGGGTAATAAGGGTGAAGATGTTGATGAAATTACAAAAATAATAAACCTTCATACAGACACTTACGATAAAAGAAGAGGACATTTTTTGAATACTTCTAAACATTTCAAGATAAGTGAATGTAAAAAAACCGCCAACAATGATAAGGCTGAAACTGGTGTTATAAATAAATATAAAATTGAAATTGATAGATTTACATATACTAAAGTATTAACTTCTACTACTTCCAAAAAATACGAATATGAAATTTATGATTCAGGAATATTAAAAAAAACTATAACTATAGAAAAAAACGAACATAACCTTTTGCCATTCCCTAATTCAGGAGATAATTGGGGAAGATTTGGAACAAGAGACGCAGGAGGTGATAACTGGGTAGATGAAAAAGTTTGTGCAGCTTTGTTAGGGTTCTTTTACTCGTTACCAAAAAATAACTATAGTGGCACTCTATATTTTAATGATATATCTGCAAATGATGGACGGAACATTGGTCATGCCGGTCATAGAATCGGAAATGATATAGATATAAGATATCCAGGAAGTCCTAATACTGCTGGTGCTTATTTATGGTCTCAAGCTTCACAAACATATAATACAGAAACTTTATTTATAAAAGCTTTAGAAAATATTTTAGAAATAAGTTCTAAATGGGGATTTAATAAAAATTATGCGTACAAAGTCGGCATAGCTCATACAACAGGCAGAGCAACTTCAATTCACCAAGATCATTTTCATCTAGGTTTAAGATAAATAGTAATATGAAAAAAACAAATTTATTTAGCGTCATCTTTTTCTTATTTCATGTAATACACTGTAATGCTCAAAAAAAGGAAACGAGATTAGAATATCAAAATGACAATTTAATAAAAGAACTAGGTATTGGATTAGTGCAATTAGTAAATCCAAATGAAAAAATTATTTTGTATAATGATAGTTTCTGTACAATCATAAAAACTAAACAAGCAAAAATAGGAAAGGATATCATCCCTATCCTAAACAAACCTGATTATGGCATCCAATTTTTTGTTTGCTTAGAAAAAAATAGCAAATACTATAAAATCGTTATTTCCAATGGCAAATATGCGTATATAGAGCCTAATCAAAAATATTTGTATTATGACTGGTATGATTTTTTAAAGAATCAAGTAACAAGTATTGAAAATAAGAATATAAAGTCAAATCCATTGTTTGATAAAATGAATGGGAAAGCTATTAATATTAAAAACATACAATCAGACGATGAGATTGAAGTAATTGAAATTAAAGG
The DNA here is from genome assembly GCF_965234445.1 of Flavobacterium rarum (SeqCode). GTDB lineage: Bacteria > Bacteroidota > Bacteroidia > Flavobacteriales > Flavobacteriaceae > Flavobacterium > Flavobacterium rarum. The sequence continues at coordinate 629,772 of NZ_OZ248479.1, read as the reverse complement.
CGATTGGTTAAAAATTAAAAACACTACTCTTAATAAAGAGTATTGGATAAAGTGGAGAGAAAAAAATAATCTTTTAGTATATCTTAATCTTTTAATGTAAAAAATAAAATGAAAAAAATAATAATATTCTTCTTTTACATCTTATCTCTTAATTCTTGTTTTGGGCAGAGCAAATCTGATCAAAAACAAACTTTAGATTTTAAGATACCTGTTGGCATGTATATTTTGGATAGTGCTATGCTGAATTGGAAAGATCAAGTTTTTAAAATTTTGGCATTAGAAAAAAAAACAAACGATAAACAAAATGCACAACATAATTCATTACTAATAATTATTTTAAAAAAAGTTGAAAATGAATTCATAGAAGTTAAATCAAATAAAAATATAGTTTTTAAATATGATGATAATTGTCCTGCAGACGGATTTCAAAAAATTGCAGTTAAAAACAATTATTTCACAATTGAGCAAGTTTATTGCAAAGACTTTCTTTTTGTCAACTCATATACCACTTTTAGATTTGATGAAAAAACAAATGAAATTGTGATGCATAAGTACAGTGAAGCTTATACCAATCGTAGTAATCCAGATAAATTAATTCCCAACAAAATAAAAACAATTAAAGATTTCGGCAAAATTCAATTTGAAGCAATTACACAAGAATTATTAATGAAGTTAGTAAAATAACTCGATAACATAGATTTGAAATCCATACCCACAAAGAGAATAAACAAAACAATCCTCAAGGGATTCAAAAAATAGAAAATTACTCCTAAAAAAACCGTTCTTTTTTATTTTAAAAAACAGAACACCAAAGATTAAAATCCTAGACAAAAATACCACAAACTTGTCTATTCCAATTATCAAGTCAAAAGCCTGAAGGAGAAACTCATGCCCAAAAAGAAAAAATCCAAAAACACAACATTCTGAAAGACGCTGTAACACAGCTTAAAATATAAATCTATAAATCCGTAAAAAAGCAAAACAAACAATCATTTAAAAAAACAAAGACTATGTTAACAAATTATGGAATTGGAGGGAATGAGGTAAAATTGGACGCTGATGAAGCCATTAGCGCAATTCCTCAAAACAGAACCCTTATCGCACAAAAACTTACTATTGACACTCCTGTAAAACCAGAATTAGTAGAAGGAATCACTAGCATCGAAAAAGCTTTTGAACATTTTAAACCAGAGGTTAAAGTAAACTTCGAAAATGCTGAAGGAGCAACTAAAACCGAAGCTTTGAAATTCAAAAATCTTGGAGATTTTGGTGTAAATGGGATTACAGCTCAAAGCACTTTCTTATCGGACTTAGAAACAGAAAAAGACCAATACCAAAAAATTATCCGTCAATTGAAAACGAATAAAATTTTGAAAGCAGCTCTAGAAGATGGTGATGCCAAAAAAGCATTATTAGAAAGCTTAGGCGGGTTAATTAATGAATTAAAAGACAACAAATAAAAACCAACAGATGAAAGATAATACGACAAAAGGAGCATTTCAAGACAATGGTGGAGATGTTGCAGTAATGGAACGTAAAGTTGCCAGTTCAGTAGAAAAAAGTGTTGAAAAATTGGCCAAATATGGTGGTTTCGACTTATTGGAAATGTCTATTGAAGGAACTCAAAACCTAAATCCAGATAGAAAAGCAAGAAGAAAAATTTTCTTGGGCGAAATAAACAAAGCCAAAGAAAGAGAAACTTTGATGAAAACCCTTGAACTTTGGGTTGCTGTCTTAAACAACAACGAAGCGTTGACAGACATGGTGGCGCAATGTGAAGACAAAAGCAAAGAATCGGAAGTATTGCTAAAAAAGAATCTTGTAAAAGCGGTTGAAGACACAAGAGAGATAGAAGCTGCTTACAGAACGCTTTCTTTATTTTACAAAAATACTGAGACCGACAAAGTAAAAAACATCACTATTGTAAATGCCGATATTGAACAATTAAAAGATCTTGACAATACTCGTTTCATAGATGCCATTCACTCCGAATTAGTTGACAACTACGATCGTTTGGATTTAAAAAACAACTACGGAATTGTCGTGATTCCTGGTTATTTAGGATCCAACAAAGTAGTCGAAAAATGGGCTAAAATAGCACACGAAAACAAAGTAATGCTGGTTACCGATTTTGAACACTTGGACGAACCGGATGATGTTATGGAAATGTTTGACGCTGCCAACTTAACTGGAGGTGACGTTTATCGTTCCAATGTAATTATGACTTGCAACTGGTTGGTAGGTCGTGGTCGTTTTGAGCAAATTGGAGAAGGCGAAGATTTATACATCGCTCCCTCTGCTGCTCTTGCTGGTAAAATCTACAAAACATTAATGTCACAAGTAACTGCTGGAAAGAAATTTGGTGGTATAAACGAAGTAGACGGTGTGAAATTTGACCTTAAGAAAAGTGAAATTGCCAACCTAGAAAACATGGGATTGGTTCCTATGGTTAATGAGTACGGTAAAGTTATGGCGTTTTCTGCAAAAACTTTGTTTAGCGGAGACAACTTAGGTTTGCAAACCTATTCTGTTGTGCGTGTATTTGATTATGTAACCAAAGTTTTAATGGATTTCCTTAACCGTCGTGCTTTTGAAAATTTCACAGCCAAAACGCGTAAAGAAATCATGGGACAAATTGTAAGTTTCTTGGACGGAATTACTGGACCAGACAAATTGATAGAGAATTTTGAAATTCGTCGTTTTGAGCAAGATCCTATCCAAAAAGACAGAATCTATGTAGACATTCACATGAAACCTTACTTTCCTGCAAAGAACTTCCTCATCAAAATGGATGGTCACAAAGGAGATGACGGAACAGAATGGGATACTGATTACGAACAAAAATAATCCTTTGATTTCAGCTATAAAAAAGGGAACACATTTTTTGTGTTTCCTTTTTTTTAAAATTAAAGGAATTAAAGAAAAAAGAACTTTATGAAACTAATACAAAAATTCACAATTATACTTCTTTTGGTTTCATTTTCTGGAGCAGTTCAGGCTCAAAAAAAGAAAAAAAGTCACCCTTTAGATGACATCAATTGTCCGATTACACAAAATGAATTGCTTCTTGATGGTAAACATTTTGCTAGTGTCCCTCCTATTTTCTTAAGAATATATAATGAGGCTACTGAATATGCAACACTACAACTTGGAAAAAGAAAAGGAAATGTTTTTTTGTATTTCAAAATATTTACAGATAACACCTGTGTTAAGCAAGAACAACCACTAGAACTTTATTTTGAAGACGGGCAGATTTTGAGTTTAAAGAATCAATTCAAAGTAAATTGTGATGGAAATGTAGTACTCGAATTGAGTGTTCGTGAAATTTCAATAATAAGGAACCACATGGTTAATAAAATAAAACTTTTTACCCTTAATAAAGATTACGAGTTCAGCCCAACAGATGCAGACAACAAGCTTTTAAGAGAGTATCTAACCTGTTTGAAGTATTACAAAGTCAAAAATGATTAATTCGTAAACCTTTCAATAATAGAAACAAACCTTTTCTAATAAAAACACTTAAAATATGCCAATTCCACAATTGAATTTATCCCTTGGACTTACAGACAATGATGGATCGGTATTTTATGCCGGTTCTGGAGAAGGAAAAGTGATTGTACGAACCGATTCTGCCTTGATAAAACACACGATTAGCATTACAATTTCAGAACAAGAAGTGGGTACGATTTACCTTAAAACACATCAGACTAATTCCGAAATCCCATCCAAAATTGAGATTCCAACCTATCAAATGATTCTTACGGATGATAAAACCAACGAAAAAGAAATATATAAAGTAACCCGAGATACCTTTTTTTATAAAGAACAAAGCACCAAAAAAACTATTTGGAGTTTCTTAGGACTAAAATTTTTAGCTCCAAAAAATTTCTTATTCGAAAACATTCCCTTTGAACCATTGAAAGAAGAAATCGAAACTTTTGATATTTCTCGATATAGAAAACTCAATTCAGACGAACTGACTTATACTTTTGAGAAAGACAATCAAACCATACAGCTTTTTGCTGGAGATATTAATTCTTTACAAATGCAAAAAGGCATCAGTTACTTCATCATAGTCGACGAGAACAATGGAAAAAAGTTGATTGGTGACCTACTCTATCGGGAGAAATTTTTAAAACTTACACCAAAAGTAAAACTGAATATCGTGAAACGAAAAAAAGTTTCCAAAGCCATGCAAACTGACCTAAAAGGAAAAACGGATCGACTTATTTATCTATAATACTACTACTCATGAAAGGAGCATTTTACAAATTACCCGTAGATTTTGGTACAATAATTCAAAAAAAAGAACTTGAAAAAACTTCTTTGGAACATTCTATTGCCCAACAAATAATTCTATTGGCCACTACAACTTTTGGAGAATGCAAATTTGACGAAACCTATGGTTCCAAAATATGGGAAATCGATTTTGATCTGTTGATGAACGAAAACACCTTAAAAGAGATCATTTCAAAAACCATGAAGCAATCGTTGCAACAACACGAAGAACGGATAAAAGTCAATGAAATAAAAATCGAATTATCCGAAACAAAGTACACCGTAAAAGATGTCAATCGAGCCAAAAAAAGAGTCGATATCATTATTGAAGCTACCGTAAAAAGCACGAACAGACCTTTTGACTTTAGAGGGTATTTCTTTGTGGGGCCGTTGTCTTATAAATAAAAAAAACCTCAATTTTCATGAGGCTTTAACTTTAAATTTTCTTTAACAAAATCTTTTCTTGAGAAAACTGATAAGCTGCATCTAGAAAAGAAACCATCTTTGCCCAATTGCTATTAGGCTCAAAATAATTATTGTATTGCTTTACAATTTTAATTGTCAGTTGGTTCTCTTTTAAACTGGCAATACTTGTAAATTTCCCAGTTGTATTTTCGACTTTTTTATTTAATTTCTCAAAACCCGAAATAGTGTAACCTTTTGGAATTTCAAAAATAATTTCATTTTCAATTCGTCTTGGAAAAGGCATATAAATATTATTTTTTCGCTCTAGTTCTTTTTTATCAATTTCTATCTGACTCGTTAGTATTTTACCAATTTCAACAATACTATTATTCCCGGCTTTTTTGAGTAAATTGTTTTCAATTTTAAAATCCTCTTGATATGCAAAAGGAGAATTTTCTTCAAATCTACCCGTATTTGTAATTTTGATTTCAGGCTTTTCTATTTCAAAACCAAATTCTGATGATAACGATTTTTTGTATTCTTCCTTATTCTTGTCTTTTATTTTATTGACTAATGATTCATACTCTTTTTTATATTGTATCTGTTTTTTGGTATTGGATACTTTATCAAGAACTCTTTCGGTCACATATTTATTATAATCCTCCTCTAAATAATCATAAAATTTCAATTTATCTTTTTGCTCATCATATTTAAAATGACCAAAAAAAGAGGCGTTTCTTTTGATATTTAAACTTAATAAATCATCTGACAAGGTAACAAACGATGTTGTTTTACTTACATTATCGTCTGCTGTTGTTGAAGGCAGTGTAACAAATTCTGCATTCACAATTTTTTTATTTTTAACAATGTCGAGAACAAATCCTTTGGTGTTTTCAAGATCATAATCAAAACTGCCCACATCTGTATATGGATTAAAATACTCTAAATAAATTGGAGTCTTTGTATTTACTCGTATTAATGTTTTTACATTATCTCTTATTAACAAATCTTCCAATGAACCGTTTGATCTTGAAGTACCTACTATTAAATCATAATCAATTTTGTTTTCTTTTAAAAAAGCCATGAAAAAACGAATAAAAGTAGTCTCATCAGAGATGAAAACAGCTTCTCCAAACAAATTAAATGGATAAAAAATATCGGCATCTTTTATTATAGAAGCTTCAAAATATTGCGTAAAATACTCATGTCTAGCAAAATTATAAACTGCTTTTACTTTTTCTTCATCCGTTTTAAAAGTATTGTTTTTTAAAAAAACTTTTACTTTATCTAAATCTTTAAAGGAACTATATTGATTTTCAAAATAATCAAAAACATCCTCTTTTTTAACCGTTTTTCTTAAATAGGTTCCTTTTTCTGGGATAAAGACATCGGCATATTTGTAATCAGTTAGCCCTCCATTTTTAGCAAAATAAACTTGAAATTTATAACAAGGCATTTCAACAAAAGGGTAAAACCAACGAGGAAATTCATTTTTCTCAATATCTTTTGCTTCCAAAACATATTCTTTAATAGATTTCTTTTTCCCAATAATCTCTTTAAAATCAGGAGCTCCGTTATATGTATTTAAGTTTAAATAAAAATCATCTTCTGCAATGATTGATATCTTTTTGTTCATTACAGGATATAGATCGCCTAAAGTATTTTCTACAGGTTCAAAAGTTTTGTTCAATGCCCCAAAAGGTTCAAATGAGTAGAAATAATAATCTAGTACATCGCCGATTTCTAAATTATTTATTGCGATTTTCTTTTCTTCATCAAGCTTTTTCGCTTCCTTTTCAACATCGATTTCAATCACCTTTCCATTTGGTTTAATAATTTTAACCCCGAATAATGTACTCCCTTTTTTATAGGAATACCCTAATTTTGAATAAAATTTATCATTAAAAGAGAACTCTGAAAATTCATTAATTGCAGCTTGATCTTGCAGTTTTAATCGTTTTCTAATGGCTGATGAGTACACTACTTTAGCTCCTGAATTTTTATAATTATAATATTCATATTTAAAAATAACTACTACCGATTCATTCTTCCATTTTTCAGGGGTTTCAATACTATTTTTATAATTATCTGATTTTCCCCAAAACAATTCCTTAACTTCTTCCTTATCTTGAGAGTAGGTAGAAAAATTAAGGAATCCAAAAAACATTAAAAGTATTTTTATTTTCATTGTTTAATTATTGTTTGATTAAAGTAATTTGTTGATTATAAACAGTATTGATGCTTTTGTTAATAGAATTCCACTTTGTAATATCATTAGACTTGATAACAGCTTTTTTAAAATTAAAAGCCTTTTTATAAACAATAGTGTTTCCAACTAATTGAAAAGTAATTTGAACTGAATAATCCTTTTCCTGCACATTTAAATTTTCAGGTAACTTTGTCACTTTATATCCTTTTGGGACTTCGAGAGCAACATTAGTTTCGTAATTGGTTTTAAACCTGAATTCAAAATCATTTTTACGTTCTTTGAGATCAAAATTTTTATATTCATTTAGGTATTCCAAATCAATATAGAGTTCATTTTCAAAACTAGAAACTTTGTTTGCAACCGATACATTGTAATCCAAAGTTAATTTTTGATCTCTGTTTTTTAGGTCCGACGTTTTTAAAGCACTAACTTCAATATTCTTATCCTTTTTTGATAAATATTTTTCTAACGTCTCCCCTTTTTCATTATTTTCAAAAGATTGGTAAGTATCCAAAAACTGAGTTCGGCTCTCCCCTATGAATTCTTTGTAGCACGTACCTTTTAATTTATCACCATCAATACTCAATTTGGATTTGAATATTTCTTTATTGGATTCACTTGTTGACGAAGGAATTTTGTCGATTATAAATTCATTTCCATTTTCAATCATCACTTCTTTATTCTGAATTCGTTCTGCATATTCACCAAATGAATTATACTTTTCTGTTCCATCTATAAAATACTTTTTCCCTTTAAAAAACAAAGTACAAATCATGTGATTATCAACTGCAAGCGATGGAGTTGAATAATCATAAGCAATATGTTTGGTCCCAATCCAACTTAATCGTGCATCAAAACCAGCTAATTTTAACATTTGCTTATTCAAATTGGCCATTCCTTTGCAATCACCATATCTTTTTTCGAAAACATTATTGGATTCATCTGGTTTAAATCCCGCGATTCCGTCTTCAAAAGCGATGTACCTAATATTGTCTTGCACCCAATAATAAATGCTTTTTATTTTCTCTTCATCCGTTTTGGCATTTGCTGTTAACTCATTCACTTTGTCTTTTAACACAACAGGGTTATCTTTCATTGAATCAATCAATGACTTGTACCATTTGTATAAATCTGCTGTAGAATTAAATAAAGGGGTTTCAATGTCTTTGTACTTATACGACTTAGCAATTAATAATATATGAGGATATATATAACTTTTACCAGGAGCATTCTCTTCCTTTGTAAAAGCAGGGACATCGTTCATTGTATAAATGTAGGTAGTTGTGTTTTTATTTAAATCAGTTGTTGAAGTTTTGGCTATTGAATTCCCTTCAAAGTTAAATTCTTTAAGTTCTAGATTCAACCAATTTGGCACTTCTACTTTTATGCTTTTTTTTATAACCGGATACTCATCATTAAAGTAAAGAGTAGTGAAGTATTTTACATCTTCGTATTTTTTCTCCAAAGAATAATTATAGGTATATCCTTGTACCGGAAAATCAACAGTCATATACTTTACCCGAGCATCATTGTAAAAAAGATCGTCATCTTTATAAAATTCATCTTTTACTGGAAAATAAACATCTTTTTGGTTGCGATATTTTAATCCGAAAGATTCAATTTTGGACTCGCTATCATAGAATTCATATTTCTGAATATCAGCTCTTTGATTAATATTCATTAAAATTTCTTTAACTGAATTTTTAACTTTTACTTTAGAGTCATTTTTATTGAACTCAAATATTATACTTTCATTACTTTCTAGAATTGCAATATCGAATTTATCATACTTTGCTCTAAGCAATTTAGCAGCACTAATCTCATCTGTGGTAGGCTCAATATTTTTTTGTGTAAAAACAAAAAAGGGAATAAGTAAAAAGAAAAGTAAGGGTTTTATAGGGAATTTCATTTTAATAATTTGTTGAAATATACTACGTTAATATTTATTATGGAAATTATATATTAAAAAAACCTAATCCAAGAAGAGGAATTTTAACCCATTAAATTTCAATATTTTACAAGATTCATAAGCATCAAAAGGACAAAAAAACTACTTTAAAATTTAATAAATGAGAACATAAACCTAATGCTTAAAAAAATTAGATAAGAAAAGAGGAAGCAAAAAGCAACAATTTCTTAAATTCTTTGATTCAGCATCAAGCTCACTTTATGATAAAGATTGGGAAATTGCTTTTCGAACTCCGAAGGTGTTTCAAAAAAATTCTCTAGGATTACCGCTAAAAATTCAAACTGATTTGTAAATGCATAAATCCTGAAATACTCGGATGCTATTAATTGTTCTCTAACGTTTGGAATACTTACTTCCTCATTTATTTCAGTATACATTCTGGCAAAAAGTAGTGCACTAATATCATTACTGCGCATTCCCTGATGGTGCAGCACGTGTGCAAATTCATGTATTCCAAGATTCAAATTATCGTTGGTTATATCAAATCCTTTTTGGAAATCTTCCCAAGAAAAAACTACAGCTTTTGCATTGGGATTAAACTCCCCTTTATGGTATTGTTTGGATAAATTTGAATAATAGACGGATGGGTAAATAATAATTTTATCAAAAACGTTACAAAGATATTGTCTCATACCAAAAGACAACATAGTAATTGTGGCTGCAATATGGACTTTTACTTCTTCTGTAATTACAAAACTATCGCGACTTACAAATTCGTAATTATCCAAAAAACGAGCAACTCGATGTTCAAAATAAACCTTTTTTTTATCTGATAAGTTCGTGTAAAAAGTAAACTCCTTAGTAAGAAAATCAATTGCAACTGGGGTTATTTTTTTGGGAAAAGGGCAAAAATGAACAAAAACAGGTTTGTCAAATAACAAACCGTAACAATATTCTACAATCCTAAACAGCACCCGAAGTAAAAGACCAAAAGCCAAAACAAAAACCATAATAGTAAAAAGGAGTGCGATATTTTGCATGAAAAAACAGAACTATTTGATATTAAGTTATAAAAAAAGCAAAACTGTAAACTACTACAATTTTGCTTTCTGATTGTGACCACGGCAGGGTTCGAACCTGCAACCCTCAGAGTCGAAATCTGATATTCTATCCAGTTGAACTACGCAGTCGGTTGATTTTAGATTGTTGATTAACGAGTTTAGATTTAAAAACGTTAACCAACAGTCTATTTTATTTTAAGTCAATAATTTTTTAACTATTGTAGAAATGGTTTTTCCTTCAGCAGTTCCGCCAAGTTGAGCAGCTGCCAATCCCATAACTTTACCCATTGATGCAATTCCTGATGCCCCAGTTTCGGCAATGATTTTTGCTATTACTTCTTCTACTTCGGCTTCACTTAATTGTGCAGGCAAGAATTTTTCGATTACTGCGATTTGTGCCAATTCTGGTTCAGCCAAATCCAAACGATTTTGTTCTGTAAAAATCTTAGCACTGTCCTTACGCATTTTAACCAGTTTTTGAAGTAATTTAATCTCATCCTCTGCTGAGATTTCTTCTTTTGATCCTGATGCAGTTTGTGCTAATAATATTTCGGATTTAATAGCTCTTAAGGCTTCTAATGCTACTGTATCTTTGGCTCTCATGGCGGTTTTCATTTCGTCCATGATTTGTACTGATAAACTCATATCGATTTATGATTTTAGATTATTGAATTTAGATTTTAGATTCTTGATTTCATGAAAGTTTATCTTAAAATAGAAATCTTGAATATCCATATTTGTTTTAGAAATGATAAGTTGATGAAAATGTAAATCTAAAATCTAAAATCTCTGATCTACAATCTCAAATCATCTGCCCCAGATGGAAATGGAAAGCCTTTTTGAGAGAAACTATATTTTTTCTTGAACTGGAAAAGCGACTGAAAGAAGCTCTTTCTTGTTCTTAAAAAAAAATAGTTACGACAAAAAGCTTGAAATGTACAGCTGGATTAGGCCCGACAAATTTAGAAAATTTTACTCGCATTAACAACTACTGTCCTATCTCATACTAACAAAAAAATAACCCGAAAATAAAAAGGTATTTTCGGGCTATCTCAAATTGTTTTGAGTTAATTAATCTACATTGTCATGTAAATACGAGTTGTTGGAACGCAATTGCAAATCATTATTGCTATCTGTACCAACAGATATTCTTGAATTTGAATTATTTGTTTGTGAACTCGACAGATCAATACCAAATCTTTTGTAAGCTGGTTCTCTTTCTAATTCATCCACTTTTGATATTGTATCGTGAAACTTATAATTGAAATCTTTTAGTTTTCTTCTTCTTTCTTCGGCTCTAAAACGCAATGTTTCTTCTATAGTCATGTCAATAGGAGAATTGTTTGCTAGTACGGGAGTCTCAACAGGTTCTGCAACTTGTTTCATTGTGATATTCATTTCGGCAGGAATTGCTTCGGCTACTGCTTTGGCAACTGGTTTACACTCCAACAAATCATTTTCCACTTCCATGTACTCTTCCAAAGAATATTTGATAATGCCATTATCTGATAATTCTGTTACGGGAACAAATTGAACAGGTTGCACTACGTTTATTTCTTTTGTTTCATTTGTTAACTCAAACAAGAAATTTGGTTCTTCAACAGCTTGAACGGGTACTGGTTTTTGAATTGGCAAATCGAAAGTAAAAACAGTTTGTTCTTGTTGTTTTTCTTGAAAACGAGTAGAATCTATTGTGTCTTCTTTAAGCTGTTCTGCAACTGGATTCGAGATGATAAAATCAATTTCCTTTATAGGAGAAACAATTTCGAAAGTCACATCCAAATTTTTAATAAACTCAGACATGCCTATTAATTCATCATCATTAATCGATGAAATTACTGGCTCTGGAATAGCTATTTCTTCGATTAAATCAAAAACAACTCTATCAGTAGTATTTGAAATTGGTGTTTCAGAGTTTAGATTAAAACCTGCAACAGTATTTTTTGACAAATCGAATACACTTCTTTGATCTTCACCAAGAGTATGTATGATTTTCTTTGGTTCAACATTTACGATTTCATTTTGTTGTTCTACATCAAAACCTGTAGCGATAATGGTAATTGCAACAGCATCTCCAAGCGTTTCGTCTTCACCAACTCCCATAATAATATTGGCATTGGAACCAGCTTCAGATTGAATGTGTTCGTTTATTTCGGCAATTTCGTCAATTGTAATTTCATTGGAACCAGAAACGATAAGCAACAAAACGTTTTTGGCACCAGTAATTTTATTATCATTTAAAAGAGGTGAATCTAAAGCAGAAACAATTCCTTCTTTGGCTCTATTTTCACCAGATGAAACAGAAGATCCCATAATAGCTGTTCCGCTATTGTACAATACTGTTTTGGCATCACGTAAATCGATATTTTGAGTATAATGATGCGTAATTACTTCGGCAATACCTCTTGAGGCCGTTGCCAAAACTTCATCCGCTTTTGAAAATCCAGCTTTGAATCCTAGATTTCCATATACTTCTCTTAATTTATTGTTGTTTATTACAATTAATGAATCAACTTGTTTACGCAATTTTTCTATACCGATAAGTGCTTGTTCTTGACGCACTTTTCCTTCAAATAAGAAAGGCAAAGTAACGATACCAACAGTAAGAATATCTCTTTCTTTGGCCAATTGAGCAATCACTGGCGCAGCACCTGTACCTGTACCACCACCCATTCCTGCGGTAATAAAAACCATTTTGGTATTGCGATCAAGCATTTTTTCAATCTCAGAAATACTTTCAATAGCAGATTGATGTCCTACATCTGGATTTGCTCCAGCACCTAGACCTTCAGTTAAGTTTACACCTAATTGAATTTTGTTGGGCACAGAACTATTATCAAGTGCTTGTGAATCGGTATTACAAACGATGAAATCAACGCCTTTAATCCCTTGCTTAAACATGTGGTTTATGGCGTTACTACCGCCTCCACCAACTCCAATAACTTTTATTACATTTGATTGATTTTTTGGTAAATCAAATGAAATACTTCCAAATTCTGAATTGCTTGGCATCATATGGGGTTTTACTTTTATATTAACTATTATCTCTAACTACTCTAGGCTTGGGGCAAAAAGGAGGTTTGACAATTTATTGTATTATAGTTTTAATTAATTATTCTGCGTTATCTAAAAAATCTTTGATTTTATCTACATATTTATCAAAAAAAGATCTTCTTATTTTATTTTCTGTAGACTCTTCTTTTACAGTTTCTTCTTGAAACACTTTTTCGGGTTCTACATAAACCACTTCTTTTATTTCTGCAATTGGCTCTCTAAAATAGGTTACCTTTTCTGGAACACTATTGGTTTGCATTTTCACAGCACTTTGCGTTTTGTTTTCAATACTATTCATCACCAATCCAACTGCCGTAGCATACAATGGACTTGAAATTTCTTCATCCGAATTTCCAGCTAAATGTTCATTAGGATATCCAATTCTAGTATCCATTCCAGTGATGTATTCTACCAATTGTTTAATGTGCTTCAATTGTGCACCACCACCAGTAAGAACAATTCCCGCAATTAATTTTTTACGAGGATCTTCATGTCCATACGCTCTTACTTCTGTAAAAACTTGTTCAATAATTTCTACAACTCGCGCATTAATTATTTTGGAAAGATTCTTTAACGAAATCTCTTTAGGTTCTCTTCCTCTTAGACCTGGAATAGAAACAATCTCGTTGTCTTTATTTTCTCCTGGCCAAGCAGAACCAAATTTCACTTTTAACAATTCAGCTTGTTTTTCGATTATAGAACAACCTTCTTTTATATCATCAGTAATTACATTTCCTCCAAAAGGAATAACTGCTGTATGACGAATAATTCCATCTTTGAAAATGGCCAAATCGGTAGTTCCTCCTCCAATATCGATAAGAGCTACTCCAGCTTCTTTTTCTTCCTGACTTAAAACCGCATCCGAAGATGCCAATGGTTCTAATGTTAATCCGGACAATTCAATTCCTGAGCTTTGAATGCATCTACCGACGTTTCTGATGGATGACGCTTGACCTACGACAACATGAAAACTACTTTCCAATCTTCCACCATACATACCTATTGGCTCTTTGATATCTGATTGTCCATCAATCTTGAATTCTTGAGGCAATACGTGAATAATCTCTTCCCCTGGCAACATGGCCAATTTATGAACCTGATTAATTAATAAATCGATATCACTTCCACCTATTACTTCTTCGGGATTACTTCTGCTTATATAATCACTATGTTGAATACTTCTTATGTGTTGACCTGCTATACCTACAACCACATCTTTTATTTTGTAACCCGAATTGTTTTCGGCCTCAAGTATCGCTTGTTGTATAGATTGAATGGTTTGTGTAATATTGTTTACTACACCTCTAGCCACACCTAAACTCTTAGATTTACCAACACCTAAAATTTCAAGTTTCCCATACTCATTCTTTTTGCCTATCATGGCAACAATTTTCGTCGTCCCAATATCTAGACCTACTGCAATATTCTCTTTTTCCATTTTCTATTATTTTGTGCAAACTACTTGTTCCGTAAATCTGAGATCTATTTTTTTATATTTATACAAAGAACTATCCAAACTTACCTTCTGAAAAAAAGCTTTGTAATTTTTGAATTTTCTTTCAACATTTATCAAACTACCAAAATCAATATGGTAATTATAATTTCTATTGAACATTAATAAGCTACCATTGGGCATAATTTGTATGCCAATGATGTTTTTTCTCAGAAACGCATCATCATAAATTATCTTAAATAATTTAAATAAATCTTTGTTTTTTTTCTTGTTTATCTCCCCAGACACAAGTGGAACGCGAGCTGTAAAATTTGCCGACAAAGGCATAGTATTACCCTCACTATCAACATAGAAAGAACCTTTACGATCAAAGACTCTAGCGATAGGAGTCTTTTGTTTTACAACCGCCGTTAGAACACCATCGATACTCACAAACACATCCGCTTTCTCGATCATTTCATGAGCATCTAATTCTTGCTCTAATTTGTTCAAATCTAACTTATCTTTTGGTATGGTAGAAGCATTCGATTTATTTTCTATTAACAATTTATTAACCGTTTCTTGCTTAACAAACATTGAGTTTTCACCTACAAAAACCACTGCTGCTTTAGTTAATTTCCTTTTTGAATTACGTTTGGATGTAAACGAAAAAAGAAAAACGACCAAAACAATCATGAGTACTAGTCGTATGTTATTCCAATTAAAGACTTTCATATAATGCTTTTTTAATTGATGGCACCATCTCTCCTAAATCTCCTGCTCCGATTGTTACAATAATGCGAGCATCATTGGCTAAAATTGCAGGAATTAAATCTTCCTTACTCACTATTTTTTTATGTTCATTGGTCATTTTATCCATAAGCCATTTTGAATTTATTCCTTCCATAGGCAATTCACGAGCTGGATAAATTTCTAACAAAAATACTTCATCAAATGCGGATAAACTTTTGGCAAAATTATCTGCAAAATCTTTAGTTCTACTAAATAAATGAGGCTGAAAAATAGCCAAAACTTTTTGACCAGGATATAATTCTCGAACCGCTTGATGAACCGCATTAATTTCCGTAGGATGATGGGCATAATCATCAATATATACTAAATTTTCCTTTCTAATTTGATAGGAGAAACGTCTTCTTATACCTTTAAAAGATAATAAAGCTCTTGCAATAACCTCGGTTGGGGTGCCGTAGGTTATTGCCATCGCTAATGCCATTAAAGCATTCATTAAATTATGCTTTCCAGGCAAACCGAAACGTAAATCTTTAATCAATTCGTTTGGGGTTTTAACATCAAAAACGTAACTGCCGTTTTCTATTCTTACGTTGTAGGCTTCAAAAGCGGCTTCTTCATTTACAGCACAAATAACACCTTCAAGAGGCAATTCATTAGTTATAAAAAGCTTACTTTTATCTTCAACTTTATCTGCAAATTCTACAAATGAAGCTTCAATAGCCTCGCTTGTTCCATAAATATCCAAATGATCGGCATCCATAGATGTAATGCAAGCAATATTGGGATGCAAATGCAAAAAAGAACGATCAAATTCGTCGGCTTCAACAACTGTAACCGTTTTACCGTTTCCAATTAAATTCGAATCATAATTCTCCACTATTCCACCTATAAAAGCAGTCACATCAGCACCACTTTCATACAAAATATGTCCTAAAATACTTGAAGTTGTCGTTTTTCCGTGTGTTCCTGCTACTGCAAAACAAAAAGTATCTTTTGTAATTATTCCGAGAACCTCGGCTCTCTTTTTTACTTGATAATCTCGTTCCAAGAAATAATTCCATTCCGAATGATTTACCGGCACAGCAGGTGTTATAATCACCAGTGTGTTTTCCGAATAAAAATTATTTGGTATTAACCCAATATTATCTTCAAAATGAATATCAATGCCACTTTCAATCAATTCACTTGTCAGAATCGAAGGTGTTTTGTCATAACCCGAAACTTGTTTTCCTATGGCTTTAAAATATCGAGCCAAAGCACTCATCCCGATACCACCGATACCAATGAAATAGACGTTTTTTATTTGATTTAAGTTCATATTGCTTTTTATATAAGATTCTAAGGCCTCTATTTTATTTCTTACTTCCTACGTCAATCAATTTTACAATTTCGTCAACGATTTGTATTGTTGCATTTGGCATAGCCAACTTTTTTATACTTTTACTTAAAAATTGTTGTTTCCCAATATCTTTTATCAAAGACTCAAATACAATTACAAAATCTTCGTCTAATTGTGATTCTTTTATCAAAATGGCTCCTTTTTTGTCTACAATTGCTTGGGCATTTTTGGTTTGATGATCCTCTGCAACATTTGGTGACGGAATAAAAATAACAGGTTTTCCCACTATACTTAATTCTGAAACAGAAGAAGCTCCAGCACGCGAAATCACTACATCTGCTGCTGCATAGACCAAATCCATTCTTTCAATAAAAGCAACGACTTGAACATTATATTTATTGTATTTTTGGTATTCTTCCAAATAAAACTTTCCACATTGCCAAATAACTTGGACATTTAATGAAAGAATATAGTCTAATTCTTTTTCAATTAATTGATTGATTCTTCTAGCTCCAAGACTTCCACCTAATACCAAAAGTGTTTTCTTATTTCGATCCAATTTAAAGTGGGTCAACGCTACTTCTCTTTTGTCTTTGACATCAATTAAATCTTGACGAACAGGATTCCCAGTCAAAATCATTTTGGCTGCCGGAAAAAACCGTTCCAAATTATCATAAGCTACACATATACGATTGGCTTTTTTACTTAATAATTTATTTGTTATTCCTGGATATGAATTTTGTTCTTGAATTACCGTTGGAACATTCAAACTATTTGCCATTTTTAATAATGGACCACTAGCAAAACCTCCTGTACCAATAACAACATCTGGTTTGAAATCTTTTATTATTTTTCTGGATTCCCACAAACTGTTCAATAATTTAAAAGGAAACATTGCGTTTTGAATTGTTAATTTTCTTTGCAAACCTGCAATCCAAAGTCCTTTTATTTTATATCCTGCTTGCGGTACTTTTTGCATTTCCATTTTGTCTTTTGCACCAACGAACAAAATAGCTGCATCAGGAAAACGAGATTTTAATTCGTTTGCAATAGCAATTGCAGGGTAAATATGCCCTCCAGTTCCTCCGCCGCTTAAAATGAATTTGTATTTTGCCATTATTAAAAAATTAAAATGAATCTATATCATCATAAATTGTAAAAAAAGAATCGTTTAAAAAATACTAAAAATCAAATTATTTCAATACTGCATTCATCGGATTTGAAGATGTATCATTAATCGAATAATTATTAGATTTACCATCATCTTTTGTCTCTATATCAACTATTTCTTCCAAATCTTCTTCTAACTCTTTATCAATAAGTCTTTGAAGTGCTTCTTCTCTTATCTCTTTAGATAATTTTTCTGCTGCAATTTCTTCTTCTTTTTTGGTCACACTTAAAATAATTCCAAGACCAAAACAAGTCATCCAAATAGAACTACCTCCACTACTGATTAGTGGTAAAGTTTGACCAGTAACAGGCAACAACTCTACGGCGACAGCCATATTAATCATAGCTTGAAAAATCATTGGAAACCCTAAGCCTATAACTACTAATTTCCCAAAACGAGTATTGGCTTTATGAGACGCAACTACAAATCGAAACAATAGTAACAAATACAAAAGCAAAACCCCTATTCCACCAACCAATCCATATTCTTCTACAATAATGGCATAAATAAAATCGGATGAAGATTGAGGAAGGAAATTCTTTTGAACACTTTTTCCTGGACCTAAACCATATATTTGCCCAGAAGCAATTGCGATTTTGGCTTTTTCGATTTGATAATCATCTTCGTCTGCTTTATTACTGGTAAAATTCTCAATACGACTTCCCCATGTACCTACTCTACTAAAAAATCTAGAATCAGGAAATGCTTTGGCAATCAAAATGAAAAAAGTCAAGAATAAAATTCCAGAACCAATGATGAAAAAAATATATTTTAATGGATATCTACCTATAAAAACAAGCATTATAACCATTGAAAAAATCAAAGCTGTAGTTGAAAAATTGGCAGGTAAAATAAAAATCAATGTTATAAAAACAGGTGTCCAAAGTTCCCATAAAGAAGATTTGAAAGTAATTGGAGTTTCTCTAGTCTTGGACAAATAACGGGCAACAAAAATAAACAAAAAGATAGCTGCAACTGTAGAAGTTTGAAATGACAATCCTATGAAAGGAATTTGAATCCATCTACTTGCATTGGCACCAGCAATAACAGTTCCTTTAATCAAAGTATAAGCCAATAATAACCAAACCACAGGCAACCCTGCTTTTGAAATGGTTCTGAAATAAAGATAGGGTATATTATGAACCCAATATATAATTAAAAATCCAATACAGATATGTGCAAAATGCTTCACTAAATATCCTAAAGTATTTCCAGTACCGTGACCTAAATAAGCCAGGTTACTACTTGCACTAAAAACAGGCATAAAAGAAAACAAGGCCAATAAGGCCACGAATGACCAAATACCTTTATCTCCTTTTAGTTTGTTAATTAGTTCTTTCATTTTATTAGACTTCTTTGACTGTTAGACTTCTTTGATTGTTGGACTTCTTTGATTGTTGGACTACTTTGATTACTAGACTTCTTTTACTGTTAGACTTCTTTGATTGTTGGACTTCTTTGATTTTTAGATATGTATAAACTATATAGTCTAAAAATCTAAGAAGTCTAAAAGGTCTAAACTATAGATTCTTAACTGCTTGCTTGAATTGTTTCCCTCTATCTTCATAACTTTCAAACAAGTCAAAACTGGCGCAAGCTGGAGACAACAAAACAGTATCTCCTTTTTCGGATAAACGTTGAGCCATACGAACGGCTTCGTTCATATTGTCAACTTCAACCATAATATCAACCACATTACCAAAAGCGTCAATAATCTTTTTATTATCGATTCCTAAACAAATAATAGCTTTTACTTTTTCACGAACTAGCGACATTAATTCATGATAATCATTTCCTTTGTCTACACCACCTACTATCCATACAGTAGGTGTATTCATACTATCTAAAGCAAAAAATACTGAATTCACATTGGTCGCTTTGGAATCATTGATATACTGAACATTTTGAATTTTCAAAACTTTTTCTAAACGATGTTCAACCCCTTGAAAATTTGATAAACTTTCACGAATAGTTTCTTTTCTTATTTGCAGAATCCTAGCTACAGAAGTTGCTGCCATTGCATTTTTTAAATTATGTTTTCCTTCTAATGCAATGTATTCCGTGTCCATTGTAAACTCTTCTTGGTTGATTTTTACTTCCATTTTATTATTTTTTATATAAGCTCCTTTATTAAATTCGTTTGTTAACGAAAAAGGAATTAATTGGGCCTTCACATTATTTTTACTCAACCATTCCGAAATGGCTTCGTCGTTTGAATCATAAATAAGAAAATCTTCCTCTGTTTGATTCATTGTGATTCTAAACTTTGAATCAATATAATTTTGATATTTGTAATCATAACGATCCAAATGATCCGGACTAATATTGGTTAAAATTGCAATATGAGGCTTGTAATTTAGAATTCCATCCAGTTGAAAACTACTCAGCTCTAATACATAAAAATCATAGTCATTATCTGCCACTTGCCAAGCAAAACTTTTTCCAATATTTCCTGCAATTCCAACATTTAAACCAGCTGCTTTCAGTAAATGATAAGTCAACATTGTGGTGGTGGTTTTGCCATTACTTCCTGTTATCCCAATGGTAACTGCTTTTGTAAAAGGAGCTGCAAATTCAATTTCAGAAATAACTGAAATCCCATTGTTTTTTATCCGTTTTACTATATTTGATTTGTCCGGAATTCCAGGACTCTTCATTACCAAATCCGCATTCAATATTAAATCCTCAGTGTGTTTTTCTTCTTCCCAAGCAATTCCATTTATAACAAGAACTTCTTTGTAACTCTCTTTTATTTTTCCAAAATCGGAAACAAAAACATCATAACCCTTCTTTTTTCCAAGGATAGCAGTACCTACACCGCTTTCTCCGCCTCCTAATATTACTAGTCTCATATTATCTCAATTTCAGAGTTACAATTGACAATATGGCCAACATAATAGCAACAACCCAAAACCGTGTTACAATCTTACTTTCGTGATACCCCCTCTTTTGATAATGATGGTGAAGTGGGGACATTAAAAAAATCCTTCGTCCTTCGCCAAAACGTTTCTTTGTGTATTTAAAATAACTGACTTGCAAAACAACAGAGAAGTTTTCGACTAAAAAGATTCCACACAATAAAGGAATCAACATTTCTTTTCGAACCGCAATAGCCAACACGGCAATGATTCCGCCAATAGTCAAACTTCCGGTATCTCCCATAAATACAGACGCAGGATAAGAATTGTACCAAAGAAATCCAATGAGGGCGCCCAGAAACGAGGCAATAAAAACCGTCATTTCTCCCGAATTGGGGATATACATTATATTCAAATAATTAGAGAAAATAATATTACCCGAAACAAAGGTGAAAATCGCTAATGCAAAAACCGAAATCGCCGAAGTTCCAGCAGCCAGACCATCAATTCCATCTGTTAAATTGGCACCATTTGAAACTGCAGTAATAATAAAAATAACAACAGGAATAAAAATCAACCATGCCCATTTTTCATAACCTTCACCAGTCCAAGCCAACAACTCGGCATAATCAAATTCATTATTTTTAAAAAAAGGTATTGTTGTAGCTGTAGATTTCTCTTCTAATGAAGCTTGATTTACTACCGTTTCTGTAGTTTGTTTGTAAATATCTACTTTTGCTGTATCTGTTCGAACCGTAACTGCTGGACTAAAATAAAGAACCGAACCAACAATCACTCCTAGTCCTACTTGTCCGAAAACTTTAAAAATCCCCTTAAGTCCCTGTTTGTCTTTTTTGAAAATTTTAATATAATCATCAATAAAACCAATTGTACCCATCCACAAAGTGGTAACAATCAACAAAAGAATATAGATGTTTTGTAACTTGGCAAAAAGCAAAACCGGAAGAAGGGTTGCAAAAATGATGATAATACCTCCCATTGTTGGAGTACCCGCTTTTTCATTTTGTCCTTTTAAGCCCAGTTCACGAACCGTTTCTCCAACTTGTTGTCTGCTTAAAAATCCAATAATACGCTTTCCAAATATAGTTGACAATAGCAAGGATAACATCAATGCCAATGATGATCTAAATGTAATGTATTGAAAAACTCCTGTTCCAGGAACATCCATAACTTTGTCTAAATATTGAAATAAGTAGTATAGCATATTATTTTATTTTAAAAGTTGTTCTAAAATTTCTTTTACATTTTTCATATCATCAAAATCATGACGAACCCCTTTAATTTCTTGATAGGTTTCGTGTCCTTTACCTGCAATTAATATAATATCATTGGGCTGTGCCAATTGACAAGCTGTTTTAATTGCTTGAAACCTGTCTGTGATTGACAAAATTTTCTTGAAGTTCTGAGCTTCAATCCCTTTTTCCATTTCTTGAATAATTACTTCAGGATCCTCATTTCTAGGATTATCCGAAGTCAAAATAACCTTATCACTCAATACAGAAGCGATATTTGCCATAATAGGGCGTTTTGCAGTATCTCTATTTCCACCACAACCTACAACCGTAATTAATTGTTCGTTTTTTGTACGAACATCGTTAATGGTGTTCAACACGTTTTCCAATGCATCTGGCGTGTGCGCATAATCTACAATAGCCGTAATATTTGAATTGGAAACTATAAATTGAAAACGACCAGAAACGCTCTCCAATTCCGACATTAATCGTAATACTTCCAAACTATCCAATCCCAACTCTACCGCAGTTCCATAAATTGCCAAAAGATTGTAAGCATTAAAAGTTCCAATTAATTTCACCCAAACTTCATTTCCATTTATTTTCAACAACAAACCCGACAACTGATTCTCCAGAATTTGAGCTTTGTAATCGGCATACGTTTTTAAAGCATAGGTCAAACGTCTTGCTTTTGTATTTTGAAGCATTACTTGTCCATTCTTGTCATCAATATTTGACAATGTAAAAGCACTTGTAGACAATTGGTCAAAAAAGCTTTTTTTGACATCTCTATACTCAGCAAAAGTGGGATGATAGTCTAAATGATCGTGGGACAAATTTGTAAAAATGCCACCTACAAAATGCAATCCTTCGGTTCTCTTTTGGTGAATCCCATGTGAACTCACTTCCATAAAACAATATTCTACATCCGAATCAATCATTTCTTTCAAATAATGATTAATTGTAATCGAATCAGGCGTTGTATGAGTTGCTTTGTATTCAACATCATCTACCAAAATCTTAACTGTTGACAACAAACCAACTTTGAAACCTGCTTTTTTAAACAATTGGTATAATAAAGAAGCAATTGTTGTTTTGCCATTCGTTCCCGTAATACCAACTAATTTTATTTTTTGTGATGGATTTCCAAAAAAATTGGAAGCCATAAAAGCCAATGCTGCGTTAGTGTCTTTCACACAAACATAAGTTATTCCAGCAGTCAAACTCACAGGAAGTCTATCACAAATAACTGCTACCGCTCCTAAATCAATTGCTTTTTCAATAAAATCATGCCCATTGGAAAGTGAACCGCGAATGGCTATAAAAACATCGTTTTTTTGGATCTTTCTAGAGTCAAATTCCAATTTGTTCACTGCAATTTCTGTAGAACCTGAAACAGATTCTATTGCTACTTTATATAATATGTCTTTTAATATACTCATGATAATTCCAATAGTATAGTTGAATTTTTTACAATATTTTGCCCTGCTTGGATGGATTGTTTTTTTACTTTTCCAACACCAACAGCTTTTACTTTAATTCCTAAATTTTCTAATAAGGCAACAGCATCCATCCCCGACATTCCTCTTACATTTGGAATATATTTAAATTCCTTTTGGTTTTTTACAAAATAAGAATTGTAATTGGCTTCTTGTTTTGGCACAGATCCATCCAGTTTTTTTATAACATTTGTAGAAGGAGTATCGGTATAAATTTTTTGAGCAATTCTTTTAAAAACGGGACCAGCTACGTCTGCTCCATAGTAATTATTGTTGGCTGTATTGGGTTTATGAACCACTACAATACAAGAATATTTGGGATTATTTGCTGGAAAATAGCCCACAAAAGAAGAAGCATAATGTTTGTCTAGCCCTCCATTTGAAGCGTAATTTACTTGAGCGGTTCCTGTTTTCCCTGCCATAGAAAAATCTTTAGAGTATAATTTTGATGCGGTTCCTTTTTTGACCACATTGGCCAAAACAGCTTTTAGTTTTAAAATAGTTTCAGGAGAACATATCCTTGGATTCATAACTTCAGTATTGAACTTTTTAATAGTTTTATTCCAAGCTTTTATTTCAGTAACCAGTTGTGGTTTTACCATTACTCCATTATTAGCTACAGCATTATAATACGTCAATGTTTGTAATGGCGTAACTGAAACTCCATAACCAAAAGCCATCCAAGGCAAAGTAATATTAGACCAGTTTTTATCACTTGGTTGTGGTATAAATGGCTTTCCTTCTCCTTTAAAAATCAGCCCTAACTTTTTGTTTAATCCATACGAATTAACATGATTGACAAATTTAGTAGGATTGCTTTTGTAATTATTATACACCGCTTGCGCCATAATAGTATTCGAAGAAACTTCAAATCCACGAGCCAAAGATATTTTACCATATCCTCCTTCGTGCGAATCTGTTACTTTACGACCCGAATAAGTAATTACGCCACCATGACTATTAAAAACGGTACTTGTATCGGCCACTTTATCTTCCAATATTGTCATTAAACCAACCAATTTAAAAGTTGAACCAGGTTCATGAGACTCTGCATAAGCATAATTGGTAGTCTCATAATAACTACCATCTGTTGCTCTGCCCAGATTTGAAACTGCTTTTATCTGACCTGTTTTGGTCTCCATAACAACAACGCAACCGTGATCTGCTTGATATTCTTCCAATTGTTTCAATAAGGCATGATGCGCAATATCTTGAATGTAAACATCAATAGTTGAAATAACATCATAACCATCTTGTGGTTCTACTTCGTTAACATCTCGAATGGGTTTCCATTGTCCTTGAGCAATTTTTTGTTTTAATATTTTACCATCTTTACCATTAAGATAATTACGGTATGCCCATTCTATCCCTTTCCCATCTGAATAACCTCCCATATTTCGCTCATAACCAATAGTACGTTCAGCAATCTTACCAATTGGATGTTCACGAACTGTTTTTTGCTCAACAATAATCCCACCTTTATAGGCTCCCAACTTAAACAATGGAAACCCTTTAATTTTCATATATTGGGTATAACTAAGATCTTGCGCTACCAAATAATACCTGTTTTTATTTGCTCTTGCTCGTCTTAATTCATTTTGAATTGAACTACTTGATTTTCTAAGTACAAAAGCCAAAGAATCGGATAATAATTTTATGTTTTTTTCAAATGTTTCTGTTTTTGGAGCAACAGCATCAAAACGTATACTATAATTTGGAATAGAAGTAGCCAAAAGACTTCCATCTGCAGAATAGATATTCCCTTTATTGGCAGGAATAACAAAATTCCTTACCGTTCTTTCTTTTGCCAATTGTCTATAATGTTTCCCATCTACCCACTGAATATTTGTTAACTTAACGACAATAGCCATTGCCATCAAAAAGATGAAAAAGGCGACCAAATAGGTTCTATAGGATATGTATTTATCATCTACTGCCATAATTTTTCTAAGAAATTTTTCTCGTCATTTTCTTTAACTTCAATTTTAACAGGAGGAACGGTTGATGGAAAAATTTGCTTTTCAACCATTTTATCCGAGATTGTAGATTCCATTTTTAGTTTCATCAACTCCGAACGCTTGTCTACAAATTCCGAACGTAATTCTTTGACTTTATTGGTCAATTCAACAATCTTGAATACTTTTTGTTCGTATCGTTGTGTATTGGCAATCATAATAATAGCAAGCAAAATCAAAAAAACAATAAAACGCCAATTTCTGATAGCGTTATCGTCTATAAGAAACTGAGCTTTTAATATGCTGTAAATTCCGCCTTTCATTCCGTATTATTCTATTTTGTTGTGGGTTGTCCGCTATAGGTTATCCGTTATGGGTTATCTGTTATAGTTGTCTATAATGGGTTGTTAGTTATCTGTCAGGATATCATTGTCAAACTAGTAAATACAAACAACAACTCTTAAAACAATTAAATCCTTAAACTTTTAAACAATTAAACTTTTTCCTTTTTCTCTGCAATTCTCAACTTAGCACTTCGGGCTCTATTGTTTATTTTGATCTCATCATTATCCGGAACAATTAATTTTCCAATAGTTTTAAAAGGAACAGAAAAATTTCCAAAAAAATCACGTTCAGGTTCTCCTTCGAACATCCCGTTTTTGATAAATCTTTTCACTAGTCGGTCTTCCAATGAGTGATAAGAAATTACACTTAATCTTCCTTCGGGAGCTAATATTTCTAATGATTGCTCTAAAAACTCTTTCAAAACATCCATTTCCTGATTCACTTCTATTCGAATCGCTTGGTAAATTTGAGCTAATATTTTATTTCGAACTCTTTCAGGCAAATATTTAGCTAAAACTTCTTTCAATTCATCAGTAGTTCTTATTGGCTGATGCTCTCTAGCCTCAATAATTGTTCTTGATAAAACGGGTGCATTTTTAAGTTCACCATAATCAAGAAAAACCCTTCTAAGATTTGCTTCATCATACTCATTGACCACTCGATACGCATTCAAATCATTTTTCTGACTCATTCTCATATCCAACTCGGCATCAAAACGAGTGGAGAATCCTCTTTCGGGCACATCAAATTGATGGGAAGAAACACCTAAATCTGCCAAAATTCCATCAACACTTTTTACCCCATAAAAACGAAGAAACCTTTTGATGAATCTAAAATTTTCGTTGATAAGCGTAAATCTTTCGTCTGGTAAAGCATTCGCCAAAGCGTCTTCATCTTGATCAAAAGCAAACAATTTTCCGTTTGGACCCAGTCTACTCAAGATTTCTTTTGAATGACCACCGCCACCAAACGTTACATCAACATAAACCCCATCTGGCTTTATATTCAAACCATCTACAGAAGCGTGAAGCAATACTGGATTATGATATTCCATTGTCGTCGTCATTTAAATTACCCATTACCTCTTCGGCCAAATCTGCAAAATCTACATCTTCGCCATCTATTGATTTTTCATACAAATCTTTATCCCAAATCTCTACAATATTTACTGCCGATGAAAAAACCACATCTTTAAAAATACTGGCAAAAACCACTAAATCTTTAGGAACCAACAATCTACCCAATGCGTCAATTTCTACCACTTTTACACCAGCAGTAAAACGACGAATAAAGTCATTGTTCTTTTTTACAAATCGATTGAGCTTGTTGATTTTTTTCATCATCAAATCCCATTCTGCCATAGGATACAATTCGAGGCAGGGTTGAAACACAGAACGCTTCAAAACAAAACCGTTTTGAAGAGAAGAAGCCAATTGCTTTTTTAGAGGAGCTGGTAATAAAACTCTTCCTTTGGCATCGACTTTACACTCATATGTCCCTATAATTGTGTCCAAGTAAATTATGTTATTTGTATAAAGCAAAAATATATAAAATATTACCACATTTTACCACTATATCCCACTTTGTTAATAAGTTTAACCACTTTGAGACAGAAACCCTTAGTTTATGGACTATCAAGTCATTAGCCTTCTTTTACTTTAATTGTAAGAAAGATTGTGTTATGTTCATAAATATCAAAAACTAGGATAAAAAAAAAGCTTTTTGATTTAGAAAAGAATTGATTTTATACGCTGAAAAAAAAGGTGAAAATTTAAAAAATGAGGGTTGAATTCAATCAAAACATTAAATGGTTAAAAATTTGCTACTAAAATTCTTTTTAATTTTATAAACCCTATATTTGTTGCAAATTGAATTTGGCATAAAAAACATGGAAAAATACTATAAAAAAGAAGGTAAATACAGCTATTATGAAGCAGGCGAAGGAATTCCTATTGTAATTTTACACGGTTTGATGGGAGGACTAAGCAATTTTGACGCAGTAGCAAGTTATTTTTCTAATAAAGGATACAAAATCATCATCCCGGATTTACCTATTTACACTCAAAATATTTTAAAAACTAATGTGAAGAGTTTTGCAGTTTATGTAAAAAACTTCATTACTTTCAAAAAACTAGACCGAGTTATTCTTTTAGGAAACTCACTAGGTGGTCACATCGCATTATACCACACCAAAATGTTTCCGGAAAAAGTATCAGGACTTGTAATTACTGGAAGCTCAGGATTGTACGAAAGCGCCATGGGAGACAGTTACCCAAAAAGAGGCGACTACGAATACATTAAGAAAAAAGCAGAAGATGTTTTTTACGATCCAAAAATTGCTACTCCAGAACTTATTGACGAAGTATACGCAACAGTAAATGATCGTATAAAATTAATAAAAACATTGACTATTGCCAAAAGTGCCATTCGACATAATATGGCGAAAGATTTACCAAAAATGCACGTTCAAACTTGTATTATTTGGGGAAGAAATGACAAAGTTACCCCTCCAGATGTTGCCGAGGAATTTCATAAATTATTACCCAATTCTACTTTATATTGGATTGACAAATGTGGTCATGCGGCTATGATGGAACATCCAGAAGAATTTAATACCCATCTTGAAGATTGGTTGACACACACCCATTTAGCGGAGCATTAATATTTAAGTAGAATTTTACAAAAAAAAACATGAAAATTAATACTGCCGAATTCGTAATAAGCAACTCCGATGTGAGCAAATGCCCAAAGGACTTTTTACCAGAATATGCTTTTATAGGCCGATCCAATGTTGGGAAATCATCATTGATTAATATGTTAACTAATCATAAAAAATTAGCAAAAACTTCTGGAAGACCAGGAAAAACACAACTTATAAATCATTTCCTAATCAACAACAATTGGTTTTTGGTTGATTTACCTGGATATGGTTATGCGAAGGTTTCCAAAAAAACTAAATCTATTTTTCAAGAATTTATCACTGATTATTTTGAATCAAGAGAACAATTAGTTTGTGCTTTTGTATTAATTGACATTCGCCTTGAAGCACAAACTATCGACATTGAATTCATGTCTTATATGGGAGAAAGTGAAATTCCGTTTTGTATAATATTCACCAAAGCGGACAAAATTAGTAAAGTAAAAATTGATTCCCATATTGCAGCATACAAAAAGAAAATGTTTGCCAATAACTGGGCCGAAATGCCACATTATTTTGTCACTTCTGCAACAGAATCTACTGGAAAAGAAGAGCTATTAAGCTACATAGGAGAAGTGAACGAAGAAGTAAACAAAAACAATTCTGAGTTTTAAAACTGTCAAAACCTAAAAAAAAAATCCCAAAACTACATTATTGCTAGTTTTGGGATTCTTTTTATAATTAAAATTTTTACTTATTTTTTCAAATCTAATTTCTCTCCGATAGCACGATGTCTATGACTCGTACCTAAATGCATTTTTTCTACTTTTGGATGTAATCCCCAGTTTGTGTTTACGCGCTAGAGCCGTCTCACAAGCGGAAATAAAAACTCAAACCAGTAAAGAGTAAAAAACGAGACGTAATAGCTCCAACATTATATCCTTAGAGAAGATCTCGAAAAACTAGACAACTCATTATAAATAAAGTAAAAAAATCACACTATTCAAAATTAAGTTTTATTAATCAAAATTATCTGTATATTTGTAATAGATTTTAACCTATGAGAATAGTAACCTTTACAAAAATAAAAGACTTTACAAAAAAACATTCCAATTCCGATGTTGCTTTGAGCGATTGGTATTTTAAAACCAAAAGAAGTGAATGGAACACATTAAGTGATATAAAAAAAACTTTTAACACTGTAGATTATGTTGGCAATAATCGATATGTTTTCAACATTAAAGGCAATGATTACAGACTAATTGCCATTATTATTTTCGCTTCTGGAAAAGTGTATATTCGATTTATTGGCACGCATGCAGAATATGACAAAATAAACTGTTCAAACATTTAAAGACCATGAGAACAATAGAGACAAAAAAAGAATACATCGCCATAACAAACCGTATTGAAGAATTATTACTTCTTGTAGATAACAATACACCCGCGAATGATAAAAACTTTATCGAATTGGATTTACTTTCAGATTTGGTAGCAGATTATGAAGAAGCAACCGAACCTATAAAAGCGCCAACACTGATAGAGGCTATGAAATTACGGATGTATGAGCAAGGTTTAAATCAAAAACGCTTATCTGAACTACTGGGAGTTAGCACTTCTAGAGTTAGTGAGTATTTAACTGGCAAAAGTGAACCTCCATTAAAAACTGCAAGAGACATTAGCCAAAAATTAGATATTGACCCTATGATTGTTTTAGGATTGTAAATATTAAAGCAAAAGACGGGTAAACTAGTACCAAAATGGAAAGAAAACCATTATCCCACTAAAAAATATTCCTTTTTGCTAATTAAAACCCCTTTGCAATAATTACTGTTAATTAAGAGAAAAGCTAAATAATATCTTAATGAATTTGAGAAAAAAAATCCCAAAGGCACATTTTTCAAATGACTTTGGGATTTTTAATTATAACCAAATAAACAAAAGTTAATTCACTTCATTAAAAGCCATTAATTTTTGAAAATCATTTATTTTTAAATTGCCTTGAACCTTTACAAGCAGCACTTGAGAATCATTTTCGATTTCAACTAAAACTTCTTTCAACTGTTCTCCTTTTTCCAAAGAAAAAATACGGACTTTATCATTTCCTTTAGCAGTATAAAGAATTTCTTCAAAATTATTTTGCTTTAAGAAAGTATCAAAGTTGGATTTTATAAAAGTCGGATTCGATTTTGAAATGAGTACATTGTACTTTTTAATTCCCGAAATCTGTTTTCTAAAATCTCTAAAATCTTTGTCCCAAACTAGAGAATTGACAACAAAACTCGAAACTCCAAAAGAGATGGAAATTTCCTCTTTGTTTTCTTTTCTAAAAGTTTCATAGGGTGTATTAGCACCACAAGACACTAAAAATAAAACGAACGATACTACAATTAAATTCTTCATAATTACTGTTTTAATGAAAGACGAATAAACGATTCGTTTGTAACAGTAAATTATACGGAAAAGAATAATTATTTTTTTAGTTCCAGTTTTTCGGCAAAATAATCGCAGAAATCAAGCATAGTATCTGACATTTTTTCATCATTTGTGGCTCTTTTAAAAGTTTCGGCCATTGAAACTAACGTTTGATGAAAGAATATTTTCATTTCATCGACAGGCATTTCTTTGGTCCACAAATCGATACGCATGCTTTCTTTGGCTTTGCTGTCCCAAACATTTAGCATAATTGCTTTTGTTTCTGACAGCGCTACTCCTCCATCTTCTGCGGTCCAAAAAAGTTTTTCGGGCACACGATTTTCATCCAATTCGACTAAAAACTTTATTTCTGAGGTATTTTTATTTGACATTATTTCTTGGGTTTGTATTTTGATTTTTCGAAAATTTCTTTTGCATTTGTTTTCATTAATTCCGCGACATTTACTTCGTTATTTTCCATATAAGAACGTACGATTTGCCAACCAATCCAAGCTCCTACTTGACCTGGAGATTCATTGTCTATTTCTAAATAAAATTTGGAAAACGGAGCCGGGTCTATAAACCGAGACGTTAATTTTTGTTCGTCACTATATAGCATTTCTCGTTCTATAAAATAACGCCAAATATAGCTCTCATTCTCTTGACACCAAATAATTTGTTCCGGAGTATATCCCATTTTTTCGGCATCATTATATTCTGGAAGCAAAATATCTTTCAAGTAAAGCTGCTTTCCAAAATAAATCATTTGGGATAAAAAATTCTTTTCTATTGAAGGTGCAATTTCCCTTGTAGAAAAACTACTTACCAAATCTGGCATCATTTGTCTTTCTTCAAAATTTTGTTTTAGGTATTTAGGAAATTGATAAAATTCATGTTCTTTTCCTAAATACAATTCCAAAGATATAAGAACCAATGAATCGGCATAAATGGCTTTATTACTAGGATCCATATCCGAGATTAACGTAATGATTTTTGGATTTTTGGTCTTTGGGAAATAATATTTAATATGTTTAAACAATGTCTCAACTTCATTTTGAATAGTATCCGTATTTGAATATTTCTTTTGCACTTCAGTATAAACTTCTCTCCAAATAGGCGCCGACATTTTATTCAACCAAACCGTATCGTTTACTTTAGGGGAAAAGAAATACGGGAACTGTTTTTTTAGTTTGGCCAAATCTTTAGGAGGTGTCTCAAAAAATAATTTATCAAACCGTTCTACTTTACTAGTAACAGGTGTTTCTTCGATCGCTTTTTCTACTTTATTTTTCTGATCACAAGACCAAAACAGCAAACAAAAAACAATAGGTAATAGAAAAAATTTCATATCTTTTTATATATTTATCAGTTCACAGATTCATTTCGAGCTTAATTCGTAAATCGTTATTGGCTTTTTCAACCAATACGAAACATACTCTATTCAATCGTAATATTTTATTTAAATTTGTTTCCAATGAAAATTAGAAAACATTGAACTTAATTTTTTTGCAAATATACATTCCTGCTTTTTAAAACTTAAACTATTATGACTAAAAAAAGAACACTTCAAATCGAAAAAGTAAATACTCATATTGTAGAATGGCTTAAAAGCTATGCTGAAAATTCAAAAGTCAATGGATTTGTAATCGGAATTTCAGGCGGGGTGGATTCTGCAGTTACCTCAACACTATGTGCACAAACAGGTTTAAAAGTATTGTGTATTGAAATGCCAATTCATCAAGCACCAAGTCATGTATCTAGAGCAAAGGAACATATTGAACAATTAAAAAACAGATTTCCAAACGTGTCAAATAGTATTGCAGATTTAACGTCTGTTTTTGAAACTTTCAAAATTGAAGTTCCAGTTATAGATGATATAAGTAAAGTAAATTTGTCACTTGCCAATACCAGAGCACGCTTAAGAATGACAACATTATATTACTTTGCTGGAATCCATGGATTATTAGTTGCAGGGACTGGAAACAAAGTAGAAGATTTTGGAGTTGGTTTTTATACAAAATATGGAGATGGAGGTGTTGATTTGAGTCCAATTGCCGATTTAATGAAATCGGAAGTATTTGAATTGGGCGCCTATCTTAAAATTCCAACTTCTATATTAACAGCCGCTCCTACAGATGGACTTTTTGGTGATGACCGCTCTGACGAAGATCAATTGGGAGCAACTTATGACGAATTGGAATGGGCAATGTGTATAAACGACACAGAAATCGCTGAAAATAAACTAGATGATCGTCAAAAAGAAGTGTTAAAAATTTACAAAAAACTGAATCAAAACAACCAACATAAGATGAATCCAATACCAGTTTGCGCTATAAACTGTTAAAAAAATATTATTTGTCCGAAAAATTAGACTTATATAAAATATTTTTTATAATTTTATACCTTCAAAAACAATCCTAAAACACAATACCATGATTAAAGTTTGTTTAGCAGATAACTATCCTGTCGTACATTTTGGAATAAAATCGTACTTCAAAGACCATTCAGAAATCTCCATCGTTGCAAATGTTGGAAATTTCGCTATGGTAAAAGACATCCTTCTTACAAAAGAAATAGATGTTCTTGTATTGGATCTAGAGCTTGAAGGTCTAGCTAGTATTTTCGAAATCAAATCGGTTTTGAAAAACTTTCCTAAAACAAAAATTATTTTTTACAGCGGTCTATCAGAACAGATTTACGCTCCAAATGCTATTAAAGCAGGAGTTTCTGGATTTGTTCACAAAACCGAAAAACTGGAAACTTTGGGTCAATCGATTATCAAAGTAAACCAAGGAAAAATAATTATGAACGAAGCCGTTATGAAAAACATTGCTTTGATTGCAAAACAAAGCAAAAGCGAACGTTTGTACAGAAAACTTTCCAATCGTGAAGTAGAAGTATTGCGTTACTTAAGTGACGGAAAGAAAAACCACGAAATCGCTGAGATATTAACGCTCAACGAAAAAACAATCAGTACTTACAAACTACGATTGTTGACAAAATTAAACGTTACGAATCTAGTAGATTTAGTAAACAAAGCTAAAACTTTAGAAATCGTTTAACTGTAACGCGACATGACTCTTCCTAGTTTTTTCGAAAAAGAATTAATTAGTTTATAGTAGTCCATCGCCATTGCCATAGACTCTGTATTATCTGAACCTGGTTCATTTGATACAGAGTTTTTTAATTCATCAATAATTTTATCCACCAAATACCACCTCATCGTCAAAATGGTTTCGGATACATACTGACTAATCGTTTCATTTTTGGTTTTCGGTATAATGTTCTGACCTTCCCAGTTGTGCAATACCAATCGTTCATCTTCCATCAAAATATCGGTAACCTCTTGAGCAAAATCAGCATTCAATTGCATCAAATACCTTTCGATTTCTAAATTTTCATTTTGCAGAAAATATTGAATTAGATCATTAAAAATATCTCGAAACAGAGGATTAGCAAGTTCCACCTCATCTTCTTGTAAACTCAAGTAAATTCTTTGATAGACTTTGTATTCTTTCTTTTCTATAACATTTTCGATTTCGCCTGATTCGTTGTTTGTTTTCATAAAAACATCTTCAAACTCTTCTGTTTTATTTCCATATAATAAAAGAATTTCAATAATTTTTCGTTCCAAACGATAGAGCACATCTACTTTTTCAGAAGCAACAGGATTTTCATTTTTAACAATTTCAAAAGCTTTTTGTTCTTGTTTCACTTTTTTACCTACTTCTGAAATATCTTTTTGGACCAACTGTGCCAATGTACTTATCAAAACCTGTTCCGAAATATCCATTATTCTGGAACATTCCTGTATGTAGATTTCTCGTTGAATACGATCCGGAATTTTGGAAATACTAGTAACCATATCCCGAATAAGATCGGCTTTTTTTACAGGATCGTTCTTGGCATCATTCATTAAAAGAGATGCTTTAAACTGAATAAAATCTTTCGCATTGCTATCCAAATAAGCAACCAAATCATCATAAGAAGTTTTTCTGGCAAAACTATCAGGATCTTCTCCGTCTGGAAAAGCACATACTTTTACATTCATTCCTTCTTCAAGAATCAAATCGATTCCACGAACAGAGGCACGAAGACCTGCGGCATCACCATCAAATAGAACAGTAATATTTTTGGTCAACCTATTAATTAATCGAATTTGATCTGGCGTAAGAGCAGTACCCGAAGAAGCAACGACATTCTCTATACCCGCTTGATTGAACTGGATTACATCCGTATATCCTTCAACCAAAAAACAATTGTTCAACTTGGCTATAGATTGCTTGGCTTGAAAAATACCATACAAAACTTTACTTTTATGATAAATTTCACTCTCGGGAGAGTTTAAATATTTCGCGGCTTTTTTATCGTTAGTCAAAATTCGACCTCCAAAACCAAGTATTCTTCCCGACATACTTTGAATGGGGAACATCACTCTGTTCTTGAATCGGTCAAAGGGACGATCTTCTCTAGCGATGGTCAATCCTGTACTTTCAAGGAATTCCATTTTATACCCCTTACCTAGTGCTTCTTTGGTAAAAGCATCCCAAGTTTCTGGCGAATATCCCAGAGCAAATTTCTTGATAGTCGCATTAGTAAAACCACGTTCTTTAAAATACGAAAGACCAATGGCTTTTCCTTCTTCTGAATTCAAAAGCGTATCGTGAAAATAGGTTTTGGCAAATTCAGAAACCAAATACATGCTTTCGCGAACGTCTGTATTTAACTTTTCCTCGTCTGATTGTTCTGTCTCTTCAATCTCAATATTGTATTTTTTGGCCAAATATCGAATGGCTTCCGGATAGGTAAAATGGGAGTGTTCCATCAAGAAAGCCACGGAATTACCCCCTTTACCTGAACTAAAATCTTTCCAAATCCCTTTTGCTGGCGACACCATAAAGGAAGGAGAACGCTCATCAGAAAAGGGACTTAATCCTTTAAAGTTACTTCCTGCACGTTTAAGTTGTACAAAATCGCCAATAACTTCCTCTACTCGTGCAGTTTCAAAAACAGTATCTACGGTTGCTTGTGATATCAATTTATTTTAAAGTTTCTAAGTTACTAAGGCGCTAAGTTACTAAGTTTTTGAAAATATTAACCCTTTCAGAGTTTGAAACTCTGAAAGGGTTAAAAAACAAATTAAAAATTTTTTAATTAAAATCGAAACGAAGTCCTAACGATATATTATTTTGATCCACAGAATTCTTTTCAAATAAAGGCTGTAAATCATATTTCAAATACAAACTTGTTGATTCATAACCCACATAAGTACTCAACCCATAATTAAAGTCATTTACATTATAGTTTCCTTTGGTTTTTTGCTCCACACCATTTCCATTAGCATCATCAAAACAAAGAATCTGTTTTGATTTTATTCGGAAACCTGCATACCCTCCCAAACCAACTCTCCAACTTTTATGTGTTCTGAAATAATCGGCATCATCACGAATTTCTTTTTTAGTAAAATCAAATTCCAAATGCATCGGAACCATTATATACACATTTCTAAAACGGGATTCGTCCAAATGAAACGTACTGGTTAGCAAATCAGTCTGTGCTCCATTTTTTTCGAAATATCTGTTGTCTGTCGCTCTTAAATTATTATACATCAATGACAGACCGTATTTAAAATGCAACAAATTATCCTCTTTCAAAATTCTGGTATTAGATGTAAAACCCCACTCATAGAAATGTGATTTCCAATATTTAAAATCCGAATGGGCAACTTGTTTGTCAGTGACTAAATTATTGGCCCCAAAAGCAAACACAAACTGAGAAGTGGTTCTTTTCTCCCCTTTACTGGCTCTCTTTTCGAAGTAATCTTTTGAAAAATGAATACTAATGGAAGCTGACGAATCTTTAGCCGAGCTTTTTAACTTTCCGTCCACTTTGTCCTGTACTATTCCATGCAATTCTAGTTCAAGTTTTGCCACTTGATCTTCAATTGCAATAGCTGAGGCTTCGGCTAATTTTTTCTTCTTTTTATCGGCTTCCTCCGTTGTAATTTTATTTTCGGATAATTCGACATTCACTTCCTCTACCTGGGTTTTTAATTTCTCCTTTTCTTCTTTTACGACCGTCTCTATCTTGGAAGCAACTTCTTTTGTTCTGTTTTCGAATGAATTCTGGGAGTGAATTTTGCCTACAAAAAGGCATGCAAATACTACTAAGTAAATTTTAAAATTTCTCATGTTTGGTTTTCTTAAATGTGATTGATGATTTATTCTGAATTTCGATTGCTTAAAGCTACAGTTACCGTTTTTATTTTTTGATTGACCACTTTAAGCGCTTTTTCTCTAAAACTAAGTTCCAATTCGCCGTCAACTTGAGAAAGCAATTCATTTGAATTTACTTTAACTGTTGATTGTAGAATACTAGAATTCTTCTTTTTAGAAAGAGGATCTACCGATGCTAATAGTTCGTCAACATTAACATATTTAGATTTTCGCAAAACAACTTGCTGTTCCGCTTTTTGACTGATGATTTGGTAGATGATTGGTATTTGTTGTTCTTGGGTTTCTTCTGTTTGAACTACTTGCTTTTCTATTTTTGTGGAAACATAACTGCTATTTGACTCATTGGATTTTTTTTCAACCTTATACGACTCTAAAACAATACTTTTTACCATTATTTTCTTGGAAATGTATTGAGGTGTCGAATTGTTTTTTTTCTCAGGAACAATTTTAGGTTCATTAACCACAATATCATTCTTTGGAATGGCAATTTCTTCCTGATTTTGATTAAAATACAATGTGCTTATGAGCAAAAAACCCAAAACACTTGCAGCAAAATAAACCCACTTAAAATTGCGTTTCGGTTTTTCTGTAACTGCCAACATAGCGTCCAATCTATCCCAGGAAGATGGAGATGGAGTAAACTCACGAGTAGCAAGCTTCTCTTTAATTTGCTTCTCTATTACACTTTTTTTCATCCTATTTTATTTTTAAAAGAAATTGTTTTGACAACAGAATCTTAATAATTCTTTTCTCTATTTTTCAAAATCTCAATTTGACTCTTCAACATCTTTCTAGCTTGTGAGAAT
This sequence comes from Flavobacterium rarum (SeqCode), assembly GCF_965234445.1. Lineage (GTDB taxonomy): Bacteria > Bacteroidota > Bacteroidia > Flavobacteriales > Flavobacteriaceae > Flavobacterium > Flavobacterium rarum. The sequence continues at coordinate 592,156 of NZ_OZ248479.1, read as the reverse complement.
TGTGATTTTGAAGTTCCTTCATTAATTCCTAACATAGTTGCTATTTCTTTATGCTTGTATCCTTCAATTACAAATAGATTAAACACAATTTTATAACCATCTGGTAAACTATCTATCAAACTCTGGATATCTTCGACAGAAAATTGCAAATCTGTTTCATACACAATCTCATCATAACCATTGGAATCCTCAATGAAATTTACCTTTTTGTATGCTCTAATACTCGAAATGCATTCATTAATCATAATTCTGCGAATCCAACCTTCAAAACTACCTTTCTTTTCAAATTGAGTTAAATTGACAAACATTTTCATGAAAGCGGTAATCATAACGTCTTCGGCTATGTGAATGTCTTTAATGTACTGTCTGCAAACACCTAACATTTTTGGAGAAAATTTAGCATAAATACGTTGTTGTGCTTGTCGATTGTTTGCGACAGCCAAATCGATTAGTTCATTTTCTTCCTGATGTAAATTAATTACTTTCAAAATGGTTAATAAAGTGTTTCTATTTGTATAGACGAGAAAAAAATAAAAAAGGTTGTATGCGATTGCAAAAAAAAAGAAAATAAATTTAAACCAATCCGTTAAATGATTAAATATCAATCTTTTATAAGTAATAAAATTTATTTTTTCCTTTCTATAACATAGTTGACCATTAGAATCAATGCTGATTTATAGTCAGATTCAGGATAAGCATTCAACAACTCTAGGGCTTGTTGTTGAAATTCAATCATTTTATTTTCGGCGTAAGCCAAACCTTGATTGTCTTTTACAAAAGTGATCACTTCTTTGACTCTTTTTTTGTCCTTATTGTGGTTTTTTATCGAATTGATGAGCCAACTTTTCTCTTTTGGAGTACAATTGTTGAGTACGTAAATAAGAGGTAAGGTCATTTTTTGTTCTTTGATGTCGATTCCGGTTGGTTTACCAATAGCTTCTTCAGAATAATCAAATAAATCGTCTTTGATTTGAAAAGCCATTCCAATGAGTTCTCCAAATTTACGCATATTCTCTACCTGAACTTCATCATCAATCACCGATTTTGCACCAAGAGCACAACAGGCTGCAATAAGAGTAGCCGTCTTTTTTCGAATGATTTCATAATAAATGTCTTCTGTAATATCGAGTCTACGGGCTTTTTCTATTTGGAGTAATTCGCCTTCACTCATTTCGCGAACGGCTACCGATATTATTTTCAATAAATCAAAATCTTCATTATCAATAGAAAGCAATAAGCCTTTAGACAACAAATAATCGCCTACCAAAACAGCAATTTTGTTTTTCCAAAGCGCATTTATTGAAAAAAAACCTCGTCTTCGATTACTATCATCCACTACATCATCATGGACCAAAGTTGCGGTATGAATCAGTTCAATTACACAGGCGCCACGATAGGTTCTTTCATTTACAGTTCCTTTGGAAACCATCTTTGCCATCAAAAAAACAAACATAGGACGCATTTGTTTACCTTTTCTATTGACTATATAATAGGTAATTCTGTTAAGCAAAGCCACTTGTGAAGTCATCGATTCATAGAACTTTTTTTCAAAAAGTTCCATTTCATAAACAATGGGCTGCTTTATTTGTGTAGTGATATTCATTTAGATGTCAAATATACTATTTTAAATAAAAAAACGTTATATATTGTAGATAGTGTATTTAATATTTTATTCCTAAAAATAAAAATACATCTTTATTTCACTCAAAATACTCTTCTCTCTAAAATGTATTTTATTATGATTCTAACTTTATAAAAAAAGCAAATTTACTGCACCTTTTATAGTTACACTATAATTTACAATTATACCATCAAATAAATTTTAAAACAAATATAACTTCTAATGATTTAATTGTTAGAATATTAAAATTATTATACCATTAAACCTTTTAATCAATTTATCATCTAATAACTATAAACGAACCTTAAAAACTATTAATTATGAAAACAAAGAATTTATTTATTGCTTCTTTAATGGCTGTAGCATTATTTACTAGCTGTACCTCATCAGACAAAACTCAAGATTCTTCGACTGCTATTTCAGCAGAACAAGTTGCAGTTGATGCAAAAATTGATGCCTCGGTAGACGATGTTTCGAATATAGTTGAAGACCAATTCACTATGAAACAAGGAATGACTAGTAAGTCTACAGAAACAATGAAAAGTATGTTGCCTGCATGCGCAAAAGTCACTTGGACATTGGTTGATGGGCTTTTTACTGGAACAATTGATTTTGGCACAGAAGGCTGTGCTCTTGAAAACGGAAATGTTTTGAAAGGAAAAATGTCCATCACTTTTTCTGCAAACTTCAACACTTCAGAACAAACCATTACGTATAGTTTTGATGGATTTATGCATAATGGCAAAAAACTTCAAGGTACCAAAACGATAACAAGATCTCTAAAAAGCACTGAACTATTAGCTGCTGTTCACCCAGTTTCTGCTTGTTCAATTGATCTGACAATTACTTTTGAAGATGGAAAAACATATACTAGAACTGGCAACAGAGTTAGAGAAATGGTTGAAGGATATGAAACTAAAGAAAATTGGGACGATAATGTTTTCCTTGTAACTGGAAGTGGCTCTACCACCATGCCAAATGGAGACAAATGTTCTAATACTATTAAAACGCCTTTGCGTTTTTTAGCGGCTTGTAAAAAACCATTTCCAGTTTCTGGAACTGTTCTTAAAGTTAAAAATGACACCGAAGCTTTGGTCGATTTTGGAACAGGAGAATGTGACAATCTTGCAACTGTAACTATTGCGGGTGTTACTACAACAATAGAATTGAAAAAATAAACCGTTTTATTAAAACACAAAAAGCATTAAAAGGAACTGGATTGTTCTTTTTAATGCTTTTTTATTTCTGGACTTTTTTTGTTTACGCTTCTTTATTGGCCAATTGTCCGCATGCGGCATCAATATCTTTACCACGACTTCTTCTTACTTTTACCACAATTCCACTAGCTTCTAGCGCTTTTATATACGCATTTATAGATTCTTCAGAAGCTTGTTGAAATTCACCATCGTCTATTGGATTGTACTCGATAAGATTTACTTTGCAAGGAACATATTTACAGAATTTAACCAATGCATCTATCGACGCTTTGTTGTCGTTAATATCTTTCCAGACAACATACTCGTAGGATATTTTGCTTTTCGTTTTTCGATACCAATATTCTAATGATTCTCTTAAATCTGCCAAGGGGAAATTTTCACTAAAAGGCATTATTCGGGAACGAATTTCATCAATTGCGGAGTGCAAAGAAACTGCCAATTTGAATTTTACCTCATCATCTGCCAATTTTTTAATCATTTTAGGAACACCCGAGGTAGAAACCATAATTCGTTTGGGCGACATTCCTAAACCTTCTGGAGAAGTAATCATTTCGATAGCTTTGAGAACATTATTGTAATTCATAAGGGGCTCTCCCATACCCATAAAAACAATATTCGACAATGGATGATTGTAATACAGTCTGCTTTCTTTATCAATAGCAATCACTTGATCGTAAATTTCGGCTGGCTCCAAATTACGCATACGCTTTAACCGAGCAGTAGCACAAAAATTACAATCCAAACTACAACCCACTTGGCTCGATACACAAGCCGTAGTTCTAGTTGCGGTAGGAATCAAAACACTTTCGACCACCAAACCATCATGTAACCGAACGGCATTCTTCACCGTTCCGTCCTCACTTCGTTGCATGGTATCTACTTTGATGTGGTTTATCACAAAATGTTCTTCGAGCATGCCACGAGTACTTTTGGCCACATTGGTCATGTCTTCAAAACTATGTGCCCCTTTGCTCCACAACCATTCATATACTTGATTCCCACGGAAAGCTTTATCCCCGTTGGTTACAAAAAAATCTCTCAATTGGTCTTTGGATAGTGATCGTATGTCTTTTTTCTCGATTTGCATGCTGCAAATTTAATGACATTTTGTTGAATTGTTGTTTTGATAGTGAAATTTTAAGAAAATGAGGTTTAAATAATCTTTGTTCTGTTTTTTCATATCTTTGTTAAGTATTCTGTATTTGTTTCAAATCATTTATTTCAAAAAACATTAAAGACTAAGAATTTCAAACAGAAGCAATAGATTAACAGCTAAATAATTAATTATGCCAACACAAAATATATTTATAGCGCACCCAACAAACAAAGAACAAATTGACGCATTGAAAGCTATTGTAAAAGCTTTCAAAATCAAATTTGAAATTTCTGAAGAAAACCCATACAATCCTGAATTTGTCTCTAAAATAGAACAAAGCAAACAAGAATTCAAAGACGGTAAATCTACTCGTGTTAAAAAAGAAGATTTACAAAGCTTTTTAGGATTGTAATGAGTTATCAGTTAGGCTTTTCCGACCAAGCCAAAAGCGATATTGACTTTCACAAAAAATCAGGCAATAAAGCTATTTTAAAAAAATTATTCGTTTTGTTAAACGAAGTTACCCAGCACCCTTTTGAAGGAACTGGCAAACCCGAACCCTTAAAACACAGCTTAACTGGTTCTTGGTCTCGTAAAATAAATCTTGAACACCGACTGGTTTATGAAGTTATACAAGAAACTGTTTTAATTTATTCCGCTAAAGGACATTATAACTAAAAAACCTCGCAAATTGCGAGGTTTTTTTATAGATATTATTCTAAAAAATTCACGGAAAAAGTCGGGAGACTTTTTTCACTTTTATGGCTCGCAAGAACTTTCAAAAAAACGCAAAGTCATGAGACATTTGCGGAGCCTGCAAGACAAAGTTTTATATACTTCGAAGAGCTGGGCAGCTTTACGGACTTCAAGAACTTTTAAAAAAACACAAAATCATGAGACATTGCGTAGCGCATTCCAAAGACTTCACTTAGACTCGTAAGAGCCAGGTTTAATTAGGCAAAACAACCGAATCAATTACGTGTATTATTCCATTAGACGATATTATATCTACTGCCACAATTGTAGAAGTATTTCCTTTTTCGTCTGTTAGAATAACGTTTTTACCACTAAGTGATGCTTTCAATTTACCCCCTTGCACTGTAGTTACAGTTGCTGTTCCATTTCCTTTTTTAATGGCTGCTACAACTGCTTTGCTATCTAAACTACCTGCAATTACATGGTACGTTAATACAGCTTGTAACATCGCTTTGTTTTCTGGTTTCAACAAAGTCTCAACGGTTCCAGTCGGCAATTTTGTAAAAGCCTCATTCGTTGGTGCAAAAACTGTAAACGGACCTTTTCCGGATAAGGTTTCCACAAGTCCGGCAGCTGTAACGGCAGCTACCAAAGTGGTGTGATCTTTTGAAGCGATAGCATTTTCAACAACTGTTTTGTTTTTTTGAGCATGGACATTAAAACCAAATGCTGCAACAAATAAGGATAAAGCAACTACTTTTAGATTTTTCATGATAATTTTGTTTAATGTTTTTAATAATATTTTAAACAAAAATAAAAATATTATTGGATGCTTTTTACATTTTAACAAACATTTGTCATCTGTCAACTCATAATTAAATCAAACTATTTATCTTAACATCAGTATGTTAGTGAAATTAACAACCTGTTATCTCCACTAAATATCCAAAATTTAGCATCAATGCCTTTACAAACCCTCAACAACTTAAAATCTTATCTTAAATAGCCAGTAAGCACTTTCTTATCTAGCGTAAAAAATCAAAATAGAGCGAATTTGCTATTCGTGTACATACTGTAAATCGATAGAGTATTCTAACTATCTAAATTAAATGTAACTTCATTCAGTTTTCGAATTAATTCTAGTTTTTTTTTAAAATGCCTTTTTTGTTTCTATTCTTTACGTTTACGGATTACAAATCCCCGTTAACGCACCCGCTTTGAGAAGTCTGCGGACTTTTCCAGTATACAACTTAGAAAACAGATCGTTTAGTGATAAATTCAAACGCTCCCACTTTAAACAAAAATTAAAAAAATACAAAATGACAATACTGCTACTTTGTAGTTTTTTTTAGCTTTTGAAATGCAAACAGTTCTAAAATAAATTACGGAAAAAGTCGGGAGACTTTTATCACTATTCCGTTTTACAAAAACTTAAAGAAACACAAAGTCAGAGACATTTGCGTAGCATGGACGTTTTTAAAGAACTCTACGGGGAGAGGATTACATTATTTTTAACCCGTTGGGTGAAATTCAAGTAAAATAAAAATTTAACCACATAGAATCATAGATGGATGCTAAATAGGCAAAGAATAAATAGAAATAGCACTATTTCACACATAGAATAGCTATGTGAGTAGTAAAACGTCTATCTTTTTCTTTTAAAAACTATAAATTCTATGTTTCTATGTGGTCAAAAATAATTTCACCCAACGGGTTATTTTTAATAACTATCCGTTAAGGAGACCATAATTGATTTTCTTGACAGAGATTTCACCCCTGAAAGCTTTCCTATCGTGTGGACACAAATATTAGCCCTTTTTTTTTACGTATTCTTAATAAATCAATTTTATTAAGATCCAGTTTTATCAGCAATTCTAACATAGCCCGCGGTTTTAACCGTGGGTAACGTATCGATAAACATTTTTTTTAGACATTGAATCCTCCCTAATATTGTATCCAACGGTTGAAACCTTTGGATATGGTATAATCAAATCGTTGTCAAGAGGAATCACTATAATAAATTGCTTTATTCAACACCAAAATTTTGGAGTTGTGTCCACACTATAGGATAGCTTTCGGGGTTCACAAATTAATCTGTGGGAATTTGTGAAATCTGTGTCAAATAAACACATTTAAGTTTTTGCATTGATATACTAATATGTATAAAACTTTATTGGTATAAGTCACAGATAGTCATATTCTTTTTTAAATTAAGCAAATGGTATAAAATATTAAAAAAGTAAGACATTCATTTATGATTTGTACCTTTGTTACAAATTTCAACCATTCACAAAATGCATTTTATTTCCCAAGATTTAGAAGATTATATAGAGCAACATTCTGAAAAAGAACCAGCTTTACTTGCCGCTTTAAACAAAGAAACCTATCAAAAAATATTGCTGCCTAGAATGTTGAGCGGGCATTTTCAAGGACGTGTTTTGAGTATGTTAGCCAAATTGATTCGGCCTGTTAATATCCTAGAAATTGGAACCTACACCGGTTACTCGGCTTTGTGTTTGTGCGAAGGCATGCAGGAGAATGGACAATTGCACACTATAGACATAAAAGAAGAATTGATTGATTTTCAGCGGAAGCATTTTGACAAATCACCTTGGGGTAAACAAATTGTACAGCATTTGGGTGAAGCAGTTGCCATTATTCCTAATTTAGATTTAAAATTTGATTTGGTTTTTATCGATGCAGACAAAGAAAACTACTTGAATTATTTTGAAATGATTCTTCCAAAAATGAATAAAGGAGGTATAATTTTGTCGGATAATGTACTGTGGAGTGGAAAAGTATTAGAACCAGTTCATCCCAACGATGTAAGCACCAAAGTTCTTATAGAATACAATCAATTACTTAAAAATGACCCAAGAATAGAAACGGTTTTATTGCCTATAAGAGACGGATTGACAGTAAGTCGGGTGATTTAAGATTAAAAACTAGAGTAAAAATTAAAAATAATTCTTATTTATTTTAAACTTTAAACTCTTTATTCCCTGATATCTTAGCCTTGATGGTAGCGGCATCCTTTTTGTTTTTCCTTTAAAAACAAAAAGATACAGCGGACAGCGAGATTAGCTCCATATTCAACACTAACTAATTTGACTGTTTTGGAAAATTCTTTTGGAGTGCCCATTGGTAGGCTTTATACATTACAAAGCCAGTGGTTAGTCCGAACAAATACCCAGAAAGTATATCTATTGGGTAATGCAATCCTAAATAAATACGGCTGTAAGCAAATAGTAACGGCCATAAAAATAAGAATCCAAAATACTTGATTTGTTTATTGAAATTAAGATATAAAAAAGTAGCCACTGCCATAGTATTGGCGGCATGCCCTGAGAAAAAACTAAAAGAAGAACGTGATTGAACGACTCTAATAAAAGTATTGATTTCAGGATTATTACATGGTCTGAGTCTTTGAAAAGTATGTTTAAAAAGATTGGTTATCTGATCCGTTGCTGTTACCAAAAAAGCAACAAAAAGCAATAAATAAAGGGATTGTTTTATACCTAGTTTTTTGTAAATAAGATAAAATAGAAGCAGGAAAAGCGGAATCCAATTGACTTGTTTGGTAATAATAAGCCAAAGACCATCGTATGTTTCGGATCCTAAAGCATTGAGATAAATAAATAATTGGGTATCTAGATCAAGTATTTTTTCGAGCATTACATTTGGCGTTTTACGGGACCAGTTAAATCATCGATAAGAGTCGTTCCGTCTGGATTTGCAGTACCACTTAGCACACTATCTTTGGTTTTATTTACTTCAGTAGTAAAGGTATCTGTGATTCCAGAAAAAGTATTGGATGTTTCACCTAAAAGGCTCGTTTTTGCTTTATTAATTTCAGAATTAATTCCACCAGTTAAGCTGTCTAAGGTTTTTTGATCAAAACCATTGGCTTCGGCACCTTTTTGAATTTCGCTTTTAATATCGTTGGTGGCATTTTTAAGTTGCGCCATCGCTTTTCCCATAGTTCTAGCCATTTCAGGCACTTTATCAGATCCAAAAAGCATCAATACTATAAACATGATAAAAACCAATTCGCCTCCTCCTATTCCAAACATAATTTCTGTATTTTATTGCAACAAAGATATTAAAATTTAAAACTTTGTCATTTAAATTTGTCTTAAAAAAAGAACTGAGTTACTCAGACCTCAAAGCTTTGTTCAGCTTTTAAAATCTTAGTAACTCAGCATCTTAGTAACTTAGTATCCCTTAATTAATCAAACTTCGATTTTACTTCAACTTTTGGCCAAGCATTGTTGGTCACATCAATATCGGCAGTTTCAAGTTTTGGATCAATTTGAATTTGTTTAATAGCCTTTTCTGTGGCATATACTTTTTTGGCCGTTTCATTGTTTTGCCTCCAAATTTGAGCTGGATATTTATAATTATCCATTGTCCCATCTTCATACGTAATTTGAACAATAATTGGCATTGGCATGCCACCTGGTTTATTGAACTCTACTTCGTAAAAGTATTTAGGGTTTTTCAAAGTAGCGCGTTCTTCTGCACTAAGTTTTTGATTTACATATTCAGAAAGAGAACTTACTTCTTCTATTTTAAAAGGTTTTTTAGATACAGGATTCAGTTCAGCATTATCGCTTGCAATCAAATAAACAAAAGGTCCTTTTTCTTGACCAAAACGACCTTTTCTAACTTTTGCATCTTTCAAAGCCACGGTAGGAGTTTCGGTAACATAATATTGTTTTACTTCATTAATTCCAATATCTACAAAATCAGTTGAATAAAACCAACCTCTAAAAAACCAATCCAAATCTACCGCCGAAGCATCTTCCATTGTTCTAAAAAAATCTTCAGGAGTAGGGTGTTTAAACTTCCATCTGTTGGCATACATTTTAAAAGCATAATCAAACAACTCACGCCCCATAATAGTCTCTCTCAATATATTAAGACCCGTAGCTGGCTTTCCGTAAGCATTATTCCCAAACTGAATAATACTCTCCGAGTTTGACATAATAGGCTCCAAAAATTTTTGATCACCACTCATATAAGGAACAATGTTTTTGGCAGGACCGCGTCTAGAAGGAAAATTTGTTCCCAACTCTTGTTCGGCCATATACTCCATAAATGAGTTTAATCCTTCGTCCATCCAAGTCCATTGACGTTCATCTGAATTGACAATCATCGGAAAAAAGTTATGTCCTACTTCGTGAATCACTACTCCCATCATTCCGTTTTTTATTTGTTCGCTTGTCTTCCCATTTTCATCTGGACGACCATAATTCCAACAAATCATTGGGTATTCCATTCCTTGATCTTCTGCAGATACAGACACCGCTTTTGGATAAGGGTAATCAAAAGTATGAGCAGAATAGCTTTTTAAAGTATGCGCTACCGTTATTGTCGAAGTTTCTCCCCAAAGTGGGTTGGCTTCTTTTGGATAAATCGATTCAGCCATAACTACTTTTCCGCTCAACTGTACCGCCATAGCGTCATAAATAAACTTTCTAGAAGTAGCAATGCCAAAATCTCTGACATTTTTGGCGCTAAACTTCCAAGTTTTCTTTTTGTCTGAAAACCCTTTTTCGGCTATTTCGGCCTCAGCTTGTGTAACAATAACCACAGGTTTGTCAAATGATTTTTGCGCCAAAGCATAACGTTTTACTTGCTCGGGAGTAAACACTTCGCTTCTATTCATTAATTCTCCTGTAGCATCCATTATGTGATCTGCAGGAACTGTAATATTGACATCGAAATTCCCAAATGGTAAAGCAAATTCTCCACCACCCCAAAATTGCATATTTTGCCAACCTTCTACATCATTATAAACTGCCATTCTTGGATAAAACTGAGCAATAACATACAATCTATTGTTTTCTTTTTCGAACAGCTCGTAACCCGAACGGCCTCCGTCTTGCTGATAATTATTAATATTATACCACCATTTTATAGAAAAAGACATGCTCGTTCCAGGCTTCATTGGGGTTGCCAAATTGATACGCATCATCGTTTGATTGACTGTATAAGACATTGGAATACTTTTTGCGTCTTTTACATATTCGATATTAAATCCACGTTCTAATCCTGGCTTTAAATACTCATTGGTAAATTTATTAACCGGTAAAACTTGTTCGATTTTTTCATTTTCAACCAATGGAGATTGCGAATTTTTGGCCGCTTGGTTTTGGTCCAATTGAATCCACAAATACTCCAAATTGTCTGGAGAATTGTTGTAATACGTAATGGTTTCAGAACCGCTTAATCTAGCGTTTTTGTCATCAAGTTCCACATCAATTTTATAATCGGCTTGTTGCTGATAATACGCTGGCCCAGGCGCACCAGAAGCGGTACGAAACATATTGGGAGTAGCCAACAAATCATACATTTGGCTAAACTTGTTGGAATCGTATTTACCTTGTTGTTTGACAACTGGTGCAACTGTTTTTTCTTGAGCCAATAAAATGGTAGGAAGAATAAATAATAAAGAAAGGGTTCTCATATACTAAAGTTCGTGTTTAATAGGCCGTGAAAATAACATTTTTAAATAGAAATGTTATTATACGTTAATATTTTAACACTTGTTTAGTAGAAGATGCTGTAAAAAGAAAACTATTCTTAGTTCCAAATGTTGTAACATGAACTATATTTTGCTGTTCCAAAAGGCTTTCAATTAGAACAGAATTTACTATTTCGAGCGAACTGAGTTTTGGTATTTCTTTTATATTCAAATAACAAACCAACACATCTCCATCAATTTCTTTACTTAAAAAATTCATAGTTTTGGTTTGTCCATTGACCTTAATAAAAAATTTTTCAGACAAATATTTTTTTAACAACTCCAATGATTCTAAGGACTCTTTATCGGTTCCCAAATAAAACTTTTTCTTGAATTTTTGCTCTAAAGTTTTATTAAGGTCGTCTATAAAAATGCGAGACGTTATTTGAAGCATTTTTTTTTCGGGAGCATAATTGATTTGGTAAATAGCCATATAAAATTTATGTACACCAAAACTGCTTATTGTAAAAGTAAAAACCAAAAAGAGAGCAACAACTATTCCTTTTTTCATTTTTCAAAAGTAGCAATATTTTTGAACTCTTTGTTTTTTGTAATTAAAAAATCCATTACTTCAAATTGCTGATTAATTTTGCTAAAAGCATTCGATTTTGGATCGTTTTCACAGAACAATAAGAAAAGTCCAACCTCATCTTCTTTTAATTTTAATTTATCTATAAAAAAAGAATAGCTAACATTTTGCATCGCTACAGTAGTAAAACTGGCATCGGCAACCAAATCTACTTTTTCAGGATTGTTTCTTAATATGTTTTTAAAAATCTTTTTGTAAACGCGAATAACATCCATATTATTTGGATCTCCAGTACCAGTAGGCATCATCAATATATTATCAGGAGAAGACTGTTTGTCATCATAATACTGAGTATCAACTATTTTTTGGGTATTGGCAAACTCAGGATGCGGTCCATGTGTGGCATATACAACAACAGCTAGCAATTCATTTGCTACTGCATTTAATTTCACTCTGTAAAAAGAAGAAGCAATGTCTGATTTTGACAAAACTACCCTTTTGGTCTTAAATCCTAAGCTCGTAAAAACAAGTGAATCATTTACTTTTGCCAAAATGCTAAAAAATCCTTTTGAATCAATTACGGCTCCTGTTTTGGCATTAACATTAAAAACCAAACCACTTTCGACAGCAATTGAATCATTCACTACTTTTCCGTGTACCGTTTTGCGCGTCAAAACTTGACTAAAACAAATTTGACAACTCAAAAACAAAACCAAGACTCCTATTATACTTCTCATTTACAAACTCTTAAAAATTAAATTGCGAAAAAAGAATCATCTTAATAAAAACAGCACTTTTCACTTATTAAAATTACAACATTATTTTAATCTTTCAGACATGAACAACTGTTATTTTTTTATAAAATCCCTTTTGAAATGCATAAATTATGTCATTCCTTATCAATTCTTCTCTGATTGTAAGTAACCGCTAAATTGGTCATTAAAAACATACTAATGGTTTTGTTTTTATTCTTTAGGGATTCCGCAAATTCTAAATCCTCAACACAATAATACTGAAAACCTCTAATGAGTTCCTCGGGGATTTTGAGGGTTTTAGTATAATATTTACCTCCAAAAAGATATTCTAGTTTTTTTAGTAACATTTCTTTTTTCTCGATTTCAACATTCATTTTAAGAATATCTCTATCACCAGAAAGGTAATTAAAAAAACCTTGTACACCGCCGGATCCAGAATACAACCTTCTCTCTTGAGGGGTAAATTTAATCTGGCCTTTAGGAATGATTCCCAAACTTTCGGCATTAATATTGGCGTATTTATTAATTATTACTTCGTCTAATTCGACAGCATTAAAAGTCAAATTTACTTCAAGAACCCCAGAGCTATACTCGTGTTTGTAAACATATTTTCTCAAATACTTATAATCAATTCCAGAGAAATTTAAAATATCACCCGCTTTTGCTTGTATTGAAAAACAGCCGTTTTTATCCGAAACCGCCATCATTTTGTTGGTACAATTAATCACGCTTATTCCTTCAAGCTTTGTCGTATCGGATGCTACAACCCCAGTTATCATTTTCTCCGCATTTGCTTGAGCAATCAACAATTGATTTTGAGCTTGAGTTATTAAAACAAACAATACAATTAAATTCTTTTTCATTTTTAAAATATAAAATTCAAAATTTCAAAACTACTTAATTCTGACTCCTTCCATCCTGTTTTTATTGAAGCTAGAAGCCAATCCCACTATTAAAAACATACTCATGGTCTTGTTTTTATCTTTCAGAGACCTGCAAAAATCTACATCTTCAACACAATAATATTGGAAGCCTCTTATGTATTCTTCGGGTATTTTTAAGGTTTCTATATAATATTTTTGTTCAAACAACACTTCCAACTTTGCTATAAGAAATTCTTTTTTCTCTACCGAAACTGCTTTTTTAAGCATCTTGGTTCTCCCACTTATAGCATTCAAAATTGGATCAATTGCCAATGCACCACCCAAAATTCCTAATAAATGAATTGGTTTAAAATCGCCCGCAGTTTGTAATCGCCTTTCGGCAGGAGTTAGTTTAATTTGGTCACGAGGAATTATCCCCATATTTTCGGCTGTAATATTTGGATTACCATTGACAATCACTTCATTTAATTCAATACTTTTTGACGTTAAATCGACACTAATAATCCCCATTTTAAAATCTTTCGCATTAATATACTTTCGCAAAGGCTCATAATTAACCGCAGAAAAACTCAAGATATCGCCAGCATTGGCTATAATAGAAAAAGCACCATACTGATCTGAAACGACACTGATTTTATTGGATGTATTTGTGATATTAATTCCCTCCAATGGCATTGTGTTTGAATGCACTTGACCTTTAACCCATTTCTCGACACGCTCTTGGGCAGTTATCATCTGAGTTAAAAAAAAGAAAAGAAGTAAAAAAGTAAAATTATTTTTCACAAACGCTAAATTGATTATTTAGAAAATGACTTTTATTAAAAACCAAATAATTGATTTTTTAACAACTACTTCTTTTCAGACTCTTTTTGATTGCTTTGGCATCTTTAATTTCCTTACTGTTTTTATGAGTCGAATCTTCAGTAAAAGTTTCCGTTGGTACAAATTGAAAGGTTGTTGATACTAAAAATTGAATTAAACAAAGTATAATTTTAGTCATAGTTTTCATTAATAGAATGTAAAAGTATCCCAAACCCATCCAAATTAATTACTAACGGTTTGGTAAAAGTTTGTTAATTAAAACCCATCTTTTGAATCCTTAAAAAAAATCATTTTATACCTTTACATTGAATTTATCAAGAAAAAAAAATGAAAAATTGCATTATAGCCAGTACCTCAACGCTACACGAAGGCCAATACCTAGACTATTTACTACCCGAATTACAATTGCATTTCATGGATTGCAAAACCATACTTTTTATCCCTTTTGCAAGACCAAGCGGCATGACTCATGACGATTATACCGCAAAAGTTGCAACGGCATTCAGCAAAATAAACATAACCGTAAAAGGTCTTCACGAATACGAAAACCAAAAGGAAGCCATTCAAAAAGCCGAAGGAATTTTTACTGGTGGAGGTAATACTTTCTTGCTAGTTACTCAATTGTACAAAAATGATATTATAAACATTCTTGCAGATACTCTAAAGGGTGGCACTCCTTATTTGGGTTGTAGTGCAGGAAGTAATATTTGCGGATTGACAATGCAAACAACAAATGACATGCCGATTATCTATCCTCCTAGCTTTCAAACTTTAGGATTAATACCTTTTAATTTGAATCCGCATTATTTAGATCCAGATGCAAATTCCCAACACATGGGAGAAACAAGAGAAACGAGAATAAAAGAGTTTCATGCGTTCAATTCTTTACCCGTATTGGGATTACGTGAAGGGAGTTGGCTGGATGTAAAAGAAGATAAAATTATTTTGAAAGGAAATTTGAAAGCTCGCCTTTTTAGACAAAACCAATTACCCGAAGAACTGGAAACAGGAAGTGATTTGAGTTTTTTGAATTAAAAAATTAAAAACCATTAAGATATTAAAAATTTCAAGCTTTAACAACGCTTAATCTATCTTAATATCTTAATGGTTTAAAAAAAAAAAAAAAAACCTCAAACTTACATTTGAGGTTTTGGAGCGAAAGACGAGGCTCGAACTCGCGACAACCAGCTTGGAAGGCTGGAGCTCTACCAACTGAGCTACTTTCGCATTAATCATTAAAATTTACCCTTAATAATCAAAAATTAATTTGATTTTAGAGCGAAAGACGAGGCTCGAACTCGCGACAACCAGCTTGGAAGGCTGGAGCTCTACCAACTGAGCTACTTTCGCATTACTGAGGTGCAAAGATAATTAATAAAAACAGTTATTTGCAAATTTTTTTTCAAAAAAAATTCGACATTTCTATTTCTTGTTTACAACCATTTTAAAACTAAAATGTTATACTTTTATTTTTTTAAAATATTAATACAAAACACCAAAAAAACATCCTCTTTAAAGACTTTTCAAATAAGACTAGTTGTAAAATGAAAAAGAAAACCAATTGAAACTTGTCAATTTTAAGATGATAAATTACCTACCGTCTCTTTTTTTGACTTTTTACAAAGAATAAATTAACAGGAATTATATCAATATTTTAAAATAATAATAGCATCTTTGTATGCAAAAATTAATGAAAAATTAGAAAAATAGTAGTTTTAGATTCGTAATAAGCAAAGGTTTGAAGTAGTCCTTGATTTTGTATTGTTAACTATAGCACAAAAGCTCCAAACCAAATTATCTGTTTCGATACTTGAATATTTGCTGTGGGTTTTTACAAAAAACTGAAATACACCTTAAGCAAGTGACTCTTTTAAAATAATAGATGATAGACAATAATTATTTAAACATCAAAAAACTTAGTAATGAATAAACTTTACTTATTTTTTTTCTTTATACTTTTAGTAAGTTGCAAAAAAGAATCAATCATAAATCTAGATTCTTTTACAAAAAAAGACACCTCAAATAAAGAAGGAGATGTTATTGCAATTGACACTACACTTTATGACGCCTTTAAAAGCGAAGCACTCCGAAAATTTTACAATTCCAGAGACAACAGCACGGTTTGGCAATCGAAAAAAAACAGAAATATTGTTCTTGAAACGATAAAAAATTGTGAAATAGAAGGATTAAATCCATCCGATTACGCTATTTCTAAATTAACCAAATTTGAAAAAAAATTCACTGAATTGGAAGAATCCGAAAAGGTGAATTATGACTTGAAATTAACCTATAATTTTCAAAAGTATCTGAATCATTTACACAACGGAAAATTAAATCCAAGAAAGCTTTACAGCAACTGGGACTTAAACATCAATGAAATAGACACTAAATCTATTTTAAATGAAGCATTGTCACAAGACTCTTTGTCTGCAGCAATAGTAAAATGTCAACCACATGCACTTACTTACAAAAAATTGATTAAAGCATTATACCTTATCAATCAATTTCCAGATGAGCAAACTCCAATTATAGTTACAGAAGACAAAATAACTCGCAACGCAAAAAATACAGTAATAATTAATATCAAAAAAAAGTTATTGTATTGGAAAGACTTAAACAGCAAAGACAGTATCACTTCGACATATGACGACACCACATTTGAAGCTGTCAAAAAATTTCAGACACGTCATGGTTTAATTTCTGATGGAATAATTGGAAAAAGCACCATAACTGCGCTAAATTTTACCAAAGACGATCGGAAACACCAAATCATAGCCAATTTGGAACGCTGGAGATGGTTTTCTAAGTCTTTTACACAAAATTATCTTTTAATAAACATACCAAATTATAGCTTGAATGTAATAGAGAATCAAGAAATAGTGATGAGTAAACGCATTGTTGTAGGTAAAATAAAAAGAAAAACCCCAATTCTTACTTCTGTATTACAAACCGTTGTATTCAATCCTACCTGGACAGTACCACCTACTATTTTAAAAGAAGATTTACTGCCAGAAATGATTGAAAACAGAAATGCCTTAAAAAATAAAGGTATTGGAATTTACGACTCAAAAAACAACGAAATTGATCCACTGAAATGGAACGAGAAAAAACCATACGGATATCGCTATGTTCAAAAACCAGGCTACTACAATTCCTTGGGAGTAGTTAAAATAAATTTTCCGAACCATCATAGCGTTTATTTGCATGATACCAATCACCGCAATTTATTTGAAAGAAACAATCGCTCCTTAAGTTCTGGATGTGTAAGAATAGAAAAACCATTGGAATTGGCTCAATTATTATTAGACAATCCGAAGCGATATTCAAAAGAAAAAATTGATTCTATTGTTGCAACAAGAGAAACGCTGTTTTTGGGTGTAAAAAAACGCTATGCAATATACCAATGGTACTGGACAGCGTGGAGTGAAAATGACGAATTGATTTTCAGAAATGATATCTACAATTTAGATGCCGATTTATACAAACAATTACGAAATTAATTTTAACTTTTTAGAATTATTCAAAGAAGGATGATAAATATACAAGCAAGATCCGTTTTTTATTACATCAATAATCTCCGAAGTAACACCTACTGGAAGTGCTGGACATCCTTGACTCCTACCCAATCTTTTGTGCGCTTTTATAAAGGCTTCAGATACATAATCGGCACCGTGGATCACAACGGCTCTTTCGCGAGCACGATCATTTAATCCTTTTTCTAAACCATCGAGTTTTAAAGATAATCCGTGTTTTCCATTATAAACTTCGCCAGTTGCATAAAAACCCAAACTACTTTGATAAGATTCTTCTTTGTTTGAAAAATAATTGGCAAACTCCTCCCCTGTATTTCTTCCGTGAGCTACCAATGATTGAAATAAAATTTTATTGGTTGACAAATCAATAATCCAAAGGCGTTTTGTATTTGATGACAAACTAAAATCAACCATTGTTAGAATGTCTTTTTTAATAAGTCCTTTTTCTTTTAAGGAATAAAACCCTATTAAGGCTTCGGTAAAACATACAGAATTTGGTAATTGAAATTGATTGGCTTGAAGAGAATTATATACTGACGCTACTTTACTATCTATATTTGATTTTAAAACAGAAGCAATTTCATTACTTGTAGATTTTTTAGACTTGTTAAAAACATTCTCACTTAATGAATATGAAATCAACATGTACATCGAAGCAAAAAATATTTTATAAACCATTGTGTATCTATTCGTTAAACAAATTTAAGGGTTTGCAAATATACAAACTATAACTACTTTGCAAAATAAAAATGCATTTTGTCGGTAAAATTTAACTTTTAGTCGATTATGATTTAGTATAAAAATAAAATTTAGCAATCAATTTTTAAATAATTATATTACTTTTGTTACAAATCAATTGTTTTTTATGACAAAAGCTAAATATATTCTTATCTTTTCGATGATTCTTTGTGCAAACTTAGTTTTGGGTCAAAAAAAAATACTTAGTACGAAGTCTATTACTTCTAAGATATCAATAGATGGAAAAATTTCGGAAGAAATATGGAATTCCGCAGAAATCGCATCGAATTTTGTTATGTATCAACCCGATAACGGCAAGCCGATTGGTGAAAATAAAAAAACAGAAGTAAAAATTTTGTATGATAATGATGCGGTTTACATTGCTGCCATTCTGCACGATGAAAATCCAAATAAGATAAAAAAAGAAATTACTAACAGAGATAAATTTGGCGTTGCTGATTATTTTTCAGTTTTTATAAATGGTTTCAATGACGGTCAACAAGATTTTAGGTTTTATATTAGTGCTGCCGGAGTACAAATAGATTGTATTTCAACCGAAGGATATAATGATTTTACTTGGGACGCCATTTGGGACAGTAAAACCGAAATAACAGATAGTGGCTGGGTCGTGGAAATGAAAATTCCATATGCTGCCATTCGTTTTCCCAATTCAAATAAACAAACATGGGGCATCAATTTTCTTAGGAGCATAGAACGCGATGTTCAAATATATTCATGGAACCGAATTGACACTAAAATTGGTGCAGAACTAACACAAAACGGAATATTGCAAGGTATTGAAAACATAAAAACCCCTACTCGATTATTCTTTATTCCTTACGCTTCTTTTTACAATCAAAATGATGATAACCAATCCGACAATACTATTAAAGGAGGGTTGGATATCAAATACGGTATTAACGATGCCTTTACGCTGGATGCAATATTAGTACCTGATTTTGGGCAAACCAAATTTGACAATGCCATACTAAATCTAGAACCTTTTGAACAAAAATTGGATGAAAATAGACCTTTTTTTACCGAAGGAACCGAATTGTTTTCTAAAGGAAATTTGTTTTATTCCAGAAGAATTGGTGGATTTCCGACTGGAGATGTCAATGTTGCCGATAATGAAGAATTAATTAAGTATCCTAGCACCGTAGACTTGCTCAATGCAATAAAAATATCGGGGCGAACCAAAAACGGATTGGGAATAGGATTTTTAAACGCCATTACCGAAAAAACATATGCTACAATTCAGGACACCTTGACATTATCCAATCGAAAAGAAGTTATTGAACCATTAGCCAATTACAACGTTTTTGTATTGGATCAACGTTTCAATAAAAATTCGTCTGTTACTTTTATCAACACCAATACTATTCGCAATGGCAATTTCAGAGACGCCAATGTAGCGGGATTATTGTTTGATTTGAACACTAAAAAGAATAGTTATAATCTAAATGGCGATTTCAAATACAGCACAATAAATACTTCTGAAGATTATAACGGATTTAAAACCTCATTGGGCTTCAAAAAAACGAGCGGTAAAATTCGATATGAAGTCTCTGGAAAATACATCTCAGAAGATTACGATGTAAATGACCTAGGTATTATATTTTATACCAACTATCATGCTGCTTATGGCAATGTAAGTTATAGAATCCTAAATCCGACTTCTGTTTTTAATACCTTTAAAATTATTGAAGAAGCCAATTTGGAAATTCAGAACACAACGGGAAAAATTCAAGAAAATTTTTTAAAAACCACTATAGGAGCCAAATCAAAAAACAACACCTATTATGAGTTTTCCTTATTATATGCGCCAAAAGAAACTTTTGATTTTTACGAACCCCGAGTATATGGACGTTATGTTTATGTACCCAAAAGAATTTCTTCCTATTTTGGTTTTGAATTAAATAGAAACCACGATTTTACAGTAGACGCAACTACTTCGACAGTACAATACGACGAGGAAAACAGACAAACTTATGGTATTTATATCAATCCAAAATACAGATTTAACAATCAATTCTCACTGGAATATGCTTTTGAATATTTAACCAAAAGAAATGACAGAGGCAGAATAGGACATGACACAAATGGTATTGTGTTTGCAGAACGTAATCGAGAAACGCTGCAAAACACACTAACAGGAAAATTTGCATTAACCAATAGAATGGCTCTTAATCTGGATGTACGTTATTACTGGTCTTATTCCGAAAACCATGAATTTTTCACGCTTCATGATGATGGCTATCTTGCTCCAAATCCTACTTACAACCTTAATCGAAACAGAAATTACAATTCTTGGAATTTTGATTTATCTTATTCTTGGTGGTTTGCTCCAGGAAGCCAGATTTACATTCTGTACCGTAATTATGGATTAGAAGACACTCGTCTAGTAGAAAAAGACCTATCCACGAACTTGAAAAATATTTTTGACAGCAACTTAACCAATATTTTTTCGATAAGCGTTCGGTATTACATCGATTATAATGTGGTGAAAAATAAATTTTAATCTTTTACACGCTAACTGTAACATTACAACAATTCGGTAGTCTATTCATTTAACCTATTTTTAATTCTTGTTTTTTTTTTGCAAAAGAAAGAATTAGAAAACTTTGATTATACAAACTATCGTTTCATGAAAAAACAGCATTTCATTTATTTTCTATTATTTTTTGCTTTAGGGTACGGACAAAAAAAGACGTTGCAAACAAAATTTATCTCCGAAAAAATCACTCTAGACGGAAAACTTGACGAAGCCATCTGGCAAACTGTTCCGGTTGCCACAGATTTTACTATGTTTCAGCCTGATAACGGAAAAAAAGTAGAAGAAAACAAAAGAACTGAAGTTCGTGTACTCTATGACAATGAGGCCATTTACATTGGTGCTTTACTTTATGACAATGAACCCAACAAAATATTAAAGGAAATTAGTAAAAGAGATGATTTTGGAACTGCCGATTTTTTTGGTGTTTTTGTAAATGGTTATAATGACGGTCAACAAAATTTTCAGTTTTTTGTAAATGCTGCAGACGGCCAAGCCGATTGCTTAGCAACAGACTCCAACGGCGAAGACTATTCTTGGGATTCCGTTTGGGACAGTAAAGCAGTAATTACTGATATTGGTTGGGTAGTAGAAATGCGAATTCCCTATGCCGCATTGCGTTTTTCGAGTGAAGCAAAACAAACCTGGGGAGTCAATTTTTTTAGAGAAATAAGAAGAGACCGCGCCAAATATTCTTGGAATTTTATCGACTCCAAAATTGGAACGTTCACCCAACAAAATGGTATTGTAGAAGGCATCGAAAATATAAAAACCCCAACAAGACTTTTCTTTTTACCTTATGCTTCTTTTTATACATACGCCAATGCGGATCAAAAAACTTATGGCGAATTGAAGGGTGGCCTTGACATTAAATATGGTATAAATGACGCTTTTACGCTTGATGCCATGCTTATTCCGGATTTTGGGCAAACCAAATACGATGATCGAATATTGAATTTAAGTCCATTCGAACAGCAATTTAATGAAAATAGGTCTTTTTTTACCGAAGGAACCGATTTGTTTAGCAAAGGAAATTTATTCTATTCCAGGAGAATTGGAGGCTCACCCTCTTATTACCCAGAAACCGAAACCAATGAAGAAGTCACTGAGTACCCTAATAGTGTAGAATTGTATAATGCTACCAAAATTTCAGGTCGCACAAAAAGTGGATTAGGCGTTGGCTTTCTTAATGCTGTTACAAAAAAAACATACGCTACGGTTAAAAACACAGACAATCAAGAAACAAGAGCTGTATTGGTTGAACCATTAACCAATTACAACATTCTTGTTTTTGACCAGCGTTTTCACAAAAACTCATCTGTTTCTTTTGTAAATACTAATGTTACTCGAAATGGTTCTTTTAGAGACGGTAATGTTTCTGCTTTGGTATGGGATTTGAACACCACCAAAAACACCTACAATCTAGCTGGAAATTTTGAATACAGCCATGTAAATGATATTAAAGAAAAAAAAGACGGTATCAGTACTGCTTTGGATTTCTCGGAAACAAGTGGCAAATACAGATATAGCATTTCTACCGATATGGTTACTAAAGATTTTGACAGTGACGATTTGGGAATTCTTAACGAAACCAACTATTATAGTTTTTATGGAAACACTAGTTATCGAATACTTAATCCAACCAAAATTTTCAACTCTTTCAACACCAACATTAATGGATTTACCCGCTTTCAAAAAGAAACTGGAAAAGTCCAAGGCAACCAGATCAATCTTAATGTAAATTCATCAACCAAAAAGAATCATTATGTTGGTTTTGGGCTACAATACCGCCCAATGGAAAATTATAATTATTACGAGCCCAGAGTTCAAGGAAGATACAGCATAGATCCTACTAGATTTGGGGGTTGGTTTAGCGTCTCTACCAATTACAATAATAAATTTGCATTTGATATCAATCCTTATTTCGCTGTTTTAAACGAACCTGGCAGAAATTCTGTAGGTATCGATTTTGGCCCAAGATATCGTTTTAATGACCATTTAGCTTTGAATTACAGTTTCAGTTATTTCAACCAAAACAACAACAAAGGATATGTTGACAGGAGTGATAGAAACAAAGATTTACCTCCAAATACCATAATTTATGCAAACAGGGACATCGTCACCTATACCAATTCATTAAATGGCAAGTATTCTTTGAACAGTAGAATGAATTTTGATATTTCAGCTCGCTACTATTGGTCGTACACCGAAAATAATAACTTTCTCAAACTAGAAGACAATGGAAGACTTAGCGACTACATTGGATATACCGAAAATAAAAATCAAAATTTAATCACTTGGAATCTAGATGTATCCTACAATTGGTGGTTTGCTCCTGGGAGTCAATTGACTCTTTTGTATCGAAGCAATGCTGCTAAATATGATAACTTGATAACTAAAGATTTTGGCAACAATTACACCAGTTTGCTTAACAATGAGGATTTAAGCCACGTGATTTCCATTAGCGTAAAGTATTTCATAGACTACAATCAAGTAAAAAATGTGTTTTAAAACTATTTCTTAATGACAAATACAGTTCTTTAGAGAATCCTCTTTTTACAAGACAAAAACATCTTCAAAAAACCTAGTATTTCCTACATGGTTTTCGAAGATTTTTTTTTATGTTTTTTAAAGAAAAAACGACTTTTTGCAACACATTTTTAGGTATTTGTTGCACTTCTCATTTATATGTATAATAGTAGTTTTGACTCCTTTATATTTTTTGCGAAAGCCTTATATTTACAAAAAATTTAATGCTATGAACAAAAAAGTAATTTTAATGATTTTAGACGGTTGGGGAAAATCTCCTGACCCGAAAGTTTCTGCAATTGATAATGCAAATGTTCCGTTTATAAATAGTCTCTATACAAAATACCCAAGCGCTCAACTTCGAACCGATGGTTTACACGTTGGTCTTCCTGAAGGGCAAATGGGAAACAGTGAAGTAGGACACATGAACCTAGGAGCTGGAAGAATTGTTTACCAAGATTTAGCAAAAATCAATCTTGCTGTAGAACACAAAACCTTGGTAAAAGAACAAGTTTTGCTTGACGCTTTTGAATATGCCAAACAAAACAATAAAAAAATACACTTTTTAGGATTGCTTTCGGATGGAGGTGTACACTCACACACTTCGCACTTACGCGGATTAATCGACGCTACGCAAGATTACGGATTGGACAATGTATTCGTACATGCCTTTACAGACGGCCGTGATGTTGATCCAAAATCGGGTGAAAAATACGTAAAAGATCTAGAAGAATATATTGCCAACACTACTGTAAAATTAGCTTCTATCACAGGCCGTTATTATGCTATGGATAGAGACAAACGTTGGGAAAGAGTAAAGCTAGCTTATGATGCAGTGGTTAATGGTGAAGGAAATCACTCAACTGATGCAGTAGCCAGTGTTAAAGAAAGCTACAAAAACAATGTAACTGATGAGTTTATTCACCCAATAATTATGGTGGATGACAAAAACCAACCTCTTGCTACAATTAAAGAAGATGAGGTTGTTATTTTCTTTAATTTTAGAACAGACAGAGGACGTGAATTGACCGAAGCGCTTTCGCAAAAGGATTTTCATGAGCAAAACATGCACAAATTAAAATTGTACTATGTGACGCTTACCAATTATGATGAAACCTACGAAAATGTAAAAGTGGTGTACAACAAAGACAACATCACAGAAACATTGGGTGAAGTTTTGGAAAAAGCCAACAAAAAACAAATTCGTATTGCCGAAACCGAAAAATATCCTCACGTAACTTTCTTCTTTTCAGGTGGTCAAGAAACTCCTTTTGAAGGTGAAACCAGAATATTGAGAAATTCTCCAAAAGTAGCTACTTACGATTTGCAACCAGAAATGAGTGCTTATGAATTAAAAGATGCCTTGGTTCCTGAATTAAACAAAGGTGAAGTTGATTTTGTATGTTTGAATTTTGCCAATGGAGACATGGTAGGTCATACAGGAGTAATGAGCGCAGCTATCCAAGCTTGCGAAGCAGTTGATGCTTGCGTAAAAGAAGTAGTTGAAGCAGCTCTTGCTAATGATTACACCACTATTATCATTGCAGATCACGGTAACTGCGAAACAATGATTAATCCTGACGGTTCACCAAACACAGCGCATACAACTAATCCTGTGCCAATTATTTTGGTTGATAAAGATCTAAAAACAATTAAAGATGGCGTTTTAGGAGACATAGCTCCTACTATTCTTGAATTAATGGGAATAGAACAACCAGCAGCAATGACTTGTCATTCTTTATTATAAAAAGCGTCAGTTGATGCATTTTTAACAAACAAAGAGGGTGTGAAATTAATTTTTCACACCCTTTTTGTTTTACATTTTATCCAATAAATAAAAATACTCTTTTTCGATATTTTCCTGATGATTGGGATGAGCAATACGAACCAGTTCTGTAGCGCGTTGCTTTAAAGTTTTACCATACAAATCGGCAATACCGTTTTCTGTAATTACATAATGAATATGCCCTCTAGTTGTAACTACTCCCGCACCTTGTTTCAAGAAAGGCACTATTCTGCTTTGACCATTTTTTGTAGTAGATGGCAAAGCAATAATCGCTTTTCCTCCATCACTTAAGGATGCTCCACGAATAAAATCCATTTGTCCGCCAACACCCGAATACATTCTAGGCCCAATAGAATCAGCACAGACTTGTCCAGTTAAATCAACTTCAATTGCCGAATTAATAGCTATCATTTTTGGGTTTTTCCGAATTCTTGCCGTATCATTTACAAAAGAAGATTCCCGTAACTCGATAAAAGGATTGTCATTAACAAAATCATACAGCCGTTTGGATCCTAATAAAAAAGTAGACAATACTTTTCCTCTTAATGTACCTTTGTAATTGCAATTAATCACATTGCTTTCGATCAAATCGATTACACCATCCGAAAACATTTCGGTGTGTAAGCCTAAATCTTTATGATTACCCAATTTACTCAAAGCAGCATTAGGAATCGATCCAATGCCCATTTGGAGTGTACTTCTATCTTCAATCAAAGAGGCAATATAATTCCCGATTTTATCTTCTACTGCTGTAAAAGGGGCTACTTCATGCGAATAAATAGGCACATCTACTGCTACTAAATAATTTATTTCTGAAACATGCAAAATCCCATCGCCAAAAGTTCTCGGCATTTGAGGATTTACTTGTGCTATAACAATTTTCGCATTCTCAATCGCTGCAACTGAAGCTTCAACAGAAACGCCTAGCGAACAATATCCGTGACTATCTGGTGGAGACACATGTATAAAAGCTACATCCAATGGCAGCACATTTTTTCGAAACAAACGAGGCAACTCACTCAAAAAAACCGGAGTATAAGAACCATTTCCTGCTTTTAACGTATGTCGAACATTACTACCTATAAAAAAAGAATTCACATGAAAGCTATCTGCCAATTCTGGATTAGCATAACGCGCCTCACCTTCAGTATGCAAATGACAAATTTCTACATTTCGCAATTCAGATGCTCTTTCGGTTAAAGCATTTGCCAGAATTGTTGGAGCTGCTGCAGCTGCTTGTAAATAAACTCTATCACCAGATTTTACGACTTTTACAGCTTCTTCTGCAGTAACATACTTTTCCATAATTGTTGTATTTATAACAAATATAAAAAAAGGAGTGATTATAGAATATGATAAAACTCATAACTCTATTGAACATTATATAATTAAAAGTTAAAATCTCTTTTTTAAAAGTATTACTATTATATTTGCACATAAATATTTTTAAAATGGATCGACTATTATCAAATATCAAAATACAAGTCAACGACAAACTTTATGTAAAAGATCCTGAGACTTCTGCATTAGGCAAAAAAATCATTCAAGAAAGTATAATTCTTATTGACAATATTGGTTTTGATAATTTTACTTTTAAAAAATTGGGAGAAAAAATTGGCTCTAACGAAAGTTCAATCTACCGTTATTTTGAAAACAAACACAGATTATTAGTATATTTATCCTCATGGTATTGGAGTTGGATGGAATACCGATTAGTGTTTTCCACCTCAAACCAATCTGACTCTTGGGAAAAACTAAAAAAAGCAATTTCTATAGTTACAGAAAAGGTAGAAGATGATCAAAAAACACTACACATTAACGAATCGATTTTAAACAAAATCATTATAGCAGAATTCACTAAAACTTTTCATACCAAAGAAGTAGATCAAGAAATTATAGAAGGATATTACACCATTTACATAAGAGTAATCAACAGAATAACAGCTATAATAAAAGAAGTGAAACCAGAATATTCATACGCTAAAAGTTTAGCCTCAAGTGTTGTTGAAGGAGCTTTACACCAACACTTTCTAAAAGACCATATGCAAACTATTACCGACTGCAATCCAACTATAAGCCCAACTGAATTTTATTATAACCTTGTTGAAACTATACTTAAAAAATAGCAATATGACTGCATTAAAACGACTATTCAACCTTTTAGAATTAGACAAAAAAGATGTCTCTCAAATCTTTTTCTATGCCATTTTTGCTGGAATTGTAAGTTTATCACTTCCGCTAGGCATTCAAGCCATTGTAAACTTTATTCAATCTGGACGAATAAGTGCTTCTTGGATAGTTCTTGTTGTACTTGTAGTAATAGGAGTAGCATTAGTAGGCATATTGTCTCTAATGCAATTGCGAATAACAGAAAATTTACAACAAAAAATGTTTGTTCGATCCTCTTTTGAGTTTGCATCAAGATTACCAAAAATTGAATTCAAAGAACTTTATGGGTATTATCCACCAGAATTGGCCAATCGTTTTTTTGACACACTTACCATCCAAAAAGGAACCTCAAAATTATTAGTAGATTTTTCGGCCGCCATTTTACAAATTGTATTCGGAATTATCTTATTGTCTTTATACCATCCATTCTTTATGGTGTTTGGTATTCTATTACTAATTTTATTATATATAATTTTTAAATATTCTTATAATAAAGGAACAGAAACCAGCTTAAAGACATCCAAAAATAAATACAAAACTGCGAGTTGGCTTCAAGAAATTGCACGTAATAATTTCAGTTTTAGAAACGAACTCAACTACGATTTCGCTCTAGAAAAAAACAACTCAATAATGAAAGATTACTTGTACTGCAGAGAGAACCATTTTAATGTTATCAAAAGACAGTTTAGTCATTTGATCATTTTTAAGGTAATCATCACAGCAAGTTTATTAATCATAGGAGGATATTTGGTACTGAATCAGCAAATGAATATTGGGCAATTTGTCGCGGCAGAAATCATTATTTTATTGGTTATTAGTTCGGTTGAAAAAATAATTCTTGGACTTGAAACATTCTACGATGTGTTGACAGCAGTGGAGAAAATTGGTCAAGTTACCGATATGGAATTAGAAGCAGAAATTACTGTTGAAAACAAAAGTTGCTATACCAATATTAGTCTTGAAACCGAAAACATGGAGTTTCAATTTCCTGGAACTAATTTTGGCATTCTAAATAATATTAATTTAAAAATAGATTCAGGAGAAAAAATTATAATCGACGGAGAAAATGGATCTGGAAAAACAACCTTGATTCGAGTGCTTTCCGGCTTGTTACATCCTACTTCTGGGAATTTCTATATCAATGACGACACCTTTAGAAAAATAGACATTAAACAATACCGTTCCAGAATTGGCAGTATTATACAAGGAGAAACACCGTTTGAAGGTACCATTCTTGAAAACATCACTTTTAATGATAAAAGTATCAGTTCCGAAGATTTAAAATGGGCTTTGGATGGAGTACAACTTACTAGTTTTATAAAAACATTACCCAAAGGTCTGGATACTAAAATATTTCCAGAAGGCAAGGAATTGTCCTCTTCAAATGCACAGAAAATATTATTGGCAAGAAGCATTATTCACAAACCCAATATTTTATTTTATGAAGAACCAACCGACAAAATGGATGTTAAAGTGGCCAATGAAATAATTGATTTTATTACATCAGAAAAAAACAAATGGACCGTAATCGTTTCTTCTCAAAATCCACATTGGCTTACCAAATGCACACGAGAAATTACTATGCAAAAAGGAACAATTCTAACCGATACCAAAAAATAAGAATATGTTAAACATATCAGACAAAAATCCAATAAACAATAGTGCTCTTGAAAAATATTCTACAATCAAGAATTTGAGCAACAGACCTCATTATAAAATCTTGAATAGAATTATTCTTGCGGTTTCTATTCTAGGAATTATTGCTCTTTTCCTTCCATGGACACAAAATATTTCGGGCGCAGGAGCAGTTACAACATTAAAACCCAATCAGAGGCCACAATCCATTCAATCTGTTATTTCTGGACGAATAGAAAAATGGTTTGTTCAAGAAGGGGATTATGTAAAAAAAGGGGATACAATTCTATTTATATCGGAGATAAAAGAAGACTACATGGATCCCAATTTGGTTAGAAACACCAAAAACCAGGTAAATGCCAAGAAACAATCGTTGGAATCCTATGGTTCGAAAGTAACAGCGCTTTCTTCACAAATGCAGGCTATACAAAAAGAAAAAAGTTTAAAACTAGAGCAAGCCGAAAACAAAATAAAACAAGCTCGTTTGAAAATAAAAAGTGACAGTATGGATCTTGTGGCTGTAAAAACACAACTAAAAATTGCCAATACCCAATACAATCGATCGTTACAATTAAACAAAGAAGGATTAAAAGCAATGACTGATGTAGAAGAAAAACGCTTGAAACTTCAGGAGGTTGAAGCCAAAATAATTACTCAAGAAAATAAATTTTATACAAGTAAAAATGAATTCATCAATGCTGAAGTAGAAATCAATAGAATATCGGCTGAATATTCGGAGAAAACGTCAAAAGCACAAAGTGATCAATTCACTGCTTTGAGCAATCAATTCGACACCGAAGCACAAGTAAATAAGTTAGAAAACCAATATGCCAATTATAGCATTCGCAATGGCATGTATTATATCAAAGCGTCTCAAAATGGGTATATCAACAGAGCCTTGCAGTCGGGAATAGGCGAAAACATAAAAGAAGGAACTCCTATTGCAACGATTATGCCTTCAAAATATGATATTGCTGTGGAATCTTTTGTAGACCCAATTGATTTACCTTTAATAAAAAGAGGCGAAAAAGTGAGAGTTTGGTTTGATGGTTGGCCAACAATTGTATTCTCAGGATGGCCAGACATGTCTTATGGAACATTTGGTGGCGAAGTAGTTGCTATAGAAAACTTTATAAGTGATAATGGAAAATTCAGAATCTTGATTGCGCCAGACAAAAACGAAGCACCTTGGCCTAAACAATTAAGCATAGGATCTGGTGCTCAAACCATAGCTTTGCTAAATACCGTTCCGGTTTGGTTTGAATTTTGGAGAACACTTAACGGTTTTCCTCCTAATTATTACAAAGGAAAAGAGAAACCTTCAAAAGAAAAGAAATAATGAAACAAGTATGTACTATTTCGCACAAAGAAATGGTTATTTACTAGTTCCATCTGACTTTTAAAAATTAACAAAAACAGTTCTACACTCAATCGTATGGGTTTTAAAAATTAAAAATTTAATTTTTCTTTGCACCATTAAGCTATTAAGGTTCATTAAGTCCTAGAAAACTTAATTTTTCTTAATTTCTTAATGGTAAAAATTTTTCTTTATTTTTTTCTTACCCACACAATTCTTGGTAGAATCATAAAAACTAAGAGATGAAACACCTTCTTTTACTACTAACATTATTAGGAACAACTATTTTTTATAGTCAGACCAGTACTGAACCCACATTACCTCCAAATCTCAAAGAAATGAGCTATAATGAGTATTTGGGTTTTGTAAAAAAATACCATCCATTGGTAAAGAACGCAAACTTGGAAATCAGCAAAGCGCAAGCTAACCTAATGATGGCTCGTGGAGGATTTGATCCAAAATTGGAATTGGATTATAATAAAAAACAGTTTCAAGGAACCGAATATTATTCGATATTAAACAGTAGTTTCAAAATACCAACTTGGTATGGAATTGAAGTAAAAGCAGGATTTGATAAAAACGAAGGATACTATCTTAATCCTGAAAACAAAACCCCTAATACTGGTCTTACTTCACTTGGAATCAGCGTTCCTCTAGGACAAGGCTTACTGATTAATCAAAGAATGGCCGATTTACAAAAAGCGAAAATTCAAGTCAAATTAAGCCAAGCTGAGCAAAAATTAGAAGCTATAGCTGTTTTGTACGATGCATCTGTAGCGTATTTTAATTGGAAAAAAAACTACGAAGAATATTTGCTTTATGAAAATTACAGAACAAATGCACAAAGGCGATACGAAGGAATTGAATCTTTAATAAAACAAGGAGACAAACCAGCAATTGACAGCATAGAAGCAGGAATCGTAGTCAGAAATAGGTTGTTGTCACTTGAGGATTCAAAACTGAAACTAACAAAAGCCAAATTAGAATTATCCAATTATCTTTGGCTAGAAAACAACATCCCTTTAGAATTGGCTGATGTCATTATTCCAGAGAAAAAACTAGGGCAAACCATACAAGAAACATTAAACATTAGTGACTTGGTCAATCAAGATTTTTCAATCATTAATCACCCAAAAATTGAAGCTTTACAAAGTAAAATTGACATGTTGACGGTAGAGAAAAAAATGAAAGCCAATTTGTTGTTACCAAAAATCGATGTAGGATATTCTTATTTGGCGCAACCCAATCCGACCAAACCCAACAGCACCGACAATTACAAAGTAGGTGTTGACTTTTCTTTTCCCTTGTTTTTAAGAAAAGAACGAGGTGGTTTGAAACTAGCGCAATACAAAATCCAGGAAACAGAGTTTACAAGAGATTTAGAAAAAGTTCAATTATCTAATAAAATAAGTGCTCAAAGATTTGAAATCACATCCTTGAGCAAACAACAAAAATTGATTAACAAATTGGTCAATGACAATTCTACCATGTTGCAATCGGAAGAGCGATTGTTTAACTTGGGCGAAAGTTCCCTTTTCTTGATCAACACCAGAGAAAACAATCTAGTGACCGCACAACTTTCTCAAATCGGGTTAGAAAATCGATTTTATATTTCCAACTCAGAGCTTTATAAAATCATGGCCAATCCGAATTAATTCTTGGCAAAATAAAAAAGAGAGGTTTCACAACAAAAAATCTTTATTTCTTTTTAAAATAAAATCAGTTTTATTAACCTGAGTTAGATTATTCAATAATTTATTGGTTATCCTGCAAGGTTTTTTTCAACCTTGTAGGTATTTCACAGATGGAAAGATACCTATAAGGTCTAGAAAAAGACCTTGCAGGAACATTAACTAACATAATCAATTTATAAAAAAGTTGTGTATTAATCGAACTCAGTTTATAAATTTATGCAACACATGTTCAACAGCATAAATCAAAAGTCCGACCAGACCTCCCACCAATGTTCCATTGATTCGAATGTATTGTAGATCGCTTCCTATTTCCAGCTCTAATTTTTTTGAAACTTCATCGGTATCCCAGCTTTTTACGGTAGACGAAATCAATTCACCAATCATTTTTTTATTATTGATAAGCACGGACATCACATCATTTTTTATAAAATTATTAATCTTATCCATCATCAATTGATCGGCTTGTATTCCTTTTCCAAAACTCTGAATCATATTGGCAATACTGTTTTTGATTATTGACGCCTCTTTTTGATTTAAATCATTAGCAATAGCCGTTTTGATTTCCAACCAAATGCCACTAATGTAATCTTGCACTTCCTTTTTATTAGCAAAGCCAAGAACCAAATCATTAACCTTTTGTTGCATTTCGGGTGATTCTTTCAACTCGATTATAAAATCCACCACATAGTTGTTTACTTTTTTTCGAATAGTACTGTCTTGATGACTTGCCTGATCCAGAAAATCATACAGTCCATTAAAAATTCCTTCTGTTATTTTTTTATCGGCCAAGCCAAAAGAAAGGAATGGAGTTGAACTTTTAACTTTTTCTTCAATCACATGTTTATTGCTTTGCAATTCAACAATTAACGTTTTCAAAACATTGGTCACCAATTGTTCTTGTTTATCCCTTTTGGTCAATGATTCCAAACCAAGAGCAATCCATTCTGCTAAATTTACTTTACTTAATTTACCACTAAACTGCGTTTGTATAAAACGCTGCACTTCTTCGTCATCGATTGTTTTTAAAAGACCGGGAATTACATTTTCAATAATTAAAATGGCTACAGTATTAGCATTTTTCTCATCTATCAACCAATCCGAAGCTTTTATTGCCACATTAAATTGCTCAATTTTCAGTTCCAATTTTTCTCTGGTCAAAAACTCATCCGAAACAAAATTTCCCAAATTCTCCCCTATTTTGTCCTTGTTACTCGGAATCAAAGCCGTATGCGGTATCGGAATCCCAAGCGGATGCCTGAACAAAGCCACCACTGCAAACCAATCGGCAATTCCGCCCACCATTGCGGCTTCGCTAAACGCTTTTAACCAATTTATCTTATAGACATTGGCAACCACAAAAAGTACTACGGCAATTCCTAATAGGATAAGCGCGTTTCTTTTCATTTTAGCCAAATCCTGCTCTTTTTTACTGTCTTCTTCTATGGATGCATTCATAATATAACGAATTGATTTCTTAGCTAATTTAAGCATTTAAAGTACTACAAAATACTAAAAACATATAAGTCTCCAAATCACAATAGGAATTTGTGGCAATTTTAAAGTCTTAAAAATTAAAACAAACCCAATACAAAAGAAATAATTTTAAAAGTGTATTTTTGCACTCTGAAAATTCGAAAACATGATTATTCAAAAAACCCGTGAAGAAATAGAATTAATGCGCGAAAGTGCCTTAATCGTATCAAAAACATTAGGAATGATTGCTTCTGAAATCAAAGAAGGAGTTACCACATTATATCTTGACAAAAGAGCTGAAGAATTCATTCGCGATCATGGCGCAGTACCTAGTTTTTTAGGACTTTATGGATTCCCGAATTCATTGTGTATGAGCCCGAATTCTCAAGTGGTACATGGTATTCCAAACAACAAACCATTGGAAAGTGGTGATGTAATTTCGGTTGATTGCGGTGCTTTCAAAAACGGATACCACGGAGATCACGCCTACTCGTTTGAAATTGGCGAAGTAGCCGAAGAAACAAAAAAATTATTACGTATAACCAAAGAATCACTTTACGTTGGAATTCGTGAATTACGAATCGGAAACCGTGTGGAAGATGTCGGAAATGCGATTCAAAAATATACTGAAGCGCACGGTTATGGTGTGGTTCGCGAATTGGTTGGTCACGGTGTTGGTCAAAAAATGCACGAAGACCCCGAAATGCCTAATTACGGAAAAAGAGGTCGTGGAAAACTTTTCATCGAAGGAATGGTTGTCGCTATTGAACCTATGATCAATATGGGAACCAAAAACATCAAACAACACAAAGACGGTTGGACAATCACGACCGCGGACGGAAAACCATCTGCCCATTTTGAACACGATGTGGCCATTATCGATGGGAAACCAGAGATTTTATCGACGTTTGCTTATGTGTACAAAGAATTGGGAATCGTGAGTAATGAAGAAGATGAGTTTCGAGAAGTGCCTTTTGTTATCTAAACACGAATTTCACGAATTGGCATGAATTCAAAACTCATAAAAATTGCACGAATGTTGATGATAAAGAAATAGACACGAATTTCACGAATTAACACGAATTCAAAATTTATAAAAAATTGCACGAATAGTAAATCAATTATGGATGGCATTTATTTAAAAGAGGAATCTTATAAAATTATTGGTCTTTGCATGGAGGTTCATAAAATTCTTGGCAAAGGCCACAGTGAAGTTGTTTATAAAGATGCTTTGGAATATGAATTTAAAATCAATTCTATACCTTTTGAAAGAGAAAAAATCTATGAAATTGAATATAAAGAAATTATTTTACCGCGAAAATACGTTGCCGATTTTGTCATTTACAATGAGATAATATTTGAAGTAAAAGCAATTTCACAATTAACAAATAGTGACACCAAACAAACATTAAATTATTTAGCATCATCCAAAAACAAACTTGGCTTATTAGCCAATTTTGGAGAAGATAGCCTCAAATACAAACGAATTATTTTATAAACATAAGTTCGTGAAATTCATTTTAAGCATTAATAATTCGTGCAAATTCGTGAAATTCGTATCATTTTTTTTATTTTAATCCGTGTTTAAATTTTTATCCAATGAAATCTGTGTTTAAACTTATACTCAATACCATTCCTCGTCCAATCTTAATTCGATTGAGTTACGTGGCTCGTCCTATTATTGCTTTTACATTAAAAGGAGACAAATTTACGGATCCTATCGATGGGAAAAGTTTCAAATCAATGTTACCTTATGGATACGAAACACAACGCAACAATGTGCTTTCGCCAAGTACACTTTCGTTGGAAAGACACCGTTTGCTTTGGTTGTACCTAAACGAACAAACCGATTTTTTTACAGCTCCAAAAAAAGTATTGCATTTTGCACCGGAACAGGCTTTTTATAAACTGTTTCGCAAGCAAAAAAACCTTGATTATACTACAACCGATTTATTTTCTCCTTTGGCAGATGTAAAAGCAGATATCTGTAATTTGCCTTTTGAAGACAATCAATACGATGTTATTCTTTGCAATCACGTTTTGGAACACATTCCGGATGACACCAAAGCCATGCAGGAATTGTACCGCGTTTTGAAACCTGGCGGAATGGCTATTTTGCAAATTCCACAAGATTTGAATAGAGATGTAACCTTTGCTGACGATACAATTACCGACCAAAAAGAACGTGCCAAAATCTTTGGTCAATACGATCACGTACGCATTTATGGTCGTGATTATTTTGATAAACTGAGAAGCATTGGTTTCACCGTTGTTGAAGAAGATTACACTAATAAAATAGCACCCGAATTGGTAGAAAAATATTGTTTGGCAAAAGGCGAAATCATTCCGGTTTGTTTTAAATAATTATCATTAAACCTAGCTAATCCTAAAATATATTTTTGCCACAGATTCCACAGATTTTCACAGATTGAAATAAACACAAATAAAGAAATCCGTGAAAATCCTTAAAATTTGTGGCATAAAATAATTCCAATCCGCTTATCGAACATCTGTAAAAATAATTGCATTTGAAACCCGAAAATTCCTTTCAGTTTTGCTTTGATATTAGTTTTGAGCAAAAGCTTAACACCTATATTCCGACCGCTTATATTGTAGGACATACGGAAGCGATAACATATATAGACAAAAAAGCAAGCCCACAAGTTCTTGAAAGTTTTGGTGTGATTGTTGAAAATTTGGATGCAGACACCAAAAAAGCACTTTCAATTTGCGATGCGCTCAAGCCTGAAGCTATCTTTAAGAATTTTGGAAAAAACAGCAAATCGGCAAAAACCATTGAGGATTTGTTCAAAGACAGCAAACTGGAATTTGGGATTCGGCAATTCCTTAAAACGAAACTGGACCAGTTTTACACTTTAGTTTGTCAAAATAATTTTCCGCTTTCACTGAATCTGGGAAAAGAAAAAGATTTTCGCATTAG
The DNA here is from genome assembly GCF_965234445.1 of Flavobacterium rarum (SeqCode). Lineage (GTDB taxonomy): Bacteria > Bacteroidota > Bacteroidia > Flavobacteriales > Flavobacteriaceae > Flavobacterium > Flavobacterium rarum. The sequence goes on along the minus strand of NZ_OZ248479.1, from coordinate 555,598 downwards.
CCGAATTGATTCCACAAACCCTACATTGAAAACCCAACTTGAGTTTGAGAAGCACGAAAACGGAATTTCATATACTTTACTTTTACAAGACGACACAACTGTATTCCATCCTTCAATCACGGATGTTACTTTGCTTTTGGACGAGCCCGGTTGGTTGATCGCTTACCATAAATTACATCTTTTAGAAAACATCAACACCAAAAAGCTAGTTCCTTTTTTGAAAAAGAAAACCATCGAAATTCCCTCGAAAATGGTTGCGGAATACTTTGAAAAATTTATTAAAGATGTCGCAAAAAAAGCGGATATAAAAGCCACCGGATTTGCAGTTGAACTCAAGGACAAAATCACAAGTTGTTCGCTACAGCTGGTACATGATTTTTTCAAAAACACCTATTTGATCAATCTTTTATTCGATTATAATGGTTACAATTTTGATAATAGTAAAACCAAGAAAATTCACTCCGAAATTGACACTAGTAATTTGGATGAAATCAAGGTTATTCAATACAAGAGAACAGCCGAGGAAGTGACATTTGAAAAAAAATTGATAGAACTAGGTTTATCCAAAAGAGAGAATGGTACGTTTGGACTTTCACCAAAAGAAGAAAAACAGGATCCATACGCAACTATTCAATGGGTAATCGAAAATCAAGAAATTCTCGAATCTTCTGGTTTTTCGGTTAAAGATTTAAAAATAGATAATAAGAAAATAGAAACTCACAAAGTCACTATTCAATTTTCAAATGACATCAAAAGCGATTGGTTTGATATCAAAATGATTGTGGTTTGCGAGGCATTTGAATTTAGTTTCGCTGAAATTGTTCCGAATATAAAAAACCGAAACCGAATCTTTCTTTTACCAAACGGCAACTATTTTTTGATTCCGATAGAATGGATGACACTTTACGGACCAATGGCAAAACTGGCGAAAGTTCAAAACGGAAATATTATATTACTCAAAAGTAATTTTGCTGTTTTGGATGGAATTTCAGAACTTAAAAATTCAATTCATTTAAAAGGAGAAGTCGAATATCAACCTTCCTCTTTGGTCAAAGCAACATTGAGACCCTATCAAATTGAAGGAGTCCAATGGCTTTTGGAACATTACAACAACGGACTCGGCGCTTGTTTGGCCGATGATATGGGATTGGGGAAAACCTTGCAAACCTTATCCACGCTCGTTGCAGTACAAGAACAATTGGAATTTAAAAAAGCCGACGACATTCAATTCGATTTGTTTGGAAACGAAATTACGGTACCTAAAGAATATTTAAAAACCTTAATTGTGCTTCCGTCATCTTTGGTATTCAATTGGTATAATGAAGCTCGAAAATTCACACCACATTTCCGAAGAGTGCAGTACATTGGCACCGATCGAAAACTGATTTCCAAAAAATTAGAAAAATACGACATCATCTTTACGAGCTATGCCATCGTGTCCAGAGACATTTTGATATTAGAAAAATACAATTTCAGGTATTTGATTTTAGACGAAAGTCAATACATCAAAAACAAAAACTCTAAAATTTTCAAGTCGATTAGTCAAATAAAAGCCAGTCATAAAATATCGTTGAGCGGAACTCCTATAGAAAATTCACTTGATGATTTATGGTCACAAATGCAATTTATCAATCCGAATATCTTGGGGAGTTATGCGTTTTTTGCCGAAAATTATAAATTACCAATCGAGAAAAAGCAAGACGAAAACAGTTTATTGGAATTAAAAAATCTCATAAGTCCTTTTATATTAAGACGCACCAAAGAACAAGTTTTAAAAGACTTACCAGAATTGTCCGAACAGATTTTCTATTGCGACATGGAACCCGAACAGGAGAAATTGTATGAAGAGGAAAAATCCAAAGCACGAAACTCATTATTAAAAACAGATGGTTCTGGAGTAGACAAAATCAACATCATCAATACGTTGATGCGTTTGAGGCAGTTGAGCAATCACCCCAAAATGATTGATTCCAAATCGGAAATGGATTCGGGAAAATACATTGCTGTGACTCGTTATCTCGAGACTTTGGTCCAATCCAACCAAAAAACGATTGTTTTTAGTTCGTTTGTGTCGAATTTAAATTTTTATAAAACGTGGTGCAAAGAAAACAAAATAGATTTCTGTGAACTCACCGGAGAAACACCTTTGAAAGAGCGGGAATTTCAAGTCAATCGCTTTCAGGAACAGGAAAAACCATTGTTGTTTTTCATTTCTTTGAAAGCGGGTGGCGTTGGACTCAACATAACGAAAGCTTCTTATGTTGTTTTTCTGGATCCTTGGTGGAATCCTTTTTCGGAAAAACAGGGAATTGGACGCGCGCATCGTATTGGACAAATGAATAAAGTAAATGTGATTCGGTTTATCACCAAAAACACCGTTGAAGAAAAAATTATTCGTTTACAGGAAAGTAAAAAATTATTAGCCGATTCGCTTTTGGATGAAAATTATATGAGTTCAGAAATTGAGGAGAATTTGGATTTTATTTTGGAGTAAATTAATAATCCTGTTGTAAAGATAAACGCATGAATTTTTCACCGCAGATTCGCAGATTTCAATCAAAAAAAATGTCCAAAATTAATCGCTTTCAACTGAATTAGCGCAAATTTATTTCTATAAAGCGAAAAATTAAAAAATATAATCTGCGAATCAGCGGTCAATTAAAACTCATACATTTGCCCCGTCTGTTTACCGTTCTTGTCAAATATATAATTATAACTCCCGTTAATTTGTATATTTACCATTCATGAACAAGTCGCTATCTATGAAAATAATTGCTGTTTTACTGTTTTCTTTATTTTATATCAATTCTTCAGCGCAAGTCGAGACTGAATTAGCACCACCATTCAATATCAAAACAGCTTCTTTTGTTCAGAACAGTCAAAACGTAGTTCCAATATTTCGTTTAGGCGATTCATTTCAATTTCAATTTGATGATTTGTTTGGCAATGAAGCCGACTATTATTACGAAATCACCCATTGCGATTACAATTGGACTCCAACAGACATTCCAAAAAGCGACTATTTATCAGGTTTCGACAGCCAAAAAATTCAGGATTACATTAATTCTTTCAACACTTTACAGATTTTTACTCATTATAACCTAACCTTACCCAACAACTTCAGCAAAATAGTATTAAGTGGCAATTATGTCTTGACTATATTGAACTCAGACAAAGAAGTTATTTTGAAAAGACATTTTATTTTGTATGAAGACCTAGTGTCGGTCCCTGTAAAAATAAAACGGCCTCGAACAGTCAAAAACATTTATTCCAAACAGAACTTAGAATTTGAAATCAAAGGTGATCAATTTTTATTTCAAAATCCGATGCAAAACTTAAAAGTAGTTTTACTTCAAAACGGAAAATTCAAGACTACTATTCGGAATGTTGTCCCACAATACACCGTCAGCAATAATTTTGTTTTTAAATACGATCTGGAAACACAGTTTTGGGCAGGTAACGAATTTTTATATTTTGATTCCAAAGACATCAAAAACGCCAATAATTATGTGAGTTTCATTGGTAAAGACAATGATATTTACAACACCCATTTATATACTAATAATGATAAATCCAGTTTTCCATATTCCAATTATCAAGATGTAAATGGAAATTTCACTGTTAGAAAATTAGATGCTGAAAACAATTCAATAGAATCCGATTATTCATGGGTTTACTTTAGCTTATCTGCGCCTTTGGCCAATCCAAATTCATCAATTTATGTAGTTGGAATGTTTAATAATTATACTGTTTCTCCAGAAAACAAGATGGATTTTAATACCGAAAAGGGATTGTATGAAAAAGCTATTTTAATCAAACAAGGATTTACAAATTTCCAATATATGACTTTGGATAATAAAGGAATTATCGATCAAGAAAATGCTATTGACGGTAATTTTTACCAAACCGAAAATGAGTATACTGTTTTGGTTTATTATAAAGGAAGTGCCGATCGATATGAAAAAGTGATAGGTCTAGGAACAGCGAATTCATTAAACATAACAAATTAGAAAACTTTGAAAATTTTTAAATAAATTATTTATTTTTTTTGTAGATTTGTCAACAAATAGCACTTAATTAGCTCATTAACATGGTTTCACAAATAACAAGAGGCATAAAAATTTCAGTATTGACTAGTTTTGAAGGTACCTACTTCAAAAACTACAAGATTCACTTTGCTTTTAGTTATGAGATTACAATCGAAAACCACAGTAAAGACTCCGTTCAATTGACTTCACGTCACTGGGAAATTTATGATTCTTTGAATGATTTAGAATATGTAGACGGAGAAGGTGTTATCGGGAAAAAACCCGTTTTGAAACCTGGAGAACAACACACTTATAGTTCTGGCTGTTTATTATCATCCCCTTACGGAGCAATGAAAGGGTATTTCAATATGATAAACTTCACTTCAACCAAATCTTTTAGAGTAATCGTACCTACATTTAGAATGTGTGCCCCTTTTGCTTTAAATTAATTTGACTTTAATTATGATATTTTTATCATGATTTAAATCTTTCCTTCGTACTTTTGCATCAAATTATCTAATTGTTTACTATTTAATTATAAAGATATGTTAAAAGGATTTTTCAATGTACCCAATGCGGTAAATGAGCCAGTAAAAAGTTACGCTCCCAATTCTCCAGAAAAAGCTTCAGTTCTAGCGGCTTACAAAGCCATGTGGAATACTAAAATCGATGTTCCATTGTATATTGGAAGCGAAGAAATTAGAACTGGCAATACCAAAAACATGACTGCTCCACACGATCATCAGCATATTGTGGGAACTTATCATTTGGCCGAAAAATCACATATTGAAAAAGCAATTGCCAACGCATTAGAATCAAGAACCGCTTGGGCTAATATGGCTTGGGAACAAAGAGCCGCTATTTTCTTGAAAGCTGCCGAATTGATTGCAGGTCCATACAGAGCCAGAATAAATGCTGCAACAATGATTGCGCAGTCCAAAAATATATTTCAAGCAGAAATCGATGCTTCCTGTGAATTAATTGATTTTTTACGTTTCAACGTTGAATTCATGTCGCAAATCTATGCCGATCAACCAAAATCCAATTCGGATATGTGGAATCGTTTAGAATACAGACCACTTGAAGGATTTGTCTATGCAATTACACCTTTCAACTTTACAGCTATTGCTGCCAATCTTCCAGCAAGTGCTGCCATGATGGGGAATGTTGTGATTTGGAAACCAAGTGACAGTCAAGTATTCTCTGCAAAAATTATTATAGACGTATTCAAAGAAGCAGGAGTTCCTGATGGTGTTATCAACGTTGTTTTTGGAGATGCCTTGATGATTACAGATACCGTTTTGGCGAGCCGTGATTTTGCTGGAATTCACTTTACAGGATCAACACATGTTTTCAAAGATATTTGGTCCAAAATAGGAGCCAACATTCATCATTACAAAACCTATCCAAGAATTGTTGGAGAAACAGGTGGTAAAGATTTCATCATCGCTCATCCAAGTTCTAATGTGAAACAAGTAGCTACTGGAATTGTGCGTGGTGCCTTTGAATATCAAGGACAAAAGTGTTCGGCTGCTTCAAGAGCTTACGTACCGCAAAGCTTATGGCCAGCATTAAAAGAGCAATTAATTACCGATACGAAATCAATGAAAATGGGTTCTCCAGAAGATTTTGGAAACTTTATAACAGCTGTAATTCACGAAGGTTCATTTGACAAATTGGCTAGTTTTATTGACCAAGCCAAAAAAGATACTGATGCCGAAATCATCGTGGGTGGTAATTATGATAAATCTGTTGGATATTTTATTGAACCAACAATCATTGTAACTACAAATCCAAATTATAGCACAATGGCAACCGAATTGTTTGGACCTGTTATGACTATTTATGTGTATGAAGATGCAAAATGGTCAGAAACATTGAAACTAGTAGACACTACATCTGAATACGCTTTAACTGGAGCTGTTTTCAGTCAAGACCGTTATGCAATCGAAGAAGCAACTACTGCTTTACAAAATGCAGCAGGTAATTTTTACATCAATGACAAACCAACTGGAGCAATCGTTGGAATGCAACCTTTTGGTGGAGCAAGAGCTTCTGGAACCAATGACAAAGCGGGATCTGCCTTGAACTTATTGCGTTGGGCTTCTCCAAGAACAATTAAAGAAACTTTTGTAACTCCAACAGATTACAGATATCCATTTTTGGGAGAATAGATGTAATTTTATATTTTAGAACTAAGAAATTAGATTTATAAAACCCCACAAAAATTCAATTTATTTTGAAGTCTTGTGGGGTTTGTCTTTAGAAATAAAATCAGTTTAAAAACTATATTTTTTATTTCTCTTCTACTTTATTTACCTTTTCAAAAACAAATTCTGAATTATCGTAGTCCATCTGGACATCTTTCGAAAAAAAATAAACATTCATAAGACTCATTGCTAACCCTTTACCCCAATAAATCTTATTCCCTCTTCTTAACAAAGCAATTGGAATTATATTATTATTTCCACCGTAAGTAACATAATTATACAACCCCAGCAAAGTATCTCCAGAAATTTTACCTCTTACATCTCCAGAATCTTTCCCTACTGTCCCATATCGTCTCTCGTAATTCCCAGTGAAATGCTTCTCATTCAACGATAATGATAAAAAAGCAGTATCATTTCCATTTATAGCTCGATAAAAACTCTCATTTTTCTTGAATTTATTTTCTTTATTACAACCATACAATAGCGATACTAAAAGAATAAAAAACAAAATAATTAAATTAGGCAATACCTTTTTCTCTTTACACATAATTTCCTAAAATAATTTTATATAAAAAAAGCATAAAAACCTAAAAAGGCAAACTATTAAAAAACATAATTTGAAATTGGGTTCTACTTGAGTTCGACAAGATTTGTGACATCACACCCACTTCCATTTTTAAACTTTTATTAAAACAATAACCAACACCTCCATAAATTCGATCTCTATCAAAATAATTGGCTTCAGTATTGATGAAAATTTCATTGTATGCAGAAGCATAAATAGCATTTTTATCCATTACCTTTTTGTTAATTGGGACATTCAAAGACAGAAAATAACGCAAACGCATCTTGAAATTTTCATCAATAAATCGCTGCTCAAAACGGTATCTATGCTGAATATTTACTCTACCAAATTGCTCTTTGGTAATAAACTGCTGAAATATTCTATGCTCATCAGTTTTAAACTTATCATCTGTTCCAGCAATAAAAGGTTCTGAATGGATGTAAGCATATCCCAAAAGTACATTATTATTGTTTTCGGATATATTATATCCAATCCCTGTTCTTAAAAGCAGTTGCTCTAAATCTCCTGCGAAATTATAATTTCGATACTGCACTTCATTGTGCCAATTCCATCGATTATTTATTTTTTGATTCCCGAAATACAGAAACCAATTCCCTACTTCAGAATTTTGCGCATTTCCTTTGGCAGCAATAAAAAACACCGCCAAAAAACATAATAATTGTATTCTCTTAACCATTCAATTCGTTTTTTTTTCTTGACTAGCTATTTTTCAACATACTTACACCACAAACTTCAACGGCAAATGCACCACTTTCTTAGTCTCGAAGAATTCATCTTCAAAGAAATCAGAAATATTATATTCAGTCGCTTTAGGGAAATCTTTTAATTCTTCGGTTAAGTCTCCGCCTTTTAGATAAAGAATACCATTTTTCAACTCGTGTTTACTTTGTTTCTTGATTTTAGTTCTCACCCATGAAACAAAATCAGGCATATTGGTCACGGCACGACTTACGATAAAATCGAAATCGCCTTTTACATTTTCGGCGCGAAGTTGCTCTGCTTTTACATTTTTTAGTTCCAATGCTTCTGCAACAGCTTGAACCACTTTTATTTTTTTGGCAATAATATCAATTAGAAAAAAGCGGGTTTCTGGAAAAAGAATCGCCAACGGAATACCTGGAAAACCACCTCCAGTACCTACATCCAACACATAAGTCCCAGGTTCAAAGGTATTGACTTTGGCAATGGCCAAAGAATGCAAAATGTGTTTAGTGTACAAAGAATCAATGTCTTTACGGGAAATTACATTGATTTTTTCATTCCAATCGTGGTATAAAAAATCCAATTTTTGAAACTGTTCCTTCTGATTATCAGATAGGTTAGGAAAATACTTTATAATCTCGTCCATTTTAAAAATTTTTAACAAAAGTACTGCTTTTAGCTTATAAATATTTAACTCAATATTGTATGTTGAAAATTTATATTGGTTACCTTTGCAAATATTCAAAAAATTATATGAGCAATACCGCACCTACATTTGCAAAGCTAGACAATTTAAAGTTTTTTAGAACGCTTAACTCTCGAGTTAACAGTTATTTTAAAGAAAATAATATAGAAAAAACGGGAAATTGGAAGATACATTTAAAAACTGTAATTCTATTTACTGTTTTCCTTGTTCCATACTTCTTAATTCTAACTTTAGACATGCCATTTTGGGCTCACTTGCTACTGACCATTGTTATGGGAATTGGGATGGCCGGAATTGGAATGAACGTAATGCACGATGCCAATCACGGATCGTATTCAACCAAAAGTTGGGTGAATAAATTCATGGGAGGAACCATATATGTATTAGCAGGAAACGTGCACAACTGGCAAGTACAGCATAACGTTTTACACCATACTTACACCAACATTATTGGTCATGACGAAGACTTGGAAGCAGGAAGAATTATGCGTTTTTCCAAAGAAGCTGAATGGCATAAATTCCATAAATTCCAACAGTATTACGCAGTGTTTTTATACGGATTATTGACTTTCAATTGGGCAATAACAACTGATTTTAAACAAATGAGTAGCTACCTAAAAAGAAAACTATCTTATGGCGAACCAAAAAGCCCAAAAACACTTTGGACAACATTAATTATCACAAAAGTTATTTACTTATCGATTTGGATTGTTTTACCTATCGTAATTGGAATCACTTGGTGGAAAGTTCTTATTGGATTTTTCGTTATGCACTACACTGCTGGACTAATCTTAAGTATTGTATTCCAATTGGCACACGTAGTAGACGAAGCTGCCAATCCGCAACCAAACGAAGCTGGCGAAATGGAAAACACTTGGGCTATTCATCAATTGTTTACTACTGTTAATTTTGCTCCAAAAAACAAAATTGTAAACTGGTACACTGGAGGTTTGAATCACCAAATTGAGCACCATATTTTCCCACACATTAGCCATGTTCATTATGGCAAAATTGCAAAAATCGTAAAAGAAACGGCCAAAGAATGTCAATTGCCTTATTACGAATACAAAACAATGACAGCCGCTGTTATTGCTCACTTTAAGCATTTAAGAACTTTGGGTCTAGAACCCGCTCTATAATAATTATCTAAAAAAGAATAAACCAAAAAATTACATTTTAATGAGCAATCCACTTTCAGACAGAATTAACAATCTAGCCACATCGCAAACATTAGCAATGGCTGCATTGGCAAGAGAATTAAAAGCGCAAGGAAAAGACATTATCAGTTTAAGTTTAGGAGAACCTGACTTCAATACTCCAGATTTCATCAAAGAAGCCGCAAAAAAAGCGATAGACGAAAACTACAGCACCTATTCTCCAGTAGAAGGTTACGGTGAATTGAAAGAAGCAATATGCAGAAAATTTAAAAGAGATAATAACCTAGATTATACACCTTCTCAAATTGTAGTTTCAACGGGAGCCAAACAATCTTTATACAATATTGCACAAGTAATGCTTAATGACGGTGACGAGGTAATTTTACCTGCGCCTTACTGGGTAAGTTATTTCGAAATTGTGAAATTATCAGGAGGAGTTCCTGTAGAAGTTCCTACTTCTGTAGATACCGATTTCAAAATCACACCAGAACAACTTGAAGCAGCCATCACACCAAAAACAAAAATGATGTGGTTCTCTTCTCCATGTAACCCAAGTGGATCGGTTTACAACAGAGAAGAATTAACGGCTCTTGCCAAAGTGTTAGAAAAACACCCACACGTATATGTAGTGGCTGACGAAATTTATGAACATATCAATTTCTCAGGAACTTTCTGCAGTATCGCTTCTATACCAGGAATGTTGGAAAGAACTATTACAGTAAACGGAGTTGCCAAAGCATTTGCTATGACAGGATGGAGAATTGGATATATTGGAGCACCAGAATTCATCGCAAAAGCATGTATCAAAATCCAAGGACAAGTAACTTCTGGCGCAAACAGTATTGCTCAACGTGCTACTATTACTGCTGTAGATGCTGACCCAAGCGTTTTAAAACACATGGTTGACGCTTTCCAAAGCCGTAGAGATTTAGTTGTTGGATTGTTAAAAGATATTCCAGGAGTAAAAATCAACGTTCCAGAAGGAGCATTCTATGTATTCCCAGACGTTTCTTCTTTCTTCGGAAAAACATTAAAAGGAACATTTATCAAAGACGCCAATGACTTTTCAATGTACTTATTAGGAGAAGCAAATGTAGCTACTGTAACTGGAGACGCATTCGGAAACCCAGATTGTATCCGTTTCTCTTATGCAACCAGCGAAGATTTATTAAAAGAAGCATTACGCAGAATCAAAGAAGCAGTTTCGCTTACTGAAGTTTTAGCATAACATAAAAGCTTGTTTAAAGTTTAAAATAGTTTAAGGTTTAAAGTTTCATTACTTTATACTTTAAACTATTTTTGTTTTTAAGACCATTTTGGGCGTGCCACCATAAAGCAAAGGGGCCAACTTATCTTAACGCTCAGTCGGCCCCTTTGTTTTATGCTGTCGGGCCATACATGCTACTTCGGTAGCTTATTCCTGTCCCTCACGCGGGCTAACGGTTAAAAACACGTTTAGAATATTTCAAAAAAATCAGCAAAAACACAGTAAGCATTCCTAAAAGAAATTCACACAAATAATGTATTTTTGTTATAATTATATAAAATAAAACCAAAAACTTCATAAACTTTCTAAACTTTCTAAACTTCTTTCAATGAAAATATTACTTCTAGGCTCAGGCGAATTAGGAAAAGAATTTGTAATTGCTGCCCAACGCATCGGACAAACCGTAATTGCCGTTGACAGTTACGAAAACGCACCAGCTATGCAAGTTGCACAGGGTTTTGAAGTCATCAATATGCTGGATGGAGATGCTTTAGACAAAATCGTTGCCAAGCACCAACCCGATTTTATCGTTCCTGAAATAGAAGCCATCAGAACCGAACGTTTTTATGATTACGAAAAACAAGGCATTACCGTAGTTCCTTCTGCAAAAGCAGCCAACTTTACGATGAACCGAAAAGCCATTCGAGATTTGGCTGCCAAAGAACTCGGATTACGCACCGCCAATTACCGCTACGCCACTTCTGCCGAAGAATTACGCAAAGGAGTTGAAGCCGTTGGAATGCCCTGCGTAGTAAAGCCACTAATGTCATCCTCTGGAAAAGGGCAATCCACCATAAAAACTGCTACCGACATTGACAAAGCATGGCAATATGCTGTAGAAGGATCTCGTGGCGATGTAGTTGAAGTTATCGTTGAAGCTTTTGTCAAATTCAATTCGGAAATTACCTTATTGACCGTTGTTCAAAACGACAACCCCACCTTATTTTGTGCCCCAATCGGTCACAGACAAGAACGTGGCGATTACCAGGAAAGCTGGCAACCCGCAAAAGTATCAGACGCAGCTTTATACGAAGCTCAAGATATGGCTGAAAAAGTAACGGAAGCTTTGGGCGGAGCGGGATTATTTGGTGTTGAATTTTTCCTTGCCGATGACGGTGTTTATTTCTCTGAATTATCACCAAGACCTCACGACACTGGAATGGTTACTTTGGCGGGAACGCAAAACTTCAATGAATTCGAATTGCATTTACGTGCCATCTTAAGTTTACCAATTTTCGAAATCACTTTAGAAAAAGCAGGAGCGAGTGCCGTAATTGCAGCTTCTGAAAATTCAACAAATCCAAATTATACCGGAATAGAGAAAATTGCAGCTTTACCCAAAACCGATTTTAGAATTTTCGGCAAACCAACATCAAGACCCTATCGCAGAATGGGAGTCGCTTTAGTCAACGATGTCTTAGACACTCCAATTGAGGAATTAGTAGAAAAAGCAAAAGAAGCTGCCCAATTAGTAACCGTAAATTATTAAAAATATGAAAAATTTAGCAACAATTATAATAATCTTCTTCGCTTTCGTACTACAGGCACAAGAACAAAAATCAGAACAAAAATCTCAAATAGTCGAAGTTTCATGTGGCGAATGCAATTTTGGAATGAAAGGAAAAAGCTGTGATCTAGCAGTTCGAATCGATGGAAAAACATACTTTGTTGACGGAACCAAAATAGACGACCACGGAAACGCACATGCCAAAAATGGTTTTTGCGAAGTGATTAGAAAAGCTGAAGTTACTGGAAAAATCGTAAACAATCGCTTTCAAGCCACAACTTTCATTTTACTTCCAGAAGAAAAATAAATGACATTAATACTTAATACTATTGGGCAACATGTAAAGCTTACAACACAGGAGCAAGAACTTTTCTTGTCCAAAATAGAAATACACCATTACAAAGCCAAAACCATATTATTAAGCAGCGGAGCGATTTGTAAACATTCTTATTTTGTCAATTCAGGTATTCTGCGCAGTTTCAATATTAATGACAATATTGTAGAACACGTAATGAGTTTTGCTTGCGAAGGCTGGTGGATTGGCGACATGTACAGTTTACTTTCGCAAAAACCAGGCAACTTATTTATAGAGGTCTTGGAAGATGCCGAAGTGGTTTTATTATCCAAAGAAAATCAAGAAATACTGTATCGTGAAATCCCAAAACTCGAACGTTTCTTTAGAATACTTACCGAAAACTCACTCGTAGCCAACCAAGAACGGTTGATGGACAACCTCAGCCTCACTGCTGAAGAACGTTTTGAAAAATTCTGCAAAAAATACCCCACTCTCCTTCAGAAAGTCGCCCAAAAACAAATAGCTTCCTATTTTGGAGTTACTCCAGAATTTTTTAGCAAAATGAAATCAAGATTACTGAGAAAGTAGTTTTCAGTTATCGGCTTTTTATTATCAGTAAAAAAATACTATCCATTTTCATCCTACCTCACAATGATTACCATTAACAGAAACTCACAACTCATAACTAATAACCGATAACTTCCCTTCTTAATCTAGATTAAGTGTCAATCGCTCCAAACGGTTGTAAATTTGTATAATAAAAATCACTAAATTTATACATCATGGCAACTACAGTTTTACACAAAGCAGATACAAGAGGACACGCAGATCATGGATGGCTAAACGCTTATCATAGTTTTAGCTTTGCGAGTTGGTACAATCCAGATAGAGTTCAATTTGGAGCATTACGCGTTTTAAACGACGACACAATTGCAGCCGGAATGGGTTTTGGCACACATCCGCATGACAATATGGAAATCATTACTATTCCGCTAGAAGGGGATTTGGCTCACAAAGACAGTATGGGCAATACCGAAGTTATAAAAACTGGAGACATTCAAGTAATGAGTGCTGGAACTGGAATTCAACACAGTGAATTCAATCCAAATGCAGAGCAACGAACCAAACTTTTTCAAATCTGGGTATTCCCAAAAGTGAGAAATGTAGAACCTCGTTACCAACAAATCACATTAGACACTAGTGAGCAAAAAAATAATTTTGCTCAAATTGTATCTCCTAATCCTGATGATGCCGGAGTTTGGATTCACCAAGATGCTTGGTTTCACTTAGCTGCTTTTAGCGCTGAATTTTCAAAAAAATACGAACTAAAAAAAGAAGGAAATGGCATGTATGTTTTTGTGATTTCAGGAACAATTACTGTTGACGGTCAGGAATTGGAGACTCGTGATGGTTTAGGTATAACTGATTTCGAAACTTTGGACATCAAAGCAACAACAGACGCAAAGTTTCTGTTAATGGAAATCCCAATAGCGTACTAAATCAAAAAGCCTTAATTTTTTTAAACTTTAAAGATTAGCACATTTCGTGTTAGAGACTTTATAAAAAAATAAGATTGAAAACAATTATAATGTAGAAAAAAAGTAAAAAATACATCCTATTTTTTACTTTTTTTCTAAAATCAATACAAAATCAATCAACTGGCATCACAGTTTCTTTTTTTTTAGAACTATTGCATTATTACACAAATTATCTAAATAATTTAGTTGTTGGAAGTTGAATACAAATTCTATATATTTGAGTTATAAAATTATCTGCTTTATAAAAATCTTATGGTATCACAAAGCATACAGGTACAAAAAACGGAACGTTAAAAATGATTTTAATTGAAGATTTATCATAGATAAACGAAAAAATATTAAAAAATAATTTTACTTCAAATTGGAATTATCAAGCAAAATTAATTAGTAATCTTTAAATTAAATAATAATGACAAATTTAGTAATTACAGCTCAAATTATTTTAGCCGCATCAGTTGCCTTTGTTTGGATATTTAGAATACACAACGTAATCAAGGAATTTAAACAGTTTGGTTTGAACGATGTTACCAGAAGTTTTGTGGGTTTTGCAAAAACGGTTCTAGCCACTTTATTAATAGTAGGCATATGGTACGAATCACTAGTCACGATTCCTGCAGCTCTTATGGGATTCTTCATGATAGCTGCGCAATATTTTCACTTTAAAGCAGGAAACCCTTTCAAACAACGTTTACCCTCTTTACTACTGCTTTTATTGAGCGTTTTTATTGCTCTAAACTCGGCCAAACTCATATAATTATGACTTTATATACTTTTTGCACTTTCTTTTCGGGAATCTCTTTTTTGATTTATGGAACTATATACTTTACTGGAACCCATATGAAAATGGAATTTAAGCGTTTTCAATTAGAAAAATTGGGTTTGCTGGTGATAGTTTTAGAAATTTTGGGTGCTATTGGATTATTGATTGGATATTGGAGCTATAAACCATTGCTTTTACTCTCTTCTGGTGGACTAGCCCTTTTAATGTTTTTGGGACTAATTGTTAGACTAAAACTTAAAGACAGCCTTTGGGTTTCACTACCTGCTCTGTTTTTTATGTTTTTGAATGTCTTTATATTTTACTATGGTATTAATCAATAAAAACTTTATAATTTATAAAAAAAACAATCACTTAATCTCAAAACATATACCCGATTAAAAATAAAAAAAATAACAAGCCCTAAGTTAAAACATTAGGGCTTTTCATTAATACTTGATGTAGAATGAGTGCTTTATTAATAGGATTAATATTTAAAGTCCTCAAATTTATAGAACATTATTATTAATGCAAATTAAGGGTTCAAATGTGGTGTTAGGCACTAAATATTGACACAAAAATTTCATCTACATTTTTGTCTCGTTGGGTCTAAACAATCTCCATTTAGATCTAATTATGTAAAAATGCATAGGCTCTACGGAACATAGAGAGCATTTCAAATTTAATTAACCCAGAACCCGCATTAGACTTCGTCACGAAACTGAATTATTCAACAAAAGCAGGTGCTCACGGACTATTTTTGAAGATGTAATACTTTTGTATTTTGAATTTAAAAATAGGAGAATCAAGCGAAGCGTATCTTGAACTCCAATGTAAAATATAAAAGCTGAAAAAAGTTCTTGGTTTTGAAGAAGAATTCAGATGAAGTAGATTTCTAATGCGGAATCTGGGATTAACTACCAATTTTTAGTACCTAACGACACAAAAAACAGATTTTCAACTCTTCATTCTCGTTACTTACTTTAAACATTAAAAAATACTGATTAACTTACAAAAACTCTCGGAATTAAACTTTTACACAAACAAAAAAACTAATCCCCATTCAATTTCCGAATTACTTTAGCAGGATTACCAACTGCCAAGGAATTTTCAGGAATATCTTTGGTTACTACTGATCCGGCTCCAATAACACTACCAGCTCCAATAGTTACTCCGGGACAAATCACAGAATTCCCTCCTATCCAACAATCATCGCCAATGTTTACGGATTTCGAACTTTCAACAGTTCTTCTTTCTACAGCATTGAGCGGATGGGTTGCGGTGTAAATATGAACGCCTGGAGCAAAGAAAACATTGTTGCCAATGGTTACCTTCATAGTATCCAAAACCACACAATTGACATTGAAATATACATTCTCTCCCGAATGAATATTGAACCCATAATCACAATGAAATGGCGGTTCAATATACAATCGTTTATGAGAATTGGGCATTAACTCTCTCAGAATGGCACGTGATCTACCATTCATCATATATTCTGTAACATTCAATTTATGCAATAATTTTTTTGCTTTGGTGCGTTCTTCTATGAGTTGCTTGTCATTGGCAAAATAGATTTCGCCCAAAAGCATTTTTTCTTTTTCGGTCATTTTTTTAAAATAGGTTTTTAAATAATAAAAAAGATTAGCTGAATTCACATTCACTATATGAATCAAAACTCAATGCTAACTTATTTCAATTATTATTGGTCATTTGTAATTCTAGGCCAATTTAAGATTATGCTAATACTAAGCAACTACTTTTTTACTGTTTTTTAAAGCTTCAAGCAATTCAGTCATGTCAATTACCGCATAAGTCGATGAATAATCGGATACCGCATAAGGCAAAATAAGACTGTTATTATGAATTATAGAACCACAAGAATAGACTACGTTGGGCACATATCCTTCTCGTTCATCTTCCAAAGGAGTAAGCAATGGCTCGTCTAGTCTTCCAATTTCTCTGGAAGGATCATCTAAATCAAACAAAGAAGCTCCGATACAATACCTCCTCATCGCTCCTACTCCGTGTGTAATAACCAGCCAACCTTCTTCGGTCCATAAAGGCGACCCACAATTCCCAATTTGCGTATATTCCCATGGATATTCAGGGCGTTGAATAATTTGAGGTTTTTTCCATTCGTTGGATCGTCCCGAATACATTAGGTAATTATTAACTCCATCTAATCTTCCCAGCATGGCATATTTACCATTAATCTTTTTAGGGAACAATGCCATCCCTTTGCTCTGTGACCCTTCACCATACAAAGGCATTACCCGAAAGGTGTAAAAATCTTCAGTGGTAATTAATTTTGAAAGTATCGAATGTCCATTATAAGCTGTATAAGTTCCCATTACACTTTCGGAACCATCATCATCAACAAAACGAACAAAACGAGCATCTTCGATCCCACGACTCTCAGCTTCGTAAATTGGAAAAATAACTCGTTCAGAAATATCAGAATCATGCTTGAATTGTATGTCATAAAACGAATCCAGCAACCAAATCACTTCTTCATACGCTTCTTTTTTCTCTTTGCTTATATTTGGATTGATTAATTCTGCATTTAGTAAATCCTTAAACACAGAATATTCAAAGACATCAGGCAAATCTAACATTAAAGGAGAATAAATGTCTAGTGTATGCATTTCTGCCAATTTGGACAAAATCCTTTTTTTATTGAACATTAATTTATACGAAACTTCAGCCTTATCAATACTGTCTCCAATTCGCATCATCCTTAGATTATTGTCTTTGTCTATAATTCCTCTTCTAAATACAATGGAAGAAACATGACCTTCTCCTGTAGCCCGAAACGAAATCACTACACGTTTCTCTCCTTTTTCTAAACTCGACTGGTCAAAGTCTTCAACAATGGAAGGGTTAAAAAATGCAGCTGATTCTATGGAATATTCCATAGTAAGATAAGACCCAATAAGCATTTTTCTCTCCTCAGACAGTTCCTCAAAATTGACTTGCATTTCTTCAATTAAAGTTCGAACATTTCCGCAATGTTTAAAAAACAAAGAGGAGATATTTCGATGCCGCCTTGCAAACTCTCTGTTTATTTGTTCCAAAGTATGATTGACCTGTTGATTGCTCATTGCCAATATACGACCAATCAATTCTTTGGTCCGTTCTTCACCGCTCATAAAATATCGAGCAATTACTCTACTGGAATCTGGCAAAAACTTTATACTCTTTCGGATAACACAGACTTTCATAAATTTCATTTTAAATTATAAAACAATATGCAAACGCATTTGGGTGTTTCAAGAAAATATATTAATTAAATCGTAAAGGATAAATTCTATTTCCTAACCTATACAAATAATTTTATAAATAGGTTATGAGTTAAAAAAAGACAAATAAAAAAACTACAATTTTCAGAAAGGAAATACTACCAAATATACAAAATAAAAACCCATGAAAATTTGATTATAAATAGGTTAAATACAGTACTTGTTCGATTTTCTTTTGAAATAAAAAACAATCTCATTTAGCCCTGATGGAAGGGAAAATCCTTTTTGAACGCTTTTTCGGCGAGCAAAAAGATTGGAATGACAGCAGGACAACTGTTCTTGATACCCAAAAAATTGCTGCTCCTAAAAAAAATAGTACTTTTGCAGACGATTTTTAGTTTCCTTTTTGAGGGGAACTTTAAACTTTTATAAATAAAAAATAAATATATGAAGGCATACGTATTTCCGGGTCAAGGCGCACAGTTCACAGGAATGGGAAAAGACTTATATGAAAACTCCCCATTGGCAAAAGAATTATTCGAAAAAGCGAATGAAATTTTGGGTTTCCGCATCACAGACATCATGTTTGAAGGAACTGCAGAAGAATTGAAAGAAACCAAAGTTACACAACCAGCCGTTTTTTTACACTCCGTTATTTTAGCAAAAACATTGGAAGATTTCAAACCAGAAATGGTAGCAGGACACTCTTTGGGTGAATTTTCTGCCTTGGTTGCCAATGGCGCTTTGTCTTTTGAGGATGGTTTGAAATTGGTTTCTCAACGTGCTTTGGCAATGCAAAAAGCTTGTGAAATCAAACCTTCAACAATGGCTGCCGTTTTAGGATTGGCAGACAATATCGTTGAGGAAGTTTGCGCATCTATCGACGGTATTGTTGTGGCTGCTAATTATAACTGCCCAGGACAATTAGTAATCTCAGGAGAAACCACAGCAGTAGAAAAAGCCTGTGAAGCAATGAAAGTCGCTGGCGCAAAACGTGCTTTGTTATTACCTGTTGGCGGCGCTTTTCACTCACCAATGATGGAACCTGCAAGAGAAGAATTGGCTGCAGCCATTGAAGCGACTACATTCTCTGCTCCAATTTGTCCAGTGTATCAAAATGTAACCGCTTCGGCTGTTTCTGATGCAAACGAGATCAAGAAAAACTTAATTATTCAATTGACAGCTCCTGTACGTTGGACACAATCGGTTCAACAAATGATTGCCGATGGCGCTACATTGTTTACTGAAGTAGGTCCAGGAAAGGTTTTGGCTGGTTTGATTGGAAAAATTGATAAAGAAGCTGCAACTGCGAATGCTTAATTTTTAGATTGCAGATTGCAGATTTTAGAAAATAAACATATCATAAAGTCCTCATGAACTAATGTTTGTGGGGATTTTTTGTTTTTTTCTTGTAGAGATGCACTGCAGTGCATCTCTACTTTGTTTTTAACACCATCCTTTTATTCTTTTATGCATTTCAGCCTTAAATTCTTCAGGAGTATAGCCATTTCTCACTTCTTCATCAAAATCAAAAGTAGCTCTGTCTATTCCTTTGAACTTCACTTTCGCAGATTCATAAACTATAGAAGGTTCTTCTACTTTATTAACTTTCGGATTTTCTTTTTTTGAATTCATGGCTCATTATTTATATAACGAATTTACAATTAATTCTTTAAAACAAAAAAAATCAAACTATTAGAAATTATCTTGCCTGAACAGCCATATCTGTAAAATCAGAAAACAAACCATCTAATCCTAATTTATAGAAAGCTTGGTATTCTAGAATTGGATTGTTATAATAGTTATGCAATAAGCGTCTCCCTTCACTTCTAAAAGTATATGCATGCACCTGTAACCCTTTTTTATGTGCATCCAAAATTAACGTGCTTGGCGGCAACGCCTCTTTATCGGAATCATCAACTTTCCCGTCTGCATTTATATCATCGGCTTTACCATCTTTATTTGCATCAGTCCCTATATACGAAATAATAAATGGCTTCCACGGAGCAATACCATTAGCATAGGTTTTAACAAAATCTAAACCAGCTTGAGTTCTAAAAAAACCATAATTTCTAGTATCTCCTTTTAAATACCAATCATAAGGCATACCATCAGAAATAATTTCACCTGCAGGAACCGTAAAAATCAAATCTCCATTCAGTGCCACATCGTAACAGCCTAACAATTGAATAATCTTCACAGAAGATTTGCTTCTGATGTATTGCAAATTAGAAACCTCGAAAGATTGTATATAAACGGGAGATGAGGCATTATTCCAACCTTCAGCTGTCAAAACTTCTAACAGTTTATCCGTGATTTTTAAGTTTAGCGCTTCATGAAAAGAAGGATGTTTTGTTTCAGGATAAATTCCAATGATCCGTCCTGTTTGAGCAGATTTTTGTTTGGCCAAAGCAATCACATCCGCAAATGTGGGAATGGCATACAAATTATTGTAGTTTTGTGACCGTTCTGCAAAAGCCTGTTTTGCTTTTAACTGTTTGATTTCTGCTAAAGTAAAATCAGAAACAAACCAATCGGTTACCATTGCACCATCAATATTTTTTGTGTTTTTTTTTGATGCGAAAGCGAGAATGTCAGAAACATTTGTTGTCCCTGATAACATCGGCTCGTGACGCACTACCAATTGACCGTCTTTTGTCATAACCAAATCGGGCTCGATAAAGTCGGCTCCCATTTCTATGGCTTTAGTATACCCTTCAATGGTATGTTCCGGTAAATAACCCGATGCACCACGATGAGCAACTATAATAGGATTTGCTCCTGTTAGAGTAGGATACTTTGCATTTACTTGTGCTTTATCATTTTGATCAACCTGATCAAAAGACAATAATAAAAATGCACCACACACAAAAAACACGCTTCTTAAAAGATTACTTAAGACCATACTTATTATTTTTAACAAATAAATTCAATTTCACTTCAATTGATGTTAGCGCTGCGTTAAATCTGTTATGATAAATACTAACATAAAAAAATCCCAAATTATCGATTGATAGTTTGGGATTTTGTAAGGCGTAAAGAGGCAATGTAGTACGTCTCTACGAACGAATCTTCTGTTCCCATTTCCAAGCGCTCGTCATTGCTTCATCCAAGGTGGACTGTGCTTTCCAACCTAGGACATTATTTGCTTTATCGGTATTGGCGTAAGCAGACGTGATGTCACCTTCTCTGCGGGGAACAATTTTATAGGGAAGTTTTTTACCGCTTACTTTTTCGAAACTGTGAATCACTTCCAGCACTGAACTTCCCGTTCCTGTACCAAGATTGAAAGTCTCTACTTTATCCAAATTATTTTTGTTCAACAAACGCTGTAAGGCTATTACGTGGGCTTTCGCCAAATCGACTACGTGTATATAATCGCGAATACAGGTTCCATCAGGAGTTGGGTAATCATCGCCAAAAACAGATAATTCTTGACGCAAGCCAAAACCAGTCTGAGTAATAAATGGTACTAAATTTTGAGGAACTCCTATTGGTAATTCTCCAATTTCAGCCGACGGATGCGATCCAATTGGGTTGAAATAGCGTAACAATATTGCTTTGATATTTGTTGCTTTTGCCACATCGTGAATTATTTCTTCGCCTATTTTTTTGGTGTTTCCGTATGGAGACATTGGTTGTTGAACGGGCGCATTCTCGGTGATTGGCATTTTTTCGGCTTGACCATAAACGGTGCAGGACGAACTAAATATAAAATTAGCTTCAGGTTTTTTCTCTAGTTCTTGCAGGATATAAACCAGTGTCCCAATGTTGTTTTCATAATAAAGCAAAGGATTCTCAACGCTTTCTCCAACTGCTTTGGAAGCTGCAAAATGAATCACTCCTAGAACATCATTATGCTTTTGAAAAAAATCTTGTACGTTTTTCTTCTCGCGCAAATCCAATTTTTCAAACAGTGGTGTTTTCCCCGTAATGGCAACAATCCCTTTTAATACTTCTTCAGACGAATTGGAAAGGTTATCAATAATTACCACTTCAAATCCTTCATTTTGCAATTCGACTACAGTATGCGAACCAATAAATCCCAATCCCCCTGTTACTAGTATTTTCATATTTGATGTTTCTTTTGTCGAAAATAGAAAAAAGAGAATAGAAAATAGATTACTAAACAAATCCATTCTCTTTATTCTCTTTTCTTTATACTATGTTCTTTATTCTGTGTTTTTTTTTTATTTTAAAAACTCTAAAACGCTATCGGTTATGAATTTAATTTGTTCATCGTCTAATTCTGTATGCATTGGCAATGAAATAACTTCTTTAACTAATTGGTTTGTAACTGGAAAATCTTCTTCTTTGTAACGCACATCCAAATACGCTTTTTGGGAGTGCAATGGAATAGGGTAATAAATGGCGCAAGGAATTCCTTTGTTTAACAAATGTTGCATCAAACCATCTCTATTGGCATCAACAATTCTCAAAGTATATTGGTGAAAAACATGACAATCGCAAATGTCACAAATAGTTGGAGCGACAATATTTTTATGTCCTTCAAAAGCAGCGGTATATTTTCTGGCTGCATCTTGCCTTGCTTTTCCGTAAGAATCCAACAAAGGCAATTTTGCATTAAGAACAGCCGCTTGAATACTATCCAAACGAGAATTTACTCCTACTACGTCATGATGGTAACGCTCGTACATTCCGTGATTTACAATACCTCGAAGTTTGTGAGCCAAAGCATCGTCATTGGTGAAAATTGCGCCACCATCGCCATAACATCCTAGGTTTTTTGAAGGAAAGAAAGATGTTGAGGAAACATGTCCAATTGTACCTGCTTTCTTTTTTGTTCCATCAGAAAATTTACAATTGGCTCCAATTGCTTGAGCATTATCTTCGATTACAAATAGATTATATTCTTTGGCAATAGCCATAATAGCTTCCATATTGGCTGCACGACCAAACAAATGCACTGGCACAATAGCTTTCGTTTTTGGAGTAATCGCTTTTTTGATAGCCTCAATGGAGATATTCATGTTTACTAAATCAACATCTACCAATACAGGTGTTAATTGCAACAAAGCAATTACCTCAACGGTAGCAGCAAATGTAAAATCGGCAGTAATAACTTCATCCCCTGGTTTTAAGTCCAACCCCATCATAGCAATCTGTAAAGCATCTGTACCGTTGGCACAAGGAATTACATGTTTTACATCTAGATATTCTTCTAAAGATTTTTGAAAAGCATGAACTTGTGGTCCATTAATATAAGTATTGGTATCCAAGACTTCTTGAATTGAAGCATTTACAGTTACTGCAATTTTATCGTATTGACTTTTTAAGTCAACCATTTGTATTTTTTTCATGTATTCTTTTTTAACATTCTATGCATTTCATAGAATCAATTAATAGAAGTAAACTCGTTATTAAACAAATTTTAAATGTAAATCAGTCCATCTAAACAAGCACAACAAAAATAGTTATTTAAAGAGTTTAAACCAATGAAACCAATAGAAAATATACGAGCACTTTAATATAAAAACCAATCTAAGAAGAATCTTTAGTTCAAGTATAATTTTAAAGAATTTTAAGAAAGAAAATAACACAAAGAAAATGTATTTTTACAAAAAAAATAAAAATGCATTTTCTTTATAATTTAACCATTATTTTCGCCCAATCATTATTAAAAATCATAGCGCTATTCAGTCCAAAAATGAAGCTTTTTGTGGAAGGTAGAAAAGAGGTTTTTACTATTTTGGAGCAAAAAATAACCCAACAGGATCAAACGATATGGTTTCACGCCGCCTCATTGGGCGAATACGAACAAGGCTTACCCGTAATCAAAAAAATTAAAGACAAATATCCCAATCATAAAATTGTAGTCACTTTTTTCTCTCCTTCTGGTTATGAAGTCCGAAAAAACAATGCTGATGCAGATGTAACGGTTTACCTCCCCTTGGACACACCGAAAAATGCAAAACAGTTTTTAAAATTAGTACATCCTGAACTTGTCTTCTTTATTAAATATGAGTTTTGGATCAATTATCTGGATCAATTACAAAATCAAAAAATACCGACTTATTTGATTTCGGGTATCTTTAGAGAAAAGCAATTGTTTTTTAAATGGTACGGTGGATTTTATAGAAAAGCCCTTGATACTTTTACTCACTTTTTTGTACAAAATGAAAATTCCAAAAAACTAATTACTCAATTAGGAAAAACCAATGTTACAGTTTCTGGCGACACTCGATTTGACCAAGTTGTTGCCATATTAGAAAAAGACAATACATTAGACTTTATAGCTCAATTCAAAAACAACAAAACCACAATTGTAATTGGAAGTTCTTGGCCTAAAGATGAAGCTTTACTAGTAGAATACATCAATAATTGCAGGGAAATTGTAAAATTCATAATCGCTCCTCACAATATAAAAACAGAGCAAATACAACAATTAAAAAGCAGTATAACAAAAAAAACAATTTTATTTTCAGATAAAGAAAATACAGAACTATCTCAATATGATGTTTTTATAATAGATACTATTGGCATTTTGACTAAAATCTATAGTTATGGAGACATTGCCTATGTTGGCGGAGGTTTTGGAAACCCAGGTGTGCATAATCTTCTGGAACCCGCTACTTTTGGTATTCCTATCGTTATTGGTCCAAATTACTCCCATTTTGATGAAGCTATAAAATTAGTCAATTTAAACGGATGTACTTCCATTGTGAACTATACCGAATTAAATCAAGTATTTTCAACCTTAATTCTAAACAAAGATACAAGAATTAAAAAAGGCGAAATTTGCAACACTTTTGTTCAAAAAAACAAAGGAGCAACAGATACAATTTTAGCCCAAATTAGAAACTTATAAAATTATAAACAAAAAAATTAAACTTCAAATTAAACCTAAAAATTAGGCGATTAATTATAATTTATAAACATATTCTTATTTTTTTTATATTAATAAGAAAAGCTAACGTCCTGATAGAAAATTATTTTAAAAAAATAAATGAAAAAATATTTTACATATTAAAAATTTTATATCTTTGCCACGAATTAATAATTAACCTTTATATTAAATTAAGATGAAAAAAGTATTTTTAAGTTTAGCTGTTGTTGCTGTATTAACTGTTGTATCATGTAAAAAAGCTGACGCTGCTGCTGAAGAAACTGTAGCTGTAGATTCTACTGCTGTTGTTGCTGATACTGCTGCTGTTGTTGCTGATACTGCTGCTGTAGTAGTTGATTCTGCTGCTGCTGTTGCTGCTCCAGCTGCTGAAGCTCCAGCTGCTAAGTAATTTCAAATTACGCAAAGAAAAATAAGCTGTATATTTTGTATACAGCTTTTTTTATGCCCTATTGCGAAAATTTACCACAAAAAAAAGACACCAATTCAAAATCGAGTTGGTGTCTTTTTTTTCTTCAAATTGAACCAATAACAATCAATCAACAAATATCAAGTCATTATCAGAAAAATCTAATATTTCAGAAATCGATGCGTACTTTACAATTTCATCAATACCTTTTTGAACCCTTAATTCTGTGGTATATTTTCTACTTAGCGCAATTTGAGCTCCGTCTAAAAACAATTTAAAAAAATACTTATTCCCAGGTGATTTGAATTTAGTAAAAGTAGCCAGTTCGATGTTGTTTTTAAAATATTCTATCGCTTCTTCGCATTCAAATTTAAGCTCATATCGCATACTAGTAAAAATTACTTTCCCCTTTCTAGAAGTAAACACAAATTTATATTGATCATCAAACCTTTTACTTATCACAAAAGCACCCATTTAAATTTAGATTTTAGATTATTAGACACTTAGATTCCTATACTTCAAATCTAAAATAAAAACAAAATTATACAGCCATCATTTTTTTAAATAAAAAAAGCTTCAAACATAGTTTGAAGCTTTTTAGTACTCAGAGCGGGACTTGAACCCGCACGAACATTGCTGTTCACTGGATTTTAAGTCCAGCGTGTCTACCAATTTCACCATCCGAGCATTATACTTTACAGTTTTATATTTAATTTTTTAAAAAAATTAATTAAATACAACACCATCCGAACATTATACTTTACAGTTTTATATTTAATTTAAAAAAAAAAATAATTAAACACAACACCATCTGAGTATCACACCTTTTAATTATAAATCAAATTTAAAAAGAATAAATACAACACCAAAAAAGTATTATACTTTTAAGTATATATCTAATTTATAAAAAAACTAAATACAAGATTTGAGTATTATGCAATATAGAGCGAAAAACGGGGCTCGAACCCGCGACCTCGACCTTGGCAAGGTCGCGCTCTACCAACTGAGCTATTTTCGCATTTCATTTTTTTAAAGAACCACAAACATCTCTTGTATTAACTCACCTAATTTTATTAGCCAGTAGAGTTTGTTAAACTTGTTTGCGGTTGCAAATTTAGAACATTTATTCAATTACACAAGTCTTTTTTTTAAAAAAAATAAAGATAAAATTTAACGTTCTGACAACGATATATTTATATTCAAAAAATTATTTCAATAGCAATAGCAATAGCAATTTAAATTAAAAACTGTACCAAAACAGGATTACATTGTTCTTACCAATAAAAGTAAAAAAACGGATCACTGATTACTAACCGCCTACTTCCTTGACAACATTCTTTTTATTTCATTAAGCTTCATTAATGCTTCAACAGGCGTTATGGTATTGATATCTAAATTCACAATCTCTTCTTTAATTTCTTCCAACAATGGATCATCCAAATTAAAGAAACTCATTTGCATCTCTTCCTTGTCTGATTTGATACCTACAAGAGCATCACTAGAATGGTTTTTCTCAAGTTTCTTTAACATTTTCTGAGCTTTCAAAATAACGATCTGAGGCATTCCTGCCATTTTTGCCACGTGAATTCCAAAACTATGCGCACTTCCACCTTTAACCAATTTACGTATAAAAAGCACCGTATCTTTAAGTTCCTTAACCGAAACATTGTAATTCTGAATGCGAGGCATTGATTCACTCATTTCGTTCAATTCATGATAATGTGTAGCAAACAAAGTTTTGGGTTTGGATGGATGCTCATGCAAAAACTCAGCAATAGCCCAAGCAATTGAAATTCCGTCATAGGTACTTGTTCCTCGTCCTATCTCATCCAACAAAACCAAACTTCTATCTGAAATATTATTCAAGATAGAAGCAGTCTCATTCATTTCGACCATAAAAGTGGATTCACCCATCGAAATATTATCCGAAGCCCCTACTCTAGTAAATATTTTATCTACAATTCCCATCCGAACACTTTCGGCAGGGACAAAGCTTCCCATTTGCGAAAGCAGAACAATCAAAGCAGTCTGACGCAATATTGCCGACTTACCCGACATATTGGGTCCGGTAATCATAATTAATTGTTGGGTTTCTCTATCCAAGAAAACATCATTTGCAATATAAGGCATTCCAACTGGAAGTTGCTTCTCAATTACAGGATGTCTACCATTTTTGATTTCGAGCTCGAATGTTTCATCAATATCTGGGCAAACATATTTGTTTTCGATTGCCAATTGTGTAAATGAGCACAAACAATCCAATTGCGCTACGAGATTGGCATTCATCTGAACGGGTTTAATATAGGTAGCAATCCAACTCACTAGTTGCTCAAACAAATCGCTTTCAATTTTATGAATTTTCTCTTCGGCTCCTAGTATTTTGGTTTCGTATTCTTTTAATTCTTCAGTAATATAACGCTCCGCATTAACAAGTGTTTGCTTTCTGATCCATTCGGAAGGAACTTTATCTTTATGCGTATTCCTGACTTCGATATAATATCCAAAAACATTATTAAATGATATTTTTAAAGAGGAGATACCCGTTCGTTCCGATTCTCTTTTTTCGATTCCTTCCAAAAATTGTTTTCCAGAAGTAGAGATTGCACGCAAATCATCCAATTCTTCATTAATTCCTTTTGCAATGGCATTTCCTTTGGCTACCGCTACAGGCGCATCTTGATTCAAAGTGGTTTTTATCTTTTCGCGCAACAAATCGCAACTGTGCAAACTATCACCAATTACTTTAACTGCTTCCTGCGGACTTGACAAAGCCAAAGCCTTAATTGGAATAATAGCATCCAGAGATTCCTTCAAATAAACCACCTCTCGTGGCGAAACCTTACCAGTGGCAATTTTAGAAATCAATCGTTCCAAATCTGAAATCTGTTTGATTTGACTTTGAATACTTTTTAGAATATCTTGATTATCTTTTAAATAAGAAACTACTTGATGGCGGCTTTTTATTTTATTACTATCCTTTAGAGGCAAAGCCAACCAGCGTTTCAACAAACGGCCTCCCATTGGCGAAAGCGTTTTGTCAATCACATCCAAAAGCGTAACTGCATTCGGATTGTAACTGTGATACAATTCAAGATTGCGAATCGTAAATCGATCCATCCAAACATAAGCATCTTCTGCAATACGTTGAATGGAAGTAATGTGTTGCACTCTATTGTGTTGCGTTTCGGACAAATAATAAAGAATGGCACCCGATGCAATTATTCCTTCACTCAATTCTTCGATTCCAAAACCTTTTAGAGAAACTGTTTGAAAATGTTTGGTCAATGTCTCAAAGGCGTAATCTTCTTTGAAAATCCAATCTTCCAAGTAGAAATTATGAAAATCTTCACCGAAAATTTCGCGGAAATCATTTTTGTTGTTTTTTGGAATTAAAACCTCAGAAGGATTGAAATTCTGAAGCAATTTGTCAATATATTCAGCATTCCCTTGAGCAGTGAGAAATTCACCCGTAGAAACATCCAGAAATGAAACACCAATAGTTTTATTCGCAAAATAAATAGCCGCAAGAAAGTTATTGGTTTTGGACTGCAACACTTCGTCGTTCATAGAAACCCCGGGAGTAACCAATTCTGTAACGCCTCGCTTAACAATAGTTTTGGTCATTTTAGGATCTTCGAGTTGATCACATATAGCCACCCGAAGTCCCGCTTTTACTAATTTTGGCAAATAGGTATTAATAGAATGATGAGGAAAACCAGCAAGCGCAGTCTCTGTTTCGGAACCAGCTCCTCTTTTGGTTAATGTAATCCCCAGAATTTTTGAAGCCCGAACGGCATCTTCTCCAAAAGTTTCATAAAAATCCCCAACCCGAAACAACAAACAAGCATCAGGATATTTCCTTTTGATTTCGTTGTATTGCTTCATTAATGGAGTCTCTTTAACTATCTTATCTTTTGCTGCCAAAATTGTTGTATTTGTGTGAATAAAAAACTCAGCGAATTTATAATTTTATACCGCAAAAAACTAAGACGAAAAAAATTAATTTACTTTTAAGAAATATTTACTCTACAATTTTGTTTCTTTGTGTAAATTTGTGAAATAATTCAAAAAATACTATGAAAAAAATATTTCTATTAGCTATGCTAACAGTTTTAGGAGTAACGACTTCTAATGCTCAGGATACTTCAAAAAAGAGTAAAAAAACAAAAACAACAGTTCCTGCTTTACCAAAAGTAGAAGGAGCTGGAATGGTTTTTGAAAACGAAACAATTGACTATGGAACTGTAGCTCACAATGCTGATGGTAACCGTCAGTTTGTATTTACTAATAATGGAAACAAAGCACTAATCATCACAAACACTCAAGGAACTTGTGGCTGTACTGTACCGTCTACT
Organism: Flavobacterium rarum (SeqCode); assembly: GCF_965234445.1. Taxonomy (GTDB): domain Bacteria; phylum Bacteroidota; class Bacteroidia; order Flavobacteriales; family Flavobacteriaceae; genus Flavobacterium; species Flavobacterium rarum. The sequence goes on along the minus strand of NZ_OZ248479.1, from coordinate 525,974 downwards.
CCAAAAGAACCTATTGCTCCTGGAGCAAAAGGCGTTATCGGAGTGAAATATGCTACTGACAGAGTTGGTCCATTTACAAAACAAGTAATTGTAACCTCAAACGCTACTGGTCAACCTACAAAAACACTTACTATAAAAGGAACTGTTTTACCAGATGCTGCACCTACTACAAAAAGCTAATAGTACTTTTTTAAACTATAAAAAAAGGCTTCCTTATTCTAGGAGGCCTTTTTTATAAACCATTATCCAAACAATGAGAAAACTAGAAAACAGCGAATTAGATAGAAAATCAATAGAAGATTTTAAAGAATCCAAAAAAACACCTTTAATTTTAGTTCTAGATGATATTCGCAGTTTACATAACATAGGTTCCGTTTTTAGAACAGCTGATGCTTTTTTGATAGAAAAAATAATATTGTGCGGCATCACTGCCACACCTCCAAATAAAGAAATTCACAAAACAGCTCTAGGTGCCACCGAAACTGTCACTTGGGAACACCACCAAAACGTTTTAGAAGTTATTGCCGATTTAAAAAAAGAAAATATTACAACACTAGCCATTGAGCAAGTGGAGAGCGCCATTTTTCTTCAAGATTTTAAAGTCGAAAAAAATAAAAAATACGCTTTAATTTTTGGCAATGAAGTCTATGGTGTAGCGCAAGAAGCTGTTGCACTATGCGATGGCTGTATTGAAATTCCACAATTGGGAACCAAACACTCCTTAAATATTTCAGTTAGTGCTGGGATTGTGGTTTGGGATTTGTTTAAACAATTTAACAATTAAAAGTTATTTTGTAAAAATGCATTTTTTTATCTAAGAATCTTTACAACAAACTTAATCGACTTGTTAAAAATGCTTATTTTTATAAAATGAAAATTTATACGCATTTCTACATATTAATACTTTTAGTACTTACACCCTATACCATTTGTAATGCTAAAAATACCAATAACGTCCCTCCCAAAAAGGGATTTACAACTTCTTTCTTAAAACAAAAACGCAAAGCTGATTTTCTTGCAAACGTAGCTCCAATAGTTACTGCAACTGATAATCAAACCTATTGCCCTTTAACAAGCGTAAACATTGCAACCACTATCAATATTATCGACCCAGATGATACTTCTACTGATGCAATTTATATACAAATTTCATCAGGTTATATAAATGGACAGGACCAATTATCCCTTAACAATGCCATTTTACACCCTACTATTACAAGTAGCTGGAATGCAAGTGAAGGAAAGTTAACTTTAAAAAGCCCGACTAATGGGACAGCGGTAACCTATACCGATTTTGTGAGTGCTATTAAAGATGTTCAGTTTAGCAACTCTTCGACTAACCCATCAGGTACAAGGAATTTTTCAATCAGTATAGGTCAAGCCAATTATTTACCTCGAAATGGTCATTATTATGAATATGTTCCTAATTTAGGTATCACTTGGACCGATGCAAAATCGGCCGCTGATATCAAAACGTATTATGGTTTAAAAGGATACCTAGCTACTATTACAGCTGCAGATGAAGCACAGTTAGCAGGAAAACAGGCCCCAGGAGCAGGTTGGATTGGTGGTAGCGACGCTGAGACAGAAAATGTATGGAAATGGATAACTGGTCCCGAAGCTGGCACTGTTTTCTGGAACGGAACCTCTAATGGCTCTAGTCCTAATTTTGCCTTTTGGAATTCCAACGAACCCAATCAAGCAGGAGACGAAGATTATGCACATATCACTGCACCAGGAGTTGGAATTGCAGGTTCTTGGAACGACTTATCCAACACGGGGGATTTAAGTGGCGATTACCAACCCAAAGGTTATATTGTTGAATATGGTGGAACACCAGGAGACCCTGTTTTACAACTCTCTGCGAGTACTACACTAACAATTGCTTCCATTACAAGTACTTTACCTGCATCAAGATGCGATTCTGGAACAGTAACACTTCAAGCCTCTGCCACAGCTGGTATTATAAATTGGTATGATGAATTAACCGGTGGAACTAACCTTGGAAATGGCACAAGCTTCACCACTCCTAGCATAAACAATACAAAAATATATTATGTAGAAACAGCAACAGCAAGTTGTTCAAGTAGTAGAACTGCAGTAGAAGCTAAAATAAACATTACCCCAACAATAACAAGCACTAACTCACCTTCAACCAATTGCGGGCCAGGATTATTCACCCTAAATGCCACTCCTACTGAAGGAAACATAAACTGGTATTCACAAATTGGCGGTAGTATTGTGGGCACTGGTTTATCTTATACAACTCCAACTATTCCCACTAATACTACCTATTATGCTGAAGCCGTTAATAGCGGATGTATCAACAATACAAAAACTCCAATTGACTTAATCGTTTACCCGCTTCCAATTGTGACTGATCAAACTATCGCAAAGTGTGTTTCTAAAACTATTACTTTAGACGCAGGTATTCCAAACATGACTTATCTGTGGTCAACTGGTGCTGTAACACAAACTATAGATGTTGTGGCTAAAGGAATTTTTACAGTAAATGTAACCAGTCCAGCTCCTCAAAACTGCACCAGTAAAAAAACAATAACAGTTTTAGAAAACAACAAACCAGAAATAAAAAACATAAACGTTAACGAAACAACAGTTAGCATTGAACTAATTCAAAAAGAAGATTATTTTGAGTTCTCGATTGATGGTATTAATTATCAAAACTCAAATGTATTCACTAATGCTCCCAGCGGATTACAAACTGCATATGTTAGAGATATCAATAAATGTAGTGATGACAAAAAAACTTTTATAGTTATCATTGTACCAAAATACTTTACACCAAATAATGATGGCTATAATGATGTATGGGAAATTAAAGGTTTAGTCAATTATCCGTTAGCAGAAGTAACACTTTTTGATCGTTATGGGAAAATAATAACACATTTAGATTCCTATTTTCGTAGTTGGGACGGAACTTTCAATAAAAACCCTCTGCCTGCGACAGACTATTGGTATGTACTGAAATTAGACAAAGACATTCCAGAAGTAAAAGGTCATTTTTCTTTGAAAAGATAACATAATGATTCACCTATCAACAAGACTTTGAAAGTTCTCAATATTTCAAAGTCAAAATAATTTTGACATAAAAGTTTTTAAAAAAAAATTACAATGCTTTTTTATATTTTGCAATATGGAGATTACATTCAAAAATAAATTATTTTACCTTTTTCTTATAATACTATTTCATACGACATATCTAAGCAATGCTTATATTCCACCAAAAAAAAGGTTCTACAAAGGTTCTACACAAAACTCTAACTTACCTAGAACTATTTTAAAAATAGTCTCACCCATAATTACAGCAACTGGAAACCAAGTCTATTGCCCACAAACAAGCATTAACATAATTACGGACCTAAATATTAATGATCCAGCATCTAATACCATTTACGCCATAAATATTCAAATATCATCAGGATACGTAATTGGGGAAGATATTTTAACTCTAACAGGTTCATATCCAAATTTGACATCAAGTTGGAATACAGAAACGGGAAAACTTACACTCTCAAGCACAACTGGAAACCCGCTACCCCATTCTGATTTTATCAAAGCAGCAAAGGATGTCAAATTTAAAACAAGCTCAGCAATACCAACTGGAAACAGAAACTTCTCCATAAATTTAGATAAATCCAATTATCTGCCTTCGTCCAAGCATTATTATCAATTTGTATCCGATCCTGGCATCTCATGGGGAAATGCAAAAAGAGCGGCCGAATCAAGTTCATATTATGGACTAAAAGGTTACTTAGCAACCATTACCACATTAGACGAAGCTAAATTTGTTGGAGAACAACTCTCTGGAAACGGTTGGATTGCTGGGAGTGATGCGGTAAAAGAAGGAGAATGGAGATGGCAGTCCGGACCAGAAACTGGAACAATTTTTTGGAACGGATACGAACCAGGATACACCACAACTTTTGCGTACTGGAATAACTATAAAGAGCCTGATAACGGAGGGGTTTTAAAAGACTTCAAAACAGGCATAGAAAATTATGCTTACATAACAAATCCAGACAATGGACAAAAAGGAAAATGGAATGACTTAGGGCTTTATGGAGTACAAGACCCAACAAACCCTAACTACCCCAAAGGTTATGTCGTAGAATATGGAGGTATGCCGGGAGACCCAACACCACAAATAGCAGCCAGCACCACATTAACCATACTGTCAATAACCAGCATCAAAGCTTCTGAAATATGCAATTCAGGAAGCAGTAGCCTTGAAGCAACGACATCGGCTGGAACCATAAACTGGTTCGATACAGCAGTGGGAGGAAACAGTGTTGGAATCGGCACAAATTACACCACTCCAATTTTAAATACCTCAACAAACTATTACGTTGAAAGCACAAATGAAGGATGCACAACAAAAAGAACTGCTATTGAAGTAACAGTAAATTCAATTCCAAACATCACTCCGACAACTGTTCTTACACCTGTTTGCGGTTCGGGTATATTTTTTCTAAAAGCTACAGCAAGTGAGGGAATATTAAATTGGTTTGCAACAAATACTGATAGTAAATCTTTAGGAACTGGATTCACTTATATAACGCCACAAGTTTCCACAAACACAACTTTTTACGCAGAAGCCAACAATAATAATTGTTTATCGTTAACAAGAACACCTTTCAAAATTGAGATTTACCCCCTTCCTCCAGTTACAGATCAACACGTTGCGCTTTGCGTTCCAGGTTCGGTTCAATTAGACGCATCCGTTCCTAAAATGACCTATCTTTGGTCCACACCTGGCGCCGAGACCTCTAAAATTATTACCGTTTCAGATTTAGGAGTATATTATGTTGATGTAACCAGTCCAGCTCCTCAAAACTGCACCAGTAAAAAAACAATAACAGTTTTAGAAAACAACAAACCAGAAATAAAAAACATAAACGTTAACGAAACAACAGTTAGCATTGAACTAATTCAAAAAGAAGATTATTTTGAGTTCTCGATTGATGGTATTAATTATCAAAACTCAAATGTATTCACTAATGCTCCCAGCGGATTACAAACTGCATATGTTAGAGATATCAATAAATGTAGTGATGACAAAAAAACTTTTATAGTTATCATTGTTCCAAAATACTTTACACCAAATAATGATGGCTATAATGATGTATGGGAAATTAAAGGTTTAGTCAATTATCCGTTAGCAGAAGTAACACTTTTTGATCGTTATGGGAAAATAATAACACATTTAGATTCCTATTTTCGTAGTTGGGACGGAACTTTCAATAAAAACCCTCTGCCTGCGACAGATTATTGGTATGTACTGAAATTAGACAAAGACATTCCAGAAGTAAAAGGTCATTTTTCTTTGAAAAGATAAAAATTAAAACTTACTTTTTTCTTGGATTTTATCTAAAATAAAAAGATAATCTATTTGATTTACAACAAAGTCACGATCAGAAACATCAATAACCAAAACGTTCAAATCGGTTTGGGTTTTGATATATTCCAAATATCCTTTATTGATTTTGTCCAAATATTCTGCCGTAATATCTTGTTCATAGCTTCTGCCTCGGTTTTTTATATTTTGCAACAACCGTTCCGTATTTTGATACAAATAGATATACAAATCGGGTTTTGGCATTTCTTTATAAATAATATCAAAAAGGGTACGATACAAACGAAATTCATCTACTTCTAAAGTGATTTTAGAAAATAATAATGATTTAAAAATATGATAATCGGCAATAATAAAATCTTTAAACAAATCAAATTGAGACAAGTCATCTGATAATTGTTGGTATCTGTCCGCTAAGAATGACATTTCAAGAGAGAATGCATAACGACTTTGATCTTCATAGAATTTTGGCAAAAAAGGATTGTCCGCAAAACGTTCCAAAACGGTCTTGGCATTAAAATCTTGAGCCATTTTTACAGCCAAAGTTGATTTTCCAGCACCAATATTCCCTTCAATAGCAATGTAATTGTACTGATTCAGTATTATTTTGTCCAAAGGACTTTCTAATTTTTGAACTACTTTGCAAATACTATCATCAGGAGTAATTTGAATCAACTCTGAAATTGATTTTTTTAAAATAGGATGATGCCAATCAACATTCAAATCCTTAAAAGGCAACAAAACAAATTTCCGGTTTTGCATTAATGGATGCGGAATTTGAAGGTGCTCAAGATTAATTATTTCTTCTTCAAAAGCAATCATATCCACATCAATGATTCGAGATTGATAGCCGGATTTTTCATTACGAATACGACCCAGCTTTTTTTCAACTTGTAAAATTTGCTCCAAAATTTGCTCTGGAGTTTTGGATGTATGCAAAAGCAAAGCACAATTAAAAAAAGCTTCACTCTCAAAACCCCAAGAAGGTGTTTCATACAAACTTGAAACCTTTATAATAGTGCCAATTTCTTGATGAATCAATTCGAGACATAATTCAATGTTTTTCAAACGATTGCCTTCATTGCTCCCCAGAGATAAAATGACCTGATGTTGTAATTCCATAATTAGCACAAATTAAGTAAAAGAATTTTAGATAAACAGTATATTTGCCTCTAGTGTTGCAATTTATTTTCATCATAGAATGTAACAAATCAATACAATTCACTACTTATTAGAAAAATAAATTTATATGAGATTTTTAGGAAACGTAATGGCTACCATTATTGGAATTTTTGTTTTTTTTATGCTGTTCTTCTTTGGGATTATTCTCATTGGAGCCATTTTTGGAGGTGAATCTGAAGGAGTTGAAGTAAAAAGCAATTCAGTTATTGAATTGAATCTTGAAAACATCTCCAATGATTACGCTGGAAAATACAAAGACCCTTGGATGGATATTTTTTCAGAAAAAAAAGGAATTGGACTCACCGATATCATAAATGCTATTGCTGCAGCAAAAACAGACAACGATATAAAAGGAATATCAATTTTAAACGAAGATTCTTCACTAGGTTTAGCCCAAAGCAAAGAGTTGAGAGAAGCTCTGATTGATTTTAAAAAATCAGGGAAATTTGTTATGGCTTATGCCAATAATTATTCACAAAGAGATTATTACCTGAACTCTGTTGCCAATACTATTTATTTAAATCCAGCCGGAGATCTTGATTTTAAGGGATTATCAACTGAAGTAATGTTCTTTAAAGATTTACAGGAAAAATCAGGAATAAAAATGGAAGTTATCCGTCATGGAAAATACAAAAGTGCCGTTGAACCTTTCTTAGAAAACAATATGAGTGATGCCAATAGAGAGCAAACTACAGCTTTATTAAATTCGGTTTGGAATTCTATTATATCCGATATTTCGGAAAGCAGAAAAATACCAACTGCACGATTGAATGAAATCGCGACTGGACTATTGGCGCGAACTCCTGAGTTGGCCAAAGCAAACAAACTTATCGACATAATAGCTTATGAAGATGTATATCATAAGGACATCAAGAAAGCTTTAAAAATCGAAACAGATGAAGATTACAATAAAGTATCCATATCTGATTATGCACAAAAAGTAGGGACTACATCAATATCAATAGACACAGACAATCAAATTGCAGTGATTTATGCTCAAGGCGAAATCCAAAGCGGTGAAGGAGATGTAAATGTAATTGGTGAAGGTTCCATGCGCCGTTCTTTGCAAGAAGCCAGAAAAAACAAAGACATTAAGGCAATCGTACTTCGCGTGGACAGCCCTGGAGGAAGCGCTTTGACTTCGGATTTGATTTGGAGAGAAATAGAATTGACCAAAAAAATAAAACCAGTAGTAGTTTCTATGGGGAATTACGCGGCTTCGGGCGGTTATTATATTGCTTGTAATGCCAATACAATCTTTGCAGAAAAAAATACGATCACAGGTTCAATCGGGGTTTTTGGTGTGTTGCCAAACTTTAGTCAATTATCCACTAAAATCGGAATTCATACAGAACAAGTTACCACCAATGAAAACTCCAATTACAGTCCGTTTGTTCCATTGAACGAAAAATTCAAAGGCGTGACCCTTGAAGGCGTAGAACGTGTTTATAAAACATTTGTAACGCACGTTGCCGAAGGCCGAAAAATGACTTTTGCACAAGTAGACTCTATAGCACAAGGTCGTGTTTGGACAGGTTCTGAGGCATTAAAAATAGGATTGGTTGACAAAATCGGAAACCTAAATGACGCTTTAAAAGAAGCCGCATCATTAGCCAAAATAAAAACGTATTCTACCCAAAACTTCCCTGAATTCGAAAAAGATTTTGCAGATATATTTGCTAAATTTCCTTTTGCAAAATCAAAAGAAGCTTTAATCAAAGAAGAATTGGGAGAAGAAAATTATTTTATTTTGCAACAAATCAAGAAAGTGCAATTGCAGAAAGGAATACAAGCCAGAATGCCTTTTGAGATAAATATTAATTAATAATATTGACATACCATCTAAAACCCTTTCAGATACAAATTTGAAAGGGTTTTTCTTTTATGAAATCGCCATCATTCCGAAATCACAAAATAAGATTAAAGAATGGCAATACCACATTCCATTAAAAAACAAATATTATCTTCGTATGATAATTTTACAAAACAACTAATTAATAAACCTCTGTTTTTGTAAAAAATAACCCAATTTACCGAACCTATATGCTAAAGAAAATATTAAAAATCGCTGGAATTGTGTTGGTTGTGCTTGTTGCTTCCTTATTTGCCATTCCGTATTTCTTTAAAGATCAAATAAAAGCTAAAATCACTGAGACCATCAACGAAAAAGTAGATGCCAAAGTTTCCTTTGCGGATGCTGACTTGAGTTTGTTCAAAAACTTCCCAAAAGCGACAGTAACCTTAGATAAATTATTAATTATCAACAAAGCGCCTTTTGAAGGTGACACATTGGTTTCTTTAGGCGAATTGAATTTAAAAATGTCCATCAAGGAATTATTTAAAAGCAAAGAAGAAGCCATGCAAATTGAAGGCATCACTTCCAAAAACGGTTATATCAATATTATTTTTAACAAAGACGGAATCGGGAATTTTGATATTGCTTTAAAAGACAACAAACCCAAAGAGGACGGAAAAAGCGACCCTATGCTTTTGAAAATCCAAAAATACCAAATTGAAAATTTCAAGTTTCAATACTTTGATGAGTCCTCACAAGTACGAATGGTTATTGACAGTTTGAACCACGAAGGAGCTGGTGATTTTAATAACACAAAATTGGATTTAGACACCAAATCGACGGCTAAAATATCTCTTAATCTGGGCAAAATCAATTATATGAAAAATGTTGTCTTGTCACTCGATGCTGTATTAGAAATTGATTTAGAAAAGAGCAAATACACTTTTAAAGAGAACAAAGCATTGATTAATCAATTGCCTTTAGAATTTGACGGTTTCATACAAATGGTTGATGCAGGACAAGTATATGATTTGAAATTCAAAACACCCACTTCTTCCTTCAATAACTTCTTAGGACTGATTCCAGCGGCTTATGCATCGAGTTTAGAAGGTGTAAAAACCACAGGAGATTTTACCGTAAAAGGTTTTGCAAAAGGTATGCTTACAGACTCAACGATACCAAAATTTAAACTTAAAATCAGTTCCAACAACGGTTCTTTTCAATATCCGAACTTACCAAAATCAGTTGAAAGTATTGTAATAGATACTGAAATTGTAAATGAAACAGGAATAACGAACGATACCTATATTAATCTGGACAAACTTTCTTTTAGAATAGACCAAGACGTTTTTAATGCAAAAGCCAACATAAAAAATATAAGCACAAATGCATTGGTAGATGCCGCTTTGAAAGGAACCATCAACTTGGCCAATCTTTCCAAAGCCTATCCCATAAAAATGGACAAACCGCTAACGGGAATTTTGAAAGCTGATGTCACAACCAAATTTGATATGGCTTCGGTAGAGAAAAGTCAATACCAAAATATCAATAATGCAGGAACAATAGGCTTAACCGGATTTAATTATTCTGATGCCAATGGTAAAAATATGACCATTAGTTCTGCTTTGGTACAGTTTAATCCAAGTCAAGTGAATTTGAAACAATTTAATGCCAAAACCGGAAAAAGTGACCTTAGCGTAACAGGAGTTTTGGATAATTTTTATGGTTTTATGTTTAGAAAACAAGAGCTGAAAGGAAATTTTAATTTGACTTCCAATCAATTGGCTGTTAGTGATTTTATGACAACCACTATTGCTAAAACTGAAGAAACACAAAAAACCAAGAAAGCCGAACCTTTGAAGATTCCAGCTTTCCTGAATTGTACGCTTACGGCAAAAGCCAATACGGTTTTGTATGATAATTTAACTTTGAAAGCGGTTTCAGGGAAAATGATCATCAAAGACGAAAAAGTTACTTTAGAAAATGTAAAAACATCGATTTTCGGAGGAACAATTGGTGCTAGTGGTGCAGTTTCTACAAAAGGAAAAACACCTATTTTTGATATGAATCTTAATTTAAACCAAGTTGATATTCAACAAAGTTTCACTCAATTGGAGATGTTGAAAAAAATTGCTCCAATTGCGGGAATTGTGAATGGAAAAATAAACACCACCATTAAATTAAATGGAAATCTAGATGCTACCGAATTGACTCCTGATTTAAAAACACTGACAGGTGATTTGGTTGGGCAATTGCTTTCGACTACTATTAATGCAGAAAACTCTACCATGTTAAAAGCATTGAGTTCTAATTTAAAATTTATAGATTTAAGCAAAGTAAACCTTAATGACATAAAAGCAGTACTTACTTTCAAAGACGGAAAGGTTAATGTAAAACCATTTGACATCAAATACCAAGACATCAAAGCAGTTGTAGGCGGGTCACACGGTTTTGACCAAAGTATGGATTATAACGTCAAATTTAATGTTCCTGCCAAATACCTAGGTAAGGAAGCGAATGCATTTATATCGAAAATGTCGCCAACTGATGCAGCCAAATTTGACAATATTCCAGTAACAGCACTAATGACGGGAAATTTTAGCAATCCAAAAATTTCTACCGATATGAAAACGGTGATGACTAACTTGACAATGCAATTGGCCAAACAACAATCGGATAAATTGCTTAAAAAGGGAACTTCGGAATTGGACAAATTATTGAACAGCGGTAAAAAAACAGATACGGACACTACTAAAACCAATGCTCAAAAAGAAGATATCAAAAAGAAAGCAGGCGATTTGTTGAATGGCTTGTTTAAGAAGAAAACACCTTAATCAAGCTACTGAGTTTCTAAGATTCTAAGTTCCTAAGATTTCCACAAACTTAGTTACATAGAATCTTAGTTACTTATAAACTTAAACTTCCAAGCGCACCACATAGCCTTCAAAACTGCGAACATTAAAAACAGTTCCATCATCAAAAATGAGGTATTGTCCTTTAATACCAGTTAGTTTTCCGGCAAAACTATGCATTTTGTCCAAGCTCAAACTGTTTACTTTTTTGGGATAATTCAATACTGGAAAATGCATTTCGTATAAATCGTTTTTGTCAAGATGAAAATATTCTTGAACTTCGGCTGGGATTAGATTTTCGAGTTTTAAACGTTCGGCAATTAGATCGACGTGTACGACATCGTTTTGCAGCATTTTGCGCCAATTGGTTTTATCGGCATAATGGTTTTTGAGAGCCACCTCGGTAATTCCAGCCAAAAAGCGATTGGGAACTTCAACAATTGAAATTGCTTGACTTGCTCCTTGATCGATCCAACGAGTGGGCACTTGCGTTTTGCGAGTTACTCCTACTTTTACCTCGCTAGATAAAGCCAAATAAACGATATGGGGTTGCAATTGGACTTTCTCTTCATAATCCAAATCACGGTCGGCAATTCCAAGATGAGCAGTGCTTAACTCGGGTTTCATAATCCAATCCCCAACTGCAGGACTCGAGTAAAAACAATCGTAACAAAAACCTTGTCGAAATATTTTTTTCTTTTTTCCACAATTCAAACATTGATACCCCACAAAATTGATTTCCAATTCCTTGTTTAATAATTGATTTACATTCAAAAAACTATTTTCAAAAACCAAATAATATTGAATCGGATCACCTAATTCGGTTTGCATTTTGGAAAGTACACCTTCGTATGTCATTTTAGATTGCTGATTTTAGATTGTAGATTGAAGTTGGTAAGACTAATCATTTGGGTTAGAATATTTGACACAAATAGAATTGTTTTTTATAAAAAAACACTATTTTTGGTACTATTGCAAAGTTAGTATTTGTAAATCTATTTTCAAATCTAAAATCGTTAATCTAAATTCATAATTCATAAATCCCCATGCCTTTATCCTTTATCAATTCTATCGCTTCTTGGTTTTTAAAACAAAGAATTCATCAAATTGAGCTTTTTCTAAAATATCCCAATGAAGTTCAAGAAGAATTATTGATGAACTTAATTCGAAGTTCAGAAAGGACGGTTTTTGGCAAACAATACGATTATGAATCCATAAAATCCTATCAAACTTTTACGGATAGAGTTCCGATTTCGACTTATGAAGATTTAGAACCTTACATAGAGCGCACTCGAAAAGGGGAGCAAAATGTGCTTTGGGAAGAGCCTATAAAATGGTTTGCTAAATCCAGCGGAACTACTAATGCCAAAAGTAAATTTATTCCCGTGAGTAATGAGGCGTTGGAAGATTGTCATTACAAAGGCAGTAAAGATTTGTTGTGTTTGTATTTAAATAACAACGAGGAATCTGAAATGTTTTTGGGAAAGAGTTTACGATTGGGAGGCAGTTCTCAGATTTATGAAAACAACAATACTTTCTTTGGAGATTTATCGGCTATTTTGATAGAAAACATGCCTATTTGGGCTGAATTCAGTAGTACGCCCAGCAGCAAAATTTCTTTAATGAGCGAATGGGAAACCAAAATGAGTGCCATCATCAATGAAACCATCAACGAAAATGTGACCAGTTTTGCAGGAGTCCCTTCTTGGATGCTAGTTTTAATGAATAAGGTGTTGGAGGAAACAGGAAAAACAAACCTTATGGAAGTTTGGCCTAACTTGGAGGTGTATTTTCATGGAGGGGTAAGTTTTGACCCCTACCGAGAACAATATCAAAAAATACTGCCTCAAAACCAATTCAAATATTACGAAATTTACAATGCCTCCGAAGGCTTTTTTGCCATTCAAGATTTAAATAATTCGAGTGATTTACTATTAATGCTGGATTACGGAATTTTTTATGAATTCATCCCGATGGATACTTTTGGCACACCCGACCAAAAAGCCATCCGATTGTCGGATGTACAATTATTCAAGAATTATGCCATGGTGATTACCACTAACGGCGGATTATGGCGGTACTTAATAGGCGATACTGTTCGATTTACCTCTTTAAACCCCTATCGCATTCGGGTTACAGGGCGTACCAAACATCATATTAATGTATTTGGAGAAGAATTAATGGTCGAAAATACGGACCAAGCCATTGCCAAAGCCTGTAAAATCACCCAAACCGAAGTAGTAGATTATACTGTAGCTCCAATATTCATGAAGGACAAAGAAAAAGGAGGCCATGAATGGATGATTGAATTCAAGAAAAATCCGAAAGACATTGCCACATTCCAAAAGACTTTGGATGATACGTTACAATCCTTAAACTCTGATTACGAAGCCAAACGTTACAACAATATGACGCTTAATCCGTTGGTAATAAATGTTGCTAGAGAGCGATTATTTTACGATTGGCTTAAAGAAAGTGACAAACTTGGAGGACAACACAAAATCCCAAGATTATCCAATAAAAGAGATTATTTGGAACAATTGAAAAAAATGTAAAATTAAATTAAACGCATTCAATAATTCATTAATTTACGGCATTCAAAATGACACCTTAGAAATTGTCACTTTTATATTCAATCAATCCGAACACTTTTACTAATGAAAAAAATATTCCTTATACTAATTGTTATAGTAATTACTTCCTGTAGTTCATCCAGTCATGTTTGCGGCGGAAGTGGCGGAAAACGATGCGTTGAAACTACTCCTAAAACAAATATTGATAAAGGTCTTGACACCTAGAAATTATTTGTGTTTTTATAAAACAAAAAAGCCTTTCAAAAATCTATTTTAAATGGCTTTTCACATTATACATTGTCAGTAATGACTCAATACTATTTTTCCAAAATCTTTTTCAGATTGGCTAAATTTTGATTTTCAGCATCTTTTATTATTCGCTCTCCTATAAAAGTCATAAGATTCATTGGATATGGAGAATATCCATAAAATTCAGCTGTGACTTTTGTCTCGTTATCTGAAACGGCTTCCAATAAAGTGCTTGCTTTATCATCGCCTTTCATTGGTCGTTCAAAATGCAAATCAACATCAATCCTATCTTCAGAAATAGCCGTAATTTGTTGCGAACCTGCTCCAACATTATCATCTTTGCTGTCCCAAGTTGCTTTGAAACCAACGGTTCCATCAACACCTTCATAAATCATATTAACATTTGGATCCTGCATCACCCAAATACTGTAATTTTCTTGATTTTTTACCATTTTTACATAGTCAAAAACCACTTTCTTTGGTTTATTAATGGTTGTCGAAACCGAAACCGTATAATCATTCGATATAAAAAGTGCTGTAAATAACAACAGTGCTATAAAACCGACAATTCCAAAAACTATTATTTTAAGTATCTTCATAAAACAGCTATTTAATTACTTGGATTTTCATCAAAATTAACCATCCAGTGAATACCAAATTTATCCACAAACATTCCGAAATAAGCGCCCCAAAAAGTTTGATTCATAGGCATGAAAGGATTTCCTCCTGCTGAAAGTCCATCAAATAGTTTGTCTGCTTCCTGTTTACTTTCGGCATTGATTGAAATCGAAATATTGGCTCCAATTACCACATCGCCAGTTGCAGCATTACTATCACTTCCCATTAAGACAGAATCCTTCCCTATTGGTAAAGAGATATGCATAATTCTGTTTTTGTCTTCTTCCGAAATAGCTTCTGCACCTTCTGCATCTGCGGGCATTTCATCAAACTTTCCAACATAAGGAAACTCACCTCCAAAAACCGACTGATAAAACAAAAATGCTTCTTCGCAGTTTCCATTAAAAATTAAATACGGATTAATTGTTGCCATTTTTTTTAAGTTTTAAATTAATTAATTTTTCATAGTATCTAAGTTTCTAAGATTTTGGGCATTTTTTAAATTTAAAAAAAATAGTACAACCAATTAAACGTTTTACATTTCCACACAGTCTTAAAAACTCAGTTCCGATCGCTATCGGGATAGTTACTTATCATCTATTTTTTTAATTTCTGAAAGCTCTTTAATTATTTCCATTGACTTTGGAAACGTATTTTTAAAATAATCAGCATATTTCTCTATGCAATCCATAGTGACATCTAGCACAGTTGTCGTATTATTTTGTGTCAAACGATACGTTTCCATAGCTCCAGTCCATTCTTGTGAGGCAGTGTTTATTGGCATTTCTTCAAAATTTTTCAAATCACTCAGGTGCTTAAAAGCCATGTATTCATTAATAACTTTACTTTGAATTATACTGTTCATCCCTTCACCGTTTGGCGTAAGAAAATGAATTTTACTACCTTCATTCCAATCACTTTTGGCATAGGTTCCTTCACAAAAACCAGATGTCCATTGACGGTACGTCTCATCATTCCATAAAACCTCCCAAACTCTCTCTTTAGGAGCTTCAATTTCGATATTAAATTCAAGTGTTTCCATATCTTTTTTTGGTATTTTAGTTAAATCCATATACAAAACATTCCAACGGTGCCCGTCCAAATCTGCAAAACCACAGCCATACATCCAACCTGAGTTTTCAGCAGGTTTGGAAAAGAGGTTACCCCCTGCTTCTAGTACCTTAACCGCAAATTCATCAACTTCTTCTTTACTTTGTGCATCAATAGAAATTAATACTTCAGTACTTTTATTTGCATCTGAAACTTTATTCTGAATGCAGTTTGCAAATTGCGTTTCTTCAAAAAGCATGATGACGAAATTATTCTCTCCAACTAACATACATATCGAACTTGCAGTAGCGTGCAACTCATTAAAAGAAAAACCAATCGTATGAAAGAACTCTTTTGATTTTTTCAAACTTTTTACAGGCAAATTGAGCCATACTTTTTTTATCATTTTTTTTATTAAAAAAATTAAATATTCTCTACATACTTTTTAAAATTATCAAGAATAGCTTGCCAACCCCCTTTTTGCATTTCTTCCGGGTTTTCTGTTTCAGGGTCAAAATTTTCGATTACCAATACTCCATCTGGTGTTGTCGCAAAAGTGATTTCTACCTTTCTCCCATCTGCCATTACATATTCAATAGCTTCATTTTGTTTCACTAAAGTATATTCTCCCTCAAAATCAAAACTCATTGTTCCATCTTTGGAAGCCATAGTCGATTTGAATTTACCTCCTACCTGCAAATCATTTTCAGCAAAGGGAGTATGCCAATCTTCGGAGGCATTATTCCATTTGGTAATATGCTCAGGAGTTGTCCAGCGTTCCCAAACAGTTTCTATTAGAGCATTTACATTAGACTGTACTGTTATCATTATCTTATTGTTTTTATAAAATTACAAATAATCTTAAATAAATTTCATTTTTAGTCACAAAAAAAACCTGCTCTAATGACAGAGCAGGTTTTTACAATTATTTAATTATCAGAACTTAAGAAGCAATCTCCAATCGTTTCAATAAATTTTTATTCAATGTTTCTTTAGCGTATTCCATATCAATTTCTAATCTTTTATCGTCAGAACTTGGTAATTCGTACATCGCATCGGTTAGAATCGCTTCGCATAATGAACGCAATCCACGAGCACCCAATTTATATTCTAATGCTTTTTCTACAATAAAATCCAAAGCTTCATCTGTAATGGTAAATTCTACCTCATCCATCAAAAATAATTTTTGATATTGCTTGATTAAAGCATTTTTAGGCTGAGTCAGAATCGCACGCAACGTCTCTCTGTCTAAAGGATCCATGTGTGTCAAAACAGGCAAACGGCCAATAATTTCGGGGATTAAACCAAAATCTTTAATGTCTTTTGGGATAATGTATTGCAACAAATTGTCTTTGTCAATATTATCCACATTTTTGGATGTAGAATACCCAACAGCCTGACGGTTTAAACGTTTTGAAATAATACGTTCTACTCCATCAAAAGCACCTCCTGCAATAAACAAAATATTTTGAGTATTGACCTCAACAAATTTTTGATCTGGATGTTTACGACCTCCTTTTGGTGGTACATTGACTACAGTTCCTTCTAATAATTTCAACAAAGCTTGTTGCACACCTTCTCCCGAAACATCACGAGTGATGGAAGGATTGTCGCTCTTACGCGCAATTTTATCAATTTCATCAATAAAAACAATTCCTCTTTCGGCTTTGGCCACATCATAATCCGCAGCTTGCAAAAGACGAGTCAAAATACTTTCCACATCTTCTCCTACGTAACCTGCTTCGGTAAGTACTGTTGCATCAACAATAGCAAGAGGCACATCCAACATTTTGGCAATCGTTTTGGCTACCAATGTTTTTCCTGTTCCTGTTTGCCCTACCATAATGATATTGCTTTTTTCAATCTCTACTTCATCGTCCAATTGCTGTTGCATCAAACGTTTGTAGTGATTGTAAACCGCCACAGACATCACTTTTTTGGTTTGATCTTGTCCAATTACGTATTGATCTAGGAAAGCCCTAATTTCTTTTGGTTTCTTTAAAATTAAATCTCCAACTAGTTTTGAACTGCCGCTTGATTTTAATTCTTCCAAAACAATTCCATGCGCTTGTTCGATACATTTATCACAAATATGAGCATCGATTCCTGCGATCAATAAATTGGTTTCCGGTTTCTTTCTTCCACAGAAAGAACATTGTAATACTTGTTTTGCCATCTTCTTAAGTTAGAAGTTAGATGTTAGAAGTTAGAAGTATCTATCGTACTTCTAACCTCTAACTTATAACTTTTTATTATCTTCTCAACACTTCATCAATCATTCCGTATTCTTTGGCTTCATCGGCAATCATCCAATAATCACGCTCACTGTCTTGATGTACTTTATCAAAAGTTTGTCCAGAATGGTGTGATATAATTTGGTATAACTCATCTTTCAATTTCAACATTTCACGCAAGTTGATTTCCATATCGGTAGCAACACCTTGTGCTCCTCCTGATGGTTGGTGAATCATAACACGTGAATGTGGCAAAGCCGAACGTTTTCCTGCAGCACCTGCACACAAAAGCACAGCTCCCATAGAAGCAGCCATTCCAGTACAAATTGTAGCTACATCTGGCTTGATGTATTGCATAGTATCATAAATCCCCAATCCTGCATAAACGCTTCCTCCAGGTGAATTCAAATAAATCTGAATGTCTTTGGAAGCATCTGCGCTTTCTAAGAATAATAATTGAGCTTGAACAATATTTGCAATTTGATCATCAATCCCTGTACCAAGGAAAATAATTCTATCCATCATTAATCTCGAAAACACATCCAATTGAGAAATATTCAACTGTCGCTCTTCAATAATATAAGGAGTCATTCCTTTTGGATTCATTGCACTTACTATTTTGTCATAGTACATTGCATTTACCCCTTGACCCTTAATCGCAAATTTTTTGAATTCTTTTCCGTAGTCCATTTATAGTATAGTTTAAAAGTTTAAGTGTTTAAAAGTTTAAAGTTCCCTCAGAAAGACTTTAATCAGTTAAACAAAAGAGCGTCAAAACAAAAAATCTTTTGACGCTCAAATATAACTATTTTTTATTGTTTTGTATCTGCAAAAAAACCATAAAGTTAATCGGTTTTTGTTTTAAAATTAAAAAACACCAACCTTCTAAAATCTAATTTCTTACCTCTGCAACCTCATTGCTCTTTTAGGGGTTAGGGGCTTTATTCTCCGTAAGAAGCAGCAATAAACTCATCGTAAGTCACTTCTTTTGTAGTAGGATTTGCTTTTTCTTTAAACAAGTCTAGCATTTTTTCTCCAACTACTTGATCCGAAAGTCTTTTTACCTCATCTTGGTTAGACAAAACTCTTGCTACAATTCCTTGAACTTCTGCGTCAGTTGGATTAGTTTGTCCAAATTGAGCCATTTGTTGTCTGATAGATTTAGTCGTAAATGATTTCAAGTCTTCAAAAGTAACTTGAATATTACTTGTAGCCATTGCTTTCCCTTCGATCAATTGAAAACGCAATCCTCTTTCAGATCTTGCATATTCTACGATTGCTTCTTCTGGAGTCAATTGTTTTTCTCCAACCGTTTGCAACCATTTGATTAAGAATTCAGAAGGCAAATCAAATTTTGTGTTTTCGATCAAGAAATCTTGAACATCAGCCAATAATTTTTGATCCGCTTGTTGCGCGAATTGAGATTCAGCATCTTCTTTGATTTTTGCTTTCAATTCTTCTAGTGAAGCTACAGTTCCAGCACCAAAAAGTTTATCAAACAATTCTTGATTCAATTCAGCTAGCTCAGAAACATTGATAGCAGTTATCGTAAAATCAACATCAATAGCCAAATCATGTACATTATCGTGTCCTACTTTCAAGTAATCCATCAATTGATGATCATCTTGAAACAATCCTTTAGTATTTACTGTTACAACATCTCCAACTTCTTTTCCGATGAATAAATCTGCGGTCGCTTTATCTTTAAAAACCTCCAAAGAGAAAGTTGTTTGATTGTCAATTCCATTTTCTGCATTTACAAAAGTACCAGCGATATCAGAATCAGCAGTAACTTTTTCAACTGGATTTGCATTTCCAAATTGTTTTTGGATACGAGCCACTTGACCATCAATTAATTTATCATCAGCAGTAACGATATATTTTACGATATCATTTTTAGCTTCAAGATCCAATTCAAAAAACGGCACCAAACCAATTTCATATTCAAAAACTAGTTCTTCAGTATCCCAAGAAAAAGCTTCGTTCACTTTAGGAAGTGGAGTTCCCAAAAGATTCAATCTTTCAGACTGCACAAAACGCTCCAAAGCCAAATCAACTACTTTTTGAACTTCTTCTTGTTTAATTGCTTTTCCATATTGTTTTTCAACTAGGTCTTTAGGCACAGCCCCTTTTCTAAAACCTTTTACAGTTGCCAAAGGCATTTTTTCGTTGATTCTTTTTGCTACTTGTCCTTTGTAATCCATGTGAACAACCGTCATTACAATCGTTTCATTCACAGCGTCTATTGCTACTCTTTTGATATCCATCTTCTTCTTTAATTTACATTATAAATTTGGGTTGCAAAATTATGAAATTTTTACAACCCAAACAAGTATTTTATTTATGTTCCAAAACTACCCAAACGATAGTATTTTCATCACCAAATCTAAAATCTAAAATCAGCATTCTAAAATCTAAAATCCTCTGGGCGAGACCCCATTTTTGAAAAGGGCCAAACAAAGACACCGCTTATACGGCCCTTTCCAAAAATGCGGTCGGGCTATCCATGCTACTTCGGTAGCTTATTCCTATCCCTCTCGCAAGCACAAAACGAGAAATTTAGTTCAAAAAACAGTATTTAAACCAAAAAAATCTGTGCCAATCCGTTCAATCCGCGTCATCTGTGTGCCATACACACTAGACAAATAATTGCAACAAACTATTTAGCATAACTCAAAACAAAAACCGCATCCCCAACCGAAACAATCCCCATTCCCAATCCAATCACATTTTGACCAAACAACACTTTGTTTCCGAAATTTCGAAACTTAGCCAAAGTCTTCAAAGGATCTTTACCTGAAATTATACCTTTTTCTGGATCAACAGTCGTCATTACACAGCGGTCGCAAGGCTTCACCCCAACAAAAGAAACAGCTCCAATTGTAAATTCACGCCAAAGATCCTCTTCAAAAGCAATACCATTAGTAAAAACAAAATTGGGTCGAAAGCGTTTTATGGAAACGGCCGTTTTTAATCGGGAATTCAAATCATCCAAGGAAGATTGCCCAATAATCAAAAAAGGATACGCATCCGAAAACGAATTGTTTTCGGCTCCCGTAATGGCATAATCGGGATCTAGTTTTCTTTCGCTTTCTTCAGGCATATATACCAATCGAGTCGAGAATCCCAAAAGGTTTGTAAACCATTCGTTTATCGTTACACTCACTTCAAAAGCATCAATAGTATCGTCCCAAACCGTTACTTGAATTTTAGAATCAGAAATCTCAAAATTAGGACGAAGTGGTACATCAAGCCATTCCATAAGAACGCTATGTGTAATCCTCAACTGATCTCCCACAATTTCAGGCTTAAAAAGTGCCAATTCAGGATATTCCCGTTGTGTCAAAAAACGGCCAGAATCATCCACCAACAACCATCTACGGTCCAACTCTAATCCACGATCCGTAACTTTTGATGCTTGCAATAGAATTCCGCCTAACGATTTTATAGGATAAACCCAGATTTCTGAAAGTTTTAACATAGCATCATTTTTTTTTCAAAAATACAGAAAACAAAAAGAGCACACAAACAAAAAAAACCGTCAAACCATAGTAAACTTGAAGGAAATCAAAAAGTAAAATGTAATGGTAAAATTATCCGAATCGGATTGAAATTAGATTTAAAAAACAAAAATCAATTTCATTTCATGAAGAAAAAGAAAAATTTGTAGCCCGTAGCGGAATCGAACCGCTCTTACATGGATGAAAACCATGCGTCCTAACCGATAGACGAACGGGCCATAATTTTTATTTCGGGTGCAAAAATACAACTATTTATGAGATGTACAAACCAAAAAACCAAATCCTATGAATAGAATTGTACTTTTTTTAATTCAACAAACACAATCAATTCAGAATTAGAACTTTCTATGAAAAATATTTTTTTTTATTTATCAATTATTTTCAAAATTCAATTAAGGCAAACTTCAGAATCCATAATTGACCAAGAATGCGGGTTTTTTTGTACCGTCTAATTGCATTCCTTTTCCTTGACTAACAATTATTTCAGCATTCGCATTGCCCATTATGTAGGATTTTCCAAATACAAAACCATTTTCACATAAAACCTATTGCCTAAATTCGTTTTAGTAACTGTTGTCAGGTAGTGCTTATTTCCTTTAATTTAACGCAGAACATAAAAAAGTATTAATATCAAAATCGAAACTTGCGGACTAACTTTATCAAAAAAAAATGTTTTTCAGCGAATGGCTATACTGCTCTTGTCATAATATTTACTTATTTATTTTTTTTATTTATACCAAACACATATATAAATTAGTCCAATTATTTATCCTCAACCCAAACTCTTTCCCAGGACAAACGTATGAGTTGTTTTTCCGCAGATTCGCAGATTTCAAATATAAGTTAATCTATAAATTAGCCGCTTACAGCGGAATTAGCGCGAATTAATTTCTTTAAAATTTTATTTTTTTTTAAGGAATAATCTGCGTCCCGATAAATATCGGGATCGGTTGCTTTTTTTACTATTGCTCTCCAAATTAGAGTGGGCCTTTGGACTATATAGTATTTGTGTTTGGTATTACTTAAAATACCACATTAAAAAAACAAAATTCCCTTCGCTTTTACTGAATTTGCAAGTCTTGATGAGGGCTATCCAGATCCAATTGAGGATTACGAAGATTGCATACGCCTCATTTTGATAAAAAAAATGGCTCTCATTGCTGAAAGCCATTTCTATACCATATTTAAAGCAACTAATTACAATTTCAAAAAAGATTCAATGGTGCCAAAATACTTCTCTTCTGCATCAAGCCAACCATAATGTTTGCAATTTTCAAGTAGAATCATTTTTGAATTTGGAAATGTTTTCAAGGAGATTTCTCCAATTGCCGCACTAATGATCTCTTGTTTGCCTTGAATCTGTGTTTTTAGAAAAGCCATCGGTTTGGGCAAACGACGATCCAAAAAGAGAGAAAAAGATGAATAGGAATATTTTCTTCACCCTCTTAATTAAGAATTCATTAAACTCTCTATTTCTTCTACTTCTATCGGTATATTCCTCATCAAATTGAAAGGTTCTCCAGTTTCTTGAATAACAACATTATCTTCCAAACGAATTCCAAAACCTTCGGCGGGAATATAAATCCCAGGCTCAACTGTGAATACCATATTGGCTTTCATTGGTTCATGTAATAATCCGTAATCGTGTGTATCCAATCCCATGTGGTGAGAGGTTCCATGCATAAAGTATTTTTTGTAGGCTGGCCATTCTGGATTTTCGTTTTGAACATCTGCTTTGTCAATCAATCCTAAACCAAGTAATTCGGAAGTCATGATTTTACCCACTTCTACATGGTATTGTTTCCAAAAAGCACCTGGAGTCAGCATTTTTGTAGCTTCGTTTTTAACTCTTAAAACAGCATTGTACACGTCTTTTTGTCTGTCTGTGAATTTTCCAGAAACAGGAATCATACGAGTCATGTCGCTAGAATAGTTGGCATATTCTGCAGCTACATCCAGTAAGATTAAATCACCCGCTTTGCATTGTTGGTTGTTCTCGATATAATGCAAAACATTGGCATTGTTCCCAGAAGCAATAATTGGGGTATAAGCAAAACCTTTGGAACGGTTTCGAACGAATTCGTGAATCAATTCGGCTTCGATTTCGTATTCGGTTACGTTTGGTTTTACGAATGAAAGTAATCTTCTGAACCCTTTTTCGGTAATAGTACATGCATTCTGAATTAAATCAATTTCTTCGGTTTCTTTTACCGAACGAATGCGTTGCAGTATTGGGTTGCTTTTGGCAACTTGATGTGCAGGATATTTGGCCTTCCACCATTTTATGAAACGGGCTTCACGAGTTTCGGTTTCAATAGAAGCGCGATAATGTTCGTTGGTGTTAATGTACATGATGTCTGAATAGGTCATCATTTCGTTTAAGATTTTTTCAAAATCTTGTAGCCAATACACCGTTTTAATTCCGGAAACTTCAAAAGCGCGGTCTTTGGTTAGTTTTTCACCTTCCCAAATAGCGATGTGCTCACTAGTTTCTTTTAGGAACAATATTTCTTTTTGGTTTTCGTAAGGTGCGTCTGGAAAAAGCAACAAGATGCTTTCTTCTTGATCTACACCAGATAAATAAAAAATATCACGATGCTGTGCAAATGGCAATGTACTATCTGCTGAAACCGGATAAATATCATTGGAATTGAAAACGGCTACACTATTTGGCTTCATTTGAGCCATGAATTTTGCGCGATTTTTTATAAAAAGTGCGCGCTCTATTTGATGATATTTCATTTAAAAACGATTTTGAGTATTGAATCATCAAAAATAGCAACTTTTAGAATGTAATTGGTCTTTGTTATATTTTTTTTAAGTTTTTAATATAATGTATAAAAAAAAACTGATAATTTGCACAAAAGTTCTTGCTTTACGAGATGCGTGAGGGATAGAGCAAGGCGCCATAGCGCTCGTGATAGCCCGACCCTGTTAAGCCAAGGGGCTTTGTAAGCGGCTCGAAAAGCAAGCCCCTTTGCTCAACAGGGTCACGCCCAAATTTGCATTATTAGCATTACTTAAAGTTTTAAATTCCGAAGCCTTAGTGCATTCGTGATCACAGAAACGGAGCTGAAACTCATGGCCAAAGCCGCTATCATGGGAGAAAGTAAAATTCCAAATACCGGATACAAAACGCCAGCTGCTATTGGTATTCCTAATACATTGTATAAAAAGGCAAAAAGCAAGTTTTGCTTGATGTTTCGCATAACGGCGTGGCTCAATTTTTTGGCTTTTACGATTCCTTGCAAATCGCCTTTGACCAACGTGATTTTGGCACTTTCGATAGCAACATCGGTTCCGGTGCCCATTGCAATTCCGATATCGGCTTGTGCCAAAGCGGGTGCATCGTTTATCCCGTCACCTGCCATAGCAACGATTTTGCCTTGACCCTGCAGTTTTTTAATTTCTTGTAGTTTGTCTTCGGGCAAACAATTGGCTTTGTAGGAGGACAATCCTAATTCGTCTGCCACGGCTTTGGCTGTATTTTCGTTGTCGCCTGTAAGCATTATCACGGCAACGCCTTGACGTACTAATTCTTGTACTGCAGTGGCACTGGACTTCTTGATAGCATCGACAATCGAAACAAAACCAACAGCTTCACCATCAATGGCGATATAAGAAACGGTTTTTCCCTTTTTTTGCTCGTCCGTAACTTGATTTTCTAGTACAATAGGAACAATGACTTTCACTTCTTGCATCAAGGCTTTGTTTCCTAAAGCCACTTTTTTATCGGCAACAGTTCCAACAACTCCTTTTCCAGCAATGGCTTCAAAATGGATGACTTCGGATAAAGGAATCGCTTTGACTTTGGCATAATGGACAACTGCTTCTGCCAAAGGATGCTCGCTGTTGGTATTAACCGAAGCTATCAATTGCAACAGAACATCTTCGTCCTTGTTTATTGCATATATTTTTTCTACCGAAGGTTTCCCTTCGGTGATTGTTCCTGTTTTGTCGGTAATTAAAACGTTCACTTTGTTCATGTTTTCTAGGGCTTCGGCATTTTTTATTAAAACTCCCGATTGCGCTCCTTTCCCTACTCCGACCATTACAGACATGGGTGTTGCCAATCCCAAAGCACACGGACAAGCAATAATCAATACGGCGATAGCATTGATAAAACCATACACTAGCGCGGGTTCTGGACCATAACTTGCCCATACAAAAAAGGTGATTACAGCAATTAAAACCACAATTGGAACAAAATATTTGGCAATGACATCTGCCAATTTTTGAATAGGCGCTCGGGAACGACTGGCATCGTTTACCATTTGAATAATTTGCGACAACACCGTTTCTGACCCAACTTTTTCGGCAACCATCACAAAAGATTTATTACCATTAATCGTTCCAGAAATCACAGAATCACCAACCGTTTTGTCAACTGGAATCGGTTCACCAGTAATCATCGATTCATCGATATTGCTTTGACCTGTGGTGATTTTTCCATCAACTGGGATTTTCTCTCCAGGTTTTACTCTTAGTAAATCACCTTTTTTGATGTCATGAATCGAGATTACAGAATCGGTTCCGTTCAGGACCAAAGTAGATTCGGTAGGGGCCAATTTCAATAATGCTTTTATGGCTCCGCTGGTTTGGCTGTGGGCTTTGGCTTCCATCAATTGCCCCAACAAAACCAGGGTTAGAATTACGGTTGTAGCCTCAAAATAAAGCGAAACTTCTCCGCCATGGCCTTTAAATTCATGAGGGAATACCTCCGGAAAAAACAAACCTACCAAACTAAATAGAAAGGCAACGCCTGACCCAATTCCAATAAGAGTAAACATATTTAGGTTCCATGTGATTATGGACTTCCATGCTCGTACAAAAAATATCCAACAAGCATAAAAAACTACTGGAAGTGATAAAAATAGTTGAACCCAATTCCACTTGGATTGATTCAAAATTGTATATAAAGGATTGTGCGGAATCATTTCGGACATGGCAATGATAAAAATTGGAAGTGTAAATCCAACTGCAATTTTCATCTTTAGCAACAAGTCTTTGTAATTGGTATCATCCTCCGAATCTATGGGTGTCATTGGCACTAAATCCATTCCGCAAATAGAGCAAGACCCAGAATGATCTTGAACAATCTCAGGATGCATAGGGCAAGTATATTGTGTCTTCTGCAGGGTTACTTCGGGATATTTAACTAAATCCATTCCGCAAACTGGACAATCTCCCGCTTTGTCATAGACTTTTTCACCTTCGCAAAACATGGGGCAGTAATATTTTCCCGGATTATTATTTAGAGTTATTTGTTTGTTTTGATCTTCTGAATCTTTTGTGCCACAACAGGATTTCGCAATTGGCTTATCCTCGGTTTTATGAAATGCAGTCACAGAATCATTTTCTGTTATAGTATATTTTCCAACCGAGTATAATGCTTTTTGAAATTGAAAAACAGAAATATGCTTTTCCGTTGTAATGGTTGCAATTGGCGGATCTAAAGTGACCGAAGCTTCAACTCCCTCAATAGCATTCAAAGTTTTCTCTACATTGGTTCGACAACCATCGCATGACATTCCTGTAACTGTATAAGTATGTATCATAATTGTGGATAAAAAAAGCCTTGCGAAAATCACAAGGCTTTTTTGAAAATTATTTAATGTTTCATTTCTTTCGAATCCATCTTTTTCTCGGTCATTTTCATGCCACATTTAGGACATTTACCTGGTTTATCAGATGTAGCTCCATCCATTGTACAAACGTATTTATTTTTTACCACAGGAATTGTTTGACTTCCTTTGACAGCGGTATTGTGAACCGCTACTTTACTTGCCACTAAATCCATACCACATTTACTGCATTGCCCTTTTTTTTCACTGATTTCTTTGGGATGCATAGGACAAGTGTACATTGTTTTTTGAACTTCTTTTTTAGGAGTTGTTGCTGATGATTGGGCCGATACAGATGTGCCAATAGCAAAGAATGCTACTAAAACGATAATTAGTGTTTTCATGATTTTTATTATTTATTATTTATATTCAATTCTTTTTATCAATACAAAGTTCGGAAAATTACGTTCTCCAATTGTTGTAGAATTCTTAATTAAATTTGTAAAACTTACAATTGATCAATTTGAATTCTTTTGTTTTTATCCATTTTTTTAAAATTGGTCGGGGTGATTCCAGTAACTTTTTTGAATTGATTGCTTAAATGTGCAACATCGCTGTAATTCATTTTAAAGGCAATTTCACTTAAGGATAATTCATTATAACTCAAAAGTTCTTTTACCTTTTCAATTTTTTGACTTATAAAAAAATGTTCAATTGTAGTTCCTTCATAATCAGAGAACAAGTTACTTAATGTATTGTAATCTTGTGCTAAATTTTCGGATAAATAGCTCGATAAATTGGTTTTTATATCTAAATTTCGATGATGAACTAAGCCTATAATTTGGTTTTTAATTCTTTCAATGGTACTATTTGTTTTATCCTCCAACAATTCAAACCCAAGCTCTATAAGGCGAGTATTTAAAACCACTTTATCTTGATCATTCCAATCTTCCAAAAGTTCAACTTGTCCTAACTCAATTGTAACAGTATGAATTCCATGCTTTTCAAATTCCGATTTCACAACCATTATACAACGATCACAAACCATATTTTTAATGTATACCTTCATTCTCGATTGATTAAATGCATTAATAATTTAAACTCATTCCAAAACCCAATCCCATATCACTGTCGTAATGTGTTGTTATTCCAAAATTCCGTTTTACTATATAACGCAAACCAGCCATATATTCTTTGTCGGTATTCCACATTAAATTCATTCTTACTCTCTTTGAAACAGGAATATCTTTTCTTTCAAATTGCAAACGAATATTTCCATCAGTAAACACTTCCGCTTGGGCTTTTATGAGCATTGGTAAAGTAAGCTCTATACCAGCACTAAACACCGAACGAACATCTTTGGTACTTTCTTGACCAAAAAGATTCTTTTCCGTTTCTCCTTCTTCCATTTCTCTATAACGCCAATCGAAACCCACAAATGGCATAATCCATTGCATTTTTCCAATATAACGGCCTATATGTGTTTCCGTTTCGTAACCATGATGATCATTATAACCCAATCGCCATTCTGTACCAATACTCCATCGTGTGTTTTGTAGCATTACTTCACCATCATTTCCGTTGGTTGCAAAATCGTTTTCAGCCATAAAATGAAATGCTCGATCATCGGCAAACAACTTGCGTTGCGCCAGTTTTGGGTCTGGTATTTCTGGATTAGGCGCTTGGTTTTGGTAAGTAAAAACCCTTCCCATACCACTCATCATGTGATAGAGAATATGGCAATGAAAAAACCAATCCCCTTCAACATTAGCATTAAACTCAAAAACATCAGTTTCCATTGGCATAATATCTACGATGTTTTTAAGAGGTGCAAAATCACCTTGCCCATTTAACAGTCTAAAATCATGACCGTGTAAGTGCATTGGGTGCCGCATCATGGAACCGTTGTAGATTGTAATTCGAACATTCTCTCCTTTCTTGATTAGAATTTTGTCTGTTTCGGAAACCACTTTATTATCTAAACTCCATACATAACGGTTCATGTTTCCTGTCAACTCAAATTTTAATTCTTTTATAGGAGCATCTTTTGGAAGTGTTGTTTTGGTTGGAGATTTTAGCATTGCGTAGTTTAATGTAACAATATCCGAGAGTTCATTACTATTGTAATCTGCTTCGGTCATTTTCATTTCTTTTTTACTATCCTTTTTTGACTTTGCAGTACCAGTAATTTCTGGATACATCACCACATTCATGTCCATTTGATTTAGACTCATACTCATTCCCATATCATCTAAATCTCCATTCATTTTCATCATATCATTCATCATTTTCATCCCTTCAAAATATTTTAATTTTGGCAAAGGAGATTCTAATTGTTTAATACCCTGACCTAGATATAGTGAAGTTGATTTTGTGCGATCTTCTGATGTTGCAAGAAATTCGTAAGCTGTTTTGTCTGCTGGAATAGTCACAATTACATCGTACGTTTCAGATACTGCAATGATTAATCTATCCACCTCTAATGGCTCAACATCATTCCCATCATTGGCCACTACAGTTATTTTACTGCCTGCATAAGTGAGCCAAAAATAGGTGGATGCTCCTCCATTTGAAATTCGCAAACGGACTTTGTCTCCTGCCTTAAATTGTGACAATTGACTTTCGTTTTTTCCATTAATAAGGAATTTATCATAATACACATCGCTCACATCCATAGCATTCATTCGTTTCCATTCGTTGGTCACTTTGGTGTTAAAATGCCCCTCTTTTATTGCTTCTGCATAGCTTTGTGTTGTGCCTTTTTGTATTGCAAACCAATCAGAGGCATTGTGTAGCATTCGATGCACATTATCAGGGTTCATGTCCGTCCACTCACTTAAAATGACAGGAACCGTTGGCAAATCATCAATTCCTTTTCTAAAATTTGGATCATCGTTTTTTTTATTCAAAATCATCGACCCATACATTCCAATTTGCTCTTGCAATCCCGTATGACTGTGATACCAATGTGTTCCGTGTTGGATAATTGGAAATTTATATAAATGTGTAGTGTGTGGTTTGATAGGCATTTGAGTCAAATTGGGTACTCCATCGTATTGATTGGGCAAAAACAAACCGTGCCAATGCAAAGAGGTCTCTTCGTCTAACTCATTATGGACATAAATTTCGGCAATATCTCCTTCAGTAAAAGTTAAAGTAGGCATTGGAATTTGACCGTTAACAGCAATAGCTCTTTTGGAAATTCCTGTAAAATTTACAATGGTATCCCGAACATACAAATCATACCGTACTGTCTTTTGAGCAAATGATTTTACACCAATAAATATAAAAAAGATTACAATTAAAAAATTTTTCATCTTATTTAATTGTTTCTACTACCTTCCCACATGTTAACATCTGAGCGCCGTAATATGGATTCTTTATCGCACTTTCTTTACTAAGCCAATTGGCTCCTTTTCCACCTTTGGCCATTGGACAAAACTGATAATATACAGGTGTTTCTAATTTAGAAACCTTAAGCAATTCATACATGTTTTTAGATAGACTTGAAAAATGATCTCTCTGATGAGAAACCTCTTTTGTCTCTGAAATATGTTCTGAGTGTTCAATTAAAGAATTCATAACTTTCATCCATACCATATGAACTTCAGGTTTTAAAGATTCCATTTTTACTGCTTTAATAGAAGTCAAAAGTGCAGCAGATTTTGTAGCAGCAACAGTACCATCGGTTTTTACTAAGGCGTCTTTTAATGTAAAATAATTATCAAAAACGGGTTGCAGCTCATTAGTCTCTTGATTTTGAACAACAGATGAAGAATTAGAAATTGTCATTCCTGCCATCTCATTTTTGGACTCTACCTTTACAGCAACTTTAGCCTCTCTATCATATTGACAACAACCGTCTAGATTTGAATAGGCTTTGTCTGGCGCAAGAAATGAATCACTGTCATAACCCGCCAATGCAATTTTTTTTAAGATATATTCTTGATTTGTTTTTTTAGTATCATAAGTAAGTGTTGCCATTTTCGTGTCTGCATTCCAAACTACTTCAGCTATATTTTTTTGACTTCCAGCTTTATCAATTTTTGATTTACACATTCCGCAATTGCCATAGATCTTTACAGTTTCGGTTTTGGTATTATTAATTTGCGCGTAGGATTGAGTGATAGAAAGCATTATTAATGTTACTATCATTATTTGTCTTAATGAATTCATTATGTATTATTTTTAAATGATGAATAAGTAAAACAATATTCAAATTACAGTTAACACTATATTCGATGTATTGATTTACATTTAATTGGAGATTTAAAGCAATATTTGCTTGGAAATTGACACACCATTGGCTGTCAAAATTAAATTTAGCCTATTTTGGGAATGAGCCAAATGGATTGAAAACCAGAAGAAATTAAGGCTTCCAAATTAAAATATTTTGCTTTTTCTGTATAATAAAAAAGATTTTTAGTATATATTTCGGATGTAAAAGCAGTAAAAAAGGCAACTTGTGCTATTGGAATATTGCAATTGGAATGTCCACATTTGCCACCACAACCATTATGATGCTTTCCATTAGTAGTGTTTGCAGTTTTGCAACAATCTGTATTTTCTTTTTTCGAAGAAACTTCTTTTTCACAAGAAGTTTTGTCTGAATATTTATTTTTACATGCAAAAGCTGTATCCGGCATCATTAAGAAACCAAATACAGCCAATACTAGTATGTAAATATTATTATTCATTTCAGTCAATCTAATTAACAAAATTACAACATTTAATGCTTAATATCACAAACAAAGCTGAAACATTAGAATTAAAACCTATTTGTCATCTCCTATAATTGAGTAGACTATGGACTGAGAAAGCGATAAAATAATGCTAAAAATCATGGCTACCCAAAAGGAATCTACCGTAAATCCGCCAACAATTTTAGTACAAAGCAAAATAATCAAAGCATTGACCACCAATAGAAACAATCCTAAAGTAACTATTGTAAAAGGTAAAGTCAACAATACCATTATAGGCTTAATAAAAATATTAAGAAGTCCCAATACTACTGCTACAAGCATTGCAGTATAAGGACCTGCTATATGAACTCCAGGCAAAAAATAAGCAATCCCAAAAACCAATCCTGCTGTAACAAATATTCTAATAATCAAATTCATTGTCGCTCTTTTTAAAATTTCAATAAATATAATAAAAATTCTATACTAATCTAAATTATTTTAAAAAAACACTTGCTAATTCATAAAACATTTCTGGGTTTTCTGCATGCAACCAATGACCAACATTTGGAATAGTTTCAATGCTTGAATTTGAAAAATACTTTTTAATACCCTCAATATCATTGTCTTGAATGTAATCCGAATTCCCACCTCTAATGAAAAGAGTTGGTTTTTCAAAGATCAACTCAGTTTGTAAAGCTTTACCAATTTCGTTTATATTGTTATTGAAAACCGCCAAATTGAATCGAAATGCCAATTGTCCAGGTTCTTTCCAGTACAAACTTTTCATCAAAAATTGTCGTGTCCCAAAATCAGGAATGTAATTTTTCATTAACTCCTCTACATCATTTCTGCTTGGTTTGGTAGAAAAATCAACCGCATTGAGTCCCGCTAAAATATCTTGATGATGAGGCGCATAGAACTTTGGTCCAATATCGGCAACTAGTAATTTATCAACTAGATTGGGATAAGAAGTTGCCAAAAGCATAGCCGTTTTTCCTCCCATAGAATGTCCTATCACATCAATACTTTCAATACCATTTTCATTACAATATTCGAAAACATCCTGTGCCATGATTTCATAACTGAATTCATCTGAATGAAAACTACGACCGTGGTTTCTCAAATCCAGTAAATGAACTTGAAAACCAGCAGATGCAAATTGCATGCCAAGTGTTTTCCAGTTATCAGACATCCCTAAGAATCCGTGCAATATAAGTAAAGGCTTCCCCGAGCCTTCTATTTTTGAGTAGAGCATTTTGATTGCAGATTTTAGATTTTAGATTTTAGATTGCAGAATTCAAACTCAACATCCTAGAATCATTAATCTATTTTAAGAACTATTTCAATTTTTGCAAATACATATTCACCACATTATCCAAACCAAGATAAATAGCTTCTGAAATAAGTGCATGTCCAATAGAAACTTCCAATAAACCAGGAATATTTTGATTAAAGAACTGTATGTTATCCAAACTTAAATCGTGTCCTGCATTAATTCCCAATCCTAACTCATTGGCCAAAACAGCCGAAGTTACATAAGGATCTATTCCTTTTTTGTTTCCTAAAGCATACTGATGTGCAAAAGCCTCGGTATAAAATTCTATTCTTTCAGTTCCAATTTTTTTGGCACCTTCAATCATTTCCATAACTGGATCAACAAAAATCGAAGTTCGTATTCCATTTCTTTGAAACTCTTGAACAATTTCTGTTAAAAAAGAAGTGTGTTTAATCGTATCCCAACCTGCATTTGAGGTAATGGCATCAACAGCATCAGGAACCAAAGTCACTTGGGTTGGCTTTATTTCTAATACTAAATCAATAAAAGTACGCTCTGGATTTCCTTCAATATTGTATTCTGTATAAACAATTGATTTTAAATCTCGTGCGTCTTGGTACCGAATATGACGTTCGTCTGGACGTGGATGAATGGTTATACCCTGACCTCCAAATTGCTGAATATCAGCCGCTACTTTAAGCAGATCTGGAACATTTCCGCCTCTCGCATTTCGCAAAGTGGCTATTTTATTTATATTTACGCTTAATTTTGTCATAGAAAGATCTATTAATAGGTGTACTAATATTTTTTTAGACAAAAATACAAAGTAAAAGGTAGCATATTTTGTATATTTTTGATTATTTTGCATCAAATATTGAGGATACATTTTATGACAGATATTAAAAATTACATTACAAACGATTACAAAGCGATTAACAGCCAAGAAATCATTGGTGTTGTACAAGATTTTTTTGATGATTTAAATTTTTCTCATTTTCCAATAATAGAAGAAGAAATTTTCATCGGTAGTATAGCTGCGGATGACATTGAAACTTTTGACACAGACAAAAAAGTAACCGATTATAAATATACACTAGATCATTTTTTCGCCAGATCCAATATGATTTGGCTAGATGTGTTAGAGGTATTTGCTAAAAACCACACCAATTTGGTTCCTGTTTTAGACGAAAACAACAAATATATTGGGTATTATGAAATAGAGGATATCATTAAGTTTTTTCATGAAACCCCTTTTTTAAAAGAACAAGGCGCAATAATAGTAGTTAAGAAAAACATTATTGATTATTCGATGAGTCAAATTACTCAAATAGTAGAAAGCAATAACGGAAAGCTATTAGGTCTTTTTATTTCAGATTCCGACATAAACACAGTTCAAGTAACCATCAAAATCAATTTAGGCTCTATCAATGACATTATACAAACCTTTAGGAGATATAATTACGAAATATTGTCAGAGCATTATGAAGACAATTACATTAACAACTTAAAAGAAAGATCCGATTATTTGGATAAATACATGAATATGTAATTCAAAAAATTAAAGAGCAGCCAACATTATGAAAGTAGCCATTTACGGTCAATATTATCTAGTAAGCACAGAACCAATCATAAAAGACATTTTTGTGTTTTTCAACACTAATAATGTAGAAATGGTAATTGAATCCAATTTTTTGAAAATGCTTTACGATAAAAACATTGTAAAAAAAGAATATAAAACTTTTTCAACTCATTCCGAATTGGATAGTAGTTTTGACATGTTGATAAGTATTGGAGGAGACGGCACCATATTGAGAGCTGTAACATTGGTCCGTAATACGGGCGTCCCACTTTTAGGCATAAATGCTGGAAGATTGGGTTTTCTTGCCACCGTTCAAAAAGAAAATATTGCCGCATTTATGCAATTTGTAATCGATAAAAAATATACTATTTCTAAAAGAACTTTGTTGAGTTTAAAATGCTCTCCAGATAATGAAGCTATCGAAGAACTCGATTTTGCAATGAATGAAATTTCTGTAAGTAGAAAAGACACCACTTCTATGATAACCATAGATACCTATTTGAACGATGAGTTTTTAAATTCATATTGGGCAGACGGATTAATAATTGCAACACCTACAGGATCTACAGGATATTCTTTGAGTTGTGGCGGGCCAATATTGACACCAGATGTAAAAAGTTTAGTCATTACACCAATAGCGCCACATAACCTAAATGCAAGGCCATTAGTTGTTCCGGATGGAACTGAAATTAGACTAAAAGTTTCAGGGAGAGAAGAACAATATTTAGTTTCCTTGGACTCTAGAATCACAACTGTCAAAAACGATTCGATATTAACCATTAAAAAAACTTCTTTTGAAATTAATATGGTTGAAATTCCCGAAGAAACGTTTTTAAAAACATTAAGAACAAAATTACTTTGGGGTGAAGACCGAAGAAATTAAGCTTTATTTATATATTTTATACGATAACGTTTCATTTTTTCGTTTAATATCAAGAGTTTAACCAAATATTTAAAGTAACATACTTTAAAAAAGAGCGCTATTAACAATTAGCGTATTGAAAACTATTGATAATTATTATATTTGCAACCAATTTTAAATTTATGTTGAAATTTTTAAGTTTATTTTTAAGTTTATTTACCCTAACTGCTACTCATGCACAAATACATGAAATAGGTGTATTTTTGGGCGGAAGCAATTTTATAGGAGATATTGGAACTACAACTTACATTAAGCCAAACGAACCTGCATTTGGAATACTTTACAAATGGAATAAAAGCCCAAGGCATTCGTATAGATTTTCATATACACAATCTAAAATTTCGGGAGATGACAAAGACTCAAAAGAGCAAGGCAGACAAAATAGAGGGTATCGTTTTACAAACAATTTGAAAGAACTATCAGCAGGATTAGAATTCAATTTTTTTGATTTTAACCTACATGAATACAAAAACAAAATAACTCCTTATGTTTATTCCGGTTTGAATTTTATTTATTTTGATGGAAAGTACTTAAACTCAAATATAATAAAATCAAACGGTAATTCTACATCTATAGCAATTCCAATGGCTTTAGGATTAAAATCAAATATTTCTGAAAATTTTATTTTAGCAGCAGAAGTTAGAGCCAATTATTCTTTTACTGACAATCTAGACGGCAGTAATCCGAGTGACAATTCTTTACCTAAATTTGGCAACATAAATAATAATGATTGGTATGTTTTCTCAGGAGTTACTTTGACTTATACATTTGGAGAAAAACCATGTTACTGTAGCGAATAAAATGATATTAAAAAACGAAATAAACACTGGAAACATACCCAAACACCTTGCCATTATTATGGATGGGAATGGGCGTTGGGCAAAACAAAAAGGATTCCTTAGAACCCTAGGACATGAGAGTGGATCTAAATCTGTCAAAATAATTATACAAGAATGTCTAGATTTAGGTGTAGAATACCTAACACTTTATGCTTTCTCCACAGAAAACTGGAACAGACCAAAGCTGGAAGTAGACACTCTAATGAGAGTTTTGATCAATTCCTTAAAGAAAGAACTCAAAACAATGCAAGACGGAAACATCAAAATGAATGCAATTGGTAATATTGACAAACTACCAAAAAACGCACAAATTCAATTAAATGATGTGATAAACAAAACTAAAGAGAATACGAAAATGACATTAACTCTGGCCTTAAGCTACGGATCTAGAGAAGAATTGGTAAATGTTGTGAAAATAATAAGCGAGAAAGTTAAAAATAATATAATTTCAATAGACAGTATTGACGATTCAATTATAAATGAGCATCTTTACACACATAATCTACCAGATGTTGATTTATTAATAAGAACTAGTGGAGAACATAGAATAAGTAATTTTTTGTTATGGCAAATTGCATACGCAGAATTATATTTTACAGATGTACTATGGCCAGACTTTAAAGAACAAGATTTACATGAGGCTATTGTTAGTTATCAAAAAAGAGAACGTCGATTTGGAAAAACAAGTGAACAAATTAAATAAATTTTTAGTGTTACATAAAAGCATAAAACTAGTCCTTACCATTTTAATTTTAGGAACCTTTACTCAAATAAAAGCGCAAGATAGAGTACCATTTGATCAAGGCAAAAAATACATCCTAGCTGATGTTAAAATTGTTGGCGATATAAGTTTTAACCCCCAAACTGTAGTTACTTTCGCTGGATTAGAAAAAGGGCAAGAAATTACAATTCCTGGAGAACAAATTAGTGGCTCAATAAAAAAATTAGGAAAACTTGGTTTATTTGATGAAATCTCATTTTATATTAATCGTATAGAAAAAGATAGCATATATCTTGATTTGAATATAATAGAATTACCAAAAATTAATCAAGTTAAATTTGTGGGTGTTTCCAAAAGTAAAGCAGAGACATACATCAAAGACAATGGCTTAACTAATGGGAAAATAGTAACTGAAAATTTAATTACTACTACAAAAAACTATATCGAAAAAAAATACAAGAAAGATGGCTTTTTTAATGCAAAAGCATACATTACCACTACAAAAGACACCCTTACTTCCAATCAAGTAAATATGCTTGTAAAAGTAGATATAGGCGATAAAGTCAAAATATTTGCTATTGATTTTGAAGGAAACAAAGAAATCAGTAGTAGCAAACTATTGAGTTCTATGAAGAACACAAAGGTTAGAAACTCCCTTAACTTTTTGAAGAGATCAAAATACATTGAAGACAAATACCAAGAAGATTTAGAAAAGATTGTAAACGATTACAAGAAAATTGGATACCGTGACGCGCGCATAAAAAACGATTCTGTTGTTTATAATAAAGAAAAAAATGGAATCTATATAAAAATTAAAGTAGAAGAAGGACTTAAATATAAATTTGGAACTATAAAATTCATAGGAAACACGGTATATTCTGACGAAGGGTTAAGCAGTATGCTTGGTCTTAGAACAGGGGATGTATATAATGGAGTTTTATTGCAAGAAAGAATTGCCGACAAATCAAAACCAGATGGTGAAGACATTACCAATTTGTATCAAAATAACGGATATTTGTTTTCGAATATTAATGCTGTAGAAACAAAAACAACTGAAAATACAATTGATTTTGAAATTCGTATTACAGAGGGTCCAATAGCTTATTTCAATAAAATCACAGTTGTTGGAAATGACAAAACCAATGATGAAGTTATCTATAGAGAATTAAGAACTCATCCTGGTGACAAATACAACAAAGGAGAACTTGTAAGAACCATTAGAGAAATTGGGCAATTAGGATTTTTTGATCCAGAAAAAATAGAACCAAAATTCAAAAATGTTGATTCAGGAGCGGGAACTGTAGACATCGAATACAATGTAGTAGAAAAAGGTGCTAGTCAAATAGAACTTCAAGGAGGTTATGGTGGCGGAGGTTTTGTGGGGACTTTAGGACTTTCATTTAATAACTTCTCTGTAAGAAACATATTCAACAAGGAGGCATATCATCCTCTTCCAATGGGAGATGGTCAAAAAGTAGCCTTACGTTTGCAAGCTAGTTCGTATTTTAAAACATACAGTTTATCATTTTCTGAACCTTGGTTTGGAGGAAAAAGACCAATACAGTTTAGTAGCTCATTTTCTTTTAGCCAACAATACAATTCAAATTTTCAAACCCAAAGAGTTGACAAATCAAGATACATAAACATTACCGCTTTATCTGTTGGAATGGCAAAAAGATTGACAGTACCAGATGATTATTTTACATTATCTCAGTCAATTAGTTTTCAACAATACGACTTACACAATTATAACGTTGGTTTATTTACTTTTGCAAATGGATCTTCAAGTAACTTATCATATACTATAGGTTTAACTCGAAATAGCAAAGGTTTTAATCCTATCTTTCCAACCTATGGAGCAGAATTCGGAGTAACAGGTGAATTTACACTACCATATTCAGCATTCAATGGAGTCGATTATACTAAATTAGGACAAGAAGAAAAATACAAATACAAATGGACAGGTCAATCTTATGTTGACAACAATGATAGAGTTGTAAATGCAGGCGATTATCTTGACAAATATCCGAGTTCATCTTACGTATCTAATAAAGTAGATAATTACCAAGATGGTGTTGCCGATCCAGCAAAAGTAGACCAAGAAAAGTTCAAATGGTTGGAATATTACAAAGTACAAGTTAATGCAGACTGGTTTACAACCTTATACAAAAAATTAGTCTTACGTACTTTAATGCAATTTGGTTTCTTAGGAGCTTACAATCAAGATCGTGGTGTTATACCTTTTGAAAGATTCTATTTGGGAGGAGATGGAATGGCTGGAGGTTCTATTGATGGAAGACAAAATATTCAATTGAGAGGATATGAAAATGGGGCTTTGACACCAGCAAGTTCAACTGGAGAAGCATTTGGAGCAACAATTTACAATAAATTCTCATT
This sequence comes from Flavobacterium rarum (SeqCode), assembly GCF_965234445.1. GTDB lineage: Bacteria > Bacteroidota > Bacteroidia > Flavobacteriales > Flavobacteriaceae > Flavobacterium > Flavobacterium rarum. Next base: position 486,546 of record NZ_OZ248479.1, on the reverse strand, counting down.
AGAATTACGTTATCCTATAACATTAAAAGCTTCTGCATCTATTTATGCTTTAGCTTTTGCTGAAGCAGGGCAATCATATGAATCACTGTCCGATTATCAACCTTTTAATTTGGCTCGTTCAACAGGGGTTGGTCTTAGGGTGTTTATGCCAGCATTTGGATTATTAGGAATTGATTTTGGTTATGGTTTTGATGCTGTACCAGGAGCAATACAACCAAGTGGATGGCAAACACATTTTATTATAGGACAACAATTCTAATTAAAATTGGTTTGAAATTTCTAAAATTAAAAATTATGAGAAAAGAATATTTATTTATAATTTTATCGTTTTTTATTGGTATAACCATAAACGCTCAAACCAAAGGAAATAAGGTAGGTTACATTGATATGGAATACATATTACAAAATGTACCTGATTATATCGAAGCAAAAGCTCAATTGGAGCTAAAAGCTCAAAAATGGAAACAAGAAATTGAGACTAAGAAATTAGATATAAATAAACTGACTGAAGCTTTAAAAGCAGAGAAGCCATTATTGACAGCCGAATTAATAGAAGATAGAGAAACAGAAATAAAATTTTTAGAGTCTGAAAAATTAGATTACCAACAAAAAAGATTTGGTCCAAATGGTGATTTAATTATACAAAAATCAGGATTGGTAAAACCAATTCAGGATCAAATTTTTACTGCAGTACAAGATATAGCAGAAGCAAAAAAATATGATTTTATTTTTGACAAATCATCTCATTTAACTATTCTTTTTGCCGCAAAAAGGTTTGACATAAGTGATCAAGTAATTCGAGTATTAAATAGAACTGAAAAAAGAGAACAATTAACCAAGAAGCAACAAAAAGAAGAAGAAGCTAAAGAGAACAAGGAAGACGCAATAGATGAAAATCCAGTTCTAGCCGAAAGAGAAAAAGCATTATTGGATAAAAAAGCAGCTAGAGAAAAATTAGTTGAAGATAAAAAACTAGCTCAAGAAGAAACTAAAAGAAAATACGAAGAAAAAAGGAAACAATTATTGGCAGAAAGAGAAGCCAAAAAGAATGGAACGGTTTTACCGGCTACAACAGAAACTGCAACTAATCCTGGTGTAACAACCAAATCAAGTGGAGAAGTAGCAAAACCTACAAATGAAACAGCTAAGCCAAATGTTCAAGAAGAACGCAAAAAAGCACTAGAAGAAAAGAGAAAAAAAATACTTGAGGAACGAGAAGCTACCAAAAAAGCAGCTGAAGAAAAAAGATTAAAAGAACTTCAAGAAAGAGAGGCTTTGAAAAAAGCAAATTAATAAAAAACAAAAGTAAACAACTAAACAAATTCTAATTATTTAATATTTAAAAACGATGAAACAATTCAAAACTTTACTAATTGCTGGATTACTATTTATAGGAGCTACTCAAATTTCAACAGCTCAAACTAAAGTAGCACATGTTGATGTAAGCGAAATAATGACAAAAATGCCAGCAATGCTTGAAGCTCAAAAACAATTGGAAAAATTGAGCGGAACTTATGATGCTGAATATAAAAAGATGGTTGAAGAATATCAAGCAAAATTGAAAAAGTACGGTGATGAATCTGCTACTGTAACAGAAGCTATAAATCAAGATCGTTCTAAAGAAGTTCAAGATATGCAAAAAAGAATTACTGATTACAGAGACAATGCTCAAAAAGAATTACAAGCAAAAGAATCTGAAATTGTAAAACCAATTATGGAAAAAGTAAGAGCTTCTATTCAAAAAGTTGGTAAAGCTAAAGGATTCCAATATGTTCTTGATGGATCAACTCTGTTATTGGCTGACGGTACAAACATTACTATTGATGTAAAAAAAGATTTAGGATTTTAATCCAAATAAAAACAATTCTAGACTGCTCTTCCAAAATATTTGGATTGAGCAGTTTTTTTTTACACTATAAAATATAGTATATTTAAACTGTAGTTTTAATTTATTTAATATGACAAACGATAGTCCAATAGGCATTTTTGACTCTGGAATAGGTGGGACCTCCATCTGGAAAGCCATACATGATTTATTGCCAAACGAACAAACCATTTATCTGGCAGACAGTAAGAATGCACCTTATGGCCAAAAATCAAAAGCAGAGATCATATCTTTGAGCATGAAAAATGCCGATTTGTTAATACAAATGGGTTGTAAACTCATAGTAGTAGCCTGCAATACCGCAACAACAAATGCTATACAGGAATTAAGAGCCAAATACAATATTCCATTTATTGGAATAGAACCAGCTATTAAACCAGCAGCTACTCATTCAAAAACACAAACAATTGGAATCCTTGCTACGAAAGGGACCTTAAACAGTGAACTTTTTAACAAAACGACCGAGAAATATCAAGACATCAAAATCATCGAGCAAATTGGCCATGGTTTGGTACAGCTGATAGAGAATGGAGACATTAATTCGCCTGAAATGACGAAATTATTGCAGTCTTATCTCACTCCAATGATTGAAGCTAATATTGATTATCTTGTGCTGGGCTGCAGTCATTATCCTTATTTGATTCCACAAATAAAAAAAATGATTCCAGAACATATTCACATTATTGATTCTGGAGAAGCCGTTGCTAAACAAACCCAAAATATTCTTAGAGATATTGTAGGTTTTACATCGAAAAAAAATAGCACACCTTTTTTTTATACCAATACAAACCCAAAAGTCTTAAATGAAATTTTAGAGAATCAATATAAAGTTCAAGAGAAGGATTTTTGAATGTAGATTAACGTTTTTAAACCCGAGTGATAGCAAAATGTTATTATGATTAAGGATGAAATTATAAATTTGATTGCTGATTATTGATTAAGGTCCTGATAGTTATCGGGATTGATTTCTGATGTGCAAAATCTTTAAAATCGACTATTTTATATTTGCAATACAAAAACCTGACTCGAAAAAAAGCAAACTGACAAAACATTTCAGATGTTTAATTTCGAGAAAAAGCTAGCAACTTTCTATTACCAACACGAAATCCTAAATGTACAATCAAAATGTACAATCTTAAATCATTCCTCCTTAAACCAGCTAGAATACATTACATAATTATTGGATATACGTTCAATTTCACCTGCAAAATTGGACTGGTCTATATCTTTTACTTTCTTGGCAGGAACACCTGCCCATATAGTTCCTGATTCGATTACAGTATTTTGAGTCACTACTGCACCTGCAGCAACTATAGAATTACTTTCGACTATACAATTATCCATAACAATTGCTCCCATTCCTATTAACACATTGTCATGAATCGTACAGCCATGAACAATAGCATTGTGTCCTATAGATACATTGTTCCCAATAATTGTTGGGTGCTTTTGATACGTACAATGTACAATGGCACCATCTTGAATATTTACTTTGTTTCCTATTGTTATATAATGAACATCTCCTCGTAATACTGCATTAAACCAAACACTACATTGAGATCCAAAAGTAACATCCCCAACTATAGTAGCATTCTCTGCAACATAACAATCTTCCGGAATGTTGGGAGACTTTCCATTTACTGCTTTTATTATCATTTTCTATTACTTTTAATTAATGGCGGGACAGTTACAATCGTATTTTTTAGGTTTACATAAGAAGTTGATTCCTAAAGTAAGTTGATGAAATCCTGCAGTATCGTATTGAATGTCTCCTAATAAGTGAGTATAGGTATAAGCAAACATGTAACTTTTATAATTAAAACCTAAAACAGGAGTAATATACTGCAATTTCTGGCTATTAGTTCCAGTTCCATTCAAATATTCGGCTCCATCAAAACTTCTTCTATAGGACAATCCACCCCACAATTGACCCATATCCAATTTTTTATATACTTTTAAATTTAAATCAATTGAACTTTCCTTCGTTTTGTCTACATATTGATACAATACAGATGGTTCCCATAATACTTTATCGGCATTACCAAAAATATAACCTCCACTAGCAATAAATTTTCTCAAATTGTCACTTTCATATTCGCTGTAAATATTTTGTCTTGTTTCCAAAACATTTTTCACTACTCCATGTAAACTAAAATCCAGATAATTATAAGATGCTCCTATATCCAAATTGAAATAGGAATCCTGTCTAACCCCACCTAAAGCGGGATCAGGATCGGTAAACTTAGTTTGATCCAACTGACTTTGATTAACACCTACATTTATACCAAATGACAATTGATTCAGGTCAACTTCATCCCTAGAAAACATTATATGATGCGCATAGGTGGCCTTGAATCCAAATTGTGAATGATATCCGTTTACATCATTAAAAATAATAGCTCCAACTCCAGACTGCTCTCCCACTCTACCATTATAACTTAAAGTTTGCAAGGCAGGTGCATCTGATTGGTCAAACCATTGTCCCCTTACCGTAAGTCTAAGTTTTGAACAATTTGATGCTCCAGCCATAGACGGAAAAATTAAATAATAATTATCCGATAAATAATCAGAATACACAGGTATTCCCTCCTGGGAAAAAGTACTCAAAGTGATAAAAAAGAGGACAACAATAAACTTGATTTTAGTATACATTATAAGGGGTGTTTTTATAAAATTTATGACGAAAATAGAACTTTTGTTAATTTGTTCATTAAATTACCAAATATAGTTAATCATAGAAAATAACTTTACTAAATTTGTAAAAAATAACAAAAATCATGACAAAAGTTACTATAAAAGAAACTCAAAATCCAACTATAATAAAATTTGAATTCCCTGATTTCATTACTCAAAATGAAAGCTTTGAGTTTAAAAATATAGATGAGGCAAAAGCTTCACCACTTGCTCAACAATTATTTTATTTACCTTTTGTGAAAACGGTGTATATTTCAGGTAATTTCATTGCTATTGAACGATTCAGTATTGTAGAATGGGACGATGTAAAAGAGGCAGTAGCAGAACAAATTGAAACGTATGTTAACAAAGGTGGTATTATTATAACTGTTGAAGAAAACAAAACAAAAAAACAACCCATTACTGTTTATGGAGAATCGACTCCAAATCCAGCGGCTCTGAAATTTGTCGTTAGCAGAATGCTCACAAAAAATGCAATAGAATTCAAAAACATAGATCAAGCTACTCCATCTCCATTGGCAACAGAGTTGTTTAAATTTCCTTATGTAAAAGAAATTTTTATAGATGAAAATTATATTTCGGTTACAAAGTACGAAATTAACGAATGGCAAGACATTACACTTGAGTTAAGAAGTTTCATTAAACAATATATTGAAAACGGCGGAACTGTATTGGATGAAAATTTAATTAAAGCTGTTGTAAAAGACGAGAAAACAAAAGACGAATCCTTTGATTCTCTTGATGAAACCTCTCAAAAAATCATCAACATATTAGAAGAATATGTAAAACCAGCAGTTGCCGCAGATGGTGGAAACATACTTTTTGATTCGTATGACCAAACAACAAAAACAGTAAAAGTAATTATGCAAGGCGCGTGTAATGGATGTCCTTCATCTACGTTTACTTTAAAAAGCGGAATTGAAAACATGTTAAAAAGCATGTTGAATGATGAAGAAATAAAAGTAGAAGCATTATAATAGCATTTTATTTTTTAGATTTAAAACTCCTTTCAACTTATTCACAAATTCTTTTGAATATCCTTTTTAATATTGAAATGGGAGAATAAGAATTCGAAATAAATCTAAGCTATTAAACAACATTCAATTTTGTTAAAAGTATTCAGACTTTAATACATTTCACAAAAGCAATATCGTTCTATGGAATTTTAAAACTGATATTAATTTTTTAATATATTACATTTTTAGAAGTATTTAGAAATATATCTCTTTATATAAAAAAGGCTCAAACCAATTACTGTTTGAGCCTTTCTTTTTAGGATGAAAATTTAATTTTCTATTTTTTTATAAACTTTTTATAATATTGTTTACCATTTTCAAGTTTAATTTTTGCCACATAAACACCTTCTTTTAAATTACTGACTTCGATGGTGTTATTATTGGGAATACCTTCAAATATCACAATTCCTTGAATCCCTATAATTTGGTAAAAAATAGAAGGAGAATTAGAATTAATCTGAAGAATATGACTCACTGGATTTGGAAAAATAACAACATCATTTAGAGCATATTCATTATCTATAACTCCGAGTGATTCTTGCCAAACAAAAGAAAAGCCATCAGCCTTATTTAGAAACTCCGTAGTTTGATTATTTGTACCTGTTAATCCATTGCTGAATATTAAATCAACAGTTGTAGGTCCAATAATTGTATATTTATAAAAACCATTACTATCTGCAATCATGGTAACACCTGGCCATACACTACTGTCTATACTACCTTGTGGAAAAGCATTCCAATAATGCACTTTTGGAGTCACAGACCAAGTAGACGGAGGTTTGAAATATACTGTAACAGTTTTCAATGCGCTAAAACTATACACTTCGGTTTTTACAGCAGAACTCACGTTGGTGCTATTTTTTACAAATGCTTTCAAAGTAGTATTTGCAGTTATAGCCAAAGATTTTGTTCCAACTGCTGAACTTGAAGTTGTAGTCGGCACAGTTCCATCGGTAGTATAATAAATTGTTGACGTAGTTGCATTGGCGGTAAGTACAACATTTACAGTGTTTCCTGTTGTAAAACTTCCTCCAGCTGGCGCAATTGTCAAATCGGGCGATGCGCTAAAACTATACACTTCGGTTTTTACAGTAGAACTCACGTTGGTGCTATTTTTTACAAATGCTTTCAAAGTAGTATTTGCAGTTATAGCCAAAGATTTTGTTCCAACTGCTGAACTTGAAGTTGTAGTCGGCACAGTTCCATCGGTAGTATAATAAATTGTTGACGTAGTTGCATTGGCGGTAAGTACAACATTTACAGTGTTTCCTGTTGTAAAACTTCCTCCAGCTGGCGCAATTGTCAAATCGGGCGATGCGCTAAAACTATACACTTCGGTTTTTACAGTAGAACTCACGTTGGTGCTATTTTTTACAAATGCTTTCAAAGTAGTATTTGCAGTTATAACCAAAGATTTTGTTCCAACTGCTGAACTTGAAGTTGTAGTCGGCACAGTTCCATCAGTAGTATAATAAATTGTTGACGTAGTTGCATTGGCGGTAAGCACAACATTTACGGTATTTCCTGTTGTAAAACTTCCTCCTGCGGGAGCAATAGTCAAATCGGGCGCTGCGCTAAAACTATACACTTCGGTTTTTACAGCAGAACTCACGTTGTTGCTATTTTTTACAAATGCTTTCAAAGTAGTATTTGCAGTTATAGCCAAAGATTTTGTTCCAACTGCTGAACTTGATGTTGTAGTCGGCACAGTTCCATCGGTAGTATAATAAATTGTTGACGTAGTTGCATTGGCGGTAAGCACAACATTTACAGTATTCCCAGTTGTAAAACTTCCTCCTGCGGGAGTAATTGTCAAATCGGGAGCTGAGATAAAACTATACACTTCGGTTTTTACAGCAGAACTCACGTTGGTACTATTTTTCACAAATGCTTTCAAAGTAGTATTTGTAGTTATAGCCAAAGATTTTGTTCCAACGGCGGAAAGCGAAGCAGTTGTAGGCACAGTTCCATCGGTAGTATAATAAATTGTTGACGTAGTTGCATTGGCGGTAAGTACAACATTTACAGTATTCCCTGTTGTAAAACTTCCTCCTGCGGGAGTAATTGTCAAATCGGGAGCTGCGCTAAAACTATACACTTCGGTTTTTACGGCAGAACTCACGTTGGTGCTATTTTTTACAAATGCTTTCAAAGTAGTATTTGTAGTTATAACCAAAGATTTTGTTCCAACGGCGGAAGACGAAGCGGTTGTAGGTTCAGTTCCATCAGTAGTGTAATAAATTGTTGAAGTAGTTGCATTGGCGGTAAGTACAACATTTACGGTGTTTCCTGTTGTAAAACTTCCTCCTGCGGGAGAAATAGTCAAATCGGGAGCTGAGCTAAAACTATACACTTCAGTTTTTACAGCAGAACTCACGTTAGTGCTATTTTTTACAAATGCTTTCAAAGTAGTATTTGCAGTTATAACCAAAGATTTTGTTCCAACGGCGGAAAGCGAAGCGGTTGTAGGCTCAGTTCCATCAGTAGTGTAAAAAATTGTTGACGTAGTTGCATTGGCGGTAAGTACAACATTTACGGTGTTTCCTGTTGTAAAACTTCCTCCTGCGGGAGCAATAGTCAAATCGGGCGCTGCGCTAAAACTATACACTTCGGTTTTTACAGCAGAACTCACGTTGGTGCTATTTTTTACAAATGCTTTCAAAGTAGTATTTGCAGTTATAGCCAAAGATTTTGTTCCAACGGCGGAAAGCGAAGCGGTTGTAGGCTCAGTTCCATCAGTAGTGTAAAAAATTGTTGACGTAGTTGAATTGGCGGTAAGTACAACATTTACGGTGTTTCCTGTTGTAAAACTTCCTCCAGCTGGCGCAATTGTCAAATCGGGAGCAATCGGACATCTTCCCACTGGCTCTGCAGTCAACCAACCAGCATCGTAATATTTTATTCCAGCAGTTGCGGTAAGATCCGCTGTTTTTAACGTGCCATCATTAAAAATCAAATTGGAAGCACTAACTGTAGAAGGAAAAGTAAAAGTATACCAATCGCCACAATCTTGAGTCATAGCTACTCCTGGCCAAACCACCGTAGTAGCTGTACCTGTTGTTCCCCAATAGTATATTTTAACTGAAGAACTCCAAGTAGACGGTTTCTTAAAATACACCGTAAAAGCAACTGGCGTAGTAAATGAATAAGTCTCCGTTTTTACAGCAGAACTAACATTAACTGTATTTTTAACAAATGCTTTCAAAGTTGTATTTGTTGTGATTGCTAAGCTCTTTGAACCAACAGCCGATGCCGATGCCGTTGTAGGCTCTGTCCCGTCTGTGGTATAATAAATTGTTGAAGTACTTAAATTAGCAGTCAAAACTGCATTTATAGTAGTTCCCGTATTGTATGTTCCGCCAGCATCCACTATAGTTAAACTTGGCACATCCACTTGACTTAATTTATCCCAAACAGCAAAACCGGTTCCCGATAATTTAAGTATCCATCCCGTGCCTGTTGGCGTCCAACTATCAGAGCCTAATTTCATAGCCACTTTATTGTCAATTATTGCAGCATACAAATTGTTGGTAGCAGCAACAATGTTCAAAGCCGAAGTACAACTCAATTGATTGTCTTTTCTTAATTTAATCATTGCATCAATCTCAGTTTTGATACCCCAGTTAAAATAATGGGGCCACCAAACCATTGGTGTTCCAGGATGCGTTAACAAATAAGCATACCCTTTTAAAACATGACTTCCAGGAAAAATCCAAAGATCTTGACCATAAGGCACAGGACCTGTATCATGATTGTCGAGCATAGTTACCGCATTTGCAGGCCAAACTCCGATTAATCCAGATGCTTTTCCATTGCTGTCTTTTAAATAACTTAGATTATTATCATTGAATGCATTTTGCAATGTGCTTTTGGTTGCAAAATCAAAAGCCGTTGAAGAAGCTGATGTCGTTCCTGCTTTGGTATAATCAATCCATTTAACAATTCTATCTCTATTTCCTTCTAATATTTCACCAACCGAAAAATAGGGATTTGTTGCGTCATTGTATTCTTTGATGTATTTTCCATCGTACCCGTGAACAAAATCATAACGCCAACCGTCAAAACCAATATCCGTTTTCAACCAATTCATCCATGTTTTTATTCCATCACGAACCAAAGCATTGGAATGATCTAAATCTCTTGCAGCCGAAAAAGAACCGGATTCACCAGCTGATTTTAAACCCGCAGCTACAGGATCATAATCCGCAGCACCTGTTCCTTTTTGTCCAGAGGCACTAATATTAGAATTATTACAAATAGACCAAGTTTCAGTTGGTGTATTCCAAGATGGAGTAGAAAAATCATACCATCCTAGAGTACCCCCTCTATGATTAATAACAATATCTGCAATTACTTTAATGTTTTTGGAATGTAAGTCAGCAATCAAAGAGACCAATTGGGCTTGTGTCCCTTGAGCATTATTTAAATCATACCAAACTGTAGGTATATACCCCATTCCGCCTGTTGATTTACTTGGTGGTGGCAACCAGATGGCATCAAAACCGGCAGTTTGCAAAACCGTTGAGTTGCTTTTAATTACCTCATACCATTTGGTAGCAGAGACGTCTGTTGTCCAGTGAAATCCTTGTATCATTACTTCTTTTCCAGTCGCTTTTGTTTGTGAATAAAGAAAGAAATTAAAACAACTTAACATTACTATAAATAATGTAATTCTATTTTTCATTTTGGTTTAAATTTGGTTAATTAATATTAAAATAGTTTGAAAAACTAATGGTTTAATTATAAAAAAAAGCAAAAAATCGCTATACCCGAAAGCTTTCGAGTAAAATTTAACACTCTAATATGTTGTGAACTAACTTTGATTTTTAACCCTTGTAAATGAGAACAATTTTCACAAAGGGGTCGTTACATTATACTATCGAATCAAAGAAAAATGGGATTTAAATAATTTAATTTCAGACTGTTCTGTATATTCTATTGTAAACCAATAATCTGTTGCTGGCATTTCTGCGCCTATATAAAACCCATTCCAGCCATCACCTGTCGGATTAATTTGCTTTAATAATTTGCCATAGCGATCAAAAATATAAATAACAGACGCTGGTTGACCTTCAAGTCCTATTACATTCCAAAAATCATTATTACCATCTCCATTTGGCGAGAAAAATTTAGGATATCCAATTACAAAAATGTTTTGGGTTAAATTAGTACATCCATTTTCGTCACCAACTGTTATAGTATGAGGTCCTGGTTTTAAATTATCAAACACATTTGAAGACTGATAAGAACCATTATCCAATTGGTATTCAAAAACAGCATTCCCACCAGTAACTGTAACCGTAACTGTGGCATTATCCGAAAAAGCTAAAGTTTGAGTTGTCGTCATGGCCAATCCTGGAAAAGATGCAATCACTTTTGCGGTTCCAGATCTTCCTATACATCCCGTATTAATATTAGTAGCTTGCACTTCATAATCCCCTGATTGCGTAGCTTCAAAAGTATTGGAAATTGCACCGCTGATTGGCAGTGAATTGAGATACCACTGAAAATTATAATTAGACGTATTCAAACCTAAATCCAACGTATATGTTTTGTAGGCTACATTTGTTGCCTGATCCACACATATTACACCTTCTTCAAGGGTTGGTTTTGGCAATGGATTTACATTTACAATAATATCCAAGGGAGTTCCCACGCATCCATTAAGACTTGGAGTAATCCTATAAGTCACATTTCCTTGAGAATTTCCGGTAGCCTCTAGAACTTGATTGATAGTATTTCCTGTACCAGAAATCGCGCCAGTAACGCCTACCTCAGCAGTAGTCCAATTAAAAGTAGTTCCTGTAATGGTTGGAGACAAAGTAATATTGGTAGCATCTCCGCTACAAATTGTTCCTGGCGGTGTCCCCAAAACTTCAGGCAAAGGATTGACAATTATTGTAACCGTAAGCGGAGTCCCCATACAACCATTGATTGAAGGAGTTACGGTATAATCTACGGTACCTGAAACAAAACCAATATTGGAAAGCAACTGTACAATTTTAGCACCACTTCCTGCAGCAGCACCTGTAACTCCAGTAGCGTTTACTGTCCAAGTAAATGTAGTGCCCACTATTAAACTTGACAAATCAATACTCGCAGTCTCGCCCGAACATAGCGTTTTCTTTAGAGTGTTTTCTATTACATTGGGTACAGGGCTAACATTTACCGTTATCATTTTTGGCGACCCAATGCAAGTACCTATTAACGGAGTTACATTATAAACCACTTGTCCTAAATTATTCCCTGTCGTCGTAAGTGTTTGATTAATTGAACTTCCATTACCAGGAGTGGCCCCCGTTACATTGTTTTGAACTGTATTCCAAGAAAAAGTAGATCCTGGAATTGTACTTGACAAAACTAAGGCTGTTACATCTCCAGAGCAAATAGCTGTGGCTCCCGTAAAACTGGCAATAGGCAATGGATTTATAGTTAATGTTCCATTCATTACAACAGCAGGCAAACAACCTCCTGTAGTGTTTACCGAGTAATTGTAAGTTCCCGAAACCGTTGGTGTCCCACTAATGGTAAATACACCAGAAACAAAACTTCCTGAAACTCCAGCAGGCAAACCCGAAACGTTTGCATTTGTGGCACTACCACCTATCACATATTTTATAGGTGTGATTGAATCGTTTAAACAAATGGTTTGATTTGCAGTTGTTGAAGCCGATGTCAAAGCCATTGTTGGCAACGGATTAATTATAATAGAACCTCCTAGATTTATTGCTGGTAGACAACCGCCTGTTGTAGTTACCGTAAAGTTAAAAGTCCCATAAACCGTTGAAATTCCAGTAATTGTAAATAAGCCTCCTGCAAAATTACCCGTTACTCCTGCAGGCAATCCTAATACAGTGACTCCCGTTGCACTTCCTCCTACTGAATATGTTATGGCATTTAATGGTGTGCCAAAACATAGCGTTTGGGTTGTTGTTGTTGTTGCCGAAGTCAACACTAGCGTTGACAGCGGATTAATTACAATTGTTCCTCCTAAACTTACGACCGGTGTACAACCACCAGTAGTTGTAATTGTATAAGGAAATGAACCTGCTACTGTTGGTGTCCCACTAATGGTAAATACACCAGAAACAAAACTTCCTGTAACTCCAGCAGGCAAACCCGTAACGTTTGCATTTGTAGCACTACCGCCTATCGCATATGTTATAGAAGTCATTGAGTCGTTTAAACAAATGGTTTGATTTGTAGTTGTTGAAGCCGATGTCAAAGCCATAGTTGATAAAGGAATAATTGTAATCGAACCTCCCAAAATTACCGTTGGCGAACAACCTCCTGTGGTGGTAACTGTATAATTAAACAAGCCCGAAACCGTTGGTGTACCACTAATTGTAACTATTCCTCCAGCAAAACTAGCAGTTACTCCAGTAGGTAAAGCATTTACCACAGCTCCCGTTGCACTACCTCCTACTAAATAAGTTATTGTATTTAATGTCGAATTCAAACAAAAAACTTGATTGGTTGTTGCAGCAGCCGATGTCAAAGTAAGAATTGATAAGGGGCTAACCGTTATCGTACCAGTTAAAATAAATGCTGGCGTACAACCGCCAGTAGTTGCCACTGTATAATTAAAAGTTCCTGCAACTGTTGGAATCCCACTTAATGTAAATACTCCAGAAGAAAAACTTCCTGTTACTCCAGCAGGCAATCCAGTGACAGTGGCACCAGTTGCACTTCCGCCAACTGTATACGTTATTGGAGTAATCGCAGTATTTATACAAAGAGACTGACTCGGTGTTGCTGGTACAGAAGACAACGTAAGTGTTGGTACAGGAGTTACAGTTACAGTACTCAATGCACTCGCACTGGAGCATGTTGTTGTTGGGTCTGTTATGACCACGCTATAATTACCAGCAACAGTAGTAGAAAAACTAGCAATATTTCCTTGAGCTGGTGCAGTAGTTGGCACGGTCCAAGCATAATTATAAGTCCCGGCAGATCCAGGAGTAGCGGTAACAATTGCGCTACTACCTGTACAAACTGTTGGACTATTAACCGTAACAATAGGCAACGGGTTAATAACTACTGTATTACTAGCACTTACGCTTGAACAATTAGTATTAGCAATAATAACACTATAGTTTCCAGCCACTGCTGTAGTAAAACTAGCTACATTTCCTGGTAGAGTTGCACCAGAAGGAACTGACCAAGTATAGGTATAAGTACCTGCTGGAACGGGAACTGCTGTAACGGTGGCACTGTTTCCAAAACATACTGGAAGAGTATTTACAGTAACAGTAGGCAAAGGATTTATTGTAACCGTTCCTATAGCACTAGCACTAAAACAACTTGTGGTTGTATTTGTAATGACTACACTACAATTTCCAGCAACATTAGTAGAAAAACTCGCCACATTTAATGGCGGAGTTGCAGTAGCTGGCACTGACCATGCATAAGTATAAGTTCCTGAATCACCTGGCGTGGCAATCACGGTTGCGCTTGTGCCCGCACAAACAGATGGACTATTTACGGTAACCGTTGGTAAAGGATTTACTGTGATGTAGAAAACCATATCTGGTCCTGTACATAGAGTTCCTGGATCAAATGCATTTACTGTAATTTTAGCAATTTGAGTAGTGATTACATTAGCTGATGCAAATGAAGGAAGGTTGCCAGAACCACTTGCACCTAAACCAATAGCCAGATTATCATTTTTCCAAGTAAAAGTTGCAGTCGCTCCTAAAGGGCTAGTAAAAGATTGAACAGGAACAATATTAGTTGCACAAACTGGAATATTTGCAATCTGGTTGGTCAACGGAATATTACAAGCAGATGCAGCACAAGTAAAAGGTCCTACAAAAATTGAACACGGACTCCCGTTTGGTTTGACACTGATGGTAACACTTTCGCTAAACGTCAACCCCGTAACATTCAAGGTATTTGCTGCTATGTTTCCAGTAATTGCAGCACCACCAGAAGATTTTGTATAGGTATAATCATAACTAGTTGCTCCAGCTACTGCAGTCCAATCAAAAGTCACACTTGTGTTAGTTTGTGAACCACAAGTAAAAGTTAAAGGAGGATTTACAGTCGCTACTATTGGTACTCTTGTAGCAGTTGTACACCCATTAAGAGTAGCATCTATATAATAAGTCGTCGTTGTACTTAAACTTGTTGGAGTATTAATTGAATTACCTGTACCAAAGGAAGGTCCCGTTGTAGCAGTGTACCAATTGATGGTTGAACCAGGTGTAGCTGTAGCCGTCATAGTAACCACTCCTGCACCACAACTTGACCCTCCTGGAGAAGTTAGAATAGTTGGAATTGTATTTATTGTTGCAGTTACCATAGCTCGTGGAGCCGAAGTACAACCATTTAGAGTAGCATCTACATAATAATTGGTAGATGTACTAATACTTGTGGGTGTATTTACGGTATTTCCAGTAGTAAATGCTGCACCAGTAGTAGCGGTATACCAATTGATTGTTGCCCCAGCAGTAGCTGTAGCCGACATACTAACTGTCCCAGTACCACATAAATTACCACCTGGAGTAGTAAGAATACTAGGTACAGGATTTATAGTGATAGTAGCTGTTGAAGAACCTGCCAATTGACAAATAGCAGCATTGGCAGCTACTGCATAAGTAACAGTATATGTGCCTATAGCAGAAGTTGCTAAATCGATTACGCCTGTAGTAGCATTGATTACTAATCCTGCTGTTGAACTGTAGGTCCCTCCTGTTACAAATCCTGCAACTCCGGTTGGGGTTGGATTGGTTCCGTTTTTACAAACGGGTGTAGTATAAGAAAATCCGATAACTGGTGCAGATCCACCAATTGATACGATCGTTGAAGTGGACAACGAGCATGTTTTTGAAGATGTAGTACTAAAAGAAATATCATCTATGGCAAAATCATTTCCTCCTCCAGAAATATTAGTATCAATAATTTTTAAAGTCGCCAAAGTTGCTGCACTAGAATTCCAAGTCCCCATAATATTTGTCCAATTACAAGTTGTAGTTGCTGGAGTCCCTGCTGTTACAACGTTTGTAGCCGAAACTGGAGTTACTGTAATTGGAATTCCATTAACAAGTACTTGAAAAGTAGCAACACTACCATCCCCAATATTTTGAACCCAAAACGAAAAATTATAACTTTTTGATGTTTCTACAGGAACGGTTTGAGACCATATAACACTATTTGCAATTGTTGCTCCATCAGCAATAAGCATATTACCAGTTCCTGTTGTTTTGTCTCCACAAGTAGTAAATTTATTATACCAAGTCGAAGGGTTTGAAACTATTCCGTAAGCAAATTGCGTTCCGCTGGTATTAGTCAATGAGTATCCGTAATCGGAATAAAAACCAGAAGTTCCGTTTTCAAAACCAGGATTACCAATTAAATTTCCAACAGAGGGTGGAATAGTCGTTGAAGCTACACTGTAGGTTGTAGTTGCAGTAGGATTTACCGCAATACTATTACTCGTTCCCGCAATTGGGCCACCTGGTGAGGCAGACCAACTATAAGTAGCTCCTCCATTGGCCGCTGTCAAAGTAACTGAAGCACCAGACAAAAGACATCCTGTTGGCGTGGCATTCAAAGTTAAAGCGGGCGGAGCTACCAATATAGCTGGAGTCGATACTGAACTGGCAGGAGAATTTGAATCGGTTACGGATACAGAATAAGTACCTCCAGCTAAATTTTGAAATATTCCTGTAGAATTAGTTCCAGATGCCATTCCTGACAATGTGAAGGTGAATGGGCTAACACCTCCATTGGGATAAGCAACAATTACCCCATCATTGCCAGTGGGACAAGAAGGATTTGTTAACGATGCCGAAATGGTCAAAGGAGCTGGCGGTGCATATAATGAAATATCATCAATGGCAAAGTCATTTCCACCTCCACCCGCAGTATTTGTCGATAATTCAAAATGAATAAAAGCGGTTCCAGTCCCAGCCACGTTTATTGTGTAGGATACTTTATTCCAACCTGATGGCATTAATCCAACATCCGAATTCCCAGCAATAAGTGTCTTGGTACATGGACATTGATTGGATAAAGTCAAATCAATTTTCGGTGCAGGATTTGTACCATTTGTAACAATATTAACATTTCTTATCCAATAGGTAAAAGTGTAATTTAACCCTCTTTGAATAGGTAAATTTACATATTTATAAAAAATATCATTATTCTGACCATCAACAACCATCATATTCCCAGTCCCAGAGTGATCTGTACTTGTAACAAAATTTACAGTATTTACAGGTTTTGGATTGGTGGTAATCGCGTATTGACCTGGACTACTATTTCCACTAGGTACAATAAGAGAATAATTACTGGTATAACCACCTGTACTCTCAAAACCTCCATTCGAAATAAGATTCTGAGCATTTGAAACTGAAAATGTTAAAAAACATAAAACAATAAGAAGTAGTAATCTCTTTTTAGGAGCAAAAAGGGAATGCAAGGTAATGTTTCGCATAATTGTAGGTTCTAAGTAGTTTGGTTTGGCGTTTGGCTTCATTTATTTTAAGAGTCTTAATATTGCTCTTGTTTTAAAATATGTGTTTTTTTCTAGTTAATTTTTTAACAATTAATGTTATTTCTTTTACTTAAATTACAGATATTTCAATTTGACATGTTAAATTTATATAAATTTTCACACGTACAACTTGCCTCAAATTCCAACTACTTACGAAAACGTGATAGTGTTGAAAAGTTTAAGCAAACTCACTAATTACAAGTGATTTGTGATATTTAAAACTGTGACTAACGATCTTTTTACTTTACCAACAAAAATTCGGATCTTCTGTTTATAGCGTTTTGCTCCTCATTGCACTTATTTTTGCAATCTATTTTGAGTTCTGTTTCACCATATCCTTTACCCGAAATTCGAGCGGGATCAATTCCTTTGGAAATCACATATTGCACAGTAGCTTTGGCTCTTTTGTCTGAAAGATTTAAATTGTATTTATCATCACCTTTGGAATCCGAATGTGATTTTACATATATTTTTAGTTTCTCATTTTGTGACATAACATAAACCAATTTATCAAGTTCCTCGGCGCCTTGCTTGGTGACATTACTTTTGTTAAAATCAAAATAAATTGGATTTAAAATAATTTCTGTTTCGGTCACAATAACATCAATTGGTTTAATAGTTACATTGACCGTAATTACACCTCCAACAAATTTTGCCAAGGGAATTTTTTCGGTCATATAACCATCTTTATAAGCTTCAATGATGTATACTTTCTCACAATCAACATCATAAATAACTTCACCTTTTTCATTAGAAATTTGCGATCCTATTACATTGCTTTTTTCATCCAAAATAAGCACTTTTGAATTCTTTAGTATAGCATCATCTTTCAAGCTCCTAATCACAACTTTTATCTGGCCTTTGCAAATTGGAATCGAAGAATAAATATGATCTTCGCCCGATCTGTTACTGGAAACATAGCCCAATTGTTTGTCTGTATTATAAGTCAATGCAAAATCATCTTTCTCTGTATTTACAGGTTTTCCAGCATTTGTTGGCTCATCATTTTTATTTAAATCCACAAAAAAAACATCCAATCCTCCAAAACCTGTCAAACCATTCGAAGCAAAATACAACACATTATCAGCTGTAACAAAAGGAAAGCTTTCATCACCTGCTGTGTTTATTGTATCTCCTAAATTTTCTGGGGAGCCATACGATCCATCCTTATTTACCCGTACTTTCCAAATATCGATTCCACCAATAGACCCAGGCATATTGGAAGAAAAATATAAGACACTTCCGTCTTTATTAATGGATGGATTACTGGTAG
Source organism: Flavobacterium rarum (SeqCode) (assembly GCF_965234445.1). GTDB lineage: Bacteria > Bacteroidota > Bacteroidia > Flavobacteriales > Flavobacteriaceae > Flavobacterium > Flavobacterium rarum. Next base: position 468,178 of record NZ_OZ248479.1, on the reverse strand, counting down.
AATACTTTTTATTATTGAATGGCATTGCCGTTATTGCTGTCCATACTCCATTCTCATTTTGAGCTTTAAACAAATGAACTTGTCCAAATTTTAATCGTTTGGCATTATTTTTTTCATAAAGATTAGAGTTAAAACTTTCGCTGGAAAAATAAATAGTCTTTCCGTCTGCAGTTACGCTTACTGGCCCTTCATGAAATCTGGTATTCAATTCAGAAACAGGTGTAGGCTCAGAATAACTTCCATCTGGTTTCAAACTCGATTGATAAATATCTAGAAAAGGCTCCTCATTCCAACCGTATTTTTTACCACCAACATTTCGAGCACTAGAAAAATACAAAATATCATTATAAAGCACCGCTCCAAAATCTGACTTTTCTGAATTGATCTCCAATAATTTGACATTAAAAAGTTTTTCTTTATAAATTAAACTGGGCAAATAATCGGGGTTTTTGTTGAATTCTATGGCGCGTTGATCTGTAGGGACTTTGGCAGCAAATATTTTCATTTGAGAATTTGCATCTTCATATTGAACGTTTGCTTTTAGCATTTGCGCATAATTAAAATACGTTTCAGCATCTTGCTCTGTTTTTACAGCCAATGCATACCACTTGGCTGATTCTACCGTATTAAACATATTATAATAACATTCCCCCAATTGCTTATACACATAAGGATCTGACTTTCCTTTTTCGACCAATAAAAGATACTCTTGCGTAGCTTGAACAAACTCGTATCTTTCAAATAAATCATCGGCAACATTTGTATATTTATTTTGCGCTAAAACCGAAAAATTAAATAGCACAAAAAAGAACAGTATAGTATTATTTTTCATTTCAAATGGTATAAAATATTAGAAAAACCTTGGAGAAAGTGATACTTTTTTGACTGGTAAAAAGTCATACAACAGTATTATTTCATGAGAGGATGTAGCAGAAACATTTAAATCCGATACGATGTGATCGTATGCGTATCCTATTCTTAAATCTGGCGTAACATTAAAATTGACCAACAATCCAAAACTATCCTGTAGTCTATAGGTCGCCCCAAATTCAACTTTTTCCTGATACAAAAAATTGGCCGAAACATCCAAAGATGTGGGCACTTTAAATGCCGATTTCAACAAAAATGAAGGTTTGAATTTTAAATTTGGATTCAGGTCAAAAACATAACCTGCTGTCAAGAAATAATGAGAAACATCTGAACCGTATTTTTTTCCATCATAATCCAAATGAGCTGCATTTAATATATTTGGTATCGAAAAAGAAACGTAATATTTATTCGTGTAATAAAAAACACCCGATCCCAAATTGAAGGTTGCATCATTGCTGTTTTTACCAAAAATTCCCTCGGAAGGATCTGGCAATGTTGAGATAATTTCAGAAAAATTAACTTTTTGAAAAGTCGCTCCTGCTTTAATTCCAAAAGACAAGTTGCTATTTTCTCCTAATCTTAATTTATAGGCAAAATCTCCATATACATTTTGTTCGGTTATTGGTCCTATTTTATCGGCAATAACAGACAATCCAATTCCAATATTTTTCCCAGCAGGTCCTTCACCATAGAAAGTAAAAGAAGTTGGAGCATCCTCAATATCCAACCATTGTTTTCTGTATAATAATCCAAAAGTAAGATGCTCTTTGGTTCCAGCATAAGCAGGATTTATTACATTCATATTGTACATGTATTGTGTATATTGAGGATCTTGTTGCGCCTTGACATCAACAACAAGCAACAACAAAAATATAGCAGTCAGTAAAATTTTATTCATAATTGGTTAATTTTTTATTCGAAAAATAAATCTCTTGTATGAAATTATTTTTGCTAATTTTCTCTAATTAAATAAATCCACCCTGTTTTGGATTTACCATTATTAAACTCTATAACATAATAATAAGTAGCACTTGGAAGCGCTTCGCCAGCATTGGTTTGGCCTAACCATTGATCCGTATAATTAGTTTTACTGTACAATTGAAGTCCATATCTATTGAATATTTCCAATTTTTTTACATCCATTAATCTCAGATCAAAGAAATCGTTCGAACCATTTCCGTCTGGTGAAATTCCTTTTTGAATGTCACAGTAAATGGATTCGATTAAAACATCAGAAGTAGTTTCACAACCAGTTGAATTGGATTTCACCGTAAGGCTGTAAACCAAAGGATATGTTTCTATTGCAGCAGTAGCGTCTACAACATCATTTATATTCAAAACATTCGAATTTGTCCCAACAGTATTCCCATTTTGATCTTTCCAAATGTACTCAACTGTATTCGGATCGTATGAATTTGACAATGGACTAGCCGTCACTTCATACTTATTGGACACACAGGTCCAAGACGATTCGAATTGTATTTCAGGCGGAACGGGACTTATCAATTGATTTGTACCAAAAGTTTCGCAAGTAGTATTATTTTTGAATCGCACACTTAGTATATAATTAGCAGGTACTAAATTCTGAAAGGAAGGACTGTCTTGATAACTATTACCAACACTGTATTCCACTCCAGTGATTCCCGCTATCTCAATTGTTCCAACAGGCACTACACAAGTAGGCTGGATTACAGCCAAAAGAGTTGGAGTTGCTGGAGCCAAAGGTTTTGGATCTATAGCAGTAGCAATCATTGATGAAGCCACACAAGTAACATCGCCAATATTCCTAACATTTAAAGTATAAACATTTGAAATAAGCCCGTTGAATACATTTGAAACTTGATAGTTCGTTCCATCCAAACTATATTCTTTTCCAACTTGTGGCACAATTGTAATAGCACCCGAAGGCAAAGCACAAGTAGGCTGTACAACACTTAGAGCGGTTGGCAGTAAAGGACTCGACGGAAGTGCATTTATTTTCAAAACGCTTGCTGATACAGCAGAGCATGTAATATCTACTGTATTTCGAACATACAATGTATAGTCATTTGGAACAAGCCCATTGTAAACATTTACCAATTGATATGTTATTCCATCCAAACTATACTCCATTCCTGTTTGCGGCGTAATGGTAATCGAACCAGAAGGCAAAGCACAAGTGGGCTGCGTTAGACTTGATGCAACTGGAGGTTTTGGAGCAGATGGAATAGCATTAATTTTTACGGTCGTTCCAGAATTAACAAAACAAGTAGCATCCAAAGTATTTCGAACATACATTACATAATCTCCTGGCGGTAGAAATTCAAAAATAGTAGAAGATTGGTAGTTTGTTCCATCCAAACTAAATTCCATTCCTTGTTGAGGTGTTATGACGATAGTTCCAGTAGGAATAGCACAAGTAGGCTGAATACTATTGGAAACTGTTGGTACTATTGGAGCTGTCGGAATAGCGTTTATTTTGACAACAGCAGTTGAAGCCACCGATGTACAACCATTTGCGTTAGAAACTTTAAAAGTATAGTCTGTATTAGCAGTTAACCCCGCAAACAAATAATTAGCACCGGAACCTATTACTGCGGTGCCTGATGAAGGAATGATCGTCCAAGTGCCAATTGCTGGTAATCCGCTAAATAAAATACTTCCAGCATTTACAGCACAAGTTGGTTGAGTTGAACTATCAATTATTGCAGTTTGTTGCTTGTCTAAAAACGGACTGACCATTAACCTGCTTAAGCTTTCGCATCCTATTAATGGAGTAGTAGATTGTTGGGATGCATAATAAACACCGCCTTCAGCAATCGGAGTGTTTGGTTGCAAAACAGTTCCTCCACTCGGAGCAGCGTACCAAACTACATTTGAATTATTAATAATTCCTTTTAAAACAATTGCATTTAAGGTTGCATTTTGAGATTCACAAAAAAGAGGATTGGAATCATCAATTGTCGGTACTAACGGATCCACTATTCGTGCCAAAACTTCAAGACGATTCACACTTTCGCAACCCGAAACATTTTGGGTAGCATAATATTTTAAATCGCTTACCAAAGGAGTTGACACAAGCAAACTATTCCCAGAGATTGCTGCATCGTACCATACAATTGGAGCGCTTCCTGTGACAACTAAATCTGCAATTTTTGCAGATTGACTAGAACAGAATAATTGTATTCCGTTTCCAATTGGGCTTGCTGGAGCATTTATAGCAACATCAACCACAACTCTAGGAGTACTTTCGCAACCGGATACTGTTTGAGAGCCATAATAAAAAGCATTCATCAAAGGTGCTGAATCCAATAATAGTGTATTTCCCGTTGCCGACGTGTACCATTTTATACTAATTCCAGAAGTAGTTTTGGTTGAAAGAGTTGATACTGTAGCATTTTCTGATTCACAAAAAGTTATATTTCCACTAATGGTTATTGCAGATGGTTTATTAATAGTAACCGTTACATTTAATTTGGCAACACTTTCACAACCAGAAATTGTTTGCGTAGCCGAATAAATTCCATTGGTCAATACTGTACTTGGCACCAATAAAGCACCTAATGAATTGTACCATTTTATATTGTTTCCTGTAACTATTAAGTCTTCAACTACAGCCGAATTACAAAAAACGGGATTTGCAAGAGTTGTTGTAGGTGCTGCAGGTTTATTGATTGTAACTGTCACTTTTAATCGATCAAAACTTTCACATAATAATCCTGTAGTCGCTGTCTGCGAAGCATAATAATCTTCTGAATCTAGCAACACAGTACTACTTGACAACGGAATTCCACCAATAGCGTCAGCATACCATTTAATCCCAGTCCCAGAAGCTATTAAATTTCCAACTGTAGCGTTTTCAGATTCACAAAACACCTGAGTGTCCGAACCCGTGGGTTTCGATTGAGAATTAATTGTTAACGACACAGCCGTTCTACTGGAACTTAAACAACCGTCAACCGTTTTTCTTGCTTCGGCAAAATAAGTATATACTCCCGGCAAAGTAAAAGTTGGTGTATAAGTAGTACTGTTTGAGAGTATAGCTACACCTCCACTGTTATTATTATACCAATCTATCGTTTCTCCCGCATTAACCGTAGCTGACAAACTTGGAGTAACTTGACCTTCACAAATAGATTTATCCCCTCCAGTAACTGGATTACTTACAATAGCACAAGCACAATTGGGAGCAGTTACATTAAAAGACTCCACACATCCATTTCCTTTATTGGCATTAATAGTAATGTTTGTCCCAGCAGGAATACTAGTTATAGAATTTCCAACTATTACACCAACTGCAGGCACTCTTGTAATGACACTGCCACTTGCAGCTGTAAAATCTACCATATAAGTTAACAAATCAGCTGAACAGGTTTTTGCAGTTACATTCAAAAAAGGAGAATCTTTTATTTCTAATGTTACTGCAATTCTAGAATTGCTAGAACAAGAAGCTATTTTATTTTGAGCATAATAAGCAATAGAACCAACAGTATTTAAAATTGGACTTGTAATAATGTTACCATTTATCATTGCATCATACCAAACAATTGTCCCCGTTGCAACAGTTGCTGTTGCGATTAACGTTTGCAAAGGACTTGTCGCGCAAACCGATTGATTCCCACCACTCGTAGGAATCTGAGGATTATTTACTGTAACTGTAAGCCCATATCTTGTAGCACTCTCACAAGTTCCAACTGTTTGTGAAGCGTAATAAGTAGTTCCCGAAACCAAAATATCAGAACTTGAAAGAGGACCTCCTCCTATTGGATTGGCATACCATTTTATAGTCCCTGCTCCAGATGCCACTAAGTCAGCTATCGTTCCTGCGTTACAAACCGTCTGTGCTCCAGAACCAGTTGGAACTGGAGTAATATTTACAGTAACTGTGGTTGAAGATCTTGTAAAACTTTCGCAAGAAAGAGTTCCTGTAAGTGTTTGAGTAGCATAATAAGTTTCCCCGTTCACTAAATTTGTATTGGGATCCAAGGGCGAACCTCCCGAAGGAGCTGAGTACCATTTTATACCTGAACCTGTTGCTACTAAATCAGCTACTTTTGCAGTGTTGCAAAATGTTTGAGTTGCAGCTAATACAGGTCCAGCTGGGTTATCAACAACAACATCTACCTGCAAGCGTGAAATACTTTTACAAGAAGTAGTTGCATTGGTTTGTTCTGCAAAATAGTTTCCTGTTGTCAAATCAATATTATTAGGAATTGCAATACCTCCAACTGCCGCTGAAAACCATTCTACATTATTTCCAGTTGCAACCAAATCACTAACTCTTGGATTAATTAGTTTACAAAAATTTTGATTGGTTAGTCCTGTTGGAGCATCAGTAACATTATATACAACCGTAACATCTGCAGATGAAGCAAGACATTGACCACTTGAAATAGTCCAAGTAAAAACATAAGTACCTGTGACACCCACTGTAACAGTAGTATTACCAAAAGAACTATCGCTAAAAACAACTGATCCTGGCCCCGATTTTTTTGTCCAAGTACCAGTTCCAACAGCAGGAGTATTTCCTCCTAAAACAGCACTAGTCAAAGAACATCTGGATTGATTTCCTCCTACCGTTGCAACAGTTGGGTTTGCCACAAAATTCATTGTCAAACTTGCTGAAGAATAGCAGGGAGTCATAGCAGCACCTGCAACAACCACAGGATTTGGAGCTTCCAAATTGTAATCAATTGCGCCACTTCCGTAATCGGTTGACCTGGTAGCAGGACTCAAAAAAGAATTCGTGACATTGTAATTGGAAGAGGTGTTATCCTGCATTGTAAAAGCAAAAAACTTAACATCTCCGCTGGTGTATCCAACTAATGCTTTTGAAACTTCCACTTCAAACCCCAAATTATAATCAGTAACCCCTGTGTTATTTTTATTGACACCCATTACGGCGGTTGGAGTTCCGGTAGCAGCAGTACCTAAATAAGTTTTGGTTGAATTACCTGTTTTTAATTCTATAACATCTGCGTAATAATTTGTTTCACCTGTATCTGTTGCAATTGCAATACAATAATCGGCAGCAAAATAGGAATCAAAAGTACTTGGGTTGTTGTTAAAATAATTAAAAGCTCTTACATCTGGGAGTGATCCATTTTCATCCCCATAATTGGAAACATTAAATCCCCCAGGCTTGGTATCTAGAAAAAGCATAATTCTTCTATAATTTAAAGCTTTACCAGCTATACCAAACACCAATTTATCTTCAGTTGGACTTATTTTCAAAGCATTTATATACCCATTTGATGCATTCCCAGATAATGAAGCAGAAAGTACGTTGTCCTCAAGAGCGCCTGTTCCCCATGCGTTCTCAGTAAGAGATCCATTCAAGGTCACAGCATATCGAGATCGGACACTTACAATTTGTCCATTAGTCAAGGTATTTGTGGTATAAATTCTGCTGCTTGACATTGGTTGTTTGACAACTCCATCTACCGAAAATTCAAATAAATCAGCTCCGCCCAAAGCGGTAAAAGTAATTGAAGTTCCCAAACACAAAGGATTGGCTGTATTATTTACTGGATTTGAGGACAAAGAAACTCCAGGAGGAACATAATAGACCGATGCCACTACAGGGACTCTTGTACTCGTTCCAATACCTGATCTGGCAGAAACATAAAAAGTGGTAGTTGTAGCTACATTGGGACTATAATTATTTCCTGTTGCCAAAACTGCCACACTAGTCTGGCTAGCAAACCATTCTATAATATCGCCACTCGCTCCTGTAGCCGAAAGATTGATTACACCCGGACCACAAGAACTTCCTGCAACTGTTGTAGGTGGAGTAACAACCGCTACATAATCAAGTCTTTCATAAAACGGTTTAAGTAAGTACTTTTTATGTTCAATCCATTTTGAATGTGATGATTCTTCTCTTTTTTCAACAATTACTGCTAAATTCCCAAAATTAGCAGCTATTATTTTATTACTTAATATTATAGCAATTAGTAAAATTAAACGTAATTTTATTTTCATCAATCTTGATTTATTGTTAAAAAAATAATGATTTGATAACCTTTAAGTTTTTAAAAGTAAATCATTAATTACATTTATTATAATGTCTTTTTTCAACAATAACACTACAACGTTGTAGTGTTTACAAATATTTAGAAATTAGTAAATTAATACGACTATTTCTTAATAAATTATTATTTGGTCGATTGTAGTACACTGTTTGTCGATTATTTTTTCATGAACTCTTTCTATTTATTTTTATAAAAGTGATTTAAAGATTGAAAAAATCGTGAATTCACAACTTTTTAAAAACCCATCAACTTACCTGATTAAATATCAATCAGATAACCCAATTTATTTTAAAATGTTATAAAAAAAAGCATACTTTTGGTTTATTAATCTAAAACCAAAATCCATGGGAGTATCATCATTTTTTAAAAGTTTATTTGGATCAGCCAAAGAGAAAGCAGTTGAAATTACAGAACAAGCAGAAACCATTTTTGAAGAAACAAAAGAAGCAGCGCAACCATTTGTAGAAAAAGCAGAAGCATTTGTAGACGAAACAGTAACACATATCAAAGAAACCGCAACACCCTATGTAGAAAAGGCAGAAACATTTGTAGAAGAAACTGTAACTAAAGCCAAAGAAGTAGCAATACCCCATTTAGAAAAAGCAGAAGCATTTTTAGATGAAACTGTAGCTAAAGCTAAAGATGTTGCAACACCTCATATAGAAAAAGCAGAAGCCTTTGTTGAAGATATTATATCCAAAGCTAAAGAAGCAACTACAAATCATAATAAAGAAACTAGTTTACCCGAAATAAAATTAGAATCGAAAAATATTGAAACACCAACAAAAACAGAAGAAGATAAAGAATAGCTTTTTCTTAAAAATAGCGTAAACATTCAGCTTTTTTTTAGTGAATAAGTTACTAAGTTTTATAAAAAAATGGCTCTTCGCCTAAACTAGTGGGTACATCTTTTATACGTTTCCAAGATAATATATCATAGCAATGAAGTTTTCCGAATTTCGATAGCCTCTTGCCCTAGATCTGGCTAATTGCATCACGCTGTTTAGTCCTTCTGAAACGGCATTAGTTATCCCTGTTGTGATTGATTTGATTATTCCATTGTAATGTGCATAAATCGTCTTTATAAAAATATTTATTGGTCTTAATTCCAATGACAAAGCTCGTTCTATCCATTTATCCATTAATGGTTCTATTGCAAGTGTTTGTACATTCCATAATTGGTCAAATTCCGATTTTATTTTATAAGCAATCGTTGTATTTAAGGAACTGTCTTGAAGAAAAAAATCTAGCTTTATCTTCTGATTTTCAGTTAGATTTTTTTCATTCTTCAAAAATATGTATTTGGTCTTTTTAAGGGATTCAACAGTTTTTACTTCCTCATTCCTAACCGAATTCACGGCTTTATTAAGGCATTTTTTAATATGAAATCTATCAAATACAACTTCCGTACCAGCGAAATACTCTCGTTGTCCTGCTTGATAGGATACCGACATATCCATACTAAAAAGTTCTATATTACTTGGAAAACCTCCATTGTCCCAGAGCCATCCGTAGAACTCAGAGAAGACTTCTTTTTTTCTTCCTTCCGTTACATACAGCACGTTTCCAGTATCTAAGTCGGTAAAAATAGAAACATAATTATGTCCTCTTTTTATTGCTGTCTCATCAACAGCAACACGTCTAACATCTGCGAAGTTAAATTTAGTAATCACTTTGTTTTTTACAAAATAATGGAAAACTCTCCATAGATTCTTGTCTGGTTCGCCCAATTCTCTCCCTACGGATGAAATAGACATTTCTTTACACAGTCGAATTGCAAACGACTCAAATTTAAAGCTGTAATGCGTACCGTTTCTACTCCAGGGATTACCTTGAATAACTTTCACGCCATCTTTTGGACAATCTATACGAGGAATGCGAACATTTAAATAACAACGATATTCAAATATATCCAAATGACGAATTCGCTTAAAACTACTATCATAAACGGAACGCTCTTGTCCACAACAAGGACAAGGAAATTTGGTGCCACGTTCAAAATCTATATAAACATCAATAACTAGATTTGCTTTTTGAACTTTTGCATCAACTAACAACCAAGGTGCTTTTATTCCTAACAAGGGGCCTAAGCCTGATAAATCTTCCATGCCGAAAATTAGTGAATATTTTGTATACCCACTAATTTAGGCGAAGAGCCAAAAACTTACATGACTTATATGTTTAAAACACATTCGACAAAGAGCAGTTATTTTTAGAAATAAGCTGAATTCTTTTTATTTTATGCCAAAGCTTGAATCAAATCGGCAATCAAATCCTCGGCGTCTTCAATCCCTACGCTCAATCTTACTAGATCATCAGTAATCCCGATTTCTTTCCTTTTGTCCTCTGGTATCGATGCGTGTGTCATCAAAGCTGGATGATTGGCCAATGATTCTACTCCACCCAAAGATTCTGCAAGTGTGAACACTTTTAGTTTTTCCAGAAAATCAATCGCATCCTCTTTTTTTCCCGATACAAACGTAAACGAAACCATTCCTCCAAAACCGCTCATTTGTTTTTTGGCAATTTCGTGATACGGATGACTCGGTAATCCCGGATAATAAACGGTTTTGATTTTAGGGTGATTACTCAAAAAATCAACTACTTTGGCCCCATTTTCACAATGTCTTTGCACTCTTAAATGCAAGGTTTTAATCCCTCTTAACACCAGAAAACTATCCATTGGGCCCAAAGTCGCACCTGTAGCAAATTGTTGAAAATGCAATTGGTCTCCCAGAGCTTCGTCTTTTACAATTAAAGCTCCAGCAATTACATCGGAGTGACCGCCTAGATATTTAGTAGCCGAGTGCATTACAATATCGGCTCCTAAGTCCAAAGGTTTTTGTAAGTAGGGTGTTGCAAAAGTATTGTCTACTGCAAACAGAATTTTGTTGGCTTTTGTTATTTTGGCAATTTCTTGAATATCGGCCAACTTCATCAATGGATTTGTAGGTGTTTCTACCCAAACCAATTTGGTGTTTTCATTAATTAGTGATTTGAATTTATCCAAATCATTCATATCTACAAAATGGAATTTTATTCCAGAATCTTTATAAATACGAGTAAACATTCTATAAGTTCCTCCGTATAGATCATCCATTGCAATGATTTCGTCTCCTGCTTTAAACGATCTTAAAATACAATCTGTAGCCGCAAGCCCCGACGAAAAAGCCAATCCTCTAGTTCCATTCTCGATACTAGCCAAAGCATTTTCAAGTGCAGATCGAGTAGGATTTGCGGCTCTGCTGTATTCGTAATCTGGATTTAAGGGTTTGCCCGGACTCGTTTGAACAAAAGTCGAAGTTTGATAAACAGGTGGCATTACCGCTCCCGTACTTGGATCATGATGCTGTCCACCATGTATAACTTTAGTATTGAATTTCATTTATTGTTTTTTTTTTATAAGATTGATTTGACACAGATTTCGCAGATTTTACAAATTAATCTCTGAATTTTTTGTGTTATCAATACGGTTAAGTTTTTGCATTCATTTAATAACTCGCCTGAAAATCTTATTGAAAATAATTGCGAACCTTTTTATAACTACACAAACTTCCTGATACTCATCATAATTCCAATATGCAAGCCTTCGTGAAAGTTATTAAATTCAATAGCGCCTTTTGCACTTTTTAAAGTGAAACCTGTCGATGTTGGATATTCTTGATAATTTACAAACAATCCATTTGTATAATCTGATTCAGCTTGATCAACAGTTTTAAATAACAAAGCTTTTATTTCATCTACCTCGGCTTGAGTTACATCGTGTTCAGGCTTTGTGCCTTTACGGTATTTCTCGACCATTTCATCCGACACCACCATTGGCAATCCCGATAATTTATAGACCAATAATTGTTGAGTTACTACTATATGTCCTAAGTTCCAAATCAAATTATTACTGAATCCTTCGGGAATTTTATTCAATTGTTCCAGTGAATAATTTTCAAAATAAGAACTCAGCATTTTTCTACTGGTTCTGTTAATTTCAAATGTATCTTGCATAATTGTAATTTTTGGATAAAATTAAACATTTTAACTATCAAATGATTTCCTTTGTATTTAGAAAATAAAAAAATGAACAAAATATACTATCTCGCTTCTTGTGACACTTGTCGAAAAATAATAAAGTCACTTCCAAAAGACCATAACTTGGCGTTTCATGACATCAAACAAAACCCAATAACTGTTGAAGAACTAGAGGAAATGTATAAACTTTCGGGTAGTTACGAAGCCTTATTTAGCAAAAAAGCGGTGCTTTACAAAACAATGGACTTAAAAAACAAATCCCTTACCGAAGACGATTTCAAAAAATACATCCTCGAACATTATACCTTCTTGAGCCGTCCTGTTTTTATTATAAATGAAAAAATATACATTGGCAACACTCAGCAAAATATGTTGCAGGTCATGAAAGCTTTGGGATAAAAAGAGAGATTTATTTAAGTTTGAAACGATACCAAATTATCTTTCTAATTTAGAAATTGCAAGTCGTGCGTCATTTTATCAAATCATTAATTAAAATATACCGAATGCAAACAAAGACAACTATTATTTATTCATCTGTTGATGGTCTGACCAAAAGAATTTGTCATTATATAAAGGATGTTTTAATTCTAAAGAATCATTTGGTCGATATAGTTTCTATTCATGATTACAACCAAAAAACAGCAGATTTTGACAAAGTAATTATTGCTTCGAGTATACGATATGGGAAGCATAATGAACTAATAGAGAAATTTATAAAAGAAAATACTGCGCTTTTGCATTCAAAAAAAACGGCATTTATTTCTGTAAATTTAGTAGCACGCAAAGAGGAGAAAAGTACACCCGACACAAATCCTTATGTCAAGAAATTTTTCAGCACTATTGAATGGAAACCAACTCTCGTTGTTGTATTTCCTGGAAAATTGGATTATAGTCTTTATAGTTTTAGAGATCGAATTTTAATACAATTAATTATGCTAATGACAAAAGGACCTACTAATTCAAAAACAGTTATAGAATATACAAACTGGGATAAAGTAAAAGAATTTGGGGAAAAGTTTGCCGAAATATAAAATACAAACACACAACAGTAGATTTTATAAAATTCGAATATTTTTAAAGTGAATGCTCTAAAACGAAACACTTCAAACTTTTAATTATCTTTACACTCTAAATTTCAATGTCATGAGTTTACAAATCATTCAAAACGAAAAAGGAAAACCTGCGGGAGTTTTTATTCCTATAAAAGAATGGAAACAGATGAAAGCAAAGTATAAAGATCTGGAAACTTGGGATGAACCGGAACAAACCGAAGAAGAAATCCTTAACAACATCCGCCAAGCTGTTGAAGAAATGAAGTTGATAAAAGCGGGTAAACTAAAAGGTAGACCACTTCAAGAACTTTTAGATGAGTTATAAAATAATAACCATCCCAACATTTGACAAAGAACTAAAATCATTGTCTAAAAAACATCGGTCTATCAAAGTAGATCTAGCTCAACTTGGAAAACAACTACTGGAAAACCCCAGAAAGGGTGATGAAATTCTTCAAAATTGCTATAAAATTAGAATGGCAATTGCTTCCAAAGGGAAGGGGAAAAGTGGCGGTGCTAGAGTAATAACCTATATTTATATACAAGAAGAAACGGTTTATTTACTTTCTATTTACGACAAATCAGAGCACACTTCAATTTCTGATGCGGTTATTCGCGATTTGATAAAAAGTCTAGATTTAGATTAAAAGCCCCAACTCCTCTCCAAAATAGATGGAGACTTAAAATACTCAAAACCCCAAATTTAGTAATGTCAAAAAGAAATTTCGCCTTGATTGGCGCCACTATCGTTTCCATAATTTACGGAGTTACTTTTACCATTGCCAAAGATGTAATGCCAAAATACATCGACGCCTATGGATTCATCCTTTTGCGAGTTGGTGGGTCCATGCTTTTGTTTTGGTTAGTTTGGCTTTTTATGCCTAAAGAAAAAATTGCAATCAACGATTTTCCTCGAATAATTGCTTCCGCTTTTTTTGGAGTTGCCTTTAATATGCTGACTTTTTTCAAAGGTTTAAGCTTGACCTCTCCTATTTCAGCAGCGGTAATTATGGTTTCTACCCCCATGATTGTTTTGGTTCTTTCGGCCATTATTATGAAGGAACACATGAAAAAAAGAATGATTTTCGGAATTATTCTCGGTTTAATCGGAACAGCATCACTTATCCTTTATGGAAAATCCATTGGCGACACTTCTCAATCTGGACTGGGTAATTTTCTGGTTTTGGTCAATGCTATTTCGTATGGATTTTACCTGATTATAGTCAAAAAATTGATGAACAAATACAATGCTTTTACATTTGTAAAGTGGATTTATTTGTTTGGTTTTATAATGGTTCTGCCTTTTGGCTGGAGCCAATTTACCGCTGTGGATTGGGCTATTGTGCCTACAGGCATTTACTGGAAAATAGGCTTTGTGGTGGTCATATCAACTTTTTTGACCTATTTACTGAATTTACTTTCGATGAAAGAATTAAAACCAACCACGGTAGCTGTGTTTATTTACTTGCAGCCTTTGTTTGCTACCGTTTTTGCAATAAGTTTAGGAAAAGACACGTTGAGTTTAGTCAAAATTGGTTCTGCTTTATTGATCTTTTCAGGGGTTTATTTGGTTACCTATAAAAAAAGTTAGCAGTCTTGGCGTTCAATCTTATCTTTAGCCAAGTCCCTGAGACTGAAAAATGGGACTGAGACTGAACACTAAAAACTGAAAACTGACCACTTTTTCCTTATCTTTACACACTTTTAGAAAATAATATGATACAATCGATGACTGGTTTTGGTAAAGCCACTTTGCAATTACCATCCAAAAAAATTACAATTGAAGTAAAATCCTTAAACAGTAAAGGTTTGGATTTAAATGTTCGCATGCCTTCACTTTACCGCGAAATGGAATTGGGTTTACGCAACCAAATCGCACTGAAACTGGAAAGAGGTAAGGTAGATTTTTCTATTTTTATCGAAAGTACCGCAGAGCAGACTACTACGAAAGTAAATGTGCCAATTGTAAGAGCCTACATCAATCAATTAAGAGAAGTGTATGCTGATGCTGATGAAACCGAGTTGATGAAAATGGCAGTTCGTATGCCCGATACCATGAAAATAGAACGCGATGAGATCGACGAAAATGACTGGGTTCAAATTCAAACCGTTATCGAAGAAGCATTGCAAAATATCCTGACTTTTAGAAAAGATGAAGGACAATCGCTGGAAAATGAATTTCAATTGCGTATTGGCAACATTCGCCAATACATGAATGAAGCTTTGGCACTAGATCCAGAGCGTGTTCAAGCTATAAAAGACCGTTTGCAGACTGCTATTGCCGAATTAAAAGTCAATGTAGATGAAAATCGTTTTGAACAAGAATTGATTTATTACCTAGAAAAACTGGACATTACAGAAGAAAAAGTACGTTTGACCAACCACTTGGACTACTTTTTGGAAACCATCAACGGAACCGAAGCCAACGGTAGAAAACTAGGATTCATTACCCAAGAAATGGGTCGTGAAATCAACACTATGGGTTCGAAATCAAACCATGCTCAAATGCAAAAATTAGTGGTTCAGATGAAAGATGAATTGGAAAAAATTAAGGAACAAGTATTGAATGTATTGTAATAAAATTTGACATGCTATACATTCAAGAAATAAAGCAAATATTAATCAATGCTCGGCAGCAATCCTATCGAGCAATTAATACTGCGATGATTGAAGCGTATTGGAAAATTGGACAAAAAATTGTTTTGCAAGAGCAAAACGGTAAAGAAAAAGCCAATTATGGAGAAGCATTGTTGAAAGAATTATCTAAAAATTTATCAACTGAATTCGGAAAAGGATTTTCTTCTTCAAATCTTCGTAATTTCAGACAATTTTATCTGACATATCCTGATGAACAAATTTGCTACACAGTGTGTAGCAAATTGAGTTGGAGTCATAATCGATTAATAATGAGAATTGACGACCCTGTAGCTCGGCAATATTATTTAACAGAATCCACTCAAGAAAACTGGAGCGTTAGAACTTTAGAAAGAAACATAAAGACATTATATTACAATCGTTTACTATCTTCAAAAAACATTTCTAACAACAATATTAACGAAACCAGTATAAACATTAAAGACTTTATAAAGGATCCCTATGTCTTTGAATTTCTTGATATTCCTGAACCCAAAAGCCATTCAGAACAAGAAATAGAAAGTATTTTGATTGAAAATTTTCAAGTATTTTTAATGGAACTTGGTAAAGGTTTTTCATTTGTAGGCAGACAATACCGTATAAGCAGCGAAACAGAACATTATTATATTGACTTGGTTTTTTACAATTATATACTGAAATGTTTTGTTTTATTTGATTTAAAAATAGGCAAACTCACCCATCAAGATATTGGACAAATGGATATGTATCGCCGTATGTTTGACGATTTAAAAAAACCAGAAGGAGATTTGCCAACAATAGGGATTATTTTATGCACAGAAAAAAGCGAAACCGTGGTTAAATATTCTATTATAAATGATTCCCCTCATCTTTTTGCAACAAAATATTTGCCCTATTTACCAAGTGAAAAAGAATTAATAGACGAAATTGAAAGGGAAAAAATAAAATTGAAATTATTAGGAAACTAATTCAGGATAAAATGAAAAAAGGAAAATTAATCGTATTCTCGGCACCATCGGGATCTGGAAAAACCACTATAGTTAGACATTTATTAGGGAAAGAAGATTTGAATCTTGAATTTTCGATTTCGGCAGCTACACGGGAAGCACGTGGCGAAGAAGTAAATGGCAAGGATTATTACTTTATGTCTTTGGAAGAATTTAAAAAACACATCAAAGCCGAAGATTTTGTAGAATGGGAAGAAGTCTACAGAGATAATTTCTACGGTACGCTAAAAAGTGAAGTAGAACGCATTTGGGCCAAAGGGAAAAACGTGATTTTCGATATTGACGTTGCAGGTGGATTACGTATCAAACATAAATTTCCAGAGGAAACTTTGGCTGTTTTTGTTAAGCCTCCAAGTGTAGACGAACTCAAAAGAAGATTAAAAGAACGCTCTACCGAAACCGAAGATAAAATCAATATGCGTATTGCAAAAGCTTCTGTAGAACTAGCTACTGCGCCTCAATTTGACGTGATTATAAAAAACTATGATTTGCCTATTGCTCTGGAAGAAGCGTATCAATTGGTTAAGAATTTTGTGAAAGAGTAAATGATTACACAAAGATTCGCAAAGAAAAAATGAGATCCACAAAGCTTTTATAAAATCCTTCGTGAATCTTTTAAGAATCTTTGTGAACCTTTGCGAAACACTATTATATGAAAATCGGACTTTATTTCGGAACGTTTAATCCCATTCATGTTGGGCATCTTATCATTGCCAATCACATGGCGGAACATGCCGATTTGGATCAGGTCTGGATGGTGGTTACGCCACACAATCCACTGAAAAAGAAAAGCACTTTACTCGATGACTATCACCGTTTACAAATGGTGCATCTTGCCACCGAAGATTTTCCAAAAATAAAACCTTCGGACATAGAGTTCAAATTATCACAACCCAACTATACCGTTCATACTTTAGCACATTTACAGGAAAAATACCCAGATCACGAGTTTTCCTTGATTATGGGAGAAGACAATTTAAAGTCATTACACAAATGGAAAAACTTTGAAGTGATTATGGCGCACCATGACATTTATGTGTATCCCCGCATTTCTTCCGAAACTGACACAAGCCTGAAAAGCGAGCAGGCGCATCAAAATTTGGATTTGAAAAACCATCCCAAAGTACACATGATAGATGCTCCTGTTGTAGAAATATCTTCAACTTTTATTCGAGAAAATGTTAAGAGGGGAAAAAATGTTCAACCTCTTTTACCCAATAAAGTTTGGGAATATATCGATCATAATAATTTTTATAAAAAGTAATTAGATTAAAACTGCTTTTAATTCTGTTTCAATATCCTGAAAAATAGCGCTCAAATTATCGTTTTTACCCGATAACAAAAACACATCCGTACTGGGCATTTCTTTACTGTCCCAGATCATTTGCAATTTATTTTCTTGGATCAAATTTTTGGCATTGACATTCCACGTAACCGTAACCCCATTATTTTTGCTAAGGATTTCAAGCATTTCATATTCTGAAGGGATAATATAACTGGCTACCATCGAAGGTCTTTTCTTGGCAAAAACATGCAGCCAAAATAATTTAATATGTGGAATTCCAGCATCATGACTGTACCATTTTTGGTCGTTTAACCAATTTTCAACGGAAACATAATCATTGATCTTACTATTTTGTTGGATACTAGAAAGATCAATATTATTTGAACCCACGATAATTTGTTTGATTTCACCCACCTTTTTTTGAAGCGTATCAAAAGTGTCAAATTTCTTGGTTACTATTGCAAAATCCAGTTTTTTCGAATTTACCAAATCAAACAATGCATCATTAGTATGGAATGTAAAATCGATAAAATCAAATTTGGCAATCAATGCGCTCCCAATACTGCTCATTAAATGTCCCGATATTCCAACAGAAAGCAATCTATTGGCATTGAACGCTTTGGCTCGAAAACCGTTTTCTACATTTTCCAGTCGATCTAAGGCATCAATGATTAAATTATTGAGTAACTTAGCATATTCTGTCGGTTCAACCCCCTTGGACTTTCGATTAAAAAGCTTGTAACCTACATGCGCCTCCAACATCACTATTTGCTGACTTACCGCTGGTTGACTGATAAATAATTCTTTGGCTGCCAAAGAAAAATTTCCGTTTTTATACACCGATTTAAACGTTCGGTACCACTCTAGATTAACCATGATATAAATATATTTATCACAAACATAATTTAAATTATTTTTACTAATACCATATTCGCCATAAATTTGTAGTATAATATTAATACGAGATGAAAAAAATTACTGTATCAACAATTCTAGCATTAACCGTAAGTTGCTTTATGGCAACAGCGCAAAAACAAAATAACAAAAAGATGAAAAAAGTATTATTTGTAGTTACGAGTCACGATCAATTGGGTAACACAGGAGAAAAAACAGGATTTTGGACAGAAGAATTAGCAGCGCCTTATTACGCATTGTTGGACCAAGGTGTAGCAATAGACATTGCCACTCCAAAGGGAGGACAGCCTCCAATTGACCCAAAAAGTGCTGATCCTTCTTCAGCAACAGAAGATACCAAGCGTTTTGACGCTGATACTGTTTTATTGGATAAACTAAAAAACACTAAAAAATTAGCAGCCGTAAATCAAGCTGATTATGATGCGGTTTTTTACCCAGGAGGTCACGGTCCACTTTGGGATTTGGTTGAAGATGCAACTTCTATTGCTTTGATTGCAGATTTTTATACTCATAAAAAACCAGTTGCTTTTGTTTGTCACGCTCCAGCAGCATTGAAAAATGTAAAAGTAAATGGAGAATTTTTGGTAAAAGGAAAAAAAGTAACTGGATTCGCCAATACCGAAGAAGAAGCAGTTGGATTAACAAAAATTGTTCCGTTTTTATTGGAAGATGCATTGCAAACCAATGGAGCAACTTATAGCAAAGTAGCCGATTGGCATCCTTATGCTGTGGAAGACGGTTTATTGATTACAGGTCAAAATCCAGCATCATCAAAATTAGTAGCTGAAAAATTATTGGCACAATTGAATTCAAAATAAAAAAGCAACTAAGTTTCTGAGATGCTAAGTTCCTAAGATTTAAACTTAGCATCTCAGAAACTTAGCTTCTTAGCAACTTTATAATAACAAAACATGTTAAATTTCGAATTATACAATCCTACCAAATTGGTTTTTGGAAAAGGTCAAATAGAAAAATTACCAACACTGATTCCTGCCAATGCAAAAATTCTTCTTGCATATGGTGGAGGAAGTATTTTTAAAAATGGAATCCACGAGCAAGTTCGTAAAAGCTTGGAAGGATTTGAAATTATTGAATTTGGAGGAATTGAAGCCAATCCACATTTTGAAACTTTGATAAAAGCCGTTGCAATCATCAGAGAGCAAAAAATTGATTTCATTCTGGCAGTTGGAGGTGGAAGCGTTATTGACGGGGTAAAATTTATTTCGGCAGCCGTTCCTTTTGAAGGAGACCCTATTGACATTCTTAAAAAGAGAATTATTTTTAAAGAAGGATCTACCGTAATTCCTTTTGGTACTGTTTTGACTTTGCCAGCAACTGGAAGCGAAATGAATTCTGGTTCTGTTGTTACTATTGCTGCAACACATGAAAAACTAGATTTTGGAGGTGCTGCTATGTTTCCTAAATTCTCAATTTGTGATCCAACTGTAATTGCCTCTTTGCCAAAAAGACAACTGCAAAACGGAGTGGTCGATGCTTACACACATGTGCTGGAGCAATACCTGACCTATGTGCACGGAGGTTATTTACAAGACCGAATTGCAGAAAGTATTTTGCAAACTTTAATCCAAATAGGACCTGCTGTAGTAGAAAAACCAACAGATTATGCTTTGGCTTCCAACTTTATGTGGAGTTGTACGATGGCTTTGAACGGACTGATTCAAAAAGGAGTTCCTTCAGATTGGGCTACCCATATGATTGGTCATGAATTAACAGCGCTTTACGGAATTGACCACGCTAGAACTTTAGCCATTATTGGACCAAACCTATACAAAGTGATGTTTGAAACCAAAAAAGAAAAACTAGCCCAATACGGAAAACGCATCTTTAATTTGTCTGGAACAGAGGACGAAATTGCCAATGGAGCTATTGCAAAGACTATTGACTTTTTTCATACAATGGGAATGAAAACATTACTCTCAGAAAATGCAGAAAATTTTGAGAAAACTGCTGATTTTATTGTAGATCGTTTTGATAAAAGAGGATGGAAAGCTTTAGGAGAAAAGCAAAATATTACCTTAGATAAAGTGAAAGAAATTGTAACAATGAGTTATTAATTTCAAAATAAAATAACAAATAAAAAAAAGGCGTTCACTTAACCAATAAGAACGCCTTTTTAAAATACTAAAACAAAACTAACTAACTCAATCTTCATATAAAATTTCAAATATTGTTATTCTTAAAGAACTATAACGCATACATTATCAGTATATTGTGTGAATTATAAAAAATATTTGAAAATATTTTATTTTTTAATCAAAAACTTTATAAACCCCTATAAATTCAAGGCTCGACAAAAAAATAATTTGTATTATTAGTATATTTTTAAGTACTTTTGATAAAATTTAATAAAAAAATGGCCGATAATTTAAAATTTGCAGTAATAGGTGGAGGAAGCTGGGCTACTGCTATAGCAAAAATGTTGTGCGTAAATCTTCCAGAGATTTCTTGGTATATGCGAAATGAAGCTGCTATTGAACACATTAAAACTTTCAAACACAATCCAAATTATTTAAGTTCTGTTGAGTTTGACAACAACAAACTTAAACTTACTAACGATATCAACGAAGCGGTTGCTTATGCTGATTACATTATTTTTGCAATTCCTTCTGCTTTTTTAGATGGTGAATTGGCAAAATTAACAGTTTCCTTAAAAGACAAAATAATTTTTTCTGCAATTAAAGGAATTGTTCCCGAAACCAGTTTGATTGTTGGCGAACATTTTCATTTTCAATATGACATCCCTTATTACAACATAGGTGTGATTACTGGACCTTGCCACGCTGAAGAGGTAGCACTAGAAAGACTATCTTATTTAACAATTGCTTGTGGAGATCCTGATAAAGCGGCTATTGTTGCTAAAAATTTATCAGGTAATTATATAAAAGCAAAAATTACAGACGACATTATAGGTACAGAATATGCTGCAATGCTTAAAAATATTTATGCAATAGCTGCTGGTATTGCTCACGGATTGGGGTATGGTGACAACTTTCAATCGGTTATAATGAGTAATGCGATTCGTGAGATGAAAAAATTCATCAAGAAAGTGCATAGAATGAAGCGAAACATCAATGATTCGGCTTATTTGGGCGATTTATTGGTTACGGGTTATTCTGTTTTTTCGAGAAATAGAATGTTCGGTAATATGATTGGAAAAGGATACACCGTAAAATCGGCACAAATGGAGATGAGCATGGTTGCCGAAGGATATTATGCCGTAAAAAGCGCTTATAAACTCAACCAAGGCTATGGTGCCAAAACGCCTATAATTGATGCTGTTTATGCTATCTTGTATGAAGGAAAAGAAGCCAAAAAGGTGTTTAAAAAACTGACTGAGGAATTGGATTAAAAAAGTAGTGTTCTGTTGAGCACAGAATCTGATAGTAATAACTACTAATGATAAATAAAAAAAGGCATTTTCTTAAATTGGAAAATGCCTTTTTTTGATTCATTTATGCAGCTAATCAATGAATACTATAAACGGGAACCCTAAACACTTATTTCACCATCACTCCATCTACAAACAAAATAGGCACTTCTTCAACCTGATTTTCATTGATTGAATTGGCTTTGAAAATAAATTTCTTATCGAATAATTTGTTTCCTATAAAGTAAGAAACCATAAATTCATTATTAAGTACTAAGACGCTTTTTTCTATCATTTCAATTTTGACTACAGAAACAGCAGGAACTTCAACAAAAGCGTGTCGCAACAGCGAAGTATTTTTCATTTCGCCGTCAATGGTTCCAAAAGCTTTGGAAACGACCATGACACTTTCTATTAGAAAATCACTATCGTTTACCAAATAGGCATACCATACTTTTTCCATAAAATCATCGCTCCATTCTTGAACGGCTGCAATAAATACGTTTTCTACTTCGGGGATTGTGATGTCAGATTTCATTTGATTATTTGAATGATGATTAACTCCCGATAGCTCCCATCGGAATTGATTATAGAATTAAACTTCAATTAATTCGCTTAGTTTTTTGGTTCCTGCAAGGTCTTTTTCCGGACCTTGTAGGTATTATGCCTTTTATGTTTATACCTACAAGGTTAAAAAAAACCTTGCAGGATAACTAAATATCTCGAATACGGTATGCCCTAGCCCAGATGGAAACGGCATCCTTTTTCTTTTTCCTTTAAAAAGAAAAAGATATAGTGGACAGCTGGAAATAGCTCCTTATAAATTATATGCTGGATTTGAATTGCTCTAAGAAACGCACGTCATTTTCATAAAACATACGAATATCACCAATTTGATACAATAACATCGCGATACGTTCGATTCCCATACCGAAAGCAAAACCATTGTATTCGTCTGGATTGATACCACAGTTTTTAAGGACATTTGGATCTACCATTCCGCAACCCATAATTTCCAACCAACCTGTTCCTTTGGTAATTCTATAATCGGTTTCGGTTTTTAAACCCCAATAAATATCAACCTCGGCGCTTGGCTCTGTAAATGGAAAATAAGAAGGACGCAAACGTATTTTTGATTTCCCGAACATCTCTTTGGTGAAATACAAAAGGGTTTGTTTTAAGTCGGCAAAAGAAACGTCTTTGTCAATATACAATCCTTCTACTTGGTGAAAGATACAGTGTGAGCGAGAAGAAACGGCCTCATTACGAAACACTCTTCCTGGAGAAATCGTACGGATTGGCGGCTTGTTGTTCTCCATATAGCGCACTTGCACGGATGAAGTATGCGTACGCAACAAAATATCTGGATTGGTTTGTATGAAAAAAGTATCCTGCATATCACGCGCCGGATGGTATTCTGGCAGGTTTAATGCGGTGAAATTGTGCCAATCATCCTCAATTTCTGGCCCTTCGGAAACGTTGAAGCCAATATTAGAAAAAACGTCTATAATTTGATTTTTTACCAATGAAATAGGGTGACGAGAACCAATAATTGTTGGTTCGGCCGTACGAGTTAAATCTCCGTAAAAACCTTTTATTTCTTCTTTGCTTGCCAAAGTTTCTTGTATGGTTTTTATTTTGTCTTCGGCAGATGTTTTAAGTAAATTGATTACTTGTCCAAACTCCTTTTTTTGGTCGTTGGGTACATTTTTGAACTCGGCAAAAAGGTCTTTTAACAATCCTTTTGTCCCTAAGAATTTAATTCTAAATACTTCTAGTTCTGCTGGATTCTGTGTGGAGAAGGCCTGTGCTTCACCAATATATTCTTTTATCTTGTCTATCATTATCGTTCCGTAATTGAGAGTGCAAATTTAAGTAAAAGTTAGAAGTTAAAAGTTAGAAGTTAGAAGTTTTTCTATATATCTGTTTTAAAATCTAAAATCGTTAATCAATAATGGCAAATCATTATTCTAAGACTTCTCTTTCTAAGAAATAATTAACAATGGCTTCTTTCATTAAAACCGATTGTTCTCCTGCTTTCAATGGCGGTAATTCTTCTTTTACTTTATAATGTGGCCAACCCTCTTCGTCAAAAAATTCGAATTCGTAGAATCCGTACGGTTCCAATAATCGGCAAATAGCAATGTGCATTAAATTGAGTTTCTCGTCTTTTTTGTATTCACGATGTACTTTTCCCAATTCCTGTACTCCAATTAAATAAATAATAGCATCCAAATCCAAATCTTCCCCTTGCGAAAATTGATTGGAAAGTATATGGACAAGCTGTTCCCAGCGTTCTTTCAGTTGTGTGTCTCTAGACATTTTAGATTTTAGATTTTAGATTTTAGATTTTAGAATAATTGTTTCGGTAATTTTACCAATCTACAATCCGAACTCTAAAATCTAAAATTATTTCCCGCAAAGATAAGAACTTGAAAATTGACAATGGTTACCGAACAATTCTTTTATCTTTGCTGCTTTAAAATTTAAAATAAAAAAATGAGTTTTTTTGATATTATTATTGGCGGATTCTTGTGTTATTCATTCTATAAAGGAATCAGAAACGGGCTTTTTGTAGAATTGGCTTCTTTGCTTTCGCTAATTTTAGGAATTTACATTGCCATTAAATTTTCATCGGTAGTCAAAGATTTTATATCCGGCTGGTTGCATTGGAATCCTTATACTGTTCAGATATTTGCATTTATTTTGACTTTTATTGTGGTTGTAATTGGGATTTATATGTTGGGGAAAATTTTAACCAACGTTGCAGATTTTGCTTTTTTGGGATGGATAAACAGTCTGGGTGGCGGTTTTTTTAGAGTATTAAAAACCGTTTTAATCATCAGCGTGTTTTTTACTCTATTCGAAAAAATGAATTACCACAACTATCTGGCCAAAAAAGAAACGCTGGATAAATCCTTGTTCTTTAACCCGATTCAAAAAGTAGCGGGGTTTATTTTTCCTTCTATGGAGAAATGGTATGACAAGGCGAGGAAGTAGTGGAAAGTGTTCCGTGCTCAGTGTTTTAGTGATCAGCTTGCCTTTTCTAATGGGCTCTTTAATTAGTTTACAAGTTTAATTTGTAAAACGCGATGGTCCTAATTTCGTCAAGCACCTTTTTCAAAGTTTTGAACTTTGAAAAAGGTTAAGAGTCATTAAGAAGTGGTATGATAAGGCAAGGAAGTAGCGGACAATTATCGGTCTTGTTTATTCTTTTTCAATGAATTTAAATGACAACACTTTTAGCCTATAAAAACTATAGCCCATGGTTTAAACCATGGGCTATAGTTTTTACAAAAGCATTTTGTCTGACATCATAATGTATTCTCGGCTTCAAGAACACTAAATATTGAACCAAACTTAAACGGAATGCTAAAAACAGATAACTGACTACTGTTCTCTATATGTTGACTCCAAGTTTAAACTAACCACTAATTTGACTTCACTTCCTTAATAGCGTTACCATCAATCCAGCCTTCGGTTCCATCGGTTAATTGAATTTTTTTCCAGTTTCCTAATTTTTCTAGTACATAGACTTTGGTTCCTTCGTGAAGTACAAAAGTAGCATTGCTTGCTTTTTGCGGTTCGCTTCTTACTTCAGCAGATTCGACAAAAACAATAGCTGGTTTTTCGTTATCAAAATGACTTTTTTCAAAAAAGGCAGCCGACATACTCATTGCCATAAGCAACAAAACAACGAACATTGCAAAGAAGAAAACTCTTTTTGCGACTACTTTTTGAGAAAAATAATAGACCATAAAACACACTAAGAACAACATTGCAAAGACAATAGTAATCCAAGCCCAAGTTTCGAAAGGATAAATCCCAGTAAAATCGCGAAGTAACTTTGCAAATCCCACTTTTGGAACGACTTTAATTTCGTCAATGGTTTGTTTTTGAGCAAATTTTATATTGTTTAAAACGGCTGTATTGAAAGGATCTAAAACTAAAGCTTTTTCATAATTGTAGATAGCAGGAGCGGTTTGGTTCAACTTAAAATAACTATTCCCCAAATTAAAATACAATTGAACCGATTCTTTGTTGTCATTCAAAACCGATTCGTAGGCTTTAATTGCAAGTTCGTACTTTCCTTTTTGGTACAAATCATTTCCTTTTTCAAAACCCGTTTGAGCAAAGAAAACTTGAGAGAAGAATAATAGTATGTAAAAAATATTTTTCATTTAATTAAATATAAATTGTCAATCGATAATTCTTAAATCTGAAGTCTTAAATCTAAAATTATATCTGTTTTTCTAATTCGGAAATAATAATTACTGCTTTGTCAAAATCTTGTTGAATCGTAGCACTAGAAGATGGTGCGTATCTAGCCACTTCGCAATTTTCGGTTAGTGAAATAAAATCATTTACAATTTCAGGGTTCGCTTTTTTAGACAATAATAATTCTTGAATGTTGTCTTTGCTCATTTCTGAAGTTTCGATATGCAACTTGGCTTTCAAGAAATTGTGCATTGCTTTTTCCAGCGCCACATAAAAAGGTTCTTTGTTGTTGATCTGTTTTTTGGCTTCGCCTAAATATTTCTTCGCCAATTTGTTGTTCATTTTAATTCGGTTTCCAAAAACATCGCTATCAATAGCTTCTTTTTTCTTTTTGAATAAAACGATTAATGGCAGCATTAAAAAAGGTAAAAGCAACAATCCATAGAATTTATTTGAACCAAAAAACACTTCTTTTTTACTGGATACAAGTTCTGTTTTTAAATCAATGAATTTAAACTGTTCTACTTTTTCAATTTTATTTTTTCCAACGTTGGCAGTAGATGTTGTATCGTTATTTTGTGAAGGCCCGTCGAGAACATTAATTTTTATTTCGTTAGAACTGATTGTTTTGTATGAACCAGTACTTAAATCAAAATACGTAAAGCGCATTGGCTTAATAATATAATCGCCTTTGTATTGTGGTATAATAGTATAGGAATCTGAGATTTTACCATTCATTCCAGAAAGTGGCGTATTTACTTTTTCATCATGAACAGCATCATACATTTCTAATGCATTAGGCACTTCTGGTTTTGGCAAAGTAAATAGTTTTAGGTTACCTGTACCTGTAACACTTAAAACAAGATCCAAACTTTCGCCGTTTTTCAAAGTTGTTTTGGACGGAACTGCTTTGAAATCAAATTTACCAACAGCGCCTGTAAAATCAATTGGTTTTCCGGCTTCCGGCAATGCTTTTACTTTGATCGTTTTGGCTCCAGCAGATACTCTCTTATTACCATTAGTAACTATTACACGACCAAACATATCTCTACGATTCGTTGGTAATTGAACTCCAATATCCAAAGAAAGAGGTTCTATTTCTAATTTTCCTGATTTTTGTGGATATAAAACTGTTTTACGCAATACTACATAACGGTATTTTTCACCTTTAAACATGCCTTCTTCGGCTACCAATTGCTTGATGTCAATATTTTGGCTCCAAAAATCATTGTATTTAGGTTTGCTAAGTTCTTTAAAACCACCGTCAAGTCCTATATTGTAACTGAAATACAATTTATAGACTACAGTAATGGGTTGATTAATATAAGGATTGGTGTTTGAAATTTCGGCAACTAAATACAGATTATCATCGGCAGAAATTTGAGAATCATTCGGATCTCTTGGTTGTTCAGTGGCAGCAGTTACATTAATTTTTAAAGGTTGCGTTTTGTAAATCTGCCCATTATACTCAATCATAGCCTGTTTGATAACCAAAGTTCCTTTTTGATTGGGTAATAAAAAATAAGAATAACTCTTTTCAAAAGATGTTTTTCCATTAATCCAAGACTGGCTTACCTGCTGAGATGGCCCAGCAATAATTCTGAACCCATCAAATGAGGGTTGAACAAAATTATCTCCATCAATATTCATTACAAAATCGATACGTAGTCTCTCGTTAAGACCAAGCGTCGTTTTGCTAACTCTTGCCTCAAATTGTACTTGAGCCATTAGTCCTTGAAAACATAATAGGAATAGAATTAAATGCCTTTTCATTACTTATTTTTAATGTTTTTAATTGTTTAAAAGAGTTTAAGGGTTTAAAAGTTCAGTTATTCAAGAATTGAGTTAACAGTTACAACTTTAGTTTGCCTAATTTTTATTATTATAAAAAAATTAGATGATTGACAGTTTATTGTTTTTGTTAAAAAAATAAACTCAACGTTTTTTGAGTTACCAGAACGGATTTAAACAATTTAAACTTTAAACAATTTTAAACCCTTTAATTTAACTACCAATCTTTCTCTGTTTTTACTGGAGATCCCTTTACTTTTTTGGCATTTACTTTATCTTGAACTTTCTTTTCTTCGTTGTTTACGGCATCCAATAGATTTTCGGTACGTTGTTTTGAAATACCGCCTGGTTTTGGTTTAGGTTGCCCTTGATCGTCTTTGGGTTTGTCGTCTTTTTTATCTTTATCACCGTCTTTTTGATCGTCCTTTTTGTCCTTGTCTTTATCCCCGTCTTTTTTGTCGTCCTGTTTCTTATCGTCTTTTTTGTCGTCGTTTTTATCTTTATCCTTGTCTTTGTCCTTATTCTTGTCTTTCTTTTTATCGTCTTTTGGAGGAGGATTGTCTTTTAGCATTTTTTTAGCCAAAGCATAATTATAACGGGTTTCTTCATCTTCAGGATTATTTCGCAAAGCATTTTTATAAGCTTCTACAGCTTGGGTATAATCCTTCTCTTTCATGAAAACATTCCCTAAATTATGGTAGGCTTTGTGTTTTTGAGATCTTGTTTTTAAATTTTTCAATGCATTTGCATAAGCAAATTTAGATTCAGAGAATTGATTTTGTTTGTAAATAGCGTTACCTAAATTATACGAAGCTACTGTTCTGTTTGGAAATTTAGAATGCGAAATTCTATAATTAGCTTCCGATTCCACAAAATTTCCGGCTACAAATTCTTCATTTGCTTTAGGCAAAACTTTGTCTTTCTCTTGGGCATTGGCCACAAAAGTAAAAAGCAGTAGTAGTATGTATAAAATTTTATTTTTCATTTTCATTTAAATGTTCCTTTCAAAGCTTTGGCAACAATTGAGTCGTTTACCCTTATTTTAATACTTTATTTATTCTCGTTAAATAAATTCAATTTTTTAACCCATCTGGTTTTTCTTTCCAAAAAGAAAATATCCATATACAATAATACAAATGCTATTCCCAAAAACCATTGAAACTGCGATTGAAAATCGGCCATTTCGGTAGCTTCAAATTCGGTTTTTTGTATTTTATCCAATGTGTTTTTTATATATTCCAATACTTCCTTGGTATTGTTTCCATTTACATAACCGCCACCTGTAATTTTAGCAATAGTTGTTAGACCCGGCTCATTCAATTTAGTAATCACCACTTCGCCATTGTTGTCTCTTTGGTAACTTTCTACAACACCATTCTTTTTTAAAGGTATTGTTCCTCCTTTTTGAGTACCCAATCCAATGGTGATGATTTTTATTCCCATTTTTTTGGCTTCCTCAGCAGCTGCTTCGGCACCTTCAGAATGATCTTCTCCGTCCGAAATCATTATTAACAATTTGCTGGTCTTACTTTTATCATCAAAATAAGTTCCTGATAACTTTATTGCTTCATCGAGTGATGTTCCTTGAGAAGACACCAATCCGGGTCCCATACTTTGCATGAACATTTTTGCCACTGCATAATCAGTTGTTATGGGAAGTACAGGAAATGCGCTTCCAGCATAGGCTACAATTCCTATTCTATCACTGCCTAATTGATTGATGATTTGAGAAACAATTTGCTTGCTTTTTTCCAAACGACTAGGAGCTACATCTTCTGCAAGCATACTTTTGGATACATCCATTGCAAATACAATGTCAATTCCTTCTCTTTTTACGGTTTCTACTTTGGTTCCAATTTTAGGATTAACGAGTCCGAAAATTAAGGCAGTCAAAGCCAAAAGCATTACAGTCAATTTTAATGCAGGTTTAAAAACAGAGCGTTCTGGACTAAGTCTTTTTAGTAATTCCAAATCTCCAAATTCGCGTTGTTTTTTTCTTTTCCAATATAAATTAATAAGAAAAATAACCACCACAACTGGTAGTATAAAAAGAAGGTATAAATAGATATGTTCGTCTAATTCCATTTAATTTGTGATTTTAGATTGCTGATTGCTGATTTCAGATTTGTTATCACGACTAAATCGCAAATCACAAATATTAAATCTCCAATCAAAAATCTTTATATAAAACTTCTATACACTGTATTTCGCAATCCTAATTCGAATAATATCAAAAATCCAGCGAATAAAACAAAAGGTCTGAATTTTTCATCATAATCATAGAATTTTAATTCTTCGATTTCGGTGGTTTCCAGTTTATTAATTTCGTTATAAATTTGAGCCAATTTGTCGTTACTTGTAGCTCTAAAATATTTCCCTCCTGTTTTTCTAGCAATACTTTGCATTAATTTTTCATCAATCTCCACTTTCATCATTTGAAATAATAATTGGCCATTTGGTCCAATTGCGTATGGAGATTCTGCCATTCCATTAGTTCCAATTCCAATAGTATAAACTTTTATACCGTATTGTTGTGCAATATCTGATGCTGTTTCTGGCTCGATAAATCCAGCATTATTTACTCCATCTGTCAATAAAATAATCACCTTACTTTTGGCTTTGCTATCTTTTAAACGGTTTACAGCTGTAGCCAATCCCATCCCAATTCCAGTTCCATCTTGCAAAACATTGTCATATTTTATACTTTGAATAGCCTCTTGAATAACGGCTTTGTCGCTAGTTACTGGTGTTTTGGTATACGCTTCAGAAGCATATACTACAAGCCCAATTCTGTCATTTGGTCTTTCGTCCACAAAGTTGGCTGCCACTTTTTTCAGCGCTTCCATTCTGTTGGGTTTAAGATCTTTGGCCAACATACTTCCAGAAACGTCTACTGCTACAACTATATCTATTCCTCTCGTCGTTTTGGTTTTGTTACTGACATCAACAGTTCTAGGTCTTGCCATAGCTACAATTAATGAAGACAATGCCAATAAACGGATTATGTTTAATAAGGGTTCTAACTTAGGCAATACAGAATTTGCTCCTTTAAAACCTTTAAGTGAACTAATCTGTAAAGAGGCCGTTGGCTGATCCCTTCTCCAAAATATCAGTCCAATTGCAACCGGAATCAAAAGAAACATCCAAAAAAATTCTGGATTTAAAAACGTTATTTTTTCCATTAGTTACTTGCTGATTTAAGTTCTACCGAATTCAAAATACGTTCGGTTAATTCTGTAGCATAGCGATCTCCTTCTTCGTGGAGAATCATGATTTGTTGCAGTCCTCCTTCTTGTCCGAAAAGTAAGATTTCATAGTAGATTTTTGAACTAGTTTGATTCTCTCCGTCAATTCTTGAAAAAGTTCCGTATCCTTTTTTGCCAGTTACTCCTTTATTGGTTTGGAAATCCTCTTGTTTGACAATCATATTTTGTGCACCTTGAGATTCTAATACTTTCAAAGAACTTTCAATGGATTTGGACAAATCTAATGTTGTTTCTTTTTTATATTTATAAGTTGATACCATTATATAAAAATTGTCCAACAGGCTTCCGTACCCAAAAGATTGCATTTCTTTAATGAGTGCCATTCCGTCTTTTGGCAATGATTTTGTCAAATCAATACGCTTCAAGACTTTTGGAGATTCTATTAGTATTCCAGGGTTTCCATATTCACTTTTTACCCATTCTCCTTCTAATAACTCTTTGGTAGGATGTCCAAATACATTGTCTACTACATAATTATAGCCTTTGGTGGCCATAAAGTAAATTGTTATGGTAGAAACTAAAAGGAAAACAGATAAAACGGCAACGGTAATACGTTGAGTTCTTTTTTTTCTAAGCAAAATTTTAATTTGTTTTTGCTTTTGAGCCTCATTCAAAATGGTATCTTCCTCGATTGGAACTTCAACCGGAATGGCTTCATCTAGCGTTAAAATTGCTTTTTGAATTCTATTTCGATCTTCGGTGATTTCAAATTCTAACGGTTTTGATTTGGCAAATTTTACTAAATCGGCCTGTTTCAAAACAGTAAATAAGTTTTCTATCGTTTCCTGAGAAAGCTTCATTTTCTTTTTTAATGATGCCGCCTTAAGTCCCGCAATCAATTCTGAAGTTGTACTTTCCATCGCTGGAATTTCAATTGCTTCTTCGATATAGTTTCGAGCAATATCGGTCAATTCACTATAATATGCTTTTACCTCACCGTGTTGCCAAAGTTCTTTTTTCTCCAATGTATTAAGTAAACTAGTCGCTTTTTCGATTGGTGTTTTATAAACTTCTTCTTCAATTTTTTTCTTCTGATGTATTTTTATATACCAATAAATAGCAACTCCAATTCCTATAATCAATAAAATTCCCAAAAGATACTTCCACCAATCGCCAAACGAATTTTGTGCTTTTACAATGTCTTTAATGTCATACATCTTTTGTCTTAATGTATCAACTTGAACATTTGCAACTTCAACTTTTATCGAATCGGTTAAAACAACTTTGTTATTAATCAAGATTTTGATACTTGGAATCGTATACTTTCCTGAATCAAATTGAGTTAAGCCATACTTTTTGATTAATTCGTATCTATCGTCTTTTTTGATAGTGTCAATCGGATAGGAATGAATTACTTCTAGTGCTCCAATGTTTTTCAGTTTTGGAAAAACCACTTTAGACAATGTATCTACAGAAGTTTTTAAAGTCAGTTTAAACTCCGCTCCAATTTTATTTTTTGTTGTATCAATACTGGTAACTACTTTTTGCTGTGCAAAAATAGAAGTAGAAATCAGTAGTAAGAATATAAATAATTTTTTAAACATTTATTTTGGGAAATTTTTATCTCGATTTAAAATAGCCTAACAATTTGGTGACATAACTTTCGTCAACTCTTGTGTTTACAACACCTGAACCTGATTTTCTGAAGGTTTCTATAAAATAATCCACATTCTCATGAAAGTATTTCTCATAATTCATCCGTACCAATTTCGAGCTTGTATTGATCAATCTCGTTTCACCTGTTTCTGCATCAAGCATAGATACCATTCCTAAATTGGGCATTTTTTCCTCTCGAACATCATACACGCGAATACCTGTAATATCATGTTTTTTGGAAGCAATCTTTAAAGTTTGCTCATAATCTCCCGACATAAAATCGGAAATAACAAATACAATAGCTTTCTTTTTTTGAGTTCCGGATAAAAATTTCAAAGCTTGAGAAATATCTGTTTTGTAACTCTTGGGATGAAATTCTATCAGTTCCCGAATGATACGCAACACATGTGATCTTCCTTTTTTTGGTGGAATATACAATTCAATTTGGTCTGAAAATAAAATCAAACCTATTTTATCATTGTTTTGAGTGGCGGAAAAAGCCATTGTTGCTGCAATTTCGGTAACAATTTCTTTCTTGAATTGGTTTTTGGAGCCAAAACTTTCTGAGCCCGAAATATCAACCATTAACATCATGGTTAGTTCTCTTTCTTCTTCAAAAACTTTAACATGTGCTTCATTATAACGAGCGGTCACATTCCAATCGATAGCACGAATATCGTCCCCAAATTGGTATTGACGCACTTCACTGAAAGTCATTCCACGCCCCTTGAACGACGTATGGTATTCCCCCGAGAAGATATGATCACTCAATCTTCGGGTTTTAATTTCTATTTTACGTACTTTTTTTAAAAGCTCTTTTGTATCCATTTTTTCGGATTGCAGATTTTAGATTTTAGATTTCAGATTCCGAGTCGCAAAAACAACTAAAAGCTGAATAAATGAACACTTTCCTTAGATTGCAGTTTTTAAATCTAAAATCTGCAATCTAAAATCTAAAATTTTTAAGGTACTTCGATTTCGTTTATGATTTTATTTATGATGTCTACCGATGTAATGTTTTCGGCTTCTGCTTCATAAGTAATTCCAATTCTATGGCGTAAAATATCATGAACTACAGCACGAACATCTTCAGGAATTACATAACCACGCCTTTTGATAAAAGCATAACATTTGGCTGCGGTAGCAAGGTTGATACTTCCACGAGGAGAAGCTCCAAAACTAATTAATGGTTTTAGTTCGGCCAATTTATATTTTTCAGGATAACGAGTAGCGAAAATAATATCAAGGATGTATTTCTCAATTTTTTCATCCATATAGACTTCACGAACAGCCTCTTGAGCACGCAAAATTTGTTCTACTGATACTACAGGATTTACTTTGTCATAACTTCCTTTAAGGTTTTGACGGATAACCAAACGCTCGTCTTCCATTTTAGGGTAATCAATAACTGTTTTTAACATAAAACGATCGACTTGTGCTTCCGGAAGTTGGTACGTTCCTTCTTGCTCAATTGGGTTTTGAGTTGCTAGAACCAAAAATGGTCGGTCTAATTTGAAAGTGGTGTCCCCAATAGTAACTTGTTTTTCCTGCATGGCTTCTAATAAAGCGGATTGCACTTTGGCAGGCGCACGGTTAATCTCATCGGCAAGAACAAAATTAGCAAAAATTGGTCCTTTTTTTATCGAAAATTCATTGGCTTTAATGTTATAAATCATGGTTCCAACAACATCCGCTGGCAATAAATCTGGAGTAAACTGGATTCTACTGAATGACCCTTGTATGGCTTGCGAAAGCGTGTTAATGGCTAATGTTTTTGCCAGTCCTGGAACACCTTCCAATAAAATATGTCCTTGACCCAAAAGTCCAATAAGTAATCTTTCGACCATGTGTTTTTGGCCCACAATAACTTTGTTCATTTCCATGGTAAGAAGGTCTATAAAAGCACTTTCTCTTTCGATTTTTTCATTGATTGCTCTAATGTCTAAAGTCGTTGTATTTTCTTCCATATTTATGTTTTTATAACCTTTTTTTTTTCGTCTTTTATTTGATGGTGCAAATTGAATTTTTTTTTAGAAGTAAGATGTTAAAGAATGGTTAAAACTTCGACCAATCCCCTAATTTTAAGGTTGAATTATGATACTATTTGTCTATTTTTAAGAACTAAAAAAAATAAACTTTAAAACAACAGATTTAACCTCGAAATTTAAGGGGGGCAAAAAATATAAAACCGATGAGTAAAATACCTTTTTCAAAAATAATTGCTGGAACTATGACTTGGGGAGTTTGGGGTAAAAACTGCACTAGTAAAGAAATGATTGAATTGATGAATTCTTGTCTCGAAAGTGGTATTACTACTTTTGATCATGCCGATATTTATGGCGGATATACCACAGAATCAGATTTTGGAAATGCTTTTGGCGAAAGCAAAATTGACAGACAAAGCATTCAATTAATTTCTAAATGTGGCATACAAATGGTCACTGAAAACAGAAGCAATTCTGTTAAACATTACGCCTACTCTAAAGACTATATTGTTTGGTCTGCAGAACAATCTTTACGGCATTTAAAAACGGATTATTTGGATCTTTTGCTTTTGCATCGACCGAGTCCATTAATGCAAGCAGATGAAATTTCAGAAGCGGTTGAAAAGTTAAAAATAGATGGGAAAATTTTAGATTTTGGGGTTTCAAATTTTACGCCAAGTCAAAGCAATTTGATTGAGACAAAGACCAAAATAAATTACAACCAAATCGAATTTTCAATTACAAACCTTGAACCAATGCTAGACGGGAGTTTAGACCACATGACATCCAATCGAATCACCCCGATGTGTTGGTCCCCACTTGGAACGGTTTTTAGAAAAAACAATGAGCAATCGGAACGAATTAAAAAAGTTACCAATGAACTTTCGTCCAAATACAACGTGACTGATGATATTATTTTGCTGGCTTGGATATTGAAACATCCATCTGGAATTTTGCCTGTTTGTGGTACATCCGACAAAAATAGAATTGCCAATTTGATGCAAGCTACTACTATTGAAATGGAATTACAAGATTGGTTTGCACTTTGGACAGCCAGTACTGGGAATGAAGTGCCTTAGGAATTTAAGATTTAAGATTAGCGATTTTAGATTTAAGAAATTATTAGAATCGTAAAATCCACAATCTTTGTATTTATTAACTCAAAATCTAAAGTCTAAAATTGTTATCAAAAGCTGAAAGAGTAAACTGGCGAATCAATCACTTTCAAACATCTTTAAAATTTAAAAATTATTGACTTTGTCAAAACAAAAGTGATTCGTTTTAATTTTATAAAAGCCTAAATAGTCTTTTAATTTCATGCTAATATTTCTGAAATCTAAAATCGCTAATCTCAAATCAAATGATCAACAAGCGTATTCTTATCAAGAATTTACTGGCTCACAATGATGAAAGTAGTTTCTATGATAAAAAGCGACAATTGAATTTGCATAGTAGGGAAGGGAAAGCAAAGTTTCTAAAACATATTTGTGCTTTGTCCAATTCCAACCCCACTAATAATTCGTATATTGTTGTTGGTGTTGAAGATGAAAACAATACAATTGTTGGGGACGATTTTTTTGATGATAGTAGGATTCAGAATTTAGTGAATGCTTTTCTTGAAAATCCGCCTAAAATTCAATATGAAAATGTGCCTTTCCCCAATTTACCAAAGGACAAAGTAATTGGATTGGTGACCATAAAACCTAAAAGCAAAACATCTTATTTCAAAAAAGGAATTCATACTATTGTTGCCAACAGTATTTTTATTCGTCGTGGAAGTAACACGATGCCTGTCGAAGGTGAAGTTGAGAAAAATTATCAGAACACTGAAACGGTTATTGGAATCGAAAATAATTCGAGAAACAGTATTGAATATACCCTTGATGGTGTTATTGACTTTATGAATTTTCGACATAAAGACATGGCTCCCAAATACAAAGTTTTTAAAGAATTATTTGTGATTTGTTGGGCTGGAATTCCAAAAAAATCAAGAGACAAAACCTATTTATCCAGAGTAGATATTGAGTTAATAAACGAACAAATCAAGCTGTTTTATTCGGCTCAAGATGTAGTTGAAATCACCTTTGACGAAGATAGTTTTACGATTGTCGAATATGTACCTTTGGGCTTGAATGACAGAACGAGTTATTATTCATTGGAACAGCAAACGATTCATTTTCATGACAATGGATATTACAAAATTGATCGTAAAATACTTTTTGAGCCACCAGAATTCAATAGAAAAATGTTGTATCACATATACAATTCCAATATTTCTTTGCTAAACAAAATCCAGAAAGGGATTGCATTATCAGATCGAGAATACAAAGATTTGGAGAATTTACCTTCTACTTTTATGATTTGTTACTTGAATGGTTTTGACGAGGCCAAACAAAAATTAATTGATGCTAAACCGTTATTAAAACAATTTGCACAAGTTTATTTGTCGTTTAAAGAAGCGTTACGCATTTTGAGAAAAATGAAATATGACGTTCAATAAAAAATTTGTTGCTTTAATTGAATAACCCTGTAATCCAAATTACAACATCATTAATAATTTGACAAACAAATCCAGTCATTAACAATATTAAGGTGAGGAGTGCATTCATTTTAATAATTTTTTGTAAAATTAAATCAATTCCTTGTAAGAAACAATCACGGAAAACAGTGATTTTTTTCAACCTCAAAAGTACTTAAAAATACTACACTTCGCTTGTCAAAATATTGAATTTCAACGGATATAAATCGCTTTTCGACGAGTTTATTCTTAATAAAATCTTAAATATTGATTTTAGTGCTGTTTCATTTTAATTAAAATAACTGCTCTATGCTTTTTATTGTTTTAAACAGTAGCGAAAAAGAAGATCTTTAGCATGGAGATGTGTGAGTTTTGGAGCAAGCACCATATCACTCGTGACAGCCCTACCTTTAGAGAAAAGGGGCTAATAAACAGAGCCTGTTGAAACTTTTGAATTACGTTCTGGAAGTTTGCTCCTTTGTAGTAGCCAGTGTCACTACTATTTCTGTACTAAAACAAGGAGATTTTTGAAAAATATTTTTTTTTAATAAAAACCAATCAGAGAAATTAATATTCAACACTTAATTAATGCTTTAATGGTTTTTAATTTTTGCTTCGAATTCTAAAACGCAAAAACCTCATTTGGTGTCACACAATAATCCAACAATACATCACTCTCAAAAAAATCTGAAATTTGTGCTTCGGGTGCAAAGAACGAAAGGCCAATTTTAATGGTTTCGGGTTTGCATCCTGCTAAGAATTTATCATAAAACCCTTTACCGTAACCCACTCGGTTTCCGGTTTTGTCAAAAGCCAAAAGTGGCACAAAAACAACATCAATTTTTGTAGCAGGAACTTCTAGACCATCAACAGGTTCGGGAATGTTGTACTCGTTTTTCTTTATTCTCGTATTGTCCGTCAAAAGAAAATGAGTCATTTCTCTAGTTTTAAAATCACTTTTCGAAATCACGATTTCTTTGTCTTTCCCAGCTAGGAGATGCAGTATAAATTCGGTATTGACTTCCTTTTGCTCTTCAATAGGTAAAAAAACATGGAAATACGTTTTCTCCCAAATTGGAAGTTTAATTATTTCATTGGCAATAGCCAAGCTTTTTTCTTCAATTTCAGTAGCAGTTAGATTTTGTCTTGCCGCTTTATACTTCTGCCTTAATTCCTTTTTCAACATAAAGTGATTCTTTTAGATCGGTGATAAAAGTACTCAAATGATCTACTTCTACATGATCCATAATCACAATTTTATACCATAAATTATCGTCATTGTATTTTTGGGGAACCAAATCAAATTTTTTGACCAACGATTCATTAATAAATTGAGACTGAATCGTCACAATATTCATAAACGGTTCTCTAAAATAGGCCACTTTCAATTCGTCCAATTGATCACAGAGCCACTGTGTTCTCATTTGCAGTACACGCACTTTTTCACACCAGCCAAAAGGCCCGTAGGTGAATAAAATCATCCAAACTGCCACAGCATTAGACCCAGACCTACTACCGCAAAGTGTTAAATCCATTCCTTCCACATACTCGGCTTCTTTGGTCAATACATTTTCTATCAAACCTTTTCGACATAGAAATATCCCAGTACCATAAGGCGCTTGAAGCATTTTATGGGCATCTATTGTTATGGAACTGATTTTAGGATTTTCAAAATTAAGCTCACTTTCTTTGTTGCTAAACGGATATATGAATCCCCCGTAAGCACCATCAATATGAATTTTGTATTCCAAATGGTGTTTCTCTAATAGTTGAATATAATCATTAGGATCATCAATTGCACCAAACATAGTTGTTCCCATATTGGAGACGATTATAAAATATTTTTTGCCTTTTTTTTTGGCTTTAATAATGATGTTTTCCAATTGGAAAGTATCAATTTCTCGAGTATAAAAATCAACTGGAATTTTCAGCCAATCCAGCATCAATAAATTGGCTGCTTTTGGGATAGAGTAATGAGTATCTTCGGAGGCAAGTATGGCAATTTCTTGTTGATTTGCCCCAAGTTTGTAATTGAAATAATTGCGATACATCCAAATGGCTTGGATATTGGCTTCTGTCCCTCCAGGAGAAATATAACCATCATAGGTTTTGGGTTGTGCCTTAAAAATATCTACAGCAAGTACATCCAAAACTTCGCGTTCCATTTCTTGTGTCCCCTTAAATGCTTTTTCTGAAGTACCCAATGTATGACAGCCAATGTGGTTTGGGTTGGCTACATAGGTTTTTAAAGTGGGGGCATCTTTCAAGAACGAGGCTTCCTCATTATATACTTTACTGTCTAGTTTTGAAGCGGGGTATCCCAATGAAGTATCCAAAGTAAAATTTACATTCTCTTCTAATGCCTTTTCAATACGGGCTTTTCTCTCTTTTTGAGACATTTTTTTCCAATACAACATAATCTCTATATTTTATTCAAAAATAAGAGAATGGAAAGGATCAAAATATGACAATTGTTAGGTTTGTAACTATTCAGCTTTTTCTAAATTAACGTCAAATTAAAAAAGAAAAAGACACCCCCGAAAGCTTTCGGGGTTCACTAATTTACACGAAAACACAGTCCTTATAATTACACAAATTTTCAAGAACTGATAATTTTCGTGGCTCGAGCGAAGCGAATAGACGAAGTAAATTAATTTTTAAAATTGAATATAATTAGTGCTAATTAGTGAACCCCGAAAGCTTTCGGGGGTGTCTACTTTTAATTAGGCTGAATAGTTACTTAGGTTTTATTCGTCTTCGGTAGTATTCGAAAGATGATAAATGGCATCTCCTTGATACACAATTGGAGAGTGATTTGCATTGAGCACATAACCGTCATTTGGCGCTTTAATTTTTCGTTCAAATTTCCCAAAAGGATCCGTAATCATTCCCAGAAGAGTCCCCTTTTTTACAAACTGTCCAACCAAGTTATTATCAATCAATAATCCCGAACATTTGGCTCTTAACCATCCTGATTTTTCAATGTATATGGTTGCTTTTTTTTGCAAAGGAACATCGTGTTTGGTGTCAAGCATTCCTAAAAAGTTCAAAAGCCGTTTGACACCATTGATGCCTTCTTGAGCTACATCATGATTAATATCCAAAGATTTTCCGCCTTCAAACAAAAGCATTTTTACTTTTAATTTTTCACTGGAACTTCTAAAAGAACCTGGTATGTTTTTGGAGAACAAGGTAAAAGGAGCGTGAAATGCTTCGGCTAACACTTTTACTTCAGGATTATTTGGGGTAAGCCTAATTTGAGGAGCATTAAAACGGCTAGCACCTCCAGCATGAAAATCTACTGCATAATCCACAAGTGGCATGATGTCGGTAATGATGTGATAAGCAAAACGACTGGCCAATGATCCTTTTCGGCTTCCAGGAAATACTCTATTCAAATCCCTTCCGTCTGGAAAATCCCGAGATCGATTAATAAACCCGTATATATTAATAATCGGAATACAAATGATAGTCCCTTTTTTGGGTTTGTTTATTTTTTTACTAATGAGTTGCCTCACTATTTCGATACCATTAAATTCATCTCCATGAATTCCTCCCGAAAAGAGCACTACTGGGCCCTCAACTTTGGAACGTTTCACAATAATTGGTATCGTTAATTTGGTTGTAGAGTGCAGACGAGCAATCTCTAGTTGGATGGTTTTACTTTCGCCAGGCAAAACAGTTTCGCCAAAAATAACTAATGGTTTATAATCTTTCATGGTTTAAAAATAAAAGCTAAATATAGAAATTATTTTTTTGGTATTAAAAGTCTGAACTTGTTTTACGCTTTAGAAAAATGTTATTTGTAAATTTGTTGAAAGCAAAACGATAATTACAATGGAAAACAGCATTAAAGCTTTAGAACTTAAAACACAATTAGATAATCTACGTCCTATTGATAGAGAGAAAGAAGCAAGAATCATGCAAAAATTCCGTTTGAACTGGAATTATCACTCCAATCATTTAGAAGGGAATTCGCTTACTTACGGAGAAACCAAAGCATTGATTTTATTTGGAATAACTGCCCAAGGAAAACCATTACAAGATCATTTTGAGATTACGGGGCATAATGAAGCCATCAATTGGGTGATTGATGTTGTAAAAGGCGATTATCCATTGAATGAAAATTTCATTAGAGAATTGCATACGCTTTTGCTAAAAGCGCCTTACGAAGTAGATGCCATTACTCCTGATGGACAACCCACAAAAAAACGAATAAATGTATGCAGTTATAAAACCTCTCCCAATCATGTAAAAACAAAAACGGGGGAGATATTTTATTTTGCCACACCCGAAGAAACGCCTTCTAAAATGTCCGATTTGATGAATTGGTACAGAGAAAAAATTGAACAGGAAGACGTAAATCCGATTTTTCTAGCAGCTGAGTTTCATTATAAATTTATTAGGATTCATCCTTTTGATGACGGAAACGGCAGAACGGCCAGAATACTGATGAATTTTATTTTGATGAAATTCGATTTTCCACCAGTTATTATAAAAACAGAAGACAAAGCCAATTATTTTGCAGCTTTACAATTGGCTGATGCTGGAAACATTGAAGCTTTTATTGATTATATAAGTCAAAATCTAGTCCGTTCACTCGAAATTATGACTGCTGGAGCCAAAGGAGAAAGTATTGAGGAAGAGGATGATTTGGATAAAGAGATTGCATTGTTGGAGCAGAGAATTAAATTTTCAGTAGAGAAAACAGAAATTATAAGGAGTAAAGAAACAATAAAGAATATTTATGATCACTCAATAAAAAGATTATATGAAAAATTCGTAGAAAGTGGTAAAAAATTTGAAGCCTTTTATAATTTTAGTGAAGTAAATTTTTCTTTTAATAATCTTGATTCAAAAAGAAATAGTTTACCTCAAGAAAATGATATAATTGACGAAAACAGTAGAGACATTAATTTCAAATATTCTTTTAAATTTTTCAATAAAGGTGATTATGATAGATTTAATAACATGAGTTTATTGTATATTAAATTTGAAACAAATAAATATACGATTTTTGGTAGCGGTATTATTTCAATAGATAAGATTTGCAAAAATTATTCGGAAAAGTTAACAGATGAAGAAATTAGTAAAATAATGACATCCGTTTCTCAAAGCCACCTTAAATTCATTGAACAAAAAATAGCCGAAAAAGAAAACAAATAATCTTAAAAATTTTTGTTAATCTTTGCGTCTTCTTCGTGAACCTTCGTGTAATAAAAAATGAACAACCCAAATTTAGCCCTTCAAATACAAACCCTGCCTGATGGACCCGGTGTATATCAATATTACGATAAGGAAGGGAAGATTTTGTATGTGGGAAAAGCCAAGAATCTAAAAAAAAGAGTCTCATCTTATTTTAATAAAGTTCATGATGCCGCCAAAACCAATGTCCTAGTAAAGAAAATTGTAACGATAAAGCACATTGTTGTTCCTACCGAAACCGATGCGCTTTTGTTGGAAAACAATCTTATAAAAACACTTATGCCGCGATACAATGTTTT
The DNA here is from genome assembly GCF_965234445.1 of Flavobacterium rarum (SeqCode). Taxonomy (GTDB): domain Bacteria; phylum Bacteroidota; class Bacteroidia; order Flavobacteriales; family Flavobacteriaceae; genus Flavobacterium; species Flavobacterium rarum. The sequence goes on along the minus strand of NZ_OZ248479.1, from coordinate 425,134 downwards.
GTTGCGGGATGACAAAAGTTACCCTTGGATTTGTATAAAAAAAGAACCTTTTTCACGAATATTTACCACCCGTAGAATAGTGAAAGATGGTTCTGAATATTTTGGTCCATATACCAGTTTCAAAACCGTTCATACCATTCTCGACTTGATAAAAGAATTGTACCCGTTACGAACTTGTAATTATGATTTAAGTAAATCGAATATCGATAGTGGAAAATTTAAAGTTTGCTTAGAATACCATATCGGTAATTGCAAAGGACCTTGCGAAGGTCATGAAACATTAGAAAATTACCAAAAACAAGTTGATGCAATACGAGAAATTCTAAAAGGAAATTTCAAAGAAAGTATGAAAGATTTTAAACGTCTGATGACTAGTTTGGCTCAAGACATGCATTTTGAAGAAGCACAAAAAATAAAAGAAAAAATAGAAGTTTTAGAGAATTACCAGTCGCGTTCTACCATTGTAAATCCAAAGATTACCAATATTGATGTTTTCTCAATTGTATCTGATGAAAGTGCTGCTTTTGTCAACTTTTTGCAAATTTCTCATGGTTCCATCATTCGATCGCACACGATGGAAATTAAAAAAAAGCTCGAAGAATCAGACGAAGAGTTACTGGAACTAGCAATTATCGAATTGCGAGAGCGTTTTCAATTATTGTCAAAGGAAGTAATTGTCCCTTTTGAAGTCGATTTGGGAGAGCAAATAAAAATTACTGTTCCTCAATTGGGAGACAAAAAACAAATTCTTGATTTGTCCATTCGAAATGCCAAGTTTTATAGAATAGAACAACTCAAACAACTGCAAATTGTAGATCCAGATCGCCACACCAATAGAATAATGGCGCAGATGAAAAGTGATTTACGATTACCCGTAGAACCCAGACATATTGAGTGTTTTGATAATTCAAATATTCAGGGAACCAATCCCGTTGCTGCTTGTGTGGTCTTTAAAGATGGAAAAGCAAGCAAAAAGGATTACAGGCATTTTAATATAAAAACGGTAGTCGGTCCAGATGATTTTGCCTCAATGGAAGAAATTGTTTATCGCCGTTACAAAAGACTATTGGATGAAAATGAGCCATTACCCAATTTAATTATCATTGATGGTGGTAAAGGACAACTATCATCGGCTTTGAAAAGCATAGATGCATTAGAATTAAGAGGAAAAATAGCCATTATAGGAATTGCAAAACGTCTCGAAGAATTGTTTTATCCCGGAGATTCTATTCCATTATATCTGGATAAAAAGTCGGAAACATTGAAAGTCATTCAGCAATTACGTAACGAAGCACACCGATTTGGTATTACTTTTCACCGTGACAAAAGAAGTAAAGCAGCGCTGAATTCTTCTATTGAAAGTATTCCTGGAATTGGAGAAAAAACGATGCTTACATTAATTCAACATTTCAAAAGTGTTAAAAGATTGAAACTGGCTACAGAAAAAGAAATTTCCGACGTTATAGGTATGTCAAAAGCCAAAAAAATTACCGACTTTTACAAAACAAAGTAATTTGCCCCTTATGTATAGAGTATTGCTTTTTATCTTTTTGTTTTTTACTTGTTTGAATTCATTTTCGCAAAACATTGTAAAAAAACCCAAAATTGGACTGGTACTTAGTGGAGGCGGTGCCAAAGGGTTTGCCCATATAGGTGTTTTAAATGTATTGGAAGATGCTGGTGTAAAAATTGATTATATTGGCGGAACCAGTATGGGTGCAGTAATAGGTGGTCTTTATGCCATTGGATACAGTGCAAAACAAATTGATTCCATAATCAATGTAACCAATTTTAGTAATGTTATAAACGATTTTATACCGAGATCATCCAAGAATTTTTATGAAAAAAGAAATGACGAGTTATACGCCTTAATCCTTCCGTTCAATAAATTTAGTATTGGTACACCAGAGGCCTTGTCAAAAGGAATGTATAATTTTAATCTCTTGAGTCGTTTGACCTTGCCAGTACGGCATGTTCGGGATTTTAGTAAGCTTCCAATTCCTTTTTTGTGTATTGGAACCAATATTGCCTTGGGGGAACAGGTCGTTTTTGACAAAGGTATTTTTGCGCAAACCATCACGGGAAGTTCTTCTTTGCCTTCTGTATTTGCACCAGTTATGATTGATAACAACCTTATTATTGATGGAGGTGTACTAAACAATTACCCCATAGAAGAAGTTCGAAAAATGGGCGCCGATATCATAATAGGTGTCGATGTTCAGTCTGGACTGTTGAATAAAGACGAGTTAAGAAGTGCTTCTAGAATTTTCTTTCAAATTACTAATTTACAAATGGTTGAAAAGATGAAAGTAAACGCCAATTTAACCGAAATTTATATCAAACCCGATGTGAAAAATTACGGCGTGGTTAGTTTTGACAAAGCTACAGAAATTATCAAAAAAGGAGAGGATGCTACTTTTGCTGTATATGAAAAAATCGATTTGTTGGTTGACAAAACGAATCCCTACCACAAACCAAAATTAAAAATTGAATCTGATAGTTTGAATATAATTGATATTAAAGTCAATGAATTAGAAAATTTTTCTAGAGATTACGTAATTGGAAAATTAAATTTCTTACCGGGGGCAAAAATAAGTTTTAAAGATTTGGAAACAGGAATAAACAACCTTAATGCTACTCAAAATTTTAGTGCCGTAAGTTATTATTTTGATAAGAATGGAGAATACGATGATTTGGTTCTTACCTTAACAGAAAGTCCTATAAAAACAAATTTAAAATTCGGTTTGCATTATGATGGTTTGTACAAAAGTGCCATTTTGGTCAACATTACCAATAAAAAAACATTTTTTAAAAATGATTTTTTATCAGCTGATTTGGTTTTGGGAGATAATGTAAGGTATTATTTTGATTACTATATTGACAACGGATTTCAATTGAGTTTTGGTTTTAAATCTTTTTTGAGTCAATTTAACAAAAACATCCCTGCTAGCGTAATTACTTATGCTAAAGAAGCTTCAAATTCTATCAACGTTGATTATGTAGATTTGTCCAATCAATTGTACATACAATCGGTATTTGCACAAAAATTTCTTGTTGGTGTGGGAGTAGAATTTCAATATCTCAATATTACCTCCGAAACACTGGAATTGAATTCGACTATTACAAAAAATAACTATTCTAGTGTTTTTGGTTATTTAAAATACGATAGTTACGATAATAAATACTTTCCTAAAAAAGGTTGGTATTTTTCTGGAAATCCTCAATTTTATATGTTCTCGTCAGAGGGTAAAGACAAATTTGAGCCTTTTTCTATAGTTCGCGCAGAGGCTGGTATTGCCAAATCCTTTTTCAAAAATACCACAATCAAAATTCAAGCAGAAGCTGGTGCATCAATAGGGGATAAAAGTTTGCCTTATTTTGATTTTATGCTTGGAGGGTATGGCTTTAACAACACCAATAATTTTAAATATTTTTATGGGTATGATTATTTGAGTATTGCTGCAAATAGCTATTTGGAAACCACAATAACTTTAGATTATGAAGTATTCAAAAAAAATCATCTCAACTTCTCTGCAAATTATGCCAATTTAGAGGATAACTTATACGACTCCTTAAAATGGATTTCTTTACCCAAGTATTCTGGTTATGCTCTTGGTTATGGTTTGGAAACCATTATCGGTCCATGTGAAGTAAAGTATTCTTGGTCACCGGAAACCTCAAATTCCTACCTTTGGTTTTCTGTTGGATTTATTTTTTAATTTTTGTTTTTTATCGATTAAAATTACGACATTTGTAATTATGAAAACAAATTGGACCGGTTTATTAGAGTATCTTCAATTCTTAATCAAAAGAAATCCAGAGTGATTCTTTGCGTTTGGTAATCTTTTTGCAGGTTCAAAGAATTTGATGCTTTATGATAATTATCGAAGCAGTTGCTTTTTAAAAGCAATTTTTTGACACTGCATTTTTAATGAATTGTTTATTATCTAATCTAATTGTTATGCCAATATACCACAAACTAGGAAACATTCCTCCTAAAAGACACACCCAATTCGAAAACCCAAAAGGTGGACTGTATTACGAGCAACTTTTTGGTACCGAAGGTTTTCACGGGCATTCTTCTTTGTCCTATCACATTCACAGACCGACTCAGATCAAAGAAATACTAAAATCGTATTCTGTTGAACCCAAAATTGCAATTGGGAAAAATATAAAATCATTGTTGCTAAAGGGGTTTGAATTGAAACCCGAAGATGATTTTTTGGACAGTCGTAAACCCATGTTGGTCAATAAAGATTGTACTATTGGGCTGGCAGCACCTAGAAAATCATTGACCACTTATTTCTACAAGAATGCCGATGCCGATGAGATGCTATTCATTCACAAAGGCAAAGGAAAACTCCGTACGATGTTGGGAAATATTCCTTTCGAGTATGGTGATTATTTGATCATTCCACGTGGTATTATTTATCAAATCGAGTTTGAAACCGAAGACAATCGCTTGTTTTATGTAGAGTCATTTGCTCCATTTTATACTCCAAAAAGATATAAAAATGATTCTGGACAACACTTGGAACATTCGCCTTTTTGTGAGCGTGATTTTATCCTTCCAACCGAATTAGAATCGCATGACGAAAAAGGAGACTTCGTTATCAAAATGAAAAAAGAAGGAATGATGCACGAAGTGGTTTATGCTACACACCCTTTTGACGTAGTGGGTTGGGACGGCTACAATTTTCCGTACGGTTTCAGCATTCACAATTTCGAACCTATTACAGGGCGTGTGCATTTGCCACCTCCTATTCACCAAACTTTCGAAACTAGCACTTTTGTGGTCTGTTCTTTCGTGCCAAGACTGTACGATTACCATCCAAAAGCCATTCCGGCACCTTACAATCATAGTAATATTGACAGCGACGAAGTGCTGTATTATGTTGATGGCGATTTCATGAGCCGTAACAATATCGAGCAAGGACACATCACACTCCACCCAAAAGGAATTCCACACGGCCCAGCTCCTGGCGCTATGGAACGCAGTATCGGACACAAAGAAACGCAGGAATTGGCCGTAATGATCGACACTTTCCGCCCGCTTATGGTAACCGAAGAAGCAATAGGAATAGACGATGGACAGTATTATAAATCTTGGGTAGACTAATTAGGAGCTATTTCCTGCTGTTCACTGTATCTTTTTCTTTTTAAAGAAAAAAGAAAAAGGATGCCGTTTCCATCAGGGCTAGGGCTTTAAAACAATCAACAACATTTTCGGAAATCACAAAAATCCGAATCATAAAAAATAAATACAATGGCAAAAGAAGTAAAATCAGTAGAATACGGATTAGAGAAGATATTTGAGGGAGCACAAGATTTCCTTCCATTACTAGGAACCGATTATGTCGAATTCTACGTAGGCAACGCAAAACAATCGGCACATTATTACAAAACCGCTTTTGGGTATCAATCATTGGCGTATGCTGGATTGGAAACAGGCGTAAAAGACAGAACGTCTTATGTGTTGAAACAAGACAAAATAAGAATCGTTTTAACCACACCCTTAACGCAAGATTCGCCACTACACGACCATTTAAAAAAACACGGTGACGGAGTAAAAGTTGCCGCACTTTGGGTAGAAGATGCCAGAAGTGCTTATGAAGAAACGATGAAGCGTGGTGCTCGTTCCTTTATGGAGCCAACGGTAGAGAAAGATGAATTTGGCGAAGTAGTTCGCTCTGGAATTTATACCTATGGCGAAACTGTGCATATTTTTGTAGAACGAAAAAACTATAATGGTATTTTCTTGCCAGGCTACAAAGAATGGAAATCAGATTACAATCCAGAACCAACAGGTCTAAAATATATTGACCACATGGTAGGAAATGTGGGTTGGAATGAAATGAATACTTGGGTGAAGTTCTACGAAGACGTAATGGGATTTGTCAATTTCCTATCTTTTGATGACAAGCAAATCAACACCGAATATTCGGCTTTGATGAGTAAAGTGATGTCAAACGGAAACGGAAGAATTAAATTCCCAATCAACGAACCAGCCGAAGGAAAGAAAAAATCTCAAATCGAAGAGTATTTAGATTTCTATGGTGGACCCGGAATTCAGCACATCGCTATTGCAACTGATGATATTATAAAGACAGTTTCGCAATTAAAAGCAAGAGGCGTAGAGTTTTTATCGGCACCACCACATACCTATTACCAAGCTATTCCAGAACGATTGGGAGTACACATGGATATGATGAAAGAAGATTTGGCAGAAATAGAAAAACTGGCCATTATGGTAGATGCCGATGAAGATGGTTATTTGTTGCAAATTTTTACCAAACCGGTTCAAGATCGTCCTACTCTCTTTTTTGAAATTATTCAAAGAATGGGAGCCAAAGGATTTGGTGCTGGTAACTTTAAAGCGCTGTTTGAGTCTATTGAACGGGAACAGCAATTGCGAGGTACATTATAATATTTTGATATTTTTACATTATCAATAAAAATAATAGTTAAGTAACCCTTAAAATTGCAAATGTTGTGTTAAACTTGACTTTTCGCTAAGAAAACCTTGATTTATACAATACCTTTGCACTCGCAAATCAGGAAGGGGTGGTTTCCTTCTTAGTTTCATATAAATTTTCATAATTTATAGTTTTTTGGTTAGTTAATAGCATAAAAACTCAGTCATTAATTTGACTGAGTTTTTTTGTTTTAATACATTTGAAGTTATTTTAAAAAATAGACATCGAATCCAATGAAAAAAATTATAATTTTCTTAGTAGTGATCATCACTTTAGGTTTCGACTCTCAAAAAGACGAAGCCTTTGCAGTTGGAGAATTTCTAAAATTCAAAGTGCATTACGGTATAATAAATGCGGGTTATGCTACAATCGAAGTTCAAGAGGCCACTTTAAATAACCAAGCTGTTTATCATGTTGTTGGAAAAGGATATTCTACAGGCATGACCAAGTTTTTTTTTAATGTAGAAGATGTTTACGAAAGCTACATAGATAAAAACACTAGAAATCCATACAAGTTTGTTCGAAAAATAAACGAAGGAGGATACACCAAAAATCAAGAAGGCTTTTTTAATCAAAAGACCAATAAAGTTCTAGTAAAAGATTACAAACACAAAAATGAAAAATCTTTTGACTTTCCCAAAAATACTCAAGACATTTTATCGTCATTTTATTATTTACGGAATTACCCGAATATAAATAAAATCAAAGAAGGCGAATCCGTTATTATAGACATGTTTTTTGACGGTGAGATTACAAAATTTAAGTTAAAATTCATCGGTAGAGAAGATATTAAAACTAAATTTGGACTTGTTTCGACAATGATTTTTAGACCTTTGGTGCAGTCTGGACGGATATTCAAAGAAGAAGAAAGTTTAACAATTTGGATTTCAGATGACTATAATAAGATACCCATCCGAATAAAAGCCAGCCTTTTGGTAGGGTCTTTAAAGGCCGATTTGGAAGAATACAAAGGATTGAATAATCCGTTTAAAATTAAATCAAAATGACAATTAATGATACCACAGCATCAATTTTGGATGAAATTGATCATAAATTCCAAGCTATAAATCAAAAAACAGAGACGCATCTTGAAGGATTACTTTGGTCCAAACCCATAACCTATTGGGATTACATTCAAACAGATGCGCTATTGAATTTGCAAATTCAAAGAACAACATTGCCCGACGAGATGGTTTTTATTATGTACCATCAGGTCAATGAATTGCTTTTTAAAATGATACTTTGGGAAATGCATCAAATCTCTTATGCCGAAAAATTAACAACGGAATTTTTTACAGAGCGGTTAATGAGAATAAGTCGTTATTTTGATATGTTGACCACTTCATTTGATATAATGGGAGACGGTATGGAAGTAGAACAATACATGAAATTTAGAAATACACTAACTCCTGCAAGTGGTTTTCAAAGTGCACAATATAGAATGATTGAAATTGCGTCGACCGATTTAATCAATCTTATCGATTACCGTTTTCGAGCAACTATTGATAGAAACACCCCTTATGAACATGCCCTTGATCACATGTATTGGCAAGCTGCAGGCAAAGATCATCAAACGGGAGAAAAATCATATTTGTTATTAGAATTTGAACGCAAATACAAAGCCACTTTTATCACTCAGATGAAAGAATACAACACTATAAATCTTTGGCAAAAATTCAAGCAACTACCAGAATCCGATCAAAAGAATGAAGATTTGATTATAGCAATGCGTCATTACGATCATACCGTAAACATTACTTGGGTAATGGGCCATCTTAATGCAGCCAGAAAATACATTGACAATGGTAAAGGAGACGGTGAAGCCACTGGTGGTAGTGATTGGAAAAAGTATATGCACCCCAAATACCAAAGAAGGATTTTTTTTCCAGAATTATGGAATGAAGAAGAGTTGGCCAATTGGGGAGTAGAAAAATTAAGCTAAAAGAGTAAGATTTGAAACATATAATTGTAATTTTAGTCGTACTGTTTTCCTTTGTATCTTGCAACAAGAATGAGGATATTTTGGAGAGTCAATCTATCCCAAAATCAAAAAAGAGTGATTTTGGCTTTAAATTTTCGGATTTTAATGTTGTCCAAGATTCTGTAAAATCTGGTGATACTTTTGGAAGCATTTTGCAAAATCAAAATATTGGCGACAAAAAAGTATTCGATATTGTCGCTCAAGTAAAAGACACATTTGATGTTCGAACCATTAGAATAAACAAACATTACACCCTACTCCGATCTAAAAACAAAACAAATTCACTCGCTGTTTTTATATATCAACCTGATGCCTTAAATTATTATGTTGTGGATTTGCGCGATTCAATAGCAATAGCCTTTAAAAAAACAAAACCACTAACTCTAAAACGAAGAACAATTGGTGGCATCCTTAAAGGATCATTGTCAGAAACTCTAGAATCAGCAAAAGTTGAAGGAGCATTAGCCACTAGGATTTCAAAGATTTTTGCCTGGTCAGTCGATTTCTTTAAAGTTAAAAAAGGAGATCGATTTGGACTGACATTTACTGAAAGATATATTAATGATTCTATTTATGATGGCGTTGATAGTCTTGAAGCTGCCTTTTTTGAATATAAAGGAAAGATTATTTATGCTTTTCCATTTGAACAGAATCCAGGTTCTGGGAAAATGGATTATTATGATGAAGACGGCAAAACATTGAAAAACTTCTTTTTAAAAACGCCCATTAAATTTAGTCGTATTTCTTCCCGTTTTACTTCAAATCGATTTCATCCTGTGCAACAAATATGGAAAGCGCACAAAGGAACCGATTATGCAGCACCAACTGGCACACCTATATCTACAACTGCTGCAGGAATTATTGAACAAACCGGTTATACTGCGGGTAATGGGAATTTTGTAAAAGTTAAACATAATAAAACCTATTCTACACAATATTTACACATGTCCAGAATATTGGTAAGACGAGGACAACATGTAAATCAAGGGCAAACTATCGGATTGGTAGGAAGTACAGGATTAGCATCTGGACCACATGTATGTTATCGTTTTTGGAAAAATGGCGTACAAGTCGATGCATTGCGATTAAAATTACCAAATGGCGAACCGATGAATTCGAGAAACAAAGAACGATTCCTAAAACAAATCGAACCATTGAAATTCGAATTGGATAGTGTTTCCAATTTATAAGTTTTTAAAAATAAAGAATCATTCCAAGATAAGACTTCCTTAATAAGAATATCTAAAAAATTTTGTGCAGATTTCTCAATTTAACATGGTTTACTCCGTATTAAATTGAGAAATCTTTTTCATTATTTACAGATGGTTGTTTATTTTGTATAGGAAGCAATTTAAACATTTAATCGTTTTATAATGTTCTGATTTTAGCCCAGTCAAACTTATTTCAGTAAATTTGCACAATTCTAAAAAAACTAAAATAAAATGGCTTTACAAACAATAAACCCAACCGAAACTAAAGCTTGGAAAAAGCTTCAATCTCATTATACTCAAATACAAAAAGCTTCAATGGCAGCAATGTTTGAAGCAGATACAGAAAGAGCCAAGAAATTTCATTTGAAATGGAATGATTTTTTGGTTGATTACTCCAAAAACAGAATCAATCAAGAAACAATTGATTTGCTGCTTGAATTGGCAAACGAAACCGGATTAAAAAATGCAATCTCCGATTATTTTGGTGGAGCCATAATCAATCAAACAGAAAATCGTGCTGTTTTGCATACTGCTTTGCGTGCACCAGCAACGGCTGTCGTAAATGTAGATGATGTAAATGTTATGCCAGAAGTATACGAAGTAAAAAACAAAGTAAAAACGTTTACAAACGAAGTAACCTCAGGACAAAGAACAGGATACACCGGAAAGCCATTTACCGATATCGTTAATATAGGTATTGGTGGTTCTGATTTAGGACCTGTAATGGCAGTTGAAGCTCTACAATATTATAAAAATCATTTGAATCTTCATTTTGTATCTAATGTTGATGGAGATCATGTCAATGAAATTATCAAAAAACTAAATCCAGAAACTACCTTATTTGTTATTGTTTCTAAAACTTTTACAACACAAGAAACCTTAACCAATTCGGAGACTATCAAAGCTTGGTTTTTGAAATCGGCAAAACAGGAAGATGTTGCCAAACATTTTGTGGCGGTTTCAACCAATTTACAAAAAGTAACCGAATTTGGTATTAATCCAGATAACGTATTCCCAATGTGGGACTGGGTTGGAGGACGTTTTTCTCTTTGGAGTGCCGTGGGACTTTCTATCAGTTTAGCAGTTGGTTTTGACAACTTCAATGATTTACTAAGTGGTGCCAATGAAATGGACGAACATTTCAAAACAGCTGATTTTGATAAAAACATTCCTGTAACACTTGCTTTATTAAGTGTTTGGTACAATAATTTTTTTGGTGCCGAAAGTGAAGCATTGATTCCTTATACCCAATACTTGCAAAAACTAGCGCCTTATTTGCAACAAGGTACTATGGAAAGTAATGGTAAAAGTGTAGGTCGCGATGGAAAACCGGTGAATTATGAAACGGGAACTATTATTTGGGGGGAACCTGGAACCAATGCACAACACGCCTTTTTTCAATTGATTCACCAAGGAACTAAATTGATTCCAACCGATTTTATTGGATTTGTAACACCATTATACGGAGATGAAGATCATCATGATAAATTGATGTCTAATTTTTTTGCTCAAACGGAAGCATTGATGAATGGAAAATCGCAAGAACAAGTGCAAGCTGAATTTGACAAGCAAGGATTAAGCGCAGAAAAAGCAAAAGAACTTTTGCCTTTCAAAGTATTTTCTGGAAACAAACCAACCAATACGATTTTGATTCAAAAATTGACCCCAAAATCTTTAGGTTCACTTATTGCAATGTACGAACATAAAATTTTTGTTCAAGGAATGATCTGGAACATCTTTAGTTTTGATCAATGGGGTGTAGAACTTGGAAAACAATTGGCCAATTCGATACTGGACGAAATCAATTCAAAACAAGTAAAAAATCACGATAGTTCAACCCAATTTTTATTGAATCATTTTTTAGAAAACAAATAGATTTTTTTTATATAAATTAATTAAGAAAAGCCTTGATATTTGAAAATCAGGGCTTTTTTTTGTCTAAAAACGAATATTTTTCCTAAGTATTCAAAATAAAAATACTTTTTTAAATCACTATGTTGTCATATTGTTAATTTTAACGCTGACATAAAAACAATATTACAAAATATTGATCAATTAATGCAAATATGTTTATTTACTATGCATGTGTAGTAAAAAGTTTAATTTCTTAATATGATCTTAACATTTACAGACTTATTTGTTATAATTTTGCCAAACTAAACAAACAAATTAATATGAAAAAAATCATCTTTATTTTTATTTTTTTCCTGTCGTTTATCGGTTATTCTCAGGTAACTACTTCAGGAATTTCAGGAACTGTGAAGAATGTAACTGGCGAAAAAATCACAGGAGCTTCAGTGCAAGTAATTCACATACCTACTGGAACTAAATACAATACTATCACCAACGCTACTGGTGGATACGCTGTTCAAGCAATTAAACCAGGAGGTCCTTATACTGTTAAGGTATCTTACATTGGTTCAAGAATTAGTGAGACAACAGAAATAACTGCTCCATTAGGAAACACAGTTACAGTGAACGTAGTGCTTGAAGACGAAACAAACCAACTAAAAGAGGTGGTAGTTACAATGTCTAAATCAAATAGTTCTTTTTCTAAAGGAAAAACAGGAGCTTCACAACAGTTCTCCAACAGACAAATTAATGCGGTACCGGTTATTGGATCTCGATCTATTACTGCTATTACCAAATACAATGCCAATGCGGGAAGCGGTGGTACTTTTGGAGGTCAAGACTCAAGATTAAACAACTTTACCATTGATGGTTCTGTTTTTAATAATGGTTTTGGTTTAGGAAATGATGCACAAGCGGGTGGTAGAACGGGTTCTACAGCAATCTCTCTAGATGCAATTGAACAATTACAAGTAAATATTGCTCCTTTTGATGTACGTCAAACTGGTTTTACAGGATCTGGAATCAACGCTGTAACTCGTAGTGGAACAAATGAGGTAGAAGGATCTGTTTACAACTCATTCCGAAATAATAAAGAAAGTTTCGTAGGAACTAAAGCAGGAGAATTAGAAATTGTACCTGCAACATTTGAAGAGACAATATGGGGAGCTAGAATTGGTCTACCTATTATTAAAGACAAATTATTCTTCTTTGGTAATTTCGAAACAATTGAAAATGTAAATCCAGCAACAACTTGGACATCTACAAATTCTCCAAATCCTAGTGGACAGGTTTCTGCTCCAACTTATGATCAAATGCAACAACTTTCGACGTTTATGCAAGATAAATTAGGATACACTACGGGTCCATGGGAAAATTTTGATTCTAAAAGAGAATCTAAAAAATTCCTTGGAAGGATAGATTGGAACATTAATGATGACCATAAACTTTCTGTTCGTTATGTTCATCATGATTCATCTTCTGATGTGGGTGTTTCTAATTCCAATTCTTTAGGATTTGGAAATAGAACTCAAAATGTGAATTCAATGGCTTTTAAAAACAGTGGTTATACCCTTGAAGATAACACCAGGTCTATAGTAGTACAATTGGACTCAAAATTATCAGAATCTTGGAGCAACAACTTTATTGCAGGATACGACTTGCAAATAGAAGACAGAGGACTTCAAGGTGGTGGTTTGTTTCCAACTATTGACATCAAAAATGGTACATCTAGTACAGTTGGGAATTTAACTTTCATGTCTGTTGGATTAGATCCTTTTACACAAGGAAATAAATTACGTTATTCTACAATACACTTTACAGACAATGTAACTAAAACTTTTGGCAAACATACTTTACTATTTGGTGCCAATTACGAACGTTTCAAATCAGAAAACTTATTCTTCCCTGGTTCAAACGGTGTTTATGTTTTTAATTCAGCTGATGATTTTTATGCTGCAGCCAATGAGTCAATTGCTTTGAATGGAGCTCCGTCTGTAAATGTACTTCCTGTAAGAACACAATTTAGATATTCTGCTTTGCCAGGAGGTGCTGAACCACTTCAAGTAATGGAGTCTAACAAAATAGATCTTTACATTCAGGATGACTTTAAAGTAACCGATGATTTAAAAATTACCTACGGTATCCGTGCTACAGCTGTGTCTTTCAAAGATACTGCTCTTGAAAATCCAGCTGTTACAGCAATGACTTTTGCTAATGGAGAAAAATTCAATACTGGAGATATGCCAAACACACAATATCTATTTGAACCTAGAGTAGGATTCAACTTAGATGTTGCTGGAGATTCAAAAACTCAAGTAAGAGGTGGAACAGGGATTTTTACAGGAAGACCTCCTTTTGTGTTCTTGTCAAATGCTATTGGAAACAATGGGGTGTTAACTGGGTTTGTTGATGCTAGTGATGCTAATGTAGGGCCTGGTGGATATGGATTTACTTCCAATCCAGCTCAATACTTTACACCTGCAACACCTACATTGCCATCTACTTTTGATTTGGCTTTTACAGATACCGACTATAAATTTCCTCAAGTTTGGAAAACAACTATTGCAGTAGATCAAAAATTACCTTTTGGTTTTGTTGGAACTGTTGAAGGAATTTTTAGCAAAAACATCAATGAAGTTGGTTATTACAATGCCAATTTAGCTAATCCTGTTGGAACAATTGCTGGTCCAGACAACAGACCATTGTATGCCGGAAATGACAATGGTGTTCGTATAAACAACAATGTTTCTAATGCTATTGTATTGACTAATACAAATCAAGGGTATTTTTATTCTACTACTTTTAAATTAGAGTATCCATATAGCAAAGGATTATGGGGTTCATTTTCTTATACTCATTCAGCCGCTTATGATTTACTTTCAGCTGGTTCTATTGCTTCTGGTTCTTGGACTGGTGCTAGATCTGTAAATGGGAATAATGATTTGGCTTTAAGTCTATCTAATAATAATACTCCGCATCGATATGTTGGTATTGTAGGATACAAAATTAATTATGGAACCAAATATGGTGGAGCAACTTCTATTAACTTAGGTTATATTGGAGAGCAAGCCAATCCATTTACGTATGCTTATGGAGGAGATTTAAATGGAGACAGAGTAAACGGAAATGATTTACTTTTTGTACCCTTAAAAGCTACAGACCTTAGATTTAGTACTATTACTCAAAATATAGCTGGAACTACAGTAGTATTGTATACTGAAGCACAACAACAAGAAGCTTTTGACAAATTTATAGATCAAGATTCTTATTTGTCAAAAAGAAGAGGTCAATATGTAGAAAGAAATTCAAATGTTTTACCAATGTTACATAAAATAGATCTTTCTGTAACTCAAGATTTTTATTTGACTATTGCAGGAAAGAAAAACAGTTTTCAATTTAGAGCCGATATCTTAAACTTTACAAACTTCTTGAATAGAGATTGGGGTATTTCTCAACGTGCTACTGCATCAAATATATTGAATGTTGCACAAGCACCAAGTGGAGCTAATGGTAATATTCCTTTTTATACTATGGCTTTGCAAACGGACAACGAAGGGAAAAGATTCTTAGCTAGAGACACTTTCCAGAAAAATGCCTCTACATTTGATGTTTGGCAAGCACAATTTACCTTAAGATATACTTTCGGAAAATAAAAATTAATTAAAAATAGACGAATCCTTTATAAACATAAAAATAACAATTATGAAATTTAAAAATCAAATCCTATATTTTGTTGCCATTTTATCGGTTGCATTAATGACTTTTTCTTGTACAAATGACGAAACCAAAACAGTAGTAAAACTTCCTTCTATAGTTGAGATAGCTAAAGCTGACCCTGCTAATTTTAGTATATTAGTAGATGCATTAAACAAAACTAGTTTGACAGCTTCATTGAGTAATCCAGGTTCTTATACGGTTTTCGCTCCTACAAATGCTGCTTTTACAGCCGCAGGGGTTACAAGTGCATCTATAAATGCTCTTGATCCAGTAGTTGATGCTCAAAAAATTCTTGATTTAAAATTATCACTTCAAAATCACATTATAGGAGTAGGAACAAGATCAGCAGATTTAGTTGCCACAGCTTCTTTTAAAACTTTTGGATTTTATAAAAGTGCTGCTGCGGCTTTTTCGGGAACTGCAAATTTAAATATGACCATTAGTAAAGTTGGAAGTGATATTGTAATTAATGCAGGTGCTACAAATGGAGGTGCTAAAATAACTACTGTAGATATTGAGGCCAACAATGGAATCGTACATGTAATTGATAACGTATTAAAACTGCCAACATTGGTAAATCAAATTGTATCAAATCCAAGTTTATCTTCTTTATTAGGAGTTGTAAGCACTCCTGCTCAAGCAAGTGTATTAACAACTTTAACAAATGCAACGGGTTCAGCAGCAATTACTGTATATGCTCCAAATAATGATGCTTTTACAGCAGCATTGGGAACTGGTGGTTCTTTAGTAGGTAAAACAGATGCTCAAGTTACAAACATCTTAAATTATCATTTACAAAGATCAAATAATACAGCTAGTTCAGCTAGTTCGTATACTAGTTCATCAGCATTCGCAGACGTAACAGTTAATACTTTATTTGCTGTATCTCCTGCTACTACTCCAGCTTCTTTCAGGGCATTCAAAATTACTAAGGGGACAGTTAAAATTACAGATTTAGTTACTCCAGTAGTTAATGGAAATATTAAGGTTATAAACATTCAAGCTACTAATGGTGTGATTCAAATTATTGACAAAGTGTTACAACCATTTTAAAATATTTTTTTTTCTAAAAAACCCAGAAATTTTTTCTGGGTTTTTTTATGACTTTTTTGCTTATATTTGTTTAAATTAAAAAACTATTTATGTACACTATTTTACAAAAAATGCATTCCGGTTGGGCCTATATTGCATTGTTAGTTCTTGTTATTGCTGTTGTTAATGCTATAATGGGAATGGTTTCCAAAAAAGAATTTACTGCTAAAGACAGAAAAATTGCATTGTTTGGTTTAATTGGAATACACACTCAATTGTTGATTGGTTTAATTTTATATTTTGTTTCTCCTCTTGGATTGGCATCTTTAGGTCAAATGTCTGATAAGGCTTTACGTTTGACTTCATTGGAACATCCGTTAATCAATCTTATCGCAATTGCCTTAATTACAATTGGTTGGTCAAAACATAAAAAATTAACAACAAGTGAATCAAAATTCAAAACCTTTTCAATATTTTATGGTTTAGGATTGGTACTCGTTTTGAGCAGAATTCCTTGGTCCCTTTGGTTTTAAAACATAAATAAAAGTCCTTAAAAGGGGCTTTTTTTTACTCTTTTTTTTTGCGACACAAAGTTTCACCTAATAGACTATAAATGAAAAAAATAATCTCATTGTTGTTTTTACTAGCCAATATTGGACTAGTAAGCAGTCAAAGTTCCATTATAAACAGCAAAAAATTTTCCATAAATAAAGATACCGTAAAAAAAGTACCTAAGATTGCTGAAAAAGAAGTTGAACCAATTGCTGTCGCCCCAGACTCTGTAATTGTTGAAACAGGTAAGTTTGTTTTTTTTAAGAAAAATGCTCACGCCTCTTATTATCACGATAAATTTAATGGCAAAAAAACAGCAAGCGGAAAACGATTTAACAATCAAAAACTAACTGCAGCTCATAGAAAATTTCCTTTCGGGACCAAACTTAAAATTACCAATGAAGCCAATGGCAAATCGGTTGTAGTTGAAGTAACAGATAGAGGCCCTTTTGCAAGAGGTAGAGAAATAGATTTAAGCAAAAAAGCCTTTATGGATATTACTTCCAATAAAAGCAGTGGTGCTGTAATTGTAAAAATTGAAGAATTACGAAAATAAAATCACCATTTTTTAAACGGATTGTTACTTAAGTAAGAATTGTAATATCGTTTGTCATTTGTAACTTCCTGACCCAACCAAATTGGTTTTTCAAAAGTTTCTGATTCCGATTTCAGTTCTATTTCGGCCATAACTAATCCTTCATTTTCTCCATAGAATTCATCAACTTCAAAAATATGATTGCCCGTTTTAATCTCAAAACGGGTTTTGTCAATGACTCCAGCTTCACATAAAAGCAATAATTTTTCGGCTTCATCTACAGGGATTTCTTTTTCCCATTCAAATCTGGATAAACCCGATTCATTTGATATTCCTTTTATAGTCAAATAACCCTTTTTCCCTTTTATACGAACACGAACCGTTCTCTCAGGCACGGCACTTAAATAGCCTTGCTTGATCCTATTTTGAGTAAACGTCTCATCTTTGAATGCATTCGAAGAGACCAAAAACTTTCTTTCAATTTCTACCATTTTCATAAATTTTATAAATCTAAAATCAGCAATCTAAAATCTAAAATCGTGCTGTTGTTCCCATCTGGGCTAGTCAGTGCATCAAAGATATTCATTTATTTTTTTAACAGTTCTTTCGTTCCATTTTTTTCAAAACGTTTCTAAATTTGTAACATGCTCGAACCGCTTCCAAATAGAAAAATCATACACATTGACATGGATGCCTTTTATGCTTCGGTGGAGCAAATGGACAATCCAGATTTAAGAGGAAAACCTATTGCAGTTGGAGGTGCTGAGAATCGAGGAGTAGTTTCTGCAGCGAGTTACGAAGCTAGAAAATTTGGTGTTCGCTCTGCTATAAGTGGTGTTTTGGCCAAAAAGTATTGCCCAGAATTAATTTTTGTAAAACCAAGATTTGATCGTTATAAAGAGATTTCAAAAAAAATACAAAAAATCTTCCGAGAATATACCGATTTGGTAGAACCACTATCTCTTGACGAAGCATATCTCGATGTTACCCAAAACAAAAAAGGAAATCCAAGTGCTAGTTTATTGGCACAAGAAATAAGAATGCGTATTTTTAATGAAGTCGGCTTAACCGCTTCGGCAGGGATTTCGGTCAATAAATTTGTTGCCAAAATTGCCAGTGATTACAATAAACCCAACGGCCAAAAAACCGTAAATCCAGATGAAGTTGTTCCGTTTTTGGAGGAATTGCCTATTCAAAAATTCTATGGAGTAGGGAAAGTAACTACCGAGAAAATGTATCAATTGGGCATTTTTACTGGATTGGATTTAAAAAGTAAATCGGTAGAATTCTTGGAAAAGCATTTTGGAAAATCGGGCAGTTTCTACTATAATGTCGTTCGAGGTATTCACAACAGCGAAGTAAAATCGGATCGAATTACAAAATCTGTAGCAGCAGAATATACTTTTGATATCAATCTGTCTTCTGAAATTTTTATGCTTGAAAAGCTTGAAAAAATTGCAACCGAATTGGAACGCCGTTTAAAAAAACATCAAATTGCCGGTAAAACAATAACGTTAAAAATAAAATACAGTGATTTTACACAACAAACTAGAAGTAAAACAATGCCCTATTTTATTTCGGATAAAGCGTTGATATTAGAAATTGTTAAAGAATTGTTGTTCCAAGAAAAGATGAAAGAATCCGTTCGTCTCCTCGGAATTTCTTTGAGTAACTTAAATACAGAAATTAAAAAAACGATAGTAGTACAACTAAAATTTGACTTTTAATATTGCTATATTGACGTTCAACAATAGTTAAACCCTTTAAAATCGCTGTTTTATTATTTTATTGTATTTATATTTGACGTCTTAAAGAAATATTAATGGTATAAAATAAAAATCATGAAAACTTTAACTGAACATGAAAATACTCTAACTAAGTATTTTAATTCTCTAAAAACGAATACAGTTCCATTAATATCTTGGGGTTTTAGTGCGACCTATCAAACAGAAATTAAAAATATTAACTTAGACTGTACTAAAATTGCTGTTCTTTCAAATTCAAAAAAATGGAAAAACACAACCTGGGATTTTAAAACCAAATTGGAAGAAAAAGTAATACTTATTACCGATGCCAATTTAAATATTGTTTTTGCTTCTCACTCTATGTACAAAATGAACGGCTATGTAGAACAAGAGGTATTGGGTAATAGTCCAAAAATGTTTCAAGGAAAAGATACAATTAAGGAAACTTCAAACGAAATTAGAGAAGCAATTACTCTGCAAAAACCATTCTTTAAAAAAGTATTAAATTATAAAAAAAACGGAGAAATTTATTATTGTACTATTGAAGGTCATCCAATTTTTAATAAAAAAGGAGAATTAGTAAATTTCATAGCCTTTGAAGAGGCCGCTTAAAACATTTTTAAAGTTTAAATTAAAAATTTTAATCAATTCATTCCCCACTCAATAACTTCATCATTTCTAATGCGGTTCTTGTGTTTTTGACATTATCAAAAGTCAACAACAGTCGTAAACCTACTGGGGTTTGTTTTTCTTTCATTACACAAATTTTACTGTGGGTTTGTACAAACTGAATCACTTTGTGAAAACGTGCAGAATGATAAAAATCGGATTGCTGATCGGATACAAAATAACCAATCATCTTCCCTTTTTTCATTACCAATTTCTCAATACCAACTCTGGTAGCAATCCATTTGATGCGAATGCTGTTCATCAAAGCTAAAGCTCTTGGTGGCATTGGCCCAAAACGGTCGATTAGTTTATTTTGAAAAATAACTAACTCTTCTTCGTTTTTTATAGCACCCAGCTCATTGTACAAACTCAATCGCTCTGTGACATTATTGATGTATTCGTCTGAAAACAACAGCTCAAAATCAGTATCAATTTGCAGGTCTTTTACATATTCTTTGGTTTCGATATTGCTTTCTTCGGGATATAAATCTTTGAATTCGTTTTCTTTCAATTCCTCGATGGCTTCATTCATGATTTTTTGGTAAGTGTCAAAACCAATGTCGTTGATGAAACCGCTTTGTTCTCCTCCCAATAAATCTCCTGCACCACGAATTTCAAGATCTTTCATGGCAATGTTCAAACCGCTTCCCAACTCGCTGAATTGCTCCAAAGCTTGAATTCGCTTTCGGGCATCTTCGGTCATGTGCGAATACGGCGGACAGATAAAATAACAAAATGCTTTCTTGTTGCTACGCCCTACTCGACCTCGCATTTGATGTAAATCTGACAATCCAAAATTATTCGCATTATTAATAAAAATGGTATTCGCATTCGGAACGTCCAATCCACTTTCGATAATAGTTGTGGCAACCAAAACATCAAATTCTCCGTTCATAAACGCCAGCATTAATTCTTCTAGCTTCGCGCCTTCCATTTGCCCGTGGCCAATTCCTACTCGGGCGTTGGGCACCAAGCGCTGTATCATTCCAGCAAATTCCTTAATATTTTCAATTCTATTATTGATAAAGAAAACCTGTCCGTTTCGCTGAATTTCATACGAAATCGCATCTCGAATCAGTTCTTCATTAAAACCAACCACATTGGTCTCAATTGGATATCTATTTGGTGGCGGTGTTGTAATTACCGATAAATCTCGTGCTGCCATCAACGAAAACTGTAAGGTTCTCGGGATTGGAGTCGCAGTCAAAGTCAAAGTGTCAACATTGGCCGCAATGGTTTTGAGTTTGTCTTTTACATTCACTCCAAATTTTTGTTCCTCATCTACAATCAATAATCCAAGGTCTTTGAAAACCACATTTTTGTTCACCAATTGGTGTGTTCCAATGACAATATCGAGTTTTCCTTCAGCCAATTGTTTGAGGGTTTCGGCTTTTTGTTTGGCGGTTCTAAAACGGTTTAAATAACCAATTGAAACGGGCATGTCTTTCAACCTTTCGGAAAAAGTGCGGTAATGTTGGTACGCCAAAATAGTTGTTGGCACCAAGACTGCTACTTGTTTTGAATTATCCACCGCCTTGAAAGCGGCACGAATTGCAACTTCGGTTTTACCAAATCCTACATCGCCACAAACCAAACGATCCATAGGACGCTCGCTTTCCATATCGGCTTTTACTTCTTGAGTCGATTTGGTTTGGTCGGGCGTATCTTCGTATATAAAGGAACTCTCCAACTCGTTTTGCAAATAACTGTCGGGAGCAAACTGGAATCCTTTCTCCAATCGACGTTTGGCATACAATTGAATCAAATTGAATGCAATATTTTTGACTCTGGCTTTGGTTTTTTGCTTTAAAGACTTCCAAGCATTCGAACCTAATTTATATATTTTTGGTGGCGTTCCGTCTTTTCCTGTATATTTTGAAATCTTGTGTAGCGAGTGAATGCTCACATACACGATATCATTATCAGCATATACCAGTTTGATTGCTTCTTGTGTTTTGCCTTCAACCTGTATTTTTTGCAGTCCACCAAACTTCCCAATTCCGTGATCGATATGCGTTACATAATCGCCTACGGACAAAGTCGTAAGTTCTTTTAAGGTTAGATTTTGTTTTTTGGAATAGCCGTTTTTGATGCTAAATTTATGATAACGCTCAAAAATTTGATGGTCGGTATAACAGACAATTTGATTTTCCTGATCGATGAAACCTTGATAAAGCGGCAAAACGATTGTCTTGTATTGCTTCCTGATGTTCTCTGAATTGGCTTCGTCAAGTGTTTCAAAAATGTCATGAAACCGTTTTGCCTGCGCTTCATTCGAACAAAACAGATAATTTTTGAGTCCATTAAACTGATTCTCACTCAGATTATTCAACAACAAATCAAACTGTTTATTGAACGATGGTTGAGGCTGTATGTGAAACTCAAACTTGTGAGCAATTTTAAAAACAGGTTTCGAATTGAATTCTACAATAGAGAAATCCAACGCTCTTTTTATAAATGACTTTTGATTCAAGAACAATTGTTCTGGAGTGGCGTGTTTGATGTCCTTGGATAATTTTTCAAAAGCTTCTTCGGCTCTGCTAAATTGTTTGTCCAATTCTGCCAAAAGATTTTCCGTGTTTTGAAGAAACAAAACAGTTCTTTCGGCAATATAATCCAGAAATGATTCTCTATTTTCTTGAAAAACTTTATTCTCTACATTCGGAATAATGGTTATTTTTTTCTTTTTTTCTAATGAAAGTTGCGTTCCAACATCAAAACTACGAATGCTTTCTACTTCATTTCCAAAAAATTCAATTCGATATGGATTATCATTCGAAAACGAAAACACATCGACAATTCCACCACGAACAGAGAATTCACCCGGTTCAGTTATAAAATCAACTCTTTTGAACTCGTATTCAAACAAAACTTCATTCAAGAAATCTATGGAGATTTTATCTCCAATTTCTACTTTCAAAGTGTTTTTATCCAAATCCTTTCGGGTCACTACTTTTTCAAAAAGTGCTTCGGGATAGGTAACAATTATGGCCGGTTTTATACGGGAGTTAATTCGGTTAAGAACCTCAGCTCTTAGCAAAACATTGGCATTGTCTGTTTCCTCAATTTGATAAGGCCTGCGAAATGATCCAGGATAAAACAACACATCCTGTTCTCCAACCATTTGTTCAAGGTCGTTTAAATAATAAGCGGCTTCTTCCTTATTATTTAAAACCAACATAAAAGGAAGTTCCGATTTTTTAAAAATAGACTGAATTACAAACGAAGTCGCCGATCCTACCAATCCCTCCAAATGTATTTTTACTTGATTCTTTTCCTGCAAACGAGCTACAATCTGAGCCGTTTTAGGTGAAGAATCATAAACCGAATATATAGTAGATTTACTCAACGTGCGCTTCGTTTGGATTTTTTGGACTAGTTGTACTTCCTGAATTACTTGGTGTCATTGGACTTCCAGACGGAATAGCTCTTGTAGTATCCAACATCATTAACAATTCCGACTCTCCAACTTCCATAGGGATTTTACTTTTTTCTACAATTTTGTCCATTTGCCTTTGTAATGAAACCAACTCAATATTAATTTCAGCTACCAATTTGGTGACTTTTTTATCCGAAACTTTATCAAGATTAATGTACAAATCCAACATTCGAACTTGAGTTGTCAATGTTGCTATTCTACTACGTATTTGTGGAGTGTCAAACTGATACGGTATATTAACATTCAAAGCCATTACCTTAGTTGATAATGTTTTAGCTTTCTTCTGAAAAGCAGTAATTGTTTTTTTTGGTTTAATGGCCAATTCATTCATAAAGGTTCGCCACTCAGGCCAAGTAGACATATTGGCTTCAGAAACTGCATTAATAGGAGTATCAAAAAAATTCCAGCCTTTGTTTATGGTTGCAAAAATTAATTCTTTCTTTTTTGCGTCTTTCAAGTTATCGGCAAGACGTTCCTCGTTGTCATTTTTACACGAAAACTGAATCAAAATCACTAAAAAAAGTAGCGTTAATTTATTGTTCATTTCTAATTTATTTGAAGTACAAAGTTACAAAGTAAATTTACAATGGCAATCAGAATATCAATGGCAAAAATCAATAGCAATGGCAATAGCAATAACAAAATTATAACATTAAGAATTATGACCTTTAGCATATTTTACCATAATTTTTACAATATTCATAAAAATCACCATCTTAATTCGTTGTAATTTACGAAATCGTTATATTTGCATTTCAAATCATCGCACCATGAATCCAAAAATATTAATTATAGGCGCTTGCGGGCAAATTGGAACCGAATTGACGCATCAACTTCGAGCCCTTTATGGAACCGATAATGTTGTTGCTTCTGATATTCGAAAACTGAATAACGACGTGGTGAATTCCGGTCCGTTCGAAGTAGTCAATGCTTTGGATTTTAACCAAATTGAACATTTGGTAGAAATACACCAAATTACAGATGTCTATTTGATGGCTGCCCTGCTCTCTGCTACAGCCGAAAAAAACCCTGCCTTTGCTTGGGATCTGAATATGAATTCGTTGTTTCATGTTTTGAATTTGGCGAAAGCCGGAAAAATAAAAAAAATATTCTGGCCCTCCAGTATTGCCGTTTTTGGCCCAACAACCCCCAAAGAAAACACACCTCAATACACCGTAATGGAGCCTTCGACCGTATATGGCATCAGTAAACAGGCTGGCGAAAGATGGTGTGAATACTACCATAACATTTTTGGTGTCGATGTCCGCAGTATTCGTTACCCTGGCTTAATAAGTTGGACAACATTACCCGGCGGAGGAACTACAGATTATGCCGTAGATATTTACCACAAAGCCATAAGCGATGGTAACTATGAGTGTTTTTTGACCTCCGAAACCAAAATGCCCATGATGTACATGGACGATGCTATTGCCGCAACGATCAACATTATGAAAGCCCCAACCGAACAAATTAAAATTCGATCTTCTTATAATCTTGCCGCAATGAGTTTTACTCCAACCGAAATTGCAGCCGAAATCAAAAAACACATACCCGAGCTTGAAGTAACTTACAAACCCGACTTCCGTCAAAAAATAGCCGACAGCTGGCCTGCAAGCATCGATGACAGTCGAGCCAGAGAAGATTGGGGTTGGAAACACGAATTTGATCTGGAAATGATGACAGTCGATATGTTAAAAAATTTAAGTCCTCAATACAATACAGATATACAATAACCCAAGCATTCCTCTATTTGGGAGTGCCCCCGTTGAGAAAAAGGGGCTTACTTATAGCACCGCTTACAAAGCCCCTTTTCTCAACGCGGTCGGGCTGTTGCTGCTACTTCGGTAGCTTAGCCCATCCCTCACTCGGCTT
The DNA here is from genome assembly GCF_965234445.1 of Flavobacterium rarum (SeqCode). Lineage (GTDB taxonomy): Bacteria > Bacteroidota > Bacteroidia > Flavobacteriales > Flavobacteriaceae > Flavobacterium > Flavobacterium rarum. The sequence goes on along the minus strand of NZ_OZ248479.1, from coordinate 400,054 downwards.
CAGTATTCCAAAAGCTATTCTCGGTTATCGGGATATTTTCGACAAAGTAATAATCTGGTATTACAATAAAAACTCTTTGAATTATAATTTAAGTAAATTCTGAGTACTTATCAATTCTGTAAATAAAACAATAAAACATTTTATTATTCATTCTTTCATTAATTATACCCATTGATTTTTGTCAATTCAATAGGTGTTTTTACGTGGGTTTTGTATAAATTGCAGACTAGAATCAATACAGAAAGGGCATGTCAGATAGAGTTGAAGAAATAGACGTCGAAAAAAACGCAGAAAAAGCACGGTTAAAATTTAGAACCGACAACAAAGGTTGGAAAAAATGGGGACCTTACTTGACCGAAAGGCAGTGGGGAACAGTTCGTGAAGATTATTCTCAAAGTGGCTATGCATGGGGAAGCGTAACACATGATATGGCACGTTCAAAAGCCTACAGATGGGGCGAGGAAGGTATTGGAGGAATCTCAGACAATAAACAACACATTTGTTTTGCACTTGCCTTCTGGAATCAAAACGATCGTATTTTAAAAGAACGCTTTTTTGGGTTAACACCAGCCGAATCAAATCATGGAGAAGATGTAAAAGAAATTTATTTCTATCAAGATTCTACACCTACACATTCGTATCAAAAGATGCTTTATAAGTATCCTCAGTCTGCATTTCCCTATGAAAAATTAATAAAAGAAAGCAAAAAAAGATCCAGATTAGAACCCGAATATGAATTGCTCGATACTGGAGTTTTTGATAATGATGAGTATTTTGATATAACAATAGAGTATGCCAAAGCCGATGAGCAAGACATTCTTATCAAAATAACTGTAGAAAATCGTTCAAAATTAGCAGCTCCATTGACTGTATTGCCTACTATTTGGTTCCGGAATACTTGGAGTTGGGGTTATGATAAATACAAACACAAACCTACTTTAACTGGAATTGGAAAATCGTCCATAAAAATAGATCATCGTTTGGTTGGTCACTTTAATTTGTATGCAGAAAATGCCAAAGACATTTTGTTTTGCGATAATGAAACCAACTTTGAAAAATTGTATAAGTCTCCAAAACAATCTACTTATGCCAAAGATGGAATTAATGATTACATTGTAAACCAAAACCAAAATAGTATAAATCCAGAAGCTGTTGGCACAAAAGCATCCGTACATTACGATGATATTATTCCAGCAAATGGTAAAAAAGAATACCGTCTTCGATTTACAAATACAACACCAGAAGATCCTTTTGAAGATTTTAATGTTCAATTTACAAAAAGACTTCAAGAAGCGGATGCGTTTTATGCTCCCATACAAAAAGGAGTTACAGACCCAATATTAAAATCGATTCAACGTCAATCTTATGCCGGAATGCTTTGGACCAAACAATGGTATTATTACAATGTACATGAATGGTTAAAGGGAGATCCCTCTACCCCAAGACCAGATACCAATAGAAAAGAAGGTAGAAATAGTTCTTGGAAACACATGTATACTTCCAACATTCTATCTATGCCAGACAAATGGGAATATCCTTGGTTTGCAGCTTGGGATTTGGCCTTTCATACTTTGCCTTTGGCTAGACTAGATCCTGATTTTGCAAAAAGGCAATTATCTGTTATCTTGAGAGAATATTACATGCACCCCAACGGACAAATTCCAGCTTATGAATGGTCATTTTCTGATGTCAATCCTCCAGTACACGCATGGGCAACCTGGAAAGTATATAAAATTGACAAAGAAAGTAATGACGGAGTTGGAGATATCGCTTTCTTGGAACGCATTTTCCATAAACTACTGCTTAATTTTACTTGGTGGGTGAATTTAAAGGATGAAAATGGGAACAATATTTTTGGAGGTGGATTCCTCGGTATGGATAATATTGGAGTGTTCGACCGTTCTGCCGATTTACCAACAGGTGGTCACTTGGAACAAGCTGATGGTACCGGTTGGATGGCCATGTATTGCTTGAATATGTTACGAATAGCCTGTGAAATTTCCTTAAAAAACCCCGTTTATCAAGATATGGCTTCCAAATTTTTTGAGCATTTCCTTCATATTTCTGGAGCCATGCAATCTTTGGGAGACAATAAAGTAAGCCTTTGGGATGAAGAAGATGAGTTTTACTATGATATGCTACACAAACCAAATGGAGATGCCGAATCGTTGAAAATTCGATCAATGGTTGGATTAATCCCTCTATTTGCAGTAGAGGTTTTAAACGCCGAATTGTTAGAAAAATTACCAATTTTTAAACGTCGCGTAGAATGGGTTTTAAAAAATCGTCCAGACTTAGCCAATTTAGTGTCAAGTTGGTATCACCCTGGAAAAGGGGAAACCCGTTTGCTTTCGACTCTTAGAGGACATCGTATGAAAATGATCATGAAACGTATGTTTGATGAAAAAGAGTTTTTATCCGATTTCGGAATCCGTTCCTTGTCCAAACACCACAAAGACCATCCTTACAAATTTAACTTTGAAGGAGGTACCATCCAAGTAGATTACACACCTGCAGAAGCCACAGGAGATATGTTTGGTGGAAACTCGAATTGGAGAGGCCCAATTTGGTTTCCTATGAATTATTTAATTTTGGATTCATTGGAAAAATTTGATTCCTATTATGGAAAAGATTTCAAAGTAGAATTTCCAACCGATTCCGGGGATATGATGCCTATCAAAGACGCTGCTAATGGAGTTGCCAAACGATTATTGGATCTATTTATTCCGGACACCAAAAAGAATATTCCAATGTATGGAGAATACGAAAAGTTTCAAAAAGACCCACTTTTCAATAAAAACCATTTGTTCTTTGAGTATTTTGATGGTGATACCGGAAAAGGTTTAGGCGCGAATCATCAAACAGGTTGGACAGGATTGATTTCTGAAATTATTAGACATCTGCATAAAGAAGACGAATAACCTTTGACAGCTCACTAAAAAACCATCAATGAGATATTTAAAAAATCTTACTTGATGGTTTTTATTTTTCTTACATTTGGGTACTTTCAAAAACCAAACCAAAACCATTATCTAATTTTAAAGTATGACCTACATTAATCAACCTATCGAAGACCATAAAAGAACAGCAATTGTTGATATTCTAAGAGGATGGGCATTACTGGGAGTCGTCATTGGTAATTATGTTGATTATAAATTTATTGGTTTACCCTCTGATTCCAATACTAAAAACATATTATCAATAATTCTTCAAAATATTCACCAATATGTATTTGCAGCCAAATCCTGGACTTTATTGAGTGTTTTATTTGGTTATGGTTTTGCAGTTCTAATCCAAAATGTAGCAGGAAAAGGCAAGAATCCCGTTGGTTTTTTTGCATGGCGAATGTTAATTCTTTTTGCTTTGTCCTTTATTAATTCGGCTATTTGGTTGGGTGATATTTTAAAAGATTATGCTTTTCTGGGTCTTGTTTTATTATTGTTTTATAAATGTTCTGCCAAAACAATTCTTAGGACGGGCCTGTTCCTTTTACTAATTATTCCTTTTGTTTCAGGTTATGTCAATACGTTAGAATATATTGTTCCAGATGTGTATTCGGATCTTAAATATTTGAAAATGTATCATTCAGGTAACTGGTTTGATGTGTTTGAGTACAACCTATTGGGCACTTATTATGGTCAAATTCTAAATTTACCCTATGCAATAACAGTCCACATAATGATGTTTGCTTGTATGTTGTTGGGATTTTATGCTCAAAAAACTGCCTTTTTTTATCGCCTTCCCGAATTGAAAAACACTTTAAAAAAGACATTCTTCATCAGTCTAACAATTGCACTCCTGCTCATTTCTGTTTTTGAAATTGTTTTTTCAAAAGACTTGGTTTTCCCAACATATTTCAGACCTGGTTATTGGTTAGTATTCAGTACGATGCTTTGTATTACCACGGGAATTTGTATGTTGTATAACCATAATAAACTACAAACCCTTTTTGGTTATTTTAGACTTTCGGGCAAAATGACCTTGACCAATTACATCGTTCAAAATCTATTGGCTTTTCTTATTTTCTCTGGTGTTGGATTAAAATTATACGACACTTTACCCTATTGGGCTTACTTCCTTTTGGCCATTTTTGTGTTTGTCATTCAATTGTTTATTAGCAAATGGTGGCTTTCCAAATTCAATTATGGTCCTGTCGAATGGCTTTGGAGAGTGTTGAGTTATCGAAAAATATTTCCTATTAAGAGAATCACATCTGAAGCTTTTATTAAAGAACCGAAAGCTGTGGTTATTGAGAATTAACGACTTAATATATACGTATACAAGTCATTGAGAAAACGTTATTTTCAACTAAAGAGGATCTCTTTGAAAAAACCTAAATTTCTATGTTTTCTCTAATGCTGTTAGAATTGGGTAAGGGATAGGAACTAGCTACCGAAGTAGCGTGGATAGCCCGACAGCAGTAGCAAAAGGGGCAAATAAGCGGCATGGAAAGTAGCCCCTTTTGCTAGTGGTGTTACCCCCAAAAGATTATTTTATAAAAAAAAGGCTCTTTTAAAACGGTACATTTTAAAAGAGCCTTTGGTATATTTTATGAAATATTACTTCACCTCGTAAACATTATTAGCTTGCTTGACATCGGCCATTAAACCGCTTGGGTCAATGGTCATTTTCTTGATAGTTGCTTTTGGTTTTGTAATATTAAATTCAAATGTTGGGTACGCCCAAGTCCAATCGTTAAGAACTGTTCTAGTGATGGCTGGCGTTGGATTTGCTTTTTCAAAACTCATCATTCGCAATGGAATGTAGAAACTTTCTTTGGTACCATCTGTGTATTCGACTAATAGATCAATAGGCATAGGCATTCTTCCAATTCGTTCCAGGGTTACAGTTGTTTTGTCTGCGTTTTCTTTTACGTCTTTGATACCGTAATCGATCGTGTTTAAGGTTTGTGTCCAATCGACCAAATACCAATCGAGGTTGGCTCCCGAAACACGCTCGGCCGTTCTCTTGATATCGTTTGGAGATGGGTGTTTGAATTTGAAATCTTGGAAATACTTTTTGAGTGTATTTCTTAAATTTTCCTGACCAATTACGTACTCTAGTTGAGACAAGAATATACTCCCTTTTACATAAGAAGCAATACTATACGGACGGTTTTCATCATAACGATCTCCGTGTGTAGAAAGTGGTTGTTCTTTTCCTGACTCTATCAATTTATAATAGGTAGCATAATTCCCTTTGAATGGGTTTTCTTCTTTTCTGTCTTTTAAATCATTTAGAGCCAAGTCTTCGATATAAGTGGTAAAACCCTCGTCCATCCATGGGTGTTTGGATTCATTGGATGCCAAAATATGTTGAAACCAAGAATGTGCCATCTCGTGAGAAGCCGTTCCTAACATCCCTTCTGTAGTTCCGTTTCCTAGCATTAAAGTACACATGGCATATTCCATTCCTCCATCACCTCCTTGTATAAAGGAATATTGTTTGTACGGATAATTACCCACATTTTTATTATAAAAATCCATAACTCTTACCATCAAAGGTTCTAGTTTTTTCCAGTTTTCGACAACTGCGGGAGTATTTTTATAAATAAAATGCAGATCAACATTGTTGGGTCCTTTGACCACATCATGGGTATAATTTTTGTCGGCACCCCAAGCAAAATCATGTACCATTGGAGCTAGAAAATGCCAAGTCAATGTTTTTGCTTTTTTAGGATAAACTACTGTAACTCCTGCATCTTGATACCCATACCCTATTTCGTTTGGGTTTTGCAAATAACCTGAACCTCCCAAAAGATAGTCCTTGTCAATGGTGATTTTTACATCAAAATTCCCCCAAACACCATGAAATTCTCGAGCGATGTAAGGATCGGCATGCCATCCTTCAAAATCAAATTCGGCCAATTTGGGATACCATTGTGTCATCGATAATTCAATTCCTTCACTATTATTTCGTCCTGAACGACGAATTTGCAAAGGAACCTGACCATCAAAATCGAGAGTAAAAGTTGTTTTTGAATTGGGTAAAATGGGTTTAGCCAAAGTCACTTCAAGAATGGTACCCACTTCTTTGGCAACAGCGGTTATACCATCTTGCTTAAAATTGGAAATTTTAAGGTACCCAATTTCGTTGGGTTTTAAGTTTTTGATTCGGCTTTCTTTTACATCTTTGCCATCCACTTTTATTTTGGTAACCATACGTCCATCAGGATCTTTGATGGTTTGAAGGCGAGCATCCATTTCGCTTCCGGGTTGAAAAGCATTATTGTACAAATGGTAATACACGCTTTTCAAGGTATCCGAGGAATTATTGGTATAAATCAATTCTTGTTTTCCTTTGTACTGATAATTTTTCACATCCATAGTCACATCCATTTTGTAATCGGCATGTTGCTGCCAATAGCCCGTATTTTGGGCGGATAGATTCCCGAAACAAAGAGAAAAGAATGCAATTAAAAAGAGTTTACGCATGGTGTTTAAAATAAAAAATGGAAGAACACAAGCTCTTCCATTTAATTAATAATAAGTTAGTTTATTTTTTTGACATTTTTTCGGCCATCAGTAATGCATTATACGCATTGACCATTTTGGCTGATTTTGATGATTGAGCCGATGAAACTGGCAAAGGTTTTTCGTTAGGATTTGTGCTTTCGCCCAAAACAACCATCGCAGGAAGTGGAGTACCAGATTCCATCAAAATTTGTTTTACTTGTTTGGCAGACAATTTTGGGTAGTATGAACGAATCAAAGCAGCAACCCCAGCAGCATTTGGTGAGGCCATAGAAGTTCCTTGCAAGTATTTGTATTTGTTGTTTGGAATGGTAGCATAAATTTCGTCACCAGGAGCATACACATCAACATTGAATGTTCCATAATTTGAAAACGATGCAATAACATTTTCTCCATATTGATTGTTCAAAGCACCAATAGTCAGAACGTTTGAAGCAAATTCTTTTTTATTGTCTTCGGAGTCATTTGGAAAATTGGCATTTGAATCTAGATCAATATTTTCCCCATCATTTCCAGCAGCATGAACAAAAAGTACGTCTTTCTTTTCGGCATATTTTATAGCATCAAAAACCCATTGTTTGTGTGGTGAGTAACTTTTTCCGAAACTACCGTTGATAACTTTAGCTCCATTATCAACCGCATAACGAATCGCTAGTGCAATATCTTTGTCGTACTCATCTCCGTCTGGAACAGCTCTTACAGCCATAATGGCAACATTGTTTGCAATTCCGTCTCCACCAATATTGTTTCCTCTTACTTGTGCAATAATTCCCGCAACGTGAGTACCATGGTCTGCTTCTTCTTTGTCTGGACCATAAACCGTATTGTTACCATATTTGGTGTCTTTGATATCTTCTGGATTGTCACCAACCACTTTTCTGCCATCAAAGTCTTTGTTTAAATTATAGTCAAGCTGGCCGTAAACATACTTACTATATTCTGCTATTTCGGCTCTAAATGTAGGTCCTGCATTGGTAAGAATGCGAGTCATGATCATTTTGCTTTTGGTCAAATCGGGATCTGTAGTAACAATTCCGTTCAAATCTTCGATAGTATAAACCTCTTTGTTCAAATGTTTTTGAATGGATTTATCGGTAGCAGTCAAGAAATCGACCTGTTGTTTGTCTTTCATTGCTTTGTTGAATTTTTCATCATACGCAGCAAGAGCACTTTTGTAGGTCGCGGATCCGTCATCGCCTTTTTTTACAATACGAGTCATTTCTAATGTTTCATGTCCAGCATTCCCAAGAAAATTCCAACCGTGAATATCGTCAATAAAACCATTTTTATCGTCATCGATTCCGTTTCCAGCAATCTCTTTTTTATTGGTCCAAATTACCGATTTCAAATCTTCGTGATCAATATCTACACCAGAGTCTACAACGGCTACAATTACTCTAACGTTTTTCTTTCCTTTTAGTAATTCGGCATAGGCTTTGTCAACACTCATTCCTGGAATACTGTCTTTGGCCAAATCCAGATGCGACCATCTTTGCAATTCAGGCTCGCTTAATTTTCCTTTTTTGGCGGTATAATTGGTTGCTGTTTGTGCATTTGCCGAAAGGCATAAAGACAAGGTCGTAAGTAATGTTAATGCGGTTAAATTTATTTTTTTCATTTGATATATCTTTCCAATTTAGTAATCAACTCCAAAAATAGTAGAAGTAAATTAGATATTATGCAATTGTTAACGGTTTTTTGTGAATCTAAACAAGTTTACATTAAAATTTAGAACCTTAAAGTTAATAAAAACTCATTTTGTAGTAAATTTGGAAACAGAAAATAAATAAAAAACCAAATGAATAAAATCCTTCTCTATTTCAAAATAAAAGAACGAGAAACTTCGGTAAAACAAGAGGCTTTGGGTGGTTTGGTTACTTTTTTGTCAATGGCTTACATTATTTTTGTAAACCCAAACATACTGTCGATGACGGGAATGCCAAAAGAAGCACTCATTTCGGTTACATGTATTGCGGCTATTTTTGGAACTTTGTTGGTTGGGATTTGGGCCAAAGTTCCTTTTGCCATGGCGCCAGGAATGGGACTAAATGCTATGTTTGCTTTTACATTGGTTTTGGGACAAGGCGTTTCATGGCAGGATGCTTTGGGAGTTGTTTTTCTTTCAGGAGTATTTTTTACAATTATATCTTTTTTTGGTATTCGCCATAAAATTGTGGAAGCCGTCCCCCCCTCGTTGCAAGTGGCTATGGGTTGTGGAGTTGGTTTTTTTATTGCCTTTATTGGATTCAAACAATTAGGTCTTATTGTTGCTCATCCTGATACTTTGGTAACATTGGGTAAATTTACGCCTGCTGTCGTAATTGGTTTGATCACTTTATTTATAACCGTAATTTTAGAAATTTACAAAATAAAAGGAGCCATCTTAATTGGAATAATAATAGGTACTTGTTTAGGTATTGCATTTGATCCCTCTGTTCATTTACCAACTCACCTATTTTCATTACCTCCATCTATTACGCCCATTTTTGGGCAACTAAATATCCTGGGCGTTTTAAAACTAAGTTTTGCTTCCGCTATTTTTTCTTTTCTTTTTGTAAGTTTATTTGATTCTATCGGAACAGCGATTGCCTGTTCTTATGAAGCAAATCTCGTTGGTAAAAATGGCAAAATGCCTCATCTGAAAAAAGTATTGGAAGCCGATGGTATTGCAACAATGTGTAGCGGTATTTTGGGAACAAGTAATACCGTTGTTTTTATTGAATCGGCTACAGGAATTGCCAATGGAGCCAAAACTGGATTAAGTTCGGTATTTGTGGCACTTTTTTTCTTTTTGGCATTGTTTTTCTCTCCTATTATTACTATCGTTCCAGCATATGCAACAGCGCCAGCACTAGTCCTTGTTGGAATCTATATGTCCAAACATCTATCCAGAATCAATTTTACGGATTTACATATTGCCGTACCTGCATTTTTAACCATGATAATGATGCCTTTAACCTATAGCATCAGCAACGGAATTGCCTATGGTTTTTCCTCCTTTATAATCTTGGCTTTATTCACCAAAAATACCAAAGAAGTAACACCAATGATGTGGGGTGTAGGTGTTTTTTCTATCCTAAGTATTGTAATTGCACAGATGAATTAAAAAAACAAGACCTATTTCAAATCGATAAAAAATGTGGACTTTTCTATTAGAATTATTATAATCTAGCTCGTTGGGTGTAATTCATGAAATTTTTATAAAACACATAGTAACATAGACTTTATTTTAAAAAAAATATCCAAAAGAAATATATTTCTTTCACATAGAGCACTATGTGTGTTTAAAATAAGTGAAACGCCTCTTTTTTGAGCTTAGAAAATCTATGTTTCTATGTGTTTAAAATTATTGCACCCAACGGGCTAATCTACTCTTAAAAAATATCACCACAAGAGAATACTTCTTTCAATCGTACTCCTTTTTCTGTATGCTGAACCGTTATAATTTCATTGTGCGCATCGTGTTCCAAAAATAAATAGTAATTATTATCGGCAGCGGCGTTAAGGAATTTTGCTTTCTCGGGCATGGTCAATAACGGTCTGGTGTCATATCCCATGACATACGGCAAAGGCAAGTGTCCAGCTGTTGCCAATAAATCGGCGCAAAAAACAATGGTTTTGTCTTGGTACTGAATGTGCGGAATCATTTGTTTTTCGGTATGCCCATCAGCATAAAAAATTCCAAATCCTAACTCATTTGAAATTGCAAAATCAGAATCAGGTTTAGCAATAAAATGCAATTGTCCGCTTTCCTGCATTGGTAAAATATTTTCGGACAAAAAAGAAGCTTTTTCTCTGGCGTTTGGTTTTGTAGCCCATTCCCAATGGTTTTCGTTACTCCAGAATTTCGCATTTTTAAAAGCAGGCTCATATCCTGTTCGGTCTTTGTTCCAATGTATGCTTCCACCACAATGGTCAAAATGCAAATGTGTCATAAAGACATCGGTAATGTCATCGCGAGTAAAACCAAATTGAGACAACGATTTGTCCATAGAATGGGTTCCCCAAAGCGAGTAATATCCAAAAAACTTATCCGATTGTTTGTTGCCCATTCCGGTATCAATCAAAATCAATCGGCTTCCGTCTTCAATCAACAAACAGCGTGCGGCAATATCAATCAAGTTATTTTTGTCTGCAGGATTGGTTTTGTTCCAAATGGTTTTGGGCACCACACCAAACATAGCACCACCATCGAGTTTAAAATTACCGGTTTCTATAGGATATAATTTCATTTGTATAATTTAAAGTTTAAAAAACTCTGCAATTTAGCAAATCCAATAGCTTAATTATACCCTTATATAACAAATTTCTATTTTCTCATTAGTTATATAAATGTTATCAGTTATGGGAAAAAGCATTTTATATAGTATCTTTGCGGTTAATTTAGACGCAATAAAGATAAGGGGCGAAATGATTTTCAGAATTTGATTTGTTTTCAGAACTCATTCTTAGCCACTTACTTCTAAAATATAAAAACAAAACACATGATACAAGTTTCTGATACTGCCAAAAAGAAAATCATCGATTTGATGAAAGACGATGGTTTTGATGCCGCTATAGACTACGTGAGAGTCGGCGTAAAAAGCGGTGGTTGCTCTGGTTTGTCTTATGATTTGAAATTTGACAAAAACAAAGGCGAAGATGACAAAATATTTATTGACAACGAAATCACTATCGCTGTCGAGAAAAAATCATTCCTGTATTTAGCAGGAACCATACTGGAATTTTCAGGTGGCTTAAACGGAAAAGGATTCGTTTTTAATAATCCAAATGCCAATAGAACTTGTGGATGCGGAGAGAGTTTCTCTCTATAATTTTAAAAAAAAAACATGTCAAAATACACCGAAGACGACTTAAAAATTGAACTCGAAACCAAAGAATATGAATACGGATTCTATACCGAATTAGAATCGGAGACATTTCCTATTGGTCTAAATGAAGATATTGTTCGTGCTATTTCTAAAAAGAAAGACGAACCGCAATGGATGACCGATTGGCGTATTGAGGCTTTTCGTGCTTGGCAAGAAATGATTGAACCAGAATGGGCCAACGTTCATTATATAAAACCAGATTTTCAAGCCATTTCCTATTACTCAGCTCCAAAGAAAGCCGATCCAAACAAAACGCTGGATGACGTAGATCCTGAACTTTTGGAAATGTACAAAAAGTTAGGAATCTCTGTTGATGAACAAAAAATGATGAACAATGTCGCTATGGATATTGTAGTAGATTCGGTATCGGTAGCAACAACTTTCAAAAAGACTTTAGCCGAAAAAGGAATTATCTTTATGAGTATTTCCGAAGCTATTCGAGAGTATCCTGATTTAGTTCGCAAACATCTTGGTACTGTTGTTCCTCAAAAAGATAATTTTTACGCTGCATTGAATTCGGCAGTTTTCTCAGACGGATCTTTTTGTTATATTCCAAAAGGAGTTCGTTGCCCAATGGAACTATCAACGTACTTTAGAATCAATCAAGCAGGCACAGGACAATTCGAAAGAACTCTTTTGGTTGCTGATGAAGGCAGTTATGTTTCATACTTAGAAGGATGTACAGCTCCAACTCGTGACGAAAATCAATTGCATGCTGCGGTAGTAGAATTGATTGCTTTGGATGGCGCCGAAATAAAATATTCTACGGTTCAAAACTGGTATCCAGGGAACAAAGAAGGTAAAGGAGGAGTTTTCAATTTTGTGACCAAAAGAGGATTCTGCGAGAAAAACGCGAAAATCTCTTGGACACAAGTAGAAACCGGATCTGCCATTACTTGGAAATATCCTTCAGTGATTTTAAAAGGAGACAACTCAATTGGAGAATTTTATTCGATTGCAGTTACCAATAATTACCAACAGGCCGATACGGGAACCAAAATGATTCATTTGGGTAAAAATACCAAATCAACCATTATTTCTAAAGGTATTTCTGCTGGAAAATCGCAAAACAGCTATAGAGGTTTGGTTCAAATTGGAGCAAGAGCAGAAAACGCGAGAAACTTTTCGCAATGTGATTCTTTATTAATGGGGAACAATTGTGGAGCGCATACTTTTCCTTATATCGAAAGTAAAAACCCGTCTGCCAAAATAGAACACGAAGCAACAACAAGTAAAATTGGAGAAGACCAAGTTTTCTATTGCAACCAACGTGGAATTCCAACTGAAAAAGCAATTGCGCTTATCGTAAATGGTTTCAGTAAAGATGTATTGAATAAATTGCCAATGGAATTTGCTGTTGAAGCACAAAAATTATTGGAAATTTCTCTAGAGGGTTCTGTAGGATAGCTTAATTTTGAACAACTTAATTCATAAATTATGGAAACTAAAGAAAAAAGAACCAGACAAGACGAAATAATTGAATACTTATTGAATAGCAAGAAAGACAAGAAGAAATACGAAATGACGTTCATACCAAAGAATTTCAGGATGCGGTTAAAAAACTCAAAGCTAAATTGAAATTAAAAGAAGATGCAGTATAATTATGATTTTTTAGGTGGTCGAAATAATAGTTACGTTTTTGTAACTCAATTGGGGATTACTTATGAAATAAAATTTTAACCTTCATCTTACATAAATCTTTTCGATGAAAATATTTCTGATTTTATATTTGAATTTGTCATAGAAGTTGCAATAAACGAAACGGGGAAAAATCCGCCTTTTAATATAAAAGTATCAAGAACAATTGCTCAAATTTTCAAAGAATTTTTGCTAAAACACGATAATAATATTGCTCTTTATATTTGTGATTCATCAGATGAAAAGCAAGAATTAAGAAAAAGAAAATTTGACGAATGGTATGAAAAATATCAAGACAATACATTCGTAAAAATGAATGAAAAATTAAAAGATTCAAACGGAAATTTTTATTTAATTACGATGATTCTTCAATATAAAAATCCAAGAAGAGTACAAATAATAGATGCTTTTTTGAAATTAGCAGACGATAATAACACTGAAAAATAATATAATGTTATCAATAAAAAATTTACACGCCTCAATAGGCGACAAAGAAATATTAAAAGGGATAAACCTTGAAGTAAAAGCAGGAGAAGTTCATGCTATAATGGGACCAAATGGTGCTGGTAAAAGTACACTTTCGGCTGTAATTGCTGGAAATGAGAACTACGAAGTAACCGATGGAGAAGTATTTTTGGACGGAGAAGATCTTGCCGAATTAGCTCCAGAAGAAAGAGCGCACAAAGGTGTTTTTCTTTCGTTTCAATATCCAGTGGAAATTCCAGGAGTTTCGGTAACCAACTTTATGAGATCGGCAATTAACGAAACTCGTAAAGCTAAAGGTCAAGAAGAAATGCCAGCCAACGAAATGCTGAAATTAATCCGTGAAAAATCGGAGTTATTAGAAATCGACAGAAAGTTTCTTTCACGTTCGCTGAATGAAGGTTTCTCTGGCGGGGAGAAAAAAAGAAATGAAATTTTCCAGATGGCAATGCTAGAACCAAAACTAGCTATCCTTGACGAAACCGATTCTGGTCTTGACATCGATGCTTTGAGAATTGTTGCCAATGGAGTGAACAAATTGAAAAGCGACAAAAATGCGGTATTAGTAATTACACACTACCAAAGATTATTGGATTATATCGTTCCCGATTTTGTACATGTACTTTACAACGGAAAAATTGTGAAATCAGGTGGACCAGAATTGGCACACGAACTTGAGGATAAAGGATACGACTGGATTAAACAAGAACAAGAAGCTTAAAATTTTGTTTAAAGTTTAAAGTCTAAAGTTATCGTGCGATAGCTTTATACTTTTAAACCTTAAACTTTAAACAATAACAAAAATGGAATTAAAAGAAAAATTACTATCGTCTTTTATGGCTTTTGAAGAGCGTATCGATGTTCATTCCGAACTTCACGATGTGCGAACACTGGCTATAAAAAACTTCGAAAATAAAGGGTTTCCAACCAAAAAAGAAGAGTCTTGGAAATACACTTCACTAAATGCCATTTTAAAAAATGACTTTAGCGTTTTTCCAAAAACAGAAAATACCATTCAATATAGCGATGTAAAAAAATACTTTTTACACGAAATAGACACCTACAAAGTTGTTTTTGTAGACGGTGTTTTTAGTTCACATTTGTCTTCAACTACTCACGATGGTATCGATGTTTGCTTAATGTCATCGGCATTAAACAAGCCAAAATACAAAATGATTATTGATACTTACTTCAATCAAATTGCCAGTAAAGAGGAAAGTTTGACTTCCTTGAATACAGCTTTCGCCAATGAAGGAGCTTACATCAATATCCCAAAAAGTAAAGTGGCAGACAAGCCTATCGAGATCATGTATTTCTCTACAGGAAGCGAAACTGCTCTTTTGGTACAACCAAGAAACTTGGTTATTGTTGGTGAAAACTCACATGTACAAATCATAGAGCGCCATCAAAGTTTGAACGAAAATCCAGTTTTAACCAATTCGGTTACCGAGATTTTTGCTCAAAAAAGAGCGATTGTTGATTTTTACAAAATTCAAAACGATAACCTCGAAGCCAATTTAATTGACAATACGTATGTTTCCCAAAAACAAGAAAGTCACGTTTCTGTTCACACTTTCTCTTTTGGCGGAAACCTAACTAGAAACAATTTGAATTTCTACCATTTTGGAGAACGTTTGACAAGTACATTAAACGGAATCACTATCATTGGAGAAAAACAACATGTTGACCATTACACTTTGGTAAATCACGCGACACCAAATTGCGAAAGTTTTCAGGATTACAAAGGTATTTTTACAGACCGTTCAACCGGAGTTTTCAACGGAAAAGTGTATGTAGAAAGAGAAGCTCAAAAAACAAACGCTTTCCAAAAAAGCAATAACATTCTGTTGAGCGACAAAGCAACCATTAACGCCAAACCGCAATTGGAGATTTTTGCCGATGACGTAAAATGTTCTCACGGTTGTACCATCGGACAATTGGATGAAACCGCTATGTTCTACATGCAACAACGCGGAATCCCGAAAAAAGAAGCCAAAGCATTATTGATGTACGCGTTCTCGAATGCCGTTATCGAAAACATCAAAATACCGGAATTGAAACAACGAATTACCACTATTATCGCTAATAAATTGGGCGTTAAAATTGGATTTGATTTATAGTTTTTAACCGCAAATTTCGCAAAGATTTACGCAAAGAGCGCAAAGTATAAATACAATACTTTGCGCTCTTTGCGGTTTTTACCTTGTGTATTTGCTGTTAATTTTTTCTCACACTCCCCACAATTCCACTCAACAATCCATTAAAATCAAATTTAGGTTCTTCGTTCAAGCCCATCCTTACAATTACCAAATCCATAGACGGAATGATAGCTACCATCTGTCCTTGAAAACCACTGCAATAATACATATCTCTTGGAGCGTCTGGGAAATGACCTCCGACATTGAGCCAAAATTGTGCTCCATATCTTCCATGTGAAGTAGCTGTGGGAGTCGAAACATACTTTACCCAACTAGCATCAAATAGTTGTTCTCCGTTCCAATTCCCTTTATGCAAATACAACAATCCGAATTTGGACCAATCTCTTGTTGTTGCCCAGCCGTAAGACGAACCTACATAATTCCCGGCCATATCTGTTTCTACGAGCATTGAATGCATTCCTATTTTATCAATCAATGCCGAATACCAAAAATCCAGGTATTCTTGATGCGTTTTGAACTGCTTCCGCAAAATTCCCGACAGTAAATTGGTAGTTCCCGAAGAATAATTCCAATGGGTGTTGGGTTTGAAAACGGCCGGCTTTAGCAATTGCGAACGTGTCATATCTTCCTCTTGATAGAGCATCTTTGTTGCATCACAGATTCGGTCATAATACTCCTCCCATTCCAATCCTGAATTCATATGCAATAAATCATTGGTCGTAATGTATTTTCGATTGTCATTTTGCCATTCGGCAATGGGAGCTGATTTGTAGATATCGAATTTCTTCTGTTTTTCAAGTATTCCAAAAAGTGTACCCGTAATACTCTTGGTCATGGACCAACCCAGAATAACACTGTTTTTTGTAAAACCATCTGCATATTTCTCGGCAATGATTTTGTCTTTATAAATAACCAAAACGGAGCGTGTTCTTTTATAATTATTTCCTTTGGCATCAAATGCATTGGCAACAGCCTGATTCAATTGGTCATAATCGATATTGGCAAAAACAGTGTCTTTGGGTTCAATATTTCCATAAGGAAAAGGTAAATTAGTGTTTGCTTTCATCCTTTTGGGAACTTCAAACGGTTTCGTAACATCAAAAGCATCATTGATTAATGTGGCTCCCAAACCTTCTCTATAAATTGCTTTTCGTTGTTTTAAACCCAAAACAGTCGCCGAAGCAAATTTTTCCGAATCATTAATTTGATTGGTAGCCCAACCTAACACATCAAAATCATTATCATTTTTTTCTATGATTTCTAGTGAACGTTGGTCAATAAAATGTCCAGAAGCCACACTTTTTGCCGAAAATCCAGATATCAATTCAAGCTTAGGATAATTGGTAAAACCCAAATAGCCTAAAAACAATAAAAAAAGAAGAGCTCCTATTCTAAAATGTTTTTTCATATTGAAAGATTATTACACCAAATTAGTAAAAAAAGGGATACCAACCACAAACAATTTAATCCTATTCCATTTTCAAAATACTTCTTTATCATTTATTACTATTTCACAATTATTAACTAATGTTTATTAGAAAACTAAATCAATTGTATTACTTTTGTATTTAGAAAAATTCTAAATAAAGAAATGTTAGATATTCAAAAAATAAGAGCCGACTTTCCTATTCTCTCACAAAAAGTAAACGGAAAGCCTTTAGTATATTTCGATAACGGAGCCACTTCTCAAAAACCACAAGTGGTAATAGATGCAATTGCAACTTATTATCAAGAAATTAATGCCAACATTCATAGAGGTGTTCATACATTAAGCCAATTGGCAACAGATGCTTATGAAGTTTCCCGAGCAAAAGTGCAGAGTCATATTAATGCAAAATTTCTTCACGAAGTACTTTTTACTTCAGGAACTACTTTTGGCATCAATCTTGTAGCCAATGGATTTGCTTCCATTCTAAAACCGGGTGATGAAGTATTGGTTTCTGCATTGGAACATCACAGTAATATTGTGCCTTGGCAAATGTTGTGTGAAAAAACAGGGGCTACACTCAAAGTCATTCCGATGAATGAAAATGGGGAATTGATCATGAGCGAATACGATAAATTACTTTCTCCAAAAACAAAGATTGTAACGGTAAACCACATTTCGAATGCACTAGGAACTATCAACCCTATTCAATATATGATTGACAAAGCACACGAAGTTGGAGCTGCAATTTTGATTGATGGTGCACAAGCCGTACCGCATTTAAAACCAGATGTTCAAGCTTTGGATTGTGATTTCTATGTTTTTTCAGGACATAAAATTTGTGGTCCAACAGGAACTGGTATTTTGTATGGAAAAGAAGCTTGGTTGAATAAATTACCTCCGTATCAAGGCGGCGGTGAAATGATTAAAGAAGTGACTTTTGAAAAAACCACTTATGCCGAATTGCCTCACAAATTTGAAGCTGGAACTCCAAATATTGCAGGCGGAATTGTTTTAGGAACTGCCATTGATTATATGAATGCTGTTGGTTTTGAAAACATTCAGAAACAAGAATTAGAATTATTGGACCACGCCACAAAAAGATTGTTAGAAATCGATGGTTTAAAAATATTTGGAACTGCTAAAGAAAAAACTTCAGTTGTCTCATTTAATATAGAAGGTATTCATCCATATGACATTGGAACTATCATAGACAAATTGGGGATCGCTGTAAGAACAGGACACCATTGCGCACAACCGATTATGAATTTCTTCGGAATTCCCGGAACAATTAGAGCTTCTTTTTCTTTTTATAATACAAAAGAAGAAATAGATTTGATGGTCGAAGCCGTAAAAAGAGCAAAAATGATGTTGTCCTAAAACCAAATTATATGAAAATTATATCGCTCTTGTTTTTAACACTGTTTCTTGGAAAAAGTTGCCAAAGTCAAAATCTAGATATGGAAACTGCTAAAATTGAGTACACTGCCAATTCAAGAGGATTCTATAATAAAACGGTTATAGAAAATAAAATCCTATCGGTTACAAATACCCGAGATGGAAAACCTATTTCCAATTCGCTTACTGATGCTCAGTGGAATGCTTTAATCGTTGAATTTCAAAAAGTGAATAGAGAGGAAATTCCAAGTTTGAAAGCTCCAACCGAAAAGCGTTTTCATGACGGAGCGGCAATGGCTAATTTAAAAATTACATACAAAGGAAGAACTTATGAAAGTCAGACTTTCGATAATGGATTCCCGCCAGAAAAAATAAAGAATTTAGTAAACACAATACTATCCTTTTCAAAAAAAATAGAATGACAATAAAAGAAATACAAAACGAAATCATAGACGAGTTCTCTATGTTTGACGACTGGATGCAACGATACGAATACATTATTGATTTAGGCAAAAACCTACCTTTAATCAAAGAAGAATTCAAAACCGACAATAATATAATCAAAGGATGTCAATCCAAAGTTTGGCTACAAGGAGAAGAGAGTGATGATAAAATAGTCTTTACAGCCGATAGTGACGCCATTTTGACCAAAGGAATAATCGCTATTTTAATTCGAACTTTTTCAAATCAAAAAGCGACGGATATCTTAAACGCCGATATGGATTATATTGACGAAATAGGATTAAAAGAACATCTTTCGCCAACAAGAGCCAATGGTTTGGTTTCAATGATAAAAAATATTAAAATGTATGCATTGGCATTTGATGCTAAGAAAAATTAAAACATATAAGTCATATAAGTAAAATTGCAATCCAAAATATGAATATAACGAAAACTTTTTTAAAAGATTTAGTTTATGAAGTTAATGGAGCCGCAATTGAAGTTCATAAAAGTTTAGGACCTGGTCTCTTAGGAAATGTATATCATCAATGCATTAAAAAAGAATTAGAATTAAGAAAAATAAGATTTTCCACTGAACTTCAAATTCCATTAAATTATAAAGGATATGAGCTAGAGTCGAAACTCAGATGTGATTTATTTATAGAAAATTCACTTGTTGTAGAACTAAAATCTGTAATTGAAATAAACCCAATTTTTGAGGCACAATTACTTACTTATATGAATTTATTAAAAGCGCCGATGGGTATATTAATAAATTTTAGCGTAAAAAATATTTATTATGAAGGACAGAAAACTATGATAAATGAGTTTTATAGAAGTCTTGAAGATTAACATAACAAATAATACAACCATAATAGGTCATTTAATAATTTGAAAATCAAATTAAAAACTTAAATGCTTAACAAAAAACAACAACTTAAAAGAACTAAAATTAAACTCTAAGACAGAAAGAAAAAAACTTATATGACTTATATGTTTAAAGAAAATTAAAAATTATGGAACAAGAAATAAACACCGAAGCATTAGGAGAATCGATTGTAAAAAAGTTAAAAACAATTTATGATCCAGAGATTCCTGTAGATATTTACGAGTTGGGATTAATTTACGACGTAATGGTAAATACCGATTACGAAGTTAAGATTCTAATGACGCTAACTTCTCCAAACTGTCCAGTAGCAGAGAGTTTGCCAAGAGAAGTTGAAGAAAAAGTAAAATCTATTGAACATATAAAAGATGCTGAAGTAGAAATTACTTTTGATCCGCCATGGAGCAAAGATTTGATGAGCGAAGAAGCAAAATTAGAATTGGGAATGCTTTAGTAAAAAGTAGACAATGTTCAGTTTTTAAGTATTCAGTTAGTAGCTGACCACTAAATACTGACCACTGACCACTGAATATTTAAAAAATGGAAGAAATAATCAATAAAGTAACCAATAGTGTTCTGGAAGTTTTTGATCTTGAAGATTACTATCCAGCTGGAGTTCGTGTGCAAATCGATATTTCGCAATGGCTTATTGAAGGTTTTTTATTGAAAGAAAAAGATTTCAGGGAACAACTCAACAATCAGGATTGGGCACAATACCAAGATCAATATGTTGCTGTTACCTGCGGAACAGATGCTATAATTCCAAAGTGGGCTATTATTTTGGTTACTATGCATCTCGCCCCTTATGCCAAAAAAATTATAAACGGTTATTTGGAAGATTTAGATTCGGCCTTATACATCGAAATTCTTTCTACAATTGATTATAGTATTTATAAAGATAAACCAGTCATTATAAAAGGCTGTTCCAGAAAACCGGTACCAATGCAAGCTTATGTTTTGACAGCACAGTATTTACAACCTTATGCAAGGAGTATTATGTATGGCGAAGCATGTTCTGCAGTTCCTTTATATAAAGCAAATAAAAAATAATTTATTTTAAATTATTGAATTTTAATGTTTTAAACTTTTATTATATTTGTATTATAACTAATACTCTTACAATGAAAAAGTTAATCTTAATTATATGCTTCATTCATTTTTCAAATTTGGCTAAAGCACAAACAGCCGAAAAAGATTTAATCAAAAAAACAGAAGAAGCAGCCAAAACCATAGACGATACCATAAAAAATGGATGGAAATCAAATGGTAAAATAACGTTGTTATTTAATCAAGCTAATTTTAATAATTGGCTTGCTGGAGGGGAAAACAGTTTGTCGGGCAACTTGGCTCTTGATTATAAAATTGATTACAAAAAAGATGATATTTCGTGGGAAAACAGAATTCTAGCTTCTTATGGAATTCTACAAACTCAGAATTCTAGTTTTGAGAAGAAAACAGATGATCAACTAGAAATTAATTCTATTTTGGCAAAAAAAACAAAAGGCTATTGGTATTACTCGTTCTTAATGAATTTTAGAACTCAATTTACTAAAGGATATGTTTATACAAAAGATGTCAATGGAGCTGAAATAAGAACAGAAAACACCAACTTGATGTCGCCTGGTTATTTACTTATTGGACCTGGTATGTATTGGAAAAAGAACGATAACTTTAAACTAAACTTTGCTCCTTTGACTGCCAAGTTTACTTTTGTTGACAATTTATACACATCAATTCCTGGATATGTAGATGGAAGCTATTTTGGAGTAGATGCCAACAAAAGTATGCTGTTTCAACTGGGTTTTAATGCAACCGCTCTTTACAAATTCAAAATTATGGAAAATGTAACAGCAGAAAACTTATTGAATTTGTATTCTAATTATTTAGAAAAACCTCAGAACATCGATATCAATTACAACTTGATCATATTAATGAAGATCAATAAAACACTATCGGCTAATTTTAATTTTCAAGCCATTTATGATGATGATGCTTTTGCTGGTTTTCAAACCAAACAAGTATTTGGTTTAGGAGTGAATTACGGTTTTTAACACAAAAAATGCCTTTTAGGAATTAACTAAAAGGCATTTTTTTATTCATTTTCTTCTTTCTCTTCTTTCTCTATTGCATCTTTATAATCTGGATATAAAAACTTGTTGTATGGAAAACGGGTAATGTGTATGTGTCGAACTGCTTCATAAACACGCTCTCTAAATTCTTCGAAATTTTCTTTATTGGTTGCCGAAATAAACAACGCTAGTTCACCATCCAATCGGTGCATCCAAGTTTGTTTCCATTCCTCCAAAGTAAAATGTCTTGGTGTTTTTTCGGTCATTAAATCATCTTCGTCTATTGTTAGATGTTTGTAGGCATCAATTTTATTAAAAACCATAATAACAGGTTTGTCATTGGCTTTAATGTCTAATAATGTCTGGTTTACAGATGCAATATGATCTTCAAATTCAGGATGCGAAATATCTACAACATGCAATAACAAATCGGCTTCACGAACTTCATCCAGCGTACTCTTAAACGAATCAACCAATTGGGTAGGCAGTTTTCGAATAAATCCAACGGTATCCGAAAGCAAGAAGGGTAAATTTTTAATAACCACTTTTCGAACAGTTGTGTCCAAAGTTGCAAAAAGTTTGTTTTCTACAAATACATCACTTTTCCCAACGGCATTCATTAAAGTCGATTTTCCAACATTGGTATATCCGACTAAAGCCACACGAACCATTGCACCACGATTGCTTCGTTGCACGCCCATTTGCTTGTCGATAGTTTTAATCTTCTCTTTCAATAACGCTATTCGATCCCGAACAATACGCCTATCGGTTTCTATCTCTGTTTCTCCGGGTCCACGCATCCCGATTCCCCCTTTTTGACGTTCTAAGTGAGTCCACATTCCAGAAAGTCTGGGTAATAAATATTGGCATTGCGCCAATTCTACTTGGGTTCTGGCATAAGAAGTTTCGGCTCTTTGGGCAAAAATATCTAGAATAAGGTGCGTTCGGTCTAATATTTTACAATCGATTATTTTGGAAATATTCTTTTGTTGCGAAGGGGATAATTCATCATCAAATACCAAAGTTGAGATGGCGTTCTCTTTTACAAAAAGATTAATTTCCTCAATTTTTCCAGTTCCCACAAAGGTTTTGGGATTAGGACGTTCCATCTTTTGCGAAAAGCGTTTGACCACTTCCCCACCTGCAGTAAAAGTTAAAAACTCCAATTCGTCAAGATATTCATTGAGTTTCTCTTCACTTTGGTTTTGGGTAACAATACCAACTATAGCGGTTTTTTCGAAATTTATAGTTTCTTTTTCTAACATGTCTTTAAATAAGAATACAAATTTAATGATTTGATAGCTACTATTCCTTTAATCCCTTTATAAATTAACATTCAAAAAGAAGCTTGGTGAAATTTTAATTATAAATAAAAAATTATAGATTCATATAATTTCTTCTAGCACCTTTGTCAATCCCGATAATTATCGGGATTGACAAAGGTTAAAGATTCTAAACAACTTTAATCCTATTTCATTTCATAGTTTATATTAAAACTTTAGTAAACTAATACCGATTATTTATTGCTTCGCCTTTTCGCTATCGCTCGGGTCAATATAGTCCAAAAAAAATGGACTATTTTCATACTATATCGGCATTATACCACTTGTGATTAGACTATTTAAGAACTGTGTTTGGTATAAACTACTTTGTGTCTTTGTTAACCAAAAAAAATACCCTTCATTTCGGAAGGGCATCATTATATAAAAAAAATTGTTCAATCTTATTTTTTGGATAATTTTGATAACAATCTTAAAAATTCAATATACAACCAAACAAGGGTAATCATCAATCCCATTGCGCCATACCATTCCATATATTTTGGCATTTTTTGCTCTGCTCCTTTTTCTATTCTGTCAAAATCCAAGAACAAGTTTAAAGCCGCAATTACAATTACAAAAACACTAATACCAATACTCATCATAGAATTTCCATAATGAACTGGAGTAAAACTCGTAAACATAGAAAACACCCAAGATATTAAATAATAAGTAGCAATGGCAAGTGTGGCAGCCATCACAACCGATTTGAATTGCTCTGTTACTTTTACAATTTTGTATTTATACAATCCTAAACAAACCGCAAAAGTTACAAATGTAGCACCAACGGCTTGAGTAACTATTCCAGGGTATTGTGTTTCAAAAATAGCTGAGATTCCTCCAATAAACAAACCTTCAAAAAGTGCATATCCTGGAGCCAAATAAGGTGAATATTGTGGCTTGAAAGCTGCAATTACAACTAATATTAATCCAACAATAGCACCTCCAATAGCAGGAACAATAGGATCCATTCCATTAAAAGTAGCCCACCAAATTACGGTTGCAGAAGCCAATAAAAGGAAAAAAAGAATTAAACTCTTATTGATAGTACCAGACAAAGTCATGTCTTGATTGTCATCTATAATCGTTGCTTGATGTACTTCGTCTTTTCTAGAAACTGCTGTTGAAAATGTTTTATTATTTAAAAAAGGGTTGTTCGAATTCATATTTAGATATTTATTGATTTTTATTGGTCATATGTAATTGCTTCGCATGTTCGCTATCGCTCGAGTCGCATATCGTCATTGGTGTTTATCTCATCGGTTACTATTTTATTTTGGTATTCGATGATTTTCAATTGCTACCAATATACGGTCATGCTCATTTCATATTTTTTAGGTTTAAATTTTATCAAATATAATTTTTATTATTCAGAAGAATGTTTAAAATTTATTAAATTATTTCTTCTATTTTGGTGACAACCAACTTCTAGGATTGGTGTAGGTTGTATTTTGCGTAATGGCAAATTTCAATATCGTTTTTCCATCACCATTTGTTTTTATTCTACCCAAACTTTGTCTTGCATTTACTTTATCTCCTTTGCTTACATTTACTGTAGTTAGGTTTTGATAAATTGTAAAGAAATCTCCATGTTGCAACATTATAACCTTGTTTACAGGAGAAATAATGATAACACTGGTTACTTCTCCAGCAAAAACAGATCTTGCGCTAGCACCCGAGTCAGTGGAGAATTCCAAACCGCTGTTATGAATTACCAGTGTTTTGTATACAGGATGTGCTTGGTCTCCATATCCTAGCGATACATATCCTTTCTCTACAGGCCAAGGTAACTTCCCTTTATTGTTTTTAAAATTATCGGAATCAATTTTTCCGTCTGAGGTTAAAACCATTTTTGTCGTTGAAACTGTTGCTTTCGGAACAACAACTGGATCTACTTTTGCAATGGCAATGGCAACATCTTTTGGAATTGGGATGGGTTTTGGAATTGGTTTTGCGTTTGCTTTTGCTTTTGCAGCAGCAATAGCGTTTGCAGCGGCTATAACATTTGCTTTTTCTATTGCTTTGGCTTTGGCAATTGCATTGGCTTTGGTAACGGCATCGGCTTTTGCTTTTTCTTTTGCTGCTTTTTCTCTAGCTGCTTTTCTATTGGCTTCGGCAATGGCTTCTCGTATTAATTTGTCAATTTTATTATCAATTGTTTTAGTCTCTTTTTGCTTTTTGTTGATATCAGCAATTATTTTCTTTTTATCTTTCTTTAAAGACTCAACCAGTTTCTGTTGTTCCTCTTTTTCTTTTTCCAAAGACAATTTCTCTTTTTCGTTTTCAGTTATAAGTTTTTCTTTGGCATTTTTTTGAATATCTAATTTGGCATTAAATGTATACAAAACATTGGTTTTGGATTTTATCTCTTGACCTTGTATTCTTCTATAATTTGTATATTGTTTCATATACTGCGCTCTTTTATACGCTTGCAAAAAACTTTCAGAAGACAATAAAAACATAGCTCTGCTTTCTTCAGAACGGCTTTTGTAAGATTGAACAATCATTTTTGCATAATCTTCTTTGAGCAATTGAAGTTCTTTTTCTAATGTGCTTATTTGCGCTTGATTGACAACTATTGATTTTCCTAAAAGGGAGGTTTGTTTTGAAGTAGTAGCAATTAACTCTTCCTTAAGTTTGATTTTATTGCTTTGCAAAACAATCGCTTTTGTAACTGTTTTTTCTTTCTTCTTAACCGTTTGAAGTTTGGTTTCGTTTTCCCGAATCTCTTGTTGGATTTTGGCTTTACGCTCTTCTAATTTTTTTTGTTGATTGTCTTGGCTCCAGATTATTGACGTAGTAATAAGAAAAACAAAACTTAGAAAGTATTTTAACATGTTAAATATATATGGTACAAATTTAATGAATGAAAGTATAAAAAAACAGCACTATTTTATCTTTTTAAATAAAATAATGCTGTTTTTAATTTTTATAAAAACTACATATTATACAACCAAGATGCGGGATTGTTGTAGGTTGTGTTTTGTGAAATTGTGAACTTCAAAATGGTTTTTCCTTCGCCATTGGTTCTTATTTTTCCTAAACTTTGTTTGATGCTTACTTTATCTCCTTTGCTTACAAAAACAGAACTTAGATTTTGATAAACTGTAAAACAATCTCCATGTTGAATCATTACTGCTTTGTTTACAGGAGACAGAACAATTACACTAGTTACTTCACCGCCAAAAACAGCTCTAGCAGTTGAACCTTGTTCTGTAGTGATTTCTACTCCGCTATTGTGAATAACAAGATTTGGATAAACAGGATGTGGCTGATCACCAAATCCAAGCGATACGAATCCCTTTTCAACAGGCCATGGCAATTTTCCTCTATTGGCTCTGAAATTATCAGCCAATATTTTTGATTCTGCTGTCAAAATTATTCTTGAAGAGATATAAGCAGCTACTGGAGCATTTGGATTTGCTTTAGCGTTTTCTGTTGCCGCTTTTCTATTGGCTTCGGCAATTGCTTCGCGAATCAAGCGATCAATTTGTCGGTCGATAGCCCTTGATTCTTGTTGTTTTCTCTTGATTTCACTAGTGATTTTTTTCTTGTCTTTTTTAATTGCATTCACCAATTTCAATTGTTTTTTCTTTTCTATTTCAAGAGACAATTTCTCTTTAGTATTCTCGGCCAACAATTTCTTTTTGGCTGTTTTTTGGACATTCAATCTGTCATTAAACCCTAAAAGTTCATCGGTTTTTGATTTGATTTCTTCTCCTTGCATTTTTCTATAACCCGTATATTGTTTCATATACTGCGCTCTTTTGTATGCTTGCAAGAAATTTTCTGACGATAATAAAAACATAGCACGGCTTTGCTCAGATCTACTTTTGTAGGACTTGATAATCATCTTGGCATAATCTTCTTTGAGAATCACCAATTCTCTGTTCAATTTATTAATTTTCATCTGATTAATATACATGTCATTACTAAGAATCTTAGTTTGTTTCTCTGTAGTATGAATCAGTTTTTCTTTGAGTTTAATTTTAGTGCTTTGTAAAATAATGACACTTACAGCCGATTTTTCTTTTTTCTTTACCGATTGTAATAATTTTTCATTGTCCAAAATTTCTTGTTGAATTTCGGCTTTACGCTTTTCTAATTTTTCTTGTTGCGATTCTTGTCCCCAAATTACTGAGGTTAGACCCAAAAAAAATAGACTTAAGAGAAATTTTCGCATTGTACAATTATATTTGTTCAAATTTAGGGGTTGTTCTGAAATAAAGGTTACAGAATTGACGAAATTATTTTGTTTTTTTTCAAGGCGAAAATTATTTTAATAGCCTAGCTATTTAAATAATTTTTAACGAAGAAATCAGGCAAAAGAATGAGTCAAAACGAAGTTCACTGAACACCAAATAAAATTACAGTCTTAGTGAAGTAAATGAAAAATTTATTTTAGAACAAGCCCTTATTTAATTAAAATTCTTTTATAACCATTTGGAACACTATAAGGAAAAGAAAGTTCTTCATTTATAGTTATCGTATTGTAATTTAAATTGATTTCTGTTTTTCCTTTATCCTGTTCTGCCGTAATAAAAATATTGGAAGGAAATACAGATTCATTATATGTTTTGTAATCTGTGTATGAAATGTCGATATTTCTGTTTTTTGTAATTTGAATTACTTTTTGTTTGTTCAATAAAAACTTTTCAATATCAAAAAAGAAATATTTTTGGATATCATTCTTGGAAATATCTTCCAAACGATAGGATTGATCTACTAAAGTGTCTTTGTAATTTCCTTGGGTTAAGTCATCCATTGTTTGGCCTATCAACATATTTTGAACTTTCATAAAATTCAAATCGGTTCCAAGCCAAGTACTTAATGAACTAAAATCTCCTTCAAAATAGGTTCCGCCTATTTTTTCATAATAACTCACCATTGTTGGAGTTATCAAAGCCTTGGCCATAGTAATTCCAAGAAATCGGATACTCACCGAAATTTGTTCGTTTTTTTTAATTTTTATTTCGGCAGTTACGTTTTGTGTTTGTTTTTCATCACTATATTTTACATTTGATTTGATATATAATGTTTTAAAATCGCTTTTGTTGGCATAATGACTTATTATAATTCGCTCCGCCGAGATGTTTTTTGAATCTGAACTTTTACTCTCATTCACCACTTTTGCTTTTGCTTTACAGGACACCAATGTTAATGAACTGCTTACGCAAATCATTAAAACAAAAAGTAGTCTTACTAGAAATCGATTCATTATTTTTTTTTTTTATTAAGTAACTATTTTAAAATAAATTGTGCCATTTTTTCTTGTTCTTTTGCCCACTTTATTTCAGACCTTTTACCAATTGATTTGCTTTATTGAAATAAAATTCTTTCTTGGTGGCATCACCCAACCCGCTGTAGGCTTCACCAAGTTGAATGTTGAAATTAATTTCTAAACTTTTATTTTCTACTACATAATCCAATCCCATTTCAAGAATATCTTTGGCTTTCTTAAACAATTGCAACTGATTATTGGCCATCCCCGCATAATAATAAAACTGAGGTTCTGCAGGATAACTATCAATTAAACCCATCGCTTTTTTGACTATGGGCTCAAATTGTTTGAGTTCGGTATTGGCTTGAAGCCAAAGTAAATTGGTTTCCAAATCTGTTTCCGAATTATTTTTCTCCGAAAGGTCATAATATTTAATAGCCTTTTCCCATTGCTTTTTGTTGTAATAAAACTTACCTATTTCCTTGGCAACATTTACGGTTTTATCGTTTTTAAAATACCCGATCGCATTATCCAAATCAGGAACGAACTGCGGATTTGCATTGGTGAAAAGTAAAAACTCATTCAGGATACGGTGCTTAATTTTGGAATCAATTTTAGAACTTGCCAAAACTATATTCATCGATTTCACAGCATTGGTTCCATCATTATTTTCGAGATAATTTTTGAACAAACTCACTTGTGCCCATACCGATTCCGGAATTTCTTTTTCTAATTTTTTGGCCACTTCCTGAACTTTGCCCTCTTCATTATTGTTGGAATATAAAAATATCAAAGCAATATAATTGGATTCTTCTTTTGGATTTTTCTCAATCTGTTCTTTCAAATTATCTATTTCCGAATTTTGATATTTTCCTTCAGACAAGATTTCCATTTTATACATTTCCCGTCTTTCTGTTTTTCCAACTTTATCATTTAGCTCATTGATTCCAGCCAATGCCTTGTCATACTGTTTGGTTGCCATATAAAGCGAAACCAAATCTTCTTTGTATTCTGCATCAAAAGGAATGATTTTGTCAACAATGATAATGGCTTGATTGAAATCTTTGGTTTCATAACACACGTCATACAAGCCAACCCAAAACCATTTGTTTGTAGGATCTATTTGTGTGGCATGTTCATAAGAGGAATATGCGTTTTTGTAATCTTTGGAAGCCAAATAATTCTTCCCCATTTCAAAATAAATAGTGGCGTCATTGGGTTTCAATTTCAAACATTGTTCCAGTGCTGCCAATGATTTATCATAATTTTCGATACTTTTTTGAAAGATTGACTCATAGAAAAAATCCTGGAATTTATCTCCTTCCAATTTTATTTCTTCGGGTTCGGCTTGTGCCAATACTGTAGCAGTATTGCTTAGCAAAATAGAAAAAGTAAATAGGAATGTCCATTTTTTTATCATTGAAAAAGAAATCTTTGAAAACAAAATTTAAAATATCATTCTCTCATGCAAAATAAATTAAAAAAACAACAAAGCAGCATAATAAAAACTTAAAAATGCTGCTTAATTTATTTTATTATGTTTTTATAAATTACTCCAAAACAGAATAATCTCCAATACTAATACTCGTGAAATTTCCATCGAAACTAGCGTGATTTCCAATCATTGCATTATCCAAATTGGAATTTTTAATATGCGAATGGGTTTGAATCAAACTGTTTTTTATTGTACTGTTTTGTACATGACAGGCATCACCCAAGGATACATTTGGCCCAACTGTGGCGTTGATTAAAATTACATTTTCTCCAATATAACAAGGTGGAATGATAGTCGAATTCTCCAACTTAACAGATGGATCCACCAAATGGATTCCGTCATTTTGAAGAAAACCTAACATTCTGGAATTGGTCTCTACAGTAACGTCTTTGTTACCGCAATCCATCCACTCATCTACTTCTCCTGGAACAAATTTCATGCCTTTGGCCATCATTTGTTTTATCCCATCATTGATTTGATATTCTCCACCGTGAATGATGTTATTGTCAATTACCAGTTGCAGTTCATTTTTTAATACGGCTACATCCTTAAAATAATAAATTCCGATAACGGCAAGATCCGAAACAAATTCCTTCGGTTTTTCAACCAGTTCAATTATTTCGTTCGCTTCGTTTAAGTTTACCACACCAAAAGCTTCTGGTTGCTCTACTTGTTTTACCCAAATAACACTGTCGGCATTGGCATCCAAATCAAAGTTGGCTCGGATTAAGGTATCAGCATAAGCAATTACGGCTGGTCCGCTCAAAGAATCTTTGGCGCACATAATGGCGTGTCCGGTTCCTAGAGCCTCGTTTTGGTAATAAATAGTTCCTTTGGCGCCTAATTTTTGAGCAATAGCAATTAAATCTTCTTCTACTTTTTTACCAAAACTTTCGTGAATAACAAATGCTATTTCTTCGATAGGCTGATTTAAAACACCTGCAATATCTTCGACTAAGCGGTGTACAATTGGTTTACCCGCAACTGGAATTAAAGGTTTTGGGATGGTTAAAGTATGTGGGCGAAGGCGTGATCCGCGTCCTGCCATTGGTACGATTATTTTCATTTAGGTTGGTTATTTTTTCGCAAAGTTCACGTTGTTTTTCGCAAAGTTTACAAAGGTTTTAATGTATTATTTTAGCCACTGATTAAACGGATTAAACCTATTTCCACAGATTTTTGGAAATTATTATTGAATGTCTTCTTACTGCAAAACTGCAACTGAATACTGTCAACTACTTCACACCTGTACTTCCAAAACCGCCTTCTCCTCTTGAAGTTTCTGTTAATTCTTGTACTTCAATCCAATCAGCGCGTTCGTGTTTTGCGATGATAAGTTGTGCAATTCGTTCTCCATTTTCTATAACAAACGGATCATTGGATAAATTTACTAAAATTACTCCAATTTCGCCTCTATAATCAGCATCAACCGTACCAGGTGCGTTAAGAACTGTTATTCCGTTTTTGGCTGCCAATCCACTTCTAGGTCGCACTTGAGCTTCAAAACCAATGGGTAATTCTATGAAAAGACCTGTTTTAACAATCGTTCTTTCTAAAGGTTGCAAGGTAATTGACTCGGTCAAATTGGCTCTTAAATCCATTCCTGCCGAAGCAATAGTTTCGTAATTTGGTAACGCGTGTTGCGATTTGTTGATGATATTGATTGTCATTGTTTTTTAATATAAAATGTATTTGATTGCGATCTGCCTTAGCCCTGATAGAAGTGGAAATCCTTGTTGGCCGGGTTTTGGCCAACAAGATTGCAACGAATAGCAGGAAATAGCTCCTAATTTTTAGTTGGTCGTTTTAAAATTCGTAAAAGTGTTTCTTTTTCGTTGAAAAAAATAAAGCCCATAAATAAAGCTAAAAGCAAAACTCCGATATAATAATTCTCTCTAAAACCATAAAAGGAGATGCATGAAAATCCGGTTGAAAGGATAAGATATCCTACTATTTTTTTCTTATCATAAGGAATTGGATAGTACTTATTACCGAGATAATAGGATATAAACATCATACTTCCGTATGCCGAAATTGTTGCAATTGCCGAACCGTAATAACTGTATTTTGGAATCAATACATAGTTTAATACCAAAGTTACTACCGCTCCAATTATAGAAATATAAGCACCTACGTAGGTTTTGTCAATCAATTTGTACCATACGGAAAGGTTGGTATAAATGCCCAAAAAGAAATTGGCCAAAATAATTAACGGAACCACTTTCATCGCTTCCCAATAAGAAGAATTTGGAATCATAACTTGTTTTAATAAATCGGCAAATACTATTACCGACAATAATATAAAGGATCCGAAAATAACAAAATATTTGGTGATTGTTGCATAGGTTTGTTGCGCATTATCGTTGGAAGCATGGCTGAAAAAGAAAGGCTCGATTCCAAGTGTATAAGCAGTTCGATACAAAACCATAAAAAGTCCCAATTTGTAACAGGCAGAATAAACTCCAACTTGTTCTGCTGCAATATTGGCCGGCAATAGCCAACCCAAAAGAATTTTATCAAATTGTTCGTTAATGGCAAAGGCTAGCCCAGCAATCATGATGGGAAGACCATAACGCATCATTCGTTTCCAGAGCTCGTAATCGAATTTCCACTTGATCGTAAAATAGTCTGGAAAAAGGACCACAAAAGTTAGAAAACTAGCGATGATATTGGCCAAGAAAATATAGCCTATTTGAAAATTTTCAATATATACAGAACTCAAAAAACTATCGGGTTGCGATACCGAAACACTTGGTAAATACAACAAAAAGAATAGGTTGAAAGACAGATTAACTACTACATTCCCGATTTTAATTAAGGCATAAAACATTGGTCTTTGGTTGGCTCTCAATTTAGAGAAAGGAACAATAACCAAAGCATCTAAAGCTAAAATCCAAATAGAATAAGCAATGTATTGTGTATCGACTCCAGACAACGTTGCCAAAGAGTTTCGGAACAATAATGCTATAAAGATGAAGAAGATGGTAGACCAAAATATGGAAACAGTTGTTGTTTCTACAACACTTTCCTTGTTTTTTTCAGAATTATAAAATCGAAAAAAAGCAGTTTCCATTCCATAAGCCAAGATAACATTGAAGAAAATCATCCAAGCAAATATTATGGACACTTTTCCGTATTCCGCCTGAGGTAACAATCCTGTATAAAGTGGAACTAGCAAGAAGCTGAACATTCTTGGCACTACTGTGGCTAGTCCATATATGGCGGTTTGTTGAAAAAGCTTTTTATATAATCCCAAAATTATTTTTATGTTAATTATTATAAAAACAAAAATAACCAATTCTTTGGTTATTTTTTGTGTTTTGTGGTTGAATAAAGTATAAAATTGAGATTATGTCAATCCATCCTCGTTTAACATTTTTAAAAAATGGAACCCTTTTGGCACATATCCTTGATTGTAATAAAATCGATGAGCTGTAAAATTTCCGGTGAAGGCATCCAAAACAATAGCGGTGCAACCTTCGGCTTTTGCTTTAAGATCAATATAATCGGTCATTACTTTCCCTATCCCTTTTGAACGATGATTCGAATGAACAATAAAATTGTCAATTTCTATATATTTTCCTGTCCAAAGTTTCATTGCGGTCCAAAATCCAGTAATACCAACACAAGTATCATTCTCATAAACAGCTAACTGTTTGTAATTGTGTGGAACCATTTCCTGTAAATAAGATTCGTATTTTTCTAAAGAGAGGTTTGGATATAGGTGCTGCATTACTTCTATTTGAGCAAGCATTTCTGGAATTGTGGTGAGCTCTAATGTTTTCAAGGGATATGGATTTAAAAATATAAGACAAAAATAAACAAAAAAGATTCATTCAGAAAAAAGAGAAAATTTATTGAAATATCACGGAAAGTGGGTATTGCATAAAACCAATTTATTACAGAACTTTGTAAAGTTGAAATTAGATAAGGGGTTTATAAAGCTAATTGTTCCCCACAAAACAAAGCATGGATAAAGCTAAGTTTCTTCCATAAAAAAATAGAGCAAAAGGTTAATAAAGCTAATTGAACCCTTAAAAAAAACAAGCCATAGGGAAAAGCTAAGATACCCACTTAAACACAGAGCATAGGGTTATAAAGCTAATTGTCCCTTATAAAAACAAGCCAAAGTGAAAAGCTAAGGTTCACCCAAACACAGAGCTGAAGGACTATAAAGCTATTTGTTCCTTAAAAAACAAAGCATCGGGAAAAGCTAAGATCCCTACTAAAACAAAGAGCTAAAGGACTATAAAGCTATTTGTTCCTTAAAAACAAAGCATAAAAAAAGAGCCAAAAGGCTCTTTTTTCATTTTCTGTATTTCACAAATTATCCTTTCAAGGCTTCTGCTCCACCAACAATCTCAAGGATTTCATTGGTAATTGCAGCTTGACGTGCTTTGTTGTAAGTTAATTTTAATTGATCTCTTAAATCAGTTGCATTGTCTGTTGCTTTGTGCATTGCAGTCATACGCGCTCCGTGCTCAGAAGCAAATGAATCACGAATACCTTTGTACAATTGTGTTTTTAATGCTTTTGGAATCAAAGTCAAAACAATTTCGTCCTTTGCAGGTTCGAAGATATAATCTCCAGTTGAAACTGGTTTATCAGATTGAATAGGAGCTAAGGGTAAAAATTGTTCGGTTTGTACAATTTGAGTAGCAGCATTCTTAAACTGATTGTAAACCAATTCAATTCTGTCGTATTCACCTGAAACAAATTTTTGAGTTAATGTTTCAGCAATAGCTGCAACATTATCAAAAGTTAAATGATCAAATATTGAACTTTGATTATCAATTACGTTCAAGGTTTTGGATAGAATATCATTTCCTTTTTTACCGATAGCAAATATATCAACTTGTTTACCAGCATAATACTCAGAATGGTTTTTAGCTTCCTTAATTACATTTGTATTAAAAGCACCACACAAACCTCTATTAGAAGTGATAGCAACAATTAACACTTTTTTTACTTCACGTTGTGTTGTAAATTCTCCACCAACATCACCATCAAGCGAAGCAGAAAGATTTTGTAATAATTCCGTTAATTTTTCGGCATAAGGGCGCATTGCTGTGATCGCATCCTGTGCTTTCTTTAGCTTTGCTGCAGAAACCATTTTCATTGCCGATGTAATTTGCATCGTAGATGAAATGGAAGTAATTCTATTACGGATTTCCTTTAAATTTGCCATATAAAAGTTAGAAGTTTGAGGTTAGAAGTTTGAAGTTAGAAATTGGAAGATTACTTCCGATTTCTAACTTCTCATTTCCAACTTAGTTGTATTTTGCTGAAATTTCTTTTGCAACAGTTTCAAGTACATCTGTAATTTCATCTGTTAATTTTCCTGCTTTCAAAGCATCAAGAGTCGCTCTGTGTTTGTTATTTAAGAATTCCAAGAAATCTTTCTCAAATTCTTTCACTTTATTCACAGGAACACTTCTCAATAAGTTTTTAGATCCAGCATAGATAATTGCAACTTGGTCTTCAACTGTATAAGGGTCGTTCAAACCTTGTTTCAAGATTTCAACGTTTCTTTTTCCTTTTTCAATTACGTTTAATGTAACAGCATCTAGGTCAGAACCAAATTTTGCAAACGCTTCCAATTCACGGAATTGTGCTTGATCTAGTTTCAAAGTACCTGCTACTTTTTTCATTGATTTAATTTGAGCATTACCTCCAACACGAGATACAGAAATACCTACGTTGATTGCAGGACGAACACCAGAGTTAAACAAATCTCCATCCAAGAAAATTTGACCATCTGTAATCGAAATTACGTTTGTTGGGATATAGGCTGATACGTCACCTGCTTGAGTTTCGATAATTGGCAAAGCAGTCAAAGAACCACCACCTTTTACGATACCTTTTAATGAAGCTGGTAAATCGTTCATGTTTCTTGCAATTCCATCATCAGCAATTACTTTACAAGCACGCTCTAATAAACGACTGTGTAAGTAAAAAACGTCTCCAGGATATGCTTCACGTCCCGGTGGTCTTCTTAATAAAAGAGAAACCTCACGGTAAGCAACTGCTTGTTTCGATAAATCATCATAAACAATTAAAGCTGGACGACCTGAATCTCTAAAATATTCTCCAATTGCAGCACCTGCGAAAGGAGCGTAAACTTGCATCGGAGCTGGATCAGAAGCGTTTGCCGCAACGATTACTGTATAAGCCATAGCACCTTTTTCTTCTAACATTTTTGCAATTCCTGCAACAGTAGAAGCTTTTTGACCAATAGCAACATATATACAAAATACTGGTTTTCCAGCATCGTAAAATTCTTTTTGATTTAAGATAGTGTCAATACAAACAGTAGATTTTCCTGTTTGACGGTCACCAATAACCAACTCACGTTGACCTCTACCAACTGGGATCATAGCATCAACTGCTTTTACTCCTGTTTGCAATGGTTCAGTAACTGGCTGACGGAAGATAACTCCAGGAGCTTTTCTTTCCAAAGGCATTTCGAATAATTCACCTCCAATTGGTCCTTTTCCATCAATTGGAAAACCAAGAGTGTTTACTACACGTCCTACCATTCCTTCTCCTGTTTTAAGAGAAGCAATACGTTGTGTTCTTTTTGCAGTTGATCCTTCTTTGATACCTGTTGAAGGTCCTAAAAGTACCACACCAACATTGTCTTGCTCTAGGTTCAATACAATAGCCTCTAATCCGTTTTCGAATTCAACTAATTCTCCGTATTGAACATTAGAAAGCCCATAAATAAGAGCAATACCATCTCCAACTTGAAGTACTGTACCTACTTCCTCTAGTGTAGCACCAGATTCAAAACCTTCTACTTGTTTTCTTAATATTGCTGAAATTTCAGCAGGTTTAATTTCCGCCATCTTAATTTATAATTTAGACACTTAAATGTGTAATAAAACTAATTACTTAACTCTCTTTTTAATATTTGTAATCTGTTGGCAACAGAAGCGTTATACTGCTGATCGCCTATTCTTAAAATAAATCCACCAATGATAGCAGGATCTACAATGTTTTCAATTGTAATTTTTTTATCAGAAAGTGTTGCTATTTTAGCTAAAACTATAGCTTCAAGCGCAGCATCCATAGCAATAGCTGTAGTTACTTTTGCCACTTCAACATTATTCATGATATCAAACAATTTGATATACTCTGCAGCTATAACATGCATAATTTCAAATCTTTTGTTTTCAAATAACAAATGAATTAAACCTTTGGTTACGTTATCAACTGAAGCAAAAACTTCTAAAAGTGCTTTCTCTTTCACTTCTACTTTAATGGTTGGGTTTTGAATAAAAGTACTCAATTCCGCATTTCCTTTAATCGTTGAAGCAATAGATTTCATGTCATTATTCACAGCTTCAGAAACTCCTTTTGAATTGGATAAATCTAAAATTGCGGTTGCATAACGAATTGCTGCTCTAGTACTTGCCATGATTAGTTCAATTTTACATCACCTAACAATTTCTCAACCAATTTAGTTTGAGCTTCTTTGTTAGATAGTTCCTCTTTTAATAATTTTTCAGCAATGCTAAGTGACAAAGTTGAAACATGTAATTTCAATTCAGCCATAGCTGCGTTTTTTTCACTTTCAATAGCCGCTTTAGCTTGCTCGATCATTTTTTGACCTTGAGCTTGAGCTTCAGTTTTAGCATCGTCAACCATTTTCTCTTTCATTTCACGAGCATCTTTAAGCATGTTGTCACGCTCTAATCTTGCTTCTTGTAAAATACGTTGATTGTCAGCTTGTAAATTTTGCATTTCTTTTCTAGCGTTTTCAGCAGAAAGCAATGCATTTTTAATTCCTTCTTCTCTATCATTAACTGCATCAAGAATTGGTTTCCAAGCGAATTTTTTCAATAAGAATATTAATCCAACAAATATTAATACTTGCCAGAAGAACAAACCTAACTCAAACTGATTTATTAACTTTTCCATTTTTTATAAATTGTATATAATGTAAATTGTATTTTAAAAAATAAAATTTAATCTGTTTAATATAATTTTCAACATTTAATTAAAACAATAGCTACAACCAACCGTTGTAACTATTGTTTGTTTTTTAAGTGCTAGTTAAGATGCGAATAACGCAGCAAAACCAATACCTTCAATAAGTGCAGCTGCAATAAGCATTGCAGTTTGGATTTTTCCAGAAGCTTCTGGTTGACGAGCAATAGCGTCCATTGCTGAACCACCAATTCTACCAATACCTAATCCTGCTCCGATAACGATCAATCCTGCTCCTACGATTTGTGGAATTTCCATAATATATATAATTAAAAATTAAACATTCTTTTTTAATGATTATAGGTTATTCGTTATATGTTAAACGTCGTTCAACTCATAACTTATAACTCACAACTTTTTTAATGAGCTTCCTCATGATGATGTTCTTCTACAGCTGAACCGAAGTATAATGCAGATAACATCGTGAATATATACGCTTGTAAAAACGCAACCAATATTTCTAGTATAGAAAGTGCAAATGACAATCCAAATGACAAACTGCTTCCTAACCAGCTTTTGAAAATAAACATTAATCCAATTATACTCATCAATACAATGTGTCCTGCAAAAATGTTTGCATACAAACGTATCATTAATGAAAATGGTTTAATAAAAACTCCCAACAACTCAATAGGAGCCAAAACAAGACGCATTACTTTTGGCACACCTGGCATCCAGAAAATATGACCCCAATAGTTTTTGTTCGCTGTAAGGTTTGTGATTAAAAAAGTAAGGATAGCCAATGAAAAAGTAATCGTAAGGTTTCCAGTAACGTTAATACCAAAAGGCATTAAACCAAAAATATTTAAAAACAATATAAAGAAAAATATAGTCAATAAATAACTCATGTATTTCTTATAGTGTTTCTCTCCAATATTAGGAATTGCAATCTCGTCACGTACGTATAATACGACAGGTTCAAAAATACGACCAACACCAGAAGCGATTCCGTTATTTTTAGCGTACGATTTTGCCAAGCTTGTGAAAATAACAAACATTAAAATCGCAGCAAGAAGTATAGAAAAAACTGTTTTGGTAATCGATAAATCTAAAGGACGAACATTTGTTGGATGTCCAGTTTTTTCATCTTCAGTTATTGTACCAGCCGCGTCTGTTTTGTAAATTTTTCCGTCGTGGTGATTTATTTTGTAGAAATTCCCATTTGATTCTGCTACAGCTTCACCGTGTTCAAATTTTGAAGAAGAGAAAATTTGAAAACCATTATCCCAAATAATTATAGGTAATGCAAAACCATAATGCACTCCAGTTTCATCATCTTGGGAAAAAGAAAATTCATGAGAATCTAAAACGTGATGCTTAATAAATGCTTTAACTTTAGACTTCACATCTGTAGGTTCAGCGTGAGCTTCGTGGCTTGTTTCAGTAACTTCATGCGTAGCTTCAGTTTGAACAGTTGTAGTATCCTTTTCAGGATTTGCCATACTAGTAAAAGGAAGACATATAACGAAAGTCGCTATAATAAATCTAAGTGCTTTGTTGGAAATCACCATATCTCTTAAATATCTTTTTTTTTAACGATTCTAAAATTTGGTGCAAAGGTACATTTTTTATTAATACTCAAAAGCATATAAAAGTATTTTTTTGAGAATTTGATTCGCTTAATGCATTGATTATTGCTTTTCGTTGACTAATCGTATCGTGAAAAGGGTCTCAATTGCTAAAAATACAATAAACAGTATAAAGAAATTTATTCGCTCCGTTGGATTATTACCTTTTGGGATTTTTAATAATGGTCTTAAAATCAGATAACAAAAAACCATTTTTATACTTGTTGCCAAAAGAAATGACATTCCAACATTGTCAAAACTCTTTTCCTTAATCTTTAATAATACTACGAATATAATGGAAGACAAAAGGAAGAACAACAAATACAATGCTTCTAAAGAATAATGAAATTGCTCCTGATTAATTTTCATTACATAAAAAATCAATTTGTGTATACCATATAAAAGGAGCGAAATGCCCATTAAAGTTAAAAATGGATACAACTTTTTAAGATTCATGATTCGTCTTTTATTGATTTTTATTGATTTCGTTTACTTGTCGGATTACATTATAGAGAGCCAAAACCACACCAACCATAACCATTATTTTTACATAATATACTTTGGTGCTAGGATGATTCTCGTCCAACCAATTTCCTAAATAGGAAAATAAAAAAATAATAACGCCCATTTGGATGGGAATATTAATAAGTGCCAACCATTTATTGTAGTTGTTTTTATTTGAATTATTATTTGTTGTCACTGGTTGTTGTTTTCGTATTTCCAGATACCATTACACAAGTTGCATTGAAAGCAGCACCTGGTTCTACTGATAATTTACCAATTATAACTTCTCCAATAATAGTGGCCGATTCCTTAATATTCAAAGTATCTTCTACTTTTATTATACCTTCAAATTTTCCTTCGATATCGGCATTTGTGCAAATGATATCTCCTTTGACACTACCTGCTGGTCCAATAACCAATTTTCCGTTTGAGGTAAAATTTCCAATGAGTTCTCCATCCAATCTAAAATCGGCAGGCGAAATAACATCTCCTTTTATTATAGTTCCTTCAACTATTCTATTGGTTTTCCCTAAAACATCAGTTAACATTTTTGGTTTTTTATCAAACATAATTATGGTTTTTTAAGTAAAAGATAGGCGTCTAGGTTTTTCTTGATTTGAACAATCTTGTAATTCTCATTTGAAATAACAATTCCTGTTTGACTGATTTTAAATTTTGGGTTTTCTGCAAAAAGAACAGCTATAAAATGAGCATAGGATTCTGTATGTATGCCATGAATAGAAATGAAATTTTCTTTTTCTGTATAGGAATCACAAGTGTAATATAATTTTTCAATATTTTCATTGGCAAAAAACAAAGCTAGTTTTGATTCTATAGCAGCACTGGTTTTTTCGTCATTTTTGTCAATTTTGAACACAACTCTCCAATTCTTAGATTCTGTGGCACTAAATGTCATT
Source organism: Flavobacterium rarum (SeqCode) (assembly GCF_965234445.1). Classification (GTDB taxonomy): domain Bacteria; phylum Bacteroidota; class Bacteroidia; order Flavobacteriales; family Flavobacteriaceae; genus Flavobacterium; species Flavobacterium rarum. The sequence goes on along the minus strand of NZ_OZ248479.1, from coordinate 359,194 downwards.
TGCTCCAAAAGTGGAATTTGGGTTTTAAGAATTTCAATAGCATCTTTTCCCTCTTTGCTAGAAGCATAATTTTCTGCTACAAATTGAATCCTTTTTTTGTATGCTTCGAGTCCGTTTAATTTACCTATTGAAAAAGCTTTTAACAATTCAAATTTCGGAACAATATTTTCTCCTGCAAAATGATTGATCAAACCATCGACTTGTTCCAAAACTGATGTGAAATATTCTTGTTGAAACAATCGATATAAATTTTCATATTCTCCTATTGGCGTATCATTGGCGGTTCCATCTAGGGGTGAAACATTGCTAATAATCTGAGTATATCTTGAATTTGGATATTGAGCAATAATTTCTTCTTTTAGAGATGCTGCTTTGACTGAATTTGTAATTTGATAAATTTTAAATAAATTATATTTCGTTGGAAGAATTAATTTTTCTTCGGGTTGATACTCTAATAATTGTTCCAATCTAGTGGAAGCCAAATTGTATTCTTTGAATTTTTCTTTATATGCAACCCCTAATTGGAAATAGACTGCGTTTCTTTCTTTACTGATACTGTCAATTACTGCTTGTGATTTTGGCAATTGTTTTATATAATAATCAGTAGTGTATTTATCATTAACTTCTTCATTAACTACTGCTTTGTCTTTGTTTTCGGTTTGAGCACTATTTTCTGCTGTGTTTTGATTTTGACCCGTTCCAGATGAAACTCTCCAATACCCATTCTGTGCTCTGTTTCCCCATATTTTTTTAAATTCTAATTTTCCGAATGCTACTGTATTTGGATTATAAAAATAGAAAACAGCATTTACTGCTGATGGATTTGAAATTGTAGGAGGTGTAAACGCTGGCACATTTGCTGGTTTTCCATTTGGATCAGTATTAACATCATTCGGCATATTGCCACCATTGTTTAATGCAATGTTCTCATCAATTTTCTTTTGTTTTTCTGCCAACATTTTTTTTAGAGCATCACTGCTTTTCAACTTTTGAATGTAATTTTCAAAGTACACCACTTGTTCTGGCTCATTTAACTTAGCTACATAAATAATACTGTCATTTCTTTTTGCAGTAGCCTCATACAGAATAACTTCATCGAGGTTTTTTCTGATTTTGGAAATCTGAAGATGCTCTCTAGATTTAGGGTCCAACAATTCCAAGCACTTATCATAACTTTTGGCCGCATTTACATATTCAGTGTGCTTAAAATATAAATTTCCAATGTTTCTAAAATTGGAAGCATTCATGTAAGGATCAGTAGATTTAGTATCCAAAGAAGCATTGTAAAAATCCAATGCTAGATCTTTCTTATCGTTGTTGTCGTAAAAAATTCCAATACTATGAAAAATCACATCCAAATAGGGTCTGTTTTCTCTGTCCTCCATAATCTTTTTGGATTTTTCGACAAATACATCATAATCTAAATCTTTGTAATTATTGAGTTTTGCTTTTTTAGCGTAAGCCTGAATGACAAATTTTCTTTCTGCTTTTCTATTCATATCAATAACCGTTTGATAAAAATAAACAGCGCTGTCTTTTTGACCTGCTTCTTCATACAGTTGCCCTAACAAGAAAGAATACCGCTCTCTTTCTTCATGCACTTTGGTGTAAGCATTGGCTAATTTTAATTTTACTACGGCACTGTCTTTTTCTTCAATGTTCAAAAAAGCAGCAGCTAAAATGGCATTCGCATTGGCAAAATCTTGTTTTCCGAGATCATTGTCCTTGATGAGTTTTGAAGTGTTTTTGATAGCCAAAGCATCGTTCCCTAGACGAACGTTTGTTTTCTCTCGCCAAATTTTGGCATCATAAATATTACTGCTGTTCGGATATTTATATAGTATGTAATTGAAAGCATCTAAGGCAGGAATGAATCGTTGATCGTAATATCTTGCTTTTCCAAGTAATAAATAAGCCTCGTCTATTTGGAAATTTTTTTCTCTTCCACCAATATTCATAGCATGTTTTTGAATGGCTTTGGTAGCTTTGGCTTCTGCAGTTTCAAAATCTGCATTTTTGGGTTTTCCATCAACAGGCACATCATCATTCACTTGCATTTTTTCGACAGGTAAACGTTTCCAAAAATCCTCTGTTGAATTGTCATTTATACCTTTAATTCCTTTTGCCAAAGCAATTTCTCCATTATATAATATATTATACTTGGTGCTTAAGGCGTGTGAATTTCTAGCCAAAAAAGTATCTTTCTTGGTAGAACACGCTATCAAGAAAGTTAAAAATAATAAAGCTATAAAGTATTTTGAAGTGTTGCTATTCAATGGAAAACGTTTAAGTCATTAAACTTTCAAAAAAGTATTTTAGTATAATGACTGGTAAAAATACGTTTCTTTTTCAAATAACTAAATTTAAACCGCAAAAAACAGTTCTAATTCTTGTAATGTTTCTTCCGAAGTTTGAATGTCCTTTACTACTTCGCCTTTGTTTAGGGCAACTATTCTATTGCAAACTTCTACCGTATGCATTAAATCATGACTCGAAACCAAAACTGTAATTTCAGGATTATCAGCCAAATCTTTAATGATTTTTTTGAGTCTGTTGACCGTAGTTGGGTCCAAATTGGCAAAAGGTTCATCCAAAATAATCACTTGTGGATTACCAATCAAAGTAGCAATTATTCCCACTTTCTTTTGATTTCCTTTGGATAAATCGCGTAAATATTTTTTGTTTTTAAGTATTTCTCCGTTGAAAAATTCTTCGTGTCGAGCCAACAATGCGTCTACATCGGCTTTGTTTTGCCCTCTTAAATCTCCAATGAAATAGAAGTATTCTTCTGGAGTTAAATACCCAATCAGAAAACTCTCGTCAAGAAATGAAGCGGTAAATGGTTTCCAATGCTCACTACTATTCACTTGAACTTCATTGTTGATTATATTCCCTGTTGTAGGCTGTATTAAATCTAATAATAAACTAAAAAAAGTGGTTTTTCCAGCTCCGTTATTACCCACTAATCCAAAACTTTGTCCTTTTGGAATTGCCAGTGATTCTATATTTAGTACTGATGTATCGTTGTATTTTTTGGAAAGATTATTTACTTGTATCATGCAATTTTAGATTTTAGAATTAAGATTTTAGATTGAACGCTCGAAACTCCCTAATTTGGGGGTTGGGGGGCTATTTTTGTTTGTAGGCGGCAATGGTTGCGTATTTCTCTTTTTTATAAATTTTTTCAATAAATACAAATACTTTGTTTTTTAGCGCTAAACCCAAAAATCCAACAAGAGCAACAAAAGCCAAACCTAAATTAGCATCCATTAAATAAGTACCCAACCAATACAAAAACACAGGTAATATCAATTGTGGAATGGTGATGAGCATTGTTTTGACGTTAAAAGCTTTTTTGTCTCCAAAGGCACCTTTACCAGAACTCAAATCAATAGGCGTTTTTGTAAATGCTCCTCCTAATAATACCAATAAAGAATTAACTCCAATATTATAAATGGCACCAACCACAATCGTTAAATAAATTTGCCATCCAAAGTATAAATAAAAAGTAGCCAGAATTGCAGAAATTATGGTTCCGATAATCATCAACCACCATTTGGAATTCAAATATCCACGATACGGAATGTTTTGTGTCATCATTAATTGGTAATAAGCACTGTCCCAACTCGGCACAAACTGACCGAAGGTGATTAAAAAGCCTCCTGAAACAAATATTCCAGCAAAAATCCGCATCACTTCTGGTTGATGTGAATTACTTGTAAAAAAAATTAAACCATAAAACAAGAACATTATACTCAAACCAATAGTCGTTTTTGAACGTTTGTTTCTTTTGATTAATTTAATGTCGTTTTTCAAAAAAGTTCCTAGAGTTCCAAATTGATTCAGCCAAGTTAACTGTTCCGTTTTGGCAATGTCATTTTTAACTGTTAATCCTGCATCTAGATACAAATCTCCTTTGAGGTAATTATAAGTCCAATAATACAATCCTATCATAACTAAAACTGGAAGCGCAAAAACCCATTTGGTATGAAATAATGCTTGAAAAAATGGATAGGTATAAAGCGTAATATCAAATAATTTGTAATATTGACAACCTGCCAAAACCAAAGCGACAGTGATAAAAATTCCCAATAAGTTATCTTTGTTGTTCAAAAGTATATTTAGAAAATTGTTGGCAAATACAATAGAATAAAGAGCGGTCAGCCAAAGCAACACACTAATTACATCATAGCCTTCGTAAATTAAAACCGCGCAAAAAGGCAGGAAGAAAAAAGCGTGAACTAGATTAAAAAAGGACAAAGCAGTTTTTCCCAAAGAGAAATGTACAATGGTTGGTCGCTTGAATGGTAAAGACAAAAGTGGACGAATGTTCATGACCGGAATTGCTTGCATCAAAAGTCGAACAATCAAATCCATCACAAAATAATAAATCAAGAACTTGTTTATGGTTACCAAAGGATCCAATTTCATTTCCCTCAGTATATAAAAAGCACCAATGCCTAATGCTAAAAAAACGAGCGTAAAATAAAGGACTAGAAAACCCATTAGAATTTTCAAAGCCAAATTGGAAGCGAAAGAAGCCGATCTTAAAAACGATTTCCATTCAAGATAAATAAATTTTGCAAACATGGTTTTTGGTTTGGTTTTGGGAGTTAGTAGTTTGGAGTAGGAAAATGTTACAAAAACAATTGAAAATCGAACTTGAATTCCATCAAATTATTTTAATCCTAAATAGTTTTATTACTTTTGTATAAAAAACAGTCCTATGCCATCCTTTCTAAAATTAATAGTAAAAGAAGTAAAACGCGAAACCAAAGATGCCGTTTCTATACTTTTTAATGTACCCGAAGAATTAAAATCCAATTATACTTTTATTGCTGGTCAATATATAAATTTACGCCTGACATTAGACAATACCGAAATTCGTCGTGCGTATTCTATTTGTTCAGCTCCTACAAGCGGGGATTTGCGCATTGCCGTAAAAGCGGTAAAAGATGGCGCTTTTTCTCAATTTGCTAATTCAAAACTAAAAGCAGGTGATGTTCTTGAAGTAGGAGAACCAGAAGGTAAATTTACTTTCGAGCCCGAAAACGACCGTCAAAAAAACTATATTGCTTTTGTTGCAGGTAGCGGAATTACACCTGTTTTATCTATTTTGAAATCGGTTTTGAAAAGCGAACCTAAAAGTTCTTTTGTGTTGGTTTATGGAAACAAATCTCCAGAAGAAACTATTTTTCACCAAGAATTACACGATTTGCAATTGCAATATGTGGGTCGTTTGTTTGTGCATTATGTGTACAGTGAGGCTAATGTTGAAAATGCATTGTTTGGTCGAATTGACAAATCCACAGTAAATTTTGCTTTGAACACCAAGCATTCATCATTGGAGTTTGACAAATTCTATTTGTGTGGTCCAGAAGAAATGATCAATACCGTTTCTGGGGTTTTGAAAGAAAAGAACGTAAAAGAATCGGCTATAAAATTCGAACTTTTCACGGCTTCAACTCAAGAAAATACTATAAAAGAATCGTTAAGCGGTCATTCTAAAATCACCGTTATGGTCGATGATGAAGAAACAACTTTTGAAATGTCTCAAAAACAAAGCATTTTAGATGCAGCTTTAAAACAAGGAATTGATGCGCCTTATTCTTGCCAAGGCGGCATCTGCAGTAGTTGCTTGGCCCGAGTTACCGAAGGTACAGCCGAGATGAAGAAAAATTCTATCCTTACCGACAGTGAAATTGCCGAAGGTTTAATACTAACGTGTCAAGCGCATCCTACCTCCGCCACTATTCGTGTAGATTATGATGATGTTTAAAAATAAGTGTTCAGTAATCAGTTGGTAGTGTTCAGTGGCCGTTTGTAAATTTATAAACCAACTATTGCTAACGAAATTACTATTGATTTTTGAAATTGAAATTGATATTGATATTGCTTATGAAATCAACACGAGAAATTTTTAAAAGTAATCCGTCTCTACTTGATGAGCCCGAAGTCCAGAAGTTAGTAGACTATTGTTCCGAATTACAAGATGAAATTGTAGAGTTCAAGTTTGCAAAAACTGACAATAAAGAACTTGCTATGCTCGATATGCTCAAAGAAGTGATAAAAGGCTGCAATGCTATCGAAAAGGAACAATTGGAACACGAGCGTTTTGGTTTTGAAGCGCCCAATTACCAAGAAACGATATCGAATCTGAAAAGATATATTTATGGCAGATGCAAGGATGAGAAAATCTATTTGTGAAGAAGTTATGGGTTATGGGTTATGGGTTTCTAAAATATGATAAAAAAAGAGTTTGCTTTGCATACTCTTTTTTTATCACTTTAGCTTTTAAACTGTTAAATTGAAAACTGAGACTGCATACTCTTCACCACTTCAAATGGCAAAATCGTTCTCATCGCATCTTCATATCCTTCTACTTTTTTATTACCATAAACCGATGTTGGCAATTTTGGATATAAATTTCTATCGGATACCAAAGCATTTTCTAAGGGTTGATTGAAGGGAGAAAAACCAGCAAACGGATGTGTTGCACCCCACAGCGTGATGACTTTTACACCCAACATTGCGGCAATATGAGCATTTCCAGAATCCATAGAAAGCATCACATCCAGATTACTAATAAGTTGCAACTCTTGTGAAAACTTGATTTTTCCAGCCATATTAATGACATTCTGTTTGCCAGAACTAAGTGTATTTAGAATTTCGATTTCTTTTTTTCCGCCACCAAAAAGCAAAATTTTATTGTGTGGATCTAATGCCAAAGTGTCGATCACTTCTTTCATTAAATCCAAAGGATACACCTTGGAATCGTATTGAGCAAAAGGTGCAATCCCTATTAATTTTTGATGCGAAGTGCCAATTATTTCTAGAATCTCGGAATCTAAAATGGCTTTTTTAGGAAATATTGGGTTATCCAAATTCACCGGAAAACCGAGTTGTTCAAGCACTTTTGTGTGTCTTTCGAACATGGTAGTCAACGGTTTGATAACTTTGTTGTCGGGACGAGTCAGGGCTTTTTTCTCGGCTCTTCCTTTGTCAACCGAAGCTGTTTTTTTTCCACTTAAAGCAAAAAGTGTTCTCACGATTTTGGAACGCAAAACGTTATGCAAATCAGCAAAAGCATCGATATCCAACGCTCTTAAATCTTGAAACAATTTGATTAAACCAAGAAATCCTTTGTGTCTTTCTTTTTCATCAAAAGCAAAAAAAGAGAGATTGGGAATCCCATCAAAAAAAGGTTTGAAAAAAGGTCTGGAAACGACCGTGATTTTTACTTCGGGATACTGATTTAAAAAAGCACGTAAAACAGGAACCGTCATGGCGACATCTCCCATTGCGGAAAGTCTCATGACGGCTATATGTTGAATGTTTTTTGGCAATTTGAGGTGCTTAATTTATTGATGCTTGGATGCCCTAGCCCAGATTAAAATGAAAATCCCGGAACAAAAAAAGTAAAGTTTCTTGTTCTAAAAAAGCGACCAACGGAAGCTCTTTTTAGAACATTAGAAACTATACTTTTTTTGAGAGGAATTGTAATGAAAAGCTGGAAATAGCTCCAAAAACTATTTTTTATTTTGATACAAAACTGGATTCAAATCATCGTCGTTGTACATTTTCATTTGTTTGTACACTTTCATGAATTTGTCTCCGTTTTCGATGTCTGTCAATAAATCTTCGATGGCCAATGACAAATCGGTTCTTTGCTCCAAAAGGATATTCAATTTTACTTGACATTTGTCTCTATGATCTTGTGAAGCTTCGACGCGAGTAGCTTCTTCGTTCATGTGGTAAATTTTTAATGCCAAGATAGACAATCTGTCAAATGCCCAAGCTGGACTTTCTGAATTGATTTTGGCATTGTCTTTTACTGCAACATGGTTGTATTTTTGAAGAAAATAACCATCTATATATTCTACCATATCGGTACGTTCTTGATTGGATGCATCGATTCTTCTTTTCAAAGTCAAAGCTGCAACAGGATCAATATTTGGATCACGAATGATATCTTCAAAATGCCATTGTACGGTGTCAATCCAATTTTTTAAATATAATAAATGCTCAAATTTATCTTTTGGAAAAGGATTATTTATAGTTTGGTCAACATTATCAAATTGATGATAATCTTTTATACTTTGTACGAATACTGAATAAGCTAATTTTGAAAACATATCTTTATGAATTTAGTAATACAAAGATACTTTTTATACTTTTATACTTTAAAAAAAAACTAAACAAATAATATTTCAAATAAAAACTACATGGAAATTCATCATTTATCAGAAAAAAATAGTGTTTTGAATCACTTTTTAAGCCAAATTCGTGATGTAAATGTTCAAAAAGACAGTATGCGTTTTAGAAGGAATATTGAGCGGATTGGTGAGATTATGGCCTATGAAATGAGTCAGTCTTTTGATTATGAACCGATAGCTGTTCCAACTCCTTTGGGTATCAAAAATACGACTAAAATTTCTGATCAATTGGTTTTGTGTTCGATCTTAAGAGCAGGATTGACTTTGCATCAAGGATTTTTAAATTATTTTGATAATGCAGAGAATGGCTTTATTTCGGCTTTTAGACATCATCCAAACCAGGATGATTATTTTGACATTCTAGTAGAATACCAAGCCATTGCCGATTTAAACGGGGCAACTGTTTTGTTACTAGATCCTATGTTGGCCACTGGGCAATCTATAGTAGCAGTTTTTAACAAATTAATGGAAAGAGGAACGCCCAAAGAAATTCATTTAGCAGTGATTATAGCTGCTCCAGAGGGTATTTCCTTTTTAGAAAAAAATCTGCCATCAAACTGTCATTTATGGATAGCGTCATTGGATGAAAGACTAAACGAAAAAAGTTATATCATTCCAGGACTGGGAGATGCTGGAGATTTGGCTTATGGAAACAAACTATAATTGAGAGAAAAAACAAAACATACTACAAGCTAAAAGGACAAACATAACGATTTCTTCTTTTAGTTTGGGTTGTGCTATTTCGATGTGACATGTTGCCATCATTGCTAATGGAGCAAAAGTAAAAACCAATAAATCGTTGCTTTTGTTTGCAGACAAAACAAAAACTAATAATCCAATAAAAAAAGCAGCAATCACTTTTTTAAAGGAGGAAAGCAAAACTAAAGGTCTGCTTGATAAGGAAGAAAACATAGATATTACAAAAAACAAAGCAACTGTAATGTAAATGGAGAACGCTGCATTTTGATAATTATTTGTAAAATAATCAATATTAAAATCGGTTTTGCAATTTGCATATAAAAAAGCTATGCTATCAATATTAAAAATCATAGCGCATAAAAGAAATAAAATGGAAACAGCAAAAAAAGCAACAAACGGAACAATCCAGTTTCTATAATCACGAGAAACATGAAAAATTATAGAAATAAAAACTAAAAGGATATATAAAATACTCCAAAATTGAAATAAAGCGGCTATAAAAATCCACAATGAAGCATCAAAAATTTTCTCTTTTGTTTCTTTTAAAGTCTGCAAAGAAATCAATCTTCGCAATGCCATTAAAATAAAAAAATTGGAAAGAATTAAATTAGTATCGTCCAATAAAGAAGGAAAAAAAATCAACAACAAAAAATAAAAAAAAGCTACGTATGTACTGTCCCTACTCAGTCCATTGCGTTTTGAAATAAAACTAGTTAAGAAAACACTACCTAGCAAAAGACACAATAATCCTATTTTTTGAAGAATAGAAATAATGGAATTTGTCCAAGATAAAACTTGAATTTGATATAGAAAAAAGAAAACCAGTATTAAAATAACTACCAAAGTAAAATTTAATGGTGTAGATTTTTTAAAAACACTTGTTATCATAAGGATATTTTATACTTTTGTGACTGTAAATATAATACTTGTTTAAAAAGGAATGGAGATAGATTAAAAAAGATTCATTAGAAATTTTTTTTTTTACAATTCTAATTTCCGAAAAATAAAATAATAAAATAAAAAATAGAGATTATGACATCATTTTTTGAAGGAATACAGTACTTATTTGTAAATATATTATTCGCTCCTCTTGACTTTTTACGTTCATTAGAGCTTAAATCTTGGTTTGGTGCCAACACTATCAATTGGGTCTTTATGATCATTTGTGCTGCTGCTATGGTATATTGGATTAAACAATTGAAATTGCAAAAAGAAAACGGAGAAGAGTTTCAAGATACAACTGCTCATTCTTTTTTGAAATAATATCATCGAAGACAGCAAGATTATTAGACTTCTTAGATTTTTAGACTATTTAGATTATAACTTTTCTAAAATGTCCAAAAATCTAAGAAGTCTTTTTTTTCTAGATCAAATCAAATCCAATATCTTTTCTAAAATTCATTTTGTCAAAATGCAATTGATTTACATTCTTGTATGATTTATCCAAAGCTTCTTGAAAATTATCTCCATAAGAAGTAATGGCCATTACTCTTCCACCATTGCTTACTACATTACCATCATTCAATTTAGTTCCTGCGTGAAAAACAATAGAGTCAGTAACGCTTTCTAGACCCGTAATTATTTTTCCTTTTTCAAAATCTTCGGGATAACCTCCTGATACAATCATTACTGTAGTGGCGCTTCTTTCATCTATTTCAAGATTGAATTCGTCCAATTTTTCATTGGCAACAGCCAAAAACAATTCCACTAAGTCTGATTTTAATCTAGGAACCACTACTTCGGTTTCTGGATCACCCATTCTCACGTTGTATTCAATAACAATCGGTTCGTTATTGACATTGATTAATCCGATAAACACAAAACCTTTATATGGGATTCCGTCTTTTTGAAAACCTTCGATTGTTGGTTTTACAATGCGGGTTTCTATTTTTTCCATCAAAACAGCGTCTACGTAAGGAACTGGAGAAACTGCTCCCATTCCACCTGTATTCAATCCTATATCGCCTTCCCCTATTCGTTTGTAATCTTTGGCTGTTGGTAAAATTTTATAGCTTTTACCATCCGTCAATACAAAACAGCTTAACTCTATACCGTCCAGAAATTCTTCAATAACCACTTTGGAACTTGCAGCACCAAATTTTTGATGAACTAGCATGTTTCTTAATTCTTCTTGAGCTTCGGCCAAATCTTGAATAATTAAAACTCCTTTTCCTGCAGCCAAACCATCCGCTTTTAATACATACGGAGGTTGCAATGTTTCTAGAAATTTGCATCCATTTTCAACCGTTTCGGCAGTAAAACTATCATAAGCCGCTGTTGGAATGTTGTGTTTCATCAAAAATTCTTTGGCAAACTCTTTACTTCCTTCTAATGTTGCTCCAATTTTTGAAGGACCAATTACCGGTATATTTTTTAATTCTTGATCGTTTAGGAAAAAATCATAAATCCCTTTTACCAAAGGATCTTCTGGTCCAACCACTACCATTTCTATATTTTCTTGGAGCACCAATGCTTTTATGGAATCAAAATCGGTGGCGCTGATATCAATGTTTTTTGCAATTTGAGCAGTACCTGCGTTTCCTGGTGCTACAAAAAGGGTGTCACAAAGAGGACTTTGAATCATTTTCCAAGCAAAAGCGTGTTCTCTTCCTCCCGATCCTAGTAATAAAATATTCATGATGTAGTTATTTTAGTTGCATTGCTGTCTTTTGACAGACGGTGCAAAAATAATTGCTTTTGAACGTAAAAAATAATTATATATCAAAAAGTTGTAACTAAATCACCAATAGTTGTGGCTAAATATTATTTTTGATGAAATTTAGCCAACCAATGTTAAAATTATTCGACCTAACCCTCCTAATAAACGGTTTCCCTATGCAGGAAGCCAAAGTTGAATTGCAAAATATTCTTGCGATTCCTGAGGAAAACTATGGCCGTTTTATCGAACAAAAAAAAGCGGAAATTGTCCATTTTCACCTCAACAATAATCCGTTTTACAGAGAATTGGTCGGTTCAGACTCTTTTGCAAATTGGTCTGATTTACCCATTTTGAATAAGAAAAACTTACAGAAGCCTTTGAAGGAGAGACTTTCTTTGGGTTATACTGAAAAATCCGTCTATCTCAATAAAACATCGGGTTCTAGCGGACATCCTTTTGTTTTTTGCAAAGACAAATATTGTCATGCGCTAACTTGGGCATCCAATATTTATCGTTTTGGCTGGTATGGAATTGATTTTAACACTTCTTATCAAGCGCGATTTTATGGTATTCCGATGGATTTTATTGGAAACAAAAAAGAAAGATTCAAGGATTATTTGAGTCATCGGTATCGGTTTTCAATATTCGATTTATCTGACGAAGTCTTGGAGGGTTTTTTGGAACATTTTAAAACTAAGAAATTCGATTATATCAATGGTTACACCTCATCGATTGTTTTGTTTGCCAAATTTTTGCTGAAAAAAAATATTGTTTTAACAACTATTTGTCCCACTTTAAAAGTATGTATGGTCACCTCCGAAATGCTTTTTGAAGAAGACAAACTACTCTTAGAAAAACAATTTGGTATTCCTATTGTCAATGAATATGGTGCTTCAGAATTGGATTTGATTGCTTTTCAAAATCCAGACGGCCAATGGCAGGTCAACTCGGAAACGCTTTTTGTGGAAATTTTGGATGAAAATAACCAAGTGGTACCAAACGGAACTTCGGGTCGAATTGTGATTACTTCCCTCTTTAACAAAGCACATCCTTTTATTCGATATGATATTGGAGACATTGGCATATTGGATGAAAAAAGCACTTTGAAAAAACCTATTCTTAAACAATTAATTGGAAGAACTAATGATGTTGCTATTTTACCCAGTGGCAAAAAATCACCTGGATTAACGTTTTATTATGTAACCAAAAGTATCATTGAAGACGACGGAATTGTAAAAGAATTTATCATTAAACAAACCAAAATTGACCAATTTGAAGTTGAATATGTCAGTGAATCTGAATTGGATGAGAAACAAATTAAAAAAATAAATCAGGCCGTAGCTTTGTACTTGGAACCGAATCTTCACTTTACTTTTACTCGTAAAAAAACCTTGGAAAGAAGTAACCGCGGAAAATTAAAGCAATTTTCCTCTTTTTTATAATGTAAATAAAATCGTATATTGGTCGTTTAAATTGACAAACGATGAGTGAAATGTCTTTGCTTTCAGAAGAAACCATTTCAAACAAAATTTATTTTATCCGCAATCAAAAAGTCATGCTTGATCGTGATTTGGCGATACTGTACGGAATTGAAACTAAGGTTTTAAAACAAGCAGTTAAAAGAAATCTATCAAGATTCCCCGAGGATTTTATGTTTGAGCTTACTAAATCAGAGTTCGAAAATTGGAGGTCACAATTTGTGACCTCCAATTCAGATAAAATGGGTTTGCGTTATGCTCCAATGGCATTCACTGAACACGGGGTTTTGATGTTATCTAGTGTTTTGAAAAGCGATAAAGCGATTCAGACTAATATCCAAATCATGCGCATATTTACTAAAGTGAGGCAAATGTTATTGGATACCACCGAAATAAAAATTGATATCCTTCAAATTCAAAAAAAACTAGAAAATCATGATAAAAATATTGAGTTGGTTTTCTCCTATTTGGATGAATTGACTGATAGAAAAGAAAATGAAGGTGAAAGAATTAAAATTGGATATAAAAAATAGATTACGCTTGCATTTTCTTTATATAACGGGGCTTTATCAATAATTGAGTGATTAAAAATCCAATCATAATAAATAAAGAAGAAACATAACTAAACCCGTGAAAATTTCGATAAACTGCAAAATTATGTTTCAACAAATCAATCTTTGAAGCTGATAGTGAATTATCTCTAATGCGATACAAAGCCAAACTTTCGGGTACTGGTTTTGCTTTTGTTATTTTTTTTAGAATCGTAAGCCAAACCATCCAATCCTGACGTTTTCGGGTAGCTGAAATAGCAATTTTCCCAAAATAGTTTACCTCATAAATTCCTGTAAGATTACCAACATAATTGCAAAAAAACAATTGACGATAGGAGAGATTTCTTGGAGCCTCCACTCTTTTGTTTAATGCATTTCCCTCTTCATCAATACAATCATAGAAAGAAAATGTAAAGTGAGCCTTGTGCGCTTTTAAAAATTGAAGTTGCTTTTCGAGTTTTAAAGGTTTCCACAAATCATCTGCATCCAAGAACGAAATATAATCTCCTTTTGCATTAGACAATGCAGTTTCTCTGGCAATTCCCGCACCTGAATTTTTATCCAATTGAAAAAGACGAATTCTAACATCGTTTTTAATAAATTGTTGAATAACCGATACAGTCCGGTCTGAAGAACAATCATCAACAATAATCATTTCCCAATTTTGATGCGTTTGATTTTGTACCGATTGAATTGTTCCTGCAATGAATTTTTCAGAGTTGAACGAAGGAGTGATTATGGACACTAAGGCTGTTTCCATACTAATAAGCTTTTTCATCCCCTTTTAAAACATTGGAAATTGTTTTGGAAATGATTATTAAATCCAACAAAAGAGACCATTTTTCTATGTAAAAAATATCATATCGTACTCTGTTTATAATGTCTTTGTCTGTTTCGACCTCTCCACGAAAACCTTTGGTCTGAGCCAAACCGGTTATACCTGGTTTTATAAAATGACGTACCATGAATTTATCTATCCGTTCTGCATACATGTTGGTATGACTTACCATATGTGGCCTAGGACCAACCACAGACATATCTCCGATCAAAACATTAAAAAATTGAGGTAATTCGTCAATACTTGTTTTTCGGATAAATTTACCCACTTTCGTTATTCTTGAATCGTTTTTGGAAACTTGTTCAATATCTGCTAGTTCATTTATTTCCATAGACCGAAACTTTAAACAATTAAATTCTTGATTATTTAAACCATTCCTTTTTTGTATAAAAAACAAAGGCCCCTTTGAATCTATTCGAATAATAATTGCTAAAACAGGAATTAACCACGACAAAATGCCCAATATAATTACAAGAGAAAAAACAAAATCGAAAATGCGTTTGATAACTTTATGAAGGGTTTCGTCTAACGAAATTGTTCTTTGCGAAATAATTGGAATGTAATCATAATATTCGAAAACAGTATTTAACGAAAGTAGTTGTTTTTGATCTGGAATAAACTTGAGGGTTTTCAAATTATTATCGGCAAAAAAAATAAAATCTTCTATTTGTTTACTTGACAAATCGCTCATAGAACAATATATTTCGTCTATTTTATTGTCTAAAACAAACGACAAACTTTCATTAAACAACTCTAATTTACTATTTTCTACATCAAACACTTTTATTAATTTATAACCATAATCTGGATTTTCCTCAAAAAAATGTTTCAAGGGCAAAATGCTTTTGTTTTTACCAATAAGAACTACTCTTCGAAAATTGCCTCCAAAAATAATTCGGTACTTTTTAAGAAAAAAATATATAAATAATTTAAACCCAAGAATTAAAACTACTGTTGCCGTTGTAAATAAAAGTATTGAGTACAAACTATACCGGTCTGGGTAAAAATAAGCTAGTGCAAAACAACAAACGGAAAAAGCAAATGCTTGTTTCAAAGTGCAATTCAAAATAGCAATTACTTTAGTGTATCGATATACTTCATAAAAACCCAGATTTGTAGCAATTATAATCCAAGCACAACTTATAAAGAATGCGTAAAAATCTTTAAAAACAGGAATGCCCGAAAAATGAGCGGCAAAGAAATTGATAATAACCAAATCCAAAACGCGTGAAAAAGGCCTTATATAACCCGAATATCTTCCTGTTTTAGTCTTCACTAACTGATATACTTAGAGAAAT
This sequence comes from Flavobacterium rarum (SeqCode), assembly GCF_965234445.1. Taxonomy (GTDB): domain Bacteria; phylum Bacteroidota; class Bacteroidia; order Flavobacteriales; family Flavobacteriaceae; genus Flavobacterium; species Flavobacterium rarum. Next base: position 343,455 of record NZ_OZ248479.1, on the reverse strand, counting down.
CTTTGTGTTCCTCTTTGGATAGTTCTTCCTTGGATAAGGATTTGAAATAATCGTAAGTAATTTTCATTCCTTCAGCACGATTTACCTTTGCTTCCCAACCTAATAATTCCTTCGCTTTTGTAGTATCTGGTTGACGTTGCAATGGATCGTTTATGGGTAAAGGATGGTATACCACTTTTTGGTGAGTACCCGTTAATTTGATGATTTCTTCGGCAAAATCTTTGATGGTGATTTCATCAGGATTACCAATGTTTACGGGAAATACATAATCCGAATGTAACAATCTGAATATTCCTTCAACTTGATCATCTACATAACAAAAAGAACGGGTTTGCATTCCGTCTCCAAAGATGGTTAAATCTTCTCCACGAATGGCTTGCCCAATAAAAGCGGGAATAACACGTCCATCATTGAGACGCATTCTTGGACCATAGGTATTAAAAATTCGAACAATTCTGGTTTCTACTCCATGAAAAGTATGATACGCCATTGTGATGGACTCTTGAAAACGTTTGGCTTCGTCATACACTCCTCTTGGTCCAATAGTGTTTACGTTCCCGTAATATTCTTCGGTTTGGGGATGAACTAGTGGATCACCATAAACCTCGGATGTAGACGCAATAAGAATCCTTGCTTTTTTGACTCTGGCCAAACCCAATAAATTATGTGTTCCCAACGAACCTACTTTCAAGGTTTGAATTGGGATCTTGAGATAATCTATAGGACTTGCTGGTGAAGCAAAATGCAAAATATAATCTAAATTTCCTGGAACGTGCACAAACTTGGTAATGTCATGATGATAAAATTCAAAATGTTCCAGTTTGAACAAATGTTCAATATTTTTTAAATCTCCAGTAATGAGGTTATCCATTCCAATTACATGATAACCTTCTTTGATAAAACGATCGCATAAATGTGATCCTAAAAATCCTGCCGCTCCGGTGATGAGTATTCTTTTCATAGTTGATATATACAATTGTAATTAACCTATTTAATATGAACAAATGTACTAAAATATTTTACCATTTTATTTACTTATAATTGAATAACGTATAATCAATACAATAGCTTTTGTTCAAAAAACAGGAATGATCCAAAGTCTAAAAAACAGAATTATTCATTAAAAAATCGTATTTAATAAACTTTAATCTATTTTTGTCGCATTTAAAAATCAGCTATCTTGAAAGTTGTCCATATAATAGAAGCATTAGGCGGAGGCGTTTACACTTATTTTAAAGACTTGTCTTATTATTTTGGAGATGAAGAGATAACAAATGACATTTCCACATCCATTATTTATAGTGGAAATCGAAAAGAATTCAATCCCGAAAAAATTGAAACGGATTTTTCTAAAGGTGTAACTTTGATAAAAATAAATATGGTTCGCGAGTTTTCGCCTATTCAAGATTTTAAATCCATCCTTGATTTAAGAAGAGAACTTCGGAAACTAAATCCAGATGTCATTCATCTTCACTCTTCAAAAGCTGGTGTTTTGGGAAGAATTACTTGCTTTTTATTTTTAAAAAAAAGAAAAATTTTCTATACTCCACATGGATACTCTTTTTTAAGAACTGACATTTCTAATTGGACCAAAAAAATGTATTGGACTATAGAATTCCGATTTCAGCAACTATTTGGCGGTATAACGATTGCTTGTGGAGATACCGAATATGAAATAGCAAAAAAAATAGGAGAATCATATTTAATACGAAACTGTATCAATATAGAAGAGGTGAGTCAACAGTGCGTAAAACCACAAAATCAAATCTTGACGATCGGGATTGTCGCTAGAATAACAACTGCCAGAGATCCAAAACTATTCAACGCCATTGCATTACGTTTTCCACACTTTAAATTTATTTGGATAGGAGATGGTGAATTAAATTCTGTTTTAACGGCTCCCAACATAAGAATTACAGGTTGGTTCATGGATAAAAATGAAGTACTTAAAGAACTCAATTCCATAGATATTTATATCCAAACCTCTCTTTGGGAAGGGCTTCCAATAGCTGTTTTGGAAGCAATGGTAATGAAAAAACCTGTTTTAGCAACCAATATTATTGGCAATAAAGATTTAGTTGTTCACAATGAAACTGGCTTCCTTTTTAATGGAATTGAGGAACTTGACAACTTTCTGGAACTATTAAAAGACTATAAAACCCGGAATCAATTTGGAGAAAATGCTTTAAAAAGATGCCAAGATTTATTTGACAAAAACAAAAATTTCAAAGCACTAGCTGAACTTTATCAAAACTAATTTTTTGTTGTAACCAATAACTACCAAAAATAGAAATCCACAATCCACTGAAAGCAATACCGTCAAAACGCAACAAAAAATCATCTGTTAAATTGGACGTAAAAAAAAGAAAATAAAAGGACAAAACGATTGCGTTTTTTAAACTTACTCCCAAATAACCAATAGTAAAAATATAAAGCAACACCACTAAAGGTCCCAATATTCCGAATTTTATTAAAAAATCTAGAAACTGATTATGAGTCGGAAATTCATATTTTGCCAAAAATTGTTGTTTCGTATTTTTATAATATTTTACCAGTTCCGGTTTTCCATCCGAGGCTCCTACGCCAAAAAAGAGATTTTTTTGTGAAAGTTCCCAACCAGATTTCCAAATAGAAACACGAGTTACAAGGGAATTAAACACTTTGGCTTCTGGATTTTCAATTTCATCAAGTTTTCCCACTTTGTCCATATATGCAAACGTTACTGATGAGTATTTCTCTTTCATATAAGGATTGTTTTGAACAAAAATAAAAAGCACTCCACTCAATACCAAAACCAAAACAGCAAAAGTTCCCATTACTTTTTTAAAATCATATTTCCGAATCACTTCACCGAAAAAAACCAATGCAAATCCCACCAAAACATTGATCAAAGCCATTCTTGTATTTACAAAAAGAACAAAGAAAAAGGAAAGTATAAAAACAATAATACTGCTCATTTTAAGCATTGGCTTTTCTTTTAATCGAAACCCTTCAAAAACAAAAAAAAGACAGCTAACGGACACAAAAGCCAAATGCATATTTAATGCCGGAGCATGTATCCCAACACTATTTGAAAATTGATATCCCATTTCCCATAAGTCATTTCCATTTAAGTATTTATAAATTAATTCAGGATAACAAATAATAAATCGAATGAAGAAAAAAAGAATGATAATCGTAGTTATTATGGTATAAAACCGAAGGATTCTAAGAAATTGAACCCTTTGATAATTCCCTAAAATAAAAACTGGAAAAACGAGAAGAGAACTGTATTTCTCTAATGATTTTAATCCTTTATCAAAAGAGTCATTGTTCCAAAACATGATAATTTCTAATAGCAAAGGAGAAGCAATAAACACAGCTAAAATCAAGGATTGCCTAGAAAAATGCATTTTTTTGATAAAAATTAAATTGAAGGCCGCAAACAATACAATCAAAAGTGTGCATGGTTTTCTAAAAATCATTGTAATGGCCAGCAATACCAGAAAACCGTTGAAAATTTTATTGAAGTTTTTTTCTGAAATGGTCATAGTATAAAGCATAATAAATTAGAGGAAAAACACCAATTTTGTGTCGGACAGCCGACCCCAAATCGGGTTCGAAAACACCTTGAATAATAAAAAAGGCAAATAAAATAAGTAAAACCCAAAGTTCATTTTTGTGCGTATCTCTCGCAGCAATACATCTTGAAAATCGGACAAGAAGAATATAAAACAAAAAAAGCTGCCAGATAACAAATACCAAGATTTGGGGAGAAAAAATATGCTTGAATCCGTTGAGCGGAACATTTACAGAGAAAAACCCATAAACTATACCAATCGTTTCACCATACCAAGTATCTGGTTTCACTGGCGATATAATACTGGAATTGGCATCTGCAGATCCTAGTCTAGAACTGTTGACTACTTCTCTACTGACTTCCGAGAAATAATGACCTGAAACAACTCCAAAACACAATGATAAAAAGATGGCGATTAATAATCCGTAAAAAACAGTCATCAGAGTCTTGTTCTTAAAATTCACACAGCTTGCACCAAACATAACGGTGGCAATAATTGGTATCAGAAAAAAATAAGGCCGAAAAAAAACACCGAAAAAAGCCAGTAAAAATAAAGATGAAAAAAGTGCAGTATGAAATGTAATCTTCTTGTTTATAAATTGAAAAACAATCAGAGAAACAAACAAATAGGTAATAAATTCTTTGGATGGCATGGACATAAAAATGGCAATCATTAGGATTCCCAAATAAACAAGCACATTTTTTACGTTTATTTTTTGGAAATCAGCAGGAATTCCTATTGCATACAGCACATACATCAAAATTGGGAATTGTATCAATCCGACTATAGGAAAAGGCAAATACCGCAAACCTGTTATCTTATAAAACAAAATGGTAAGCGGGTAACTCCCGAAAAAACCTATTTCGTTGCCTTTGTCTAATGCAATAACCACAGCATCATAAAAAAAATGTTTTGGTAAAACATAAAAAGAAAAAATAGAAACAAATAAGAATAAAACCGAAAGTAATAAAAATGTAGCTTTGCTTCTTTGAATTAAAAATGTCTTCATTTAAAACAATAATTGAGTTAACTATTAACTAGTTTAATAATCTATATTTTTTATACATATTGGTTTTTAATCTATAAATATTTAAAAAAAAAGGTAAAAATCTAAAAGGCAAAAATTTATAAAAATACATAACTTTATTTACTTTAATGTTTTGCTCTTTTTGTATCAAATACTTCCAAGAAACTAAATCTTTCCATATTAAATTCCTGTTTTTAACAGACAATAAATAGTAATCCTTTAAAATAACAACGTAATTACAAGCCCAATAATTTTGAGAAGATTGATTCAAAATATCTGAATCAAATTGTTTTATTTTTAACCCCTCTTTTACCATTTCATACACATCCATAATATGTTTTTCACTCACTGAAGCAGTAATAGATCCAATTCTTCCTTGTCTATATACATAAAATGATTTTGAATAAATAGTAAATGTATCAATACAATTAAGTAACTTTCCACACCACTCAATATCTTCCGATTTTCTGCCTAAAGGAAAGTATAACTCATTATTTAATAAAATTGATTTCTTAATAATTTTATCCCAAGCACAAGCCACAAATAAATCAAAATAAATTAATTGCAAAACTTCTTTTTTAAAATCTCCAGATTTCTGTTTTAAAAAATTTTGATTGTATTTACACTTTACATCATTAGTAGAAAAAAAACGACTTTCTTCGTGTATTATAATATCTGGATCTGATTCCTTAATTAATTCATTTATTTCCCTTAAAACCTTAACTCCGACCCAATAATCATCACTATCCGTGAAAATAATGTAATCTCCTTTACATTTCTGTAAGGCAACATTTCTGGCATCGGATAAACCTCCATTTTCCTTGTTTACTAATACTATCTTAGTCGATCTGTTTTTATAAAAAGTACAAATTTCCGGAGAGGAATCTGTAGATCCATCATTTACCAAAATGATCTCAAAATCGTTATACATTTGACATAAAATACTGTCTAAACATTGTTTAAGATAATTCTCAACATTATAAACCGGAACAATAATACTAAAAAAAACGTCTTTATCCTGATTATACATTTCTTTTACTTTTTTAATTAATTCAAAAAAACGTTTACTTTATCCTTTTTATAAATCACAATGGCTGTAATCCCATTCCAAAAAAAGGAACTAACCACAAATGCTGTTGCAGCTCCAACCATTCCATATTGTGGTATTAACACTCTATTCAGAATAAAATTTATTAGCACTGCAACAATCAAAATAATTTGAAAAATATGCTGTCTCCCAGTCATATTCAAATAAACGGGTGCCGTTCCAAAAGCGGAACAAATTCCTTGACCAATAATTAAAATCAGTAAAGCATCCTTGGCGGCCACGTATCCTTTTCCAAAAAAACCTAAAATAAACTCCGAAAAAAAACAAATGAGAAGTACTGCAGGAAAAGTCAATAGAAATATTAAACGAGACGCGTATTGAATTGTTTTGACCAAATCTGCTTTATTTTTACTAAAAAAATATTCGGCTATTTTGGTTGAAACTGTAATGTTAACAGTTATAATGACCATAGAAAGAATTGTCATTAATTTTATCGCTACTGAATAAAAAGCAACAGTAGAATCATCTCTGTATTTTTTTAAAAAAAGAATATCAAAACTCATCAATAAAAAAAAAGCCATACCGCTAATAGCGATAGGATAAGATTTGATGAAAATTTCTATATAATTAAAATCCTTAGCCTTAGTTTCAATTTTAGCTTTGCTGAAATAAATAAAAAGCATACTAGTTGTAATAATAGAAAGAACAACAAAACCCATCAAGAAAACGGCAACCAAATAAGACATTTCATTAAGATAATACAACAAAAATGACCCAACTATTAAAGGAATGTATTTGATGGTATTTCTAAAAAGTTCTGCAACATAAAAATGATCCAATGCCCGAAAAACTTCCGTATTCAAAGTCGTTAATCCATAAAAAAATAGGACCATTGTTGCTTTTAAAAGAATATTGTAAACTCCAGCATCCGAAAAATAATTGTTCACAAGTTGTTCATCAATACACAAAAAAAATAAAAAGAATAGGATTGACATCAACAATAATAATCCAACCATTTTAGCATATACTTTTTTGATTCCTTCTAAAGTGTTTGTAGCACCAAGCCTTCCTTTAAAATACAAAATAGACTGATCAAATCCCAACAAACATATACTTCCGATTACAAGAAGAAATGAACGGGTAAAATCATATTGACCAACAATTTTTGGGGGAAATGTTTTGGTAAGAAATACGGTGAATCCAAAAAGCGTTATTACACCTAATACTCTCAAAAACAAAGTTACTAAGCTTTGTTGAACAAAAGAATTTTTGCAGATTTTTAATAGTTGATTCCGTATGTTTTTTAACATAATTTTGTCTCCATTCTCATTATTTATTCCAAACTTGAATTGGCTTTAAGAGATTGTTTTTTATAAAAAGAAATAAAAAAACTAAATAAAACAAAGAGTCCAACGAACACAATTGGAAGTATAAAAATCGATTTCCCTTTTAAAATTTTACTGCTTTTTACATTCAAAACCATTCCCATTTCTTTAATGGTATTGTTGGTATTGTATTTTTTTAATTTTAATTTATTTAATTCGCCTGACAAAGAATCTTTCATTTTAATTACTGCATCCAAATTCAAATTCTCATTATAATAGACCAAGTTTTTATTAGTAATCTGGATTTCATTTACACTAGAAAATCTATTTAAAATTCTATCGATCTGAAGAATTGTTGCTTCTTTTCCCTTTATATTATTTTGAATATTTTGAGCATTTAATTTATTGTATCCATCATAATAGGTGCTTTTATTCAAATATTTTAAAAGTGGTTCGATCGTTTTTTGAGGAGAAACGATTCTCTTGGTAGTTATAATGATAGTATGAAGATCATAGTTTTTGCTGGTTGTTACTTCTTTAACAATCGATTTAAGATCGTCATTCTGTGCCATCAATTGCAATAATTCCATATTTTTATCATCCTTATTCATCAAATTATACACATCCACAATAGGTTTTACAGAAATGGTCAGTAAATCAGATGGATTTTGAATCCCAATAGATTTCAAAAATAAAGTGTCTTTTATTGCCAATTTAGAAGCTAAAAGTTCCACCTTGGAGTACAAATAATCCGTCGACTTAAAATTTGGAGTAACTATGATTTTTTGTTCATAGCTACAACTAACTTTATCAAGAAAAATACCAACGCCAACGCCAACAACGACCAAAACAACCACAACAATCGCATTTTTTACAAAAAACCGAATGATTTTAAACAGCAAAGTATTAATCCACTCGAAGAAATCCCCTATTCTGCTAAAAACAGTCAGTAAGTCAATTTCTGGATTCTCTGGATTATTGTCTTTTTGTACACTCATACTGTATTGTTATTTTATATTAAAAATTTGTTCTAATATTTTAATGGTAATCAAATAGGTAGGTTTCACTCCAGTAGTTCCCAACCCGCCTGATGCCAATGTGCTACCGGTTTCCAAAGGATTGTCCGAAGCATAATAAGCATAACGCACTTTGATATCGTGAGGAACGCTTTTTCTGATTTTTGAGGCCGATTGAATGGCTTTTTGGTAATAGGAACCTTCCATTTCCAGACCAATAATACCCCAAGTCGATTCATGAAAGAACTTTAATAAATCTCTGTTTTGCAAAGATGTCCCTAGAACGGTAACCATTGGTCCAGCAAAAACAGCAATGTCATTGCCTTCGAACATGTCTGCAGTTAATTCGTTTTTAAAGAAATAATTGTCGGCTGTTCCTTCATTGATATGGGCATTCGGAATCATAATGTCTCCCTTTCCACCTTCCAAAATTCCTGCTTTCCCCATAATCGAAACCGATTTTACATTGAGTAAGGTATCTTTTTTATACGGTTTCAATAACTCGTCTATTGTTTCATAAGCCTGTTCTCCAAAGGCGTAATCCATAACAATAAGTACGGGCTTTTTATCGCCTAAATCTGCTTTTGGAAAAGATGTTTTAGACCAATCAATTTTGGCTGTATCAAAAATTTGAACATCTATATTGGTTCCCGAAGTATCCGGTAAGGAAAACATTCCTTGTTTCAAGGCAACGGCTTCTACTTGATTGCGAACTTCATGCGCTCCCGATTTACTCAATTCTTCATAAATAAAGAAATCTGACTTGTCCTTGAATTTTGTTTTCAAAATGGGAGTGGCAAAAATAGAATTCATCACAGAGTGCATGTTGGCACTAATCACGTGAATCGGTCGATCCAAAAGCTGATTGGCTTTCAAAACTTCCTTAATGTTGGTTGCCCAAATTTCTCCGTGAATATGATGTCCCAAACGCTCACGCAAAATAGGACTGAAGGTAATAGTTCTTTTATTACTGTCAATAACTTCTTCAATAGCTAGTTTACCCAACCAATAAATCACGTGCAAAAATCGATCCGGTGCAGCTTCATTTCCAAAGGAATCATAAATATCCAAAACTTCTTCGAAAGTTCTTCCCAGAATATTGGCTGCGTGAGAAATGGCTTTCTCTTTTTCTACCAAAGTCAATTTTTTACTTTGTGATACTGCGATTTCCAGTTTTGTCCAATCACGGGAAACCTCTCCCGCATCGTCCAATAAAACTCTGTTTCTGATTTTGTGTGATTCTATGAAAATAAACGTCAAATGTGTCAGAATATCATAAATGTCTGATCGCCCACGAGTGATTTCCACATTCATTTGTTCCTCATCAATTCTGTAACAATTGCGACGTCTTTTTGGAGGAACAATTGCTTTGAAATGCGATTTGGAATACCCTTCATCCGAAGTTAAATTAATAAAACGGCACTCTTCAATTCCAACAGGAAGACGTTCAATAACGTACAAAAGCCCGTTTAATTCGACTTTTTCTTCGGCTATATTTCCATATATTTCGGGTCTTAAGGCCAATAGCGCTTCTCTTAAAGTGTCACCAGAAATTCCCATCGGTTTGTAAAATCCTCTGTTGAAAAGATGGCGCATCGTAATGTACATTTTTTCAATAGCCGCTGATGATTCTTGTGCTCTGGATCTGGATATATTTTTAGTCTCTTTCATATATGTAAATTTTATTTGTCAGCAGTCATATATGGTATCGCCTTTTTTATTTATTGGTTTTTGCTTGCGCAAACTACTTTTTAGTGGCGATTTCATTTTTTATAACTTTATAATGCTCAAATGTAAGGATTTTGTTCATTTCTTTAATATTATAGAATTGTAACTGTTTTAATTCTTCCATAAAATCAAAACTTTTAATGCAACTCTTGAAATATCCTTGTGCTTTTTTGAAACAATTAAATCGCTTCTGCTTTATTCTTTAAAATTCAAAAAACACCTAATTTTTCCATTATGAAGGAAAAATAAGTACTTTATTTTCCGTAATAACAGAAAATTGCAGGTTTTTATTTTTTTTATATGGCCAATAAATCCACAATACTCCTGTCATTAGAAAGTCTTGGAATTTTATTCTGTCCACCCAATTTTCCTATCGATTTCATATAGTCTTGAAAACCATTTTTGACCACTTTGGTAATGACCAATTTTTTTAAAACATGCCCTACAATCAAATCATCATAATACATGTTTTGTTTGCGCATAGCATTGTCAAGCGCTTCCGCAAAAGTGTCGCTGTCTTCTGGCTCGTTTTCAAATTCGATAAACCACTCATGATATGGCAATCCATCTATTGGCGTGATTTGAGGCGCTACGGTAAATTCATTCACTCGTATTGTTGTTCCTATCATGGCTTCCTGCAAAGCGCATTCAACTTCTTTCCCGATTACATGTTCCCCAAATGCCGAGATATAATGTTTGATTCGGCCTGAAACAATTACTCGATAGGGCTTTAACGATGTAAACTGAACGGTATCCCCAATATTATATCCCCAAAGCCCAGCATTGGTCGAAATAATCAAAACATAATTGACACCCAGCTCCACTTCTCCAATGGTGTGCCGTTTTGGGTTTTCTGTATAAAAGTCTTCACTTTTTATAAATTCATAAAAAATACCTGAGTTCAACAACAGTAACATTCCTTTTTCTTTTTGAGAATCCTGATAGGCAAAAAAACCTTCGGATGCTGGAAATAACTCGATGCTGTCCACTTTTCTGCCTATTAAATTTTCGAATTTGGCTCTGTAAGGTTCGTAATTCACACCTCCGTAAATAAACAAATTGAAGTTCTTGAAAATTTCTCCAACGGGCTTTTCTGCCCTTTGCTGCAGTTTTTCAAAATACATTTGCACCCAAGATGGAATTCCGGAAATCACCGTCATGTCTTCGTCAATAGTTTCATTGACAATGGCATTTACTTTGGTTTCCCAGTCTTCAATACAATTGGTTTCCCAAGAAGGCAGTCGGTTTTTTTGCAAATATTTTGGAACAAAATGCGCCACAATTCCAGACAATCGGCCCAAATTTATTCCGTATTTTTCTTCTAATATTGGGCTTCCCTGCAGGAAAATCATTTTACCATTTACAAAATCGGCATTTTTGGTTTCGTGTATATAAAGCAAAATGGCATTTCGAGCCGCTTCAATATGATACGGCATAGATTCTTTGGTCAACGGAATGTATTTGGCACCCGAAGTAGTTCCTGAAGTTTTGGCAAAATAAAGCGGTTTCCCCTTCCAAAGAATGTTCTCCTCTCCTTTTACCACTCGATCCACATAGGGTTTCAATCCTTCGTAATCGCGAACTGGAACTAGCTTTGCAAAATCTTCATGTGTGTTTATCGTTTCAAAATGATGGTCTTTACCAAATTGAGTTTGTTTTGCGTCTTTTATTAGATTCAAAAAAACATTCCTTTGGGTTTCAACGGGTGTGTTGGCCCAAGCCTGTGTCTTCTTGTATATTTTTTGTGCAAATAGTTTTGCTGCAACCGATTTTAGTGACATTATAGTGTTATTTTTTTGAATTTGCCTTTTGCCTTTTGGAATTTATTTTTTCCTCTTCCTTTACACTTTCTCTCAACTCCATTTCTTTTTTAGAGGGAGCTAAATCAACTGCTTCTGGTGCTTCTTCGGTACTTGAAAGTATTGAATCTTTATTGAATTTGGCATATTCCAAATCACCATTCAATACTTTTTGAATTGATTTGATATAGATTTCGTTTTTCTTCAAAGCTGTCGAAAGGGAATCTGATTTTAATGCCAGAACTGTAGCGTCTCTTTTTAATTGGGATGAAGAATAACCGGGAATAAATTCCCGTAAAGGAGTAAAAGCAATCAATACGGTTGTAATCGAAATTAAGAAAATCGCACCCAATGAAAGTGAGACAAAGACACTCATGATATTCAATTTGAAAGAAAAAATTTCCTCAAAAGTATCCTCGTTCAAAATTATTAATCGGTTTTTGATTAACAATCTGTCAAAAAACTTCTTTCTTTTTAATCTAATACTAGGCATGAGATGTGTTTAAGTCACAAATATAATAATTAAAAGCGTTGCCAACACTTGCCTCTTTTAAGTAGTTCTATTCCTAACCTAATTGTTTTACCAAATATTTAACGCCATCAAAAGCAAATAAATTAGTCAAAATGAGTGGCTATTAAGTTATTCTATATACATTTGCACATTAGATTCATTTAAAAATTGCTACGGCACAAAATATTCAATCATGGGAAGATTTGGACTTACAGAAATCCTAATTATATTGGCAGTTGTTTTATTACTTTTTGGAGGTAAAAAAATTCCAGAATTAATGAAAGGTTTAGGAAGCGGTATTAAAGAATTTAAAAACGCAGCCAAAGACGATCAGCCAGCTGACAAAAAAGAAGAAGAAACGAAATAAGAATTTTTTATAAAAATTCCTAAATCTTAAATTCCAAATTCCAATATTTATATAAGGAGTTTGGGATTTTTTTATGGTTTATTGTTACCCCAAAAACAACTCAGAGAAGTTTTCTGTTTACAAACCAAAAAAGCGAACTAATAGAACCTCAAAACAACGCTTTTTTTTCATATTTATCGATTTTTCAGGTAGTTATAAATATATTTTTTTAACTTTAGCTTATCAATTACTTTCATTTAGACAATTAGCCCCAAATAATTGTCATGTCCTTCTAACAAATTTTACTGTTTTAAGGAGCGTAAATTTGAAACCATTTTATAATTTATATAAATTTTGATAATGATTGTTTGATTCTTTTTGAGAACAATTATTGAAAGTATATAGTATATAGATTTAGATAAAAAATAAACACGATTAAAGAGTATTGTTTTACTATAGATTAACAAAAATAATAGTCAATTTCTTTTAAATGTAAAGTGCAGCTAAAATTTAGAAATTAAATCTAAATGTTCAAAAGTCAATTGTGTTATAAATTGTGTTATAAATGAAAATAGTGTTTTAAGTTAATGTCATACAGACTTGTATAAAAATAATTGCAGACGATATTCCTATTTACTAAGTTAAAATATTGTTTCTAAACCTACAATATAGAATTACAACTATAGAATAAACCCTAAATTAAAATCAAAAAATGGACCAATTAACTGCTTCAAATACTAACATTAATTTACATTTTATGTGTGTTTTGAATAATATAAAATCTGTGTACTATTCTCTCTTCAGCATAGCAAAGCGAATACTATTCTTGTTATTGTTGAGTCAAACAATAGTTTTACCAGCGCAAAACCTAGTGCATAATTTTGAGTTCAACGGTAATCTGAATGACTCCCAGCCTACAGGAAAAGTATTAACCATACCTGTGGATTGTATTAACTCATTTGGAGTAAATCCGAATCAATGGAATTGGACAGCAACACGTTCTCCTGGTGGTGGTCTTTTTCTGGCTACAGCTAATTTACCAAATCCAGAAAATTATACTTTAGCACTAGATTTTTCATTTTCCGATGTATCAGGGAAAAGGAAAATACTTTCATTTGGGGATTTCTTTGAGAATAAGGGAGTATATTTTTTGTCTGGAGGAATAGATCAGGTAAATGGAGATATTTATGGCTTTGGAACTTTGAGTCCCAATACATTTTATAAGTTAATCCTAACTAGGAATGCAACCACTAAAGAACTGAAAACCTACATTATTGGTCCAAGTGGAGTCTTGCAACTTTTAGGTTCTTTAACGGACACCAACAATGATGCAGTACCTGTAAACATTTCGGTTAACAACCGAGATTTTACTTTTTTTCTAGATGATGCTTCTACAAATACTGAGTATACACCAAGTGGTTCGGTTCGATTTATTAAAATATGGGATGCTCCTTTATCAGAGTCTCAAATTACTACGCTGTTTCCTTCACCACTACCTACCATAACCTCCTTATCCAGTTTGTCAGGTTGCCAAGGTTCTAGCTTAATTATCAACGGGACCAACTTGGCTGGAGTACAAACAGTAACTATAGGAGGCACTGCGGCTACTGTTGTAAGTGCCACAGCTACTAGTGTTACCGTTACAGTCGGTTCTGGTACTACAGGAACGGTTTCGGTAACAACTCCTTCCGGAACGGCTACTTCAACAGAGGTGTATACAGTTGCTTCTGGAGGGGCTTTGGGTTCAGTATGTAATCCGTTTACCAATGTCAATCAAGTTACAGATGCTACCCCAAATGGATTATATTATTTTAATTTAGGAGGAAATGTATTTGAAACCAAGGTGGAAGAGGGGTGGGTTTTAGTCCTCAATGATGGCGGTGCAGCAGTGTCGCAAGATTTGCCAGAAGTGACGACTTTGGATACCAACCTGAGAGGTATTGTCAGTAGTACGGCATTATCCAATTTGGGACTAGTAGGCAGTGTAAAAATTAAATCGAGCAATGCTGTACTAGATGTGGAAAGTACCAATGCAACCATTATTTCTCGAGTAAAAGCAGGACAAACGATTCATCAAGGGCAAGCAGATAATGCTATCAATGATTCGTGGATAGGGGCTTCAGCTGCAAATTTAACAATAGATGCCACTTGTACTACCGATAGAGGAACATCACTAAAAACAAATATCATTCACACCTGCGGATCTGGTGGTGTGGGTACCTATTGGATCCCCAGTATAGGTGTACGTAGAGTTGCCGACGGTGATGGCAATGTAGCGGACTCAAATAGTTTTGGTTTGTGGGTGAAAAGAGCAATTCCTCCTACTATTACAAGCTTGTCAGCTACTAGTGGTTTTTGTGGCTCATCTTTGACTATTAACGGAACGTTTTTGACCAATACACAAACAGTTACCATCGGTGGTACGCCTGCAACAATTGTTAGTACTTCAGCTAACAATGTTACCGTAACGGTTGGGATTGGCACTACTGGAACCGTTTCAATCACTACCGATGGAGGCACAGTAACTTCGGCTGAAACATTTACCGTTTCCATTAACCCTGCAGATGCTTTGGGTTCAGTATGTAATCCGTTTACCAATGTCAATCAAGTTACCAGCTCAACACCTGATGGTACCTACTATTTTAATTTAGGAGGGACTACCTTTCAAACGAAAGTAGAGAAGGGATGGGTATTAATAATTAATGATGTAGGGGCTCCTATATCGCAAGATTTACAAGAAGTAACCAATTTAGATGTTACTATAAGAGGGATAGTCAGTAACAGTGCCTTAGCTAATTTGGGAGATTTTGATAATGTAAATATTCGCTCAAGTGATGGGATAATCGATGTGAAAAGCAATAATACTACAATTATCAACCGTATAAAAGCAGGACAAACGATTCATCAAGGGCAAGCGGATAATGCTATTAATGATTCGTGGGTAGGTGCTTCTTCTAATAATATAAAAGACGATGCATTTTGCGCGACTTCACAAGGTTCATCCCTGAAAGGGAATATTATCCATACCTGCGGAAGCTCTACGGGAACCAATTGGATTCCCAACCTTGGCTTTCGAAGAATCAACGATGGTCAAGGTAATGTCGCAAGCAGTGTCAGTTTTGGTCTCTGGGTGCAAAAAATAACTCCTCCAACTATTATAAGCTTGTCGGCTACAAGCGGTTTATGTGGTTCTTCTTTGACGATTAACGGAACATTTTTGAACAATACACAAACCGTTACCATAGGCGGTACGCCTGCAACAATTGTTAGTACTACAGCTACCAGTGTTACCGTAACAGTGGGGATTGGCACTACTGGGACCGTTTCAGTCACAACCGATGGAGGTACAGCTACTTCAACCGAGGTCTTTACGGTAACTTTAGGGGGTACTTTGGGATCAGTTTGTAATCCTTTTACCAGTGTGAATCAAGTTACTAGTTCAACTCCCGATGGCTCCTATTATTTTTCCTTTGGTGGAACAACAATTCAGACCAAAGTAGAGAATGGCTGGGTATTGGTGTTGAATGATGCAGGCGCAAGGGTTAATCAAGCATTACAAGTAGTTACCACCTTAGACGTAACTACAAGAGGAATATTGAGCAGCAGTGCCTTGTCGAGTTTAGGTGATTTTAGTGGTATAAAAGTTAAATCGAGTAACGGAGTGGTAGATGTTGTTACTAACAATGCTACCCTTATTTCAAGATTGAAATCAAATCAAACCTTGCATCAAGGATCGAATGATAATGCTATCAATGATTCTTGGACGGGGGTTGGTGCTGTATTTCTCACCACAAATGCAACCTGTCCTTCAGGAGATGGAAGTGTATTAAATGGAAGTGTGATTCATATTTGTGGACCTTCTAATACACTCAACTGGATCCCTAATAGAGGCGTTCGTGAAATCACCGATGCGGCTGGTTTTGTTGGAGCAGGGATTAGCTTTGGTTTATGGATTAAAAAAGTAGACCCTCCAACAATTACGAGTTTATCGAGTTTAAATGGCTGCATCGGATCTACTCTGGTAATAAACGGGACCAATTTAGCTACTGTCCAAGTTGTAACGGTTGGAGGTACAGCGGCGACTGTTATTAGCACTACTGAGACCAGTGTAACTGTAAAAATTGGGAATGGTACTACGGGGACTGTACAGCTTACTGCAGCAGGTGGTACCGTTATTTCTGCGGATACGTATACAGTTAGTACTGCCTCCAATCCAGCCGAACCTTTGGGCACAGGATGTAATCCTTTTACCAAATTGGGTCAAGTAAATAGTGGCATAGCTACTGGCCTATATTACTTTAACTTAAATGGCAATTTGTTTGAAACCAAAGTCGAAAATGGTTGGGTTTTAGTCTTGAATGATGCTGGTACTCCTGTTTCACAAAATTTACAAGATGTGACCAGTTTGGATGTAACCACCAGAGGTATTCTAAGTAGCAGTGCTTTGTCCAATTTGGGAACCTTAGCCAGTGCGAAAATTAAATCTAGTGATGGTGTGATGGATGTAACAAATGACAATAGAATTATTTTATCCAAAATAAAGTCGGGAGAAACCCTTCATCGTGGAGATTTAAACCTTACCGACGATGAAAGATGGAATAGTTTTTGGGTAGGTGCATCCTCTTCTTTTCTTACACTTCAAGCAAATTGCCCGACTCCATTTGGTAGTGCTTTGAAAGGCAATATTATACATACATGCGGTAGTTCCAATGGAATGGTATGGATACCAAGTCAAGGTCTGCGAAGAATTAGTGATCCTCAAGGCAATGTAGCCGCCTCTGTAAGCATTGGTATATGGGTGCAAGCATTTCCTTTGCCTGTTGTAACTACTGGAATCGCTCAGAATATTGCATCAGAAACAGTAACACTTACGGGGGATGTAAACCCATTCGGTTATAACGCAACAATTTCTTTCGAATATGGAACGACAACTGCTTACGGACAAACTCAGGCTGCCACTCCTTCAAGTGGTGCGGGGAGTACTTCAATTCCTGTAACAACTAATTTAATTAATTTACAACCACTAACAACCTATCATTATCGAGTAAAAGCGAATACTCCGGTTGGTGATGCTTTTGGTGAAGATAAAACGTTTACAACTTTTGCTGCCGCCAATCCTGGTGGTGTTTCTGGTGCTAACCTTTGGTTAAAATCAAACGAAGGTGTCACTAATTCAGGTGCTAATGTAACAGGATGGGTGGATCAAACAAGAACCAATACATTTACAAAACAGGGTACTATTGGATATCAAACCAATGGTATCAATTTTAATCCAACCGCAAGTTTTTCAAATGGTTACACTACAGGGGTATTACCAGCCAATAGATTAGAAGGGAATACAGACATCAATGTAGTACAAGCGTTTGCGGTATATAAAAACGCTACAAGCAGTCCTGCAAGAACGACTTCATTATTTGGACGCTTTGATGGTAATAATAATGTGACTACGGGTCTTTTTTTAGGTCCAACAAACGATAATACTTATGTTTACTTTGAATTGAATGCAATTGCAGATGCGTATCTGTCCTTTCCATCATCCATTAATTATGATAAGTTTAACCTCCAAACTATTGATGTTTCCCCAATAGCTGCTCCGTTTGCGAATGCTTGGACGAATGGAAAGAATAGTTTGGTAGAAGCAACATCTACTGGCGGTGTAGAATATACGGCAATTCCCTTAACGCCATTAATAGGTGGAACAAAAAATCCAAGTTTTTTCAACTTTAATGGTGAGGTAGCTGAAATTATTACTTATAATAGTGGACTCAACGGGGTAGATAGAGCCAAAGTAGAATCTTATTTGGCAATCAAATATGGAATCACTTTAGACCCATCTTTTGTTAATTATGTCAATTCATCAGGTACTGTTCTTTGGAATGATACCAAGTATTGGCACGATGTATTTGGTATTGGAAAAGATGATGCTAGTTCATTAAATCAATCTCAGTCTAACAGCATCAACACAGGAAGTGGGGACGGAAAAGGGCAAAGCGGTAAAGGAAATATCGTATTGAGTGATCCAACATCGCTTAATGATGGTGATTTCTTGATGATGGGTCACGATAATGCGGCATTGACGGAGCAAACTACCGATTTGCCTACCAATTTATTGGGCAAAAGACGTCTTGCTCGTGAGTGGAAAGTAAAAAAAACCAATACCCCAGGAACTTATAATTTAAGTTTTGATACTACAGGACTTTGTTTGTCTGCTAGCACTGCAGCTGATTTTAAACTGCTTGTGGATTCCGATGAAGACGGGGAGTTTATTGCGGCAACCACCATAGATGCTGCGTCTTATGCCAATAACATTTTGTATTTCACAGGTGTTGATTTACCAAATAATGCTGTTTTTACCTTTTTGACTTCGCCTCCAACAATCCAGCTTACTTCTGCTGTAGGAACCGATGCGCAAACGGTATGTACCAATACAGCGCTTATGTCTATTGTTTACACTACTTCAAAAATCACAAATGCAGTGGTCACAGACTTGCCAGCGGGAGTGAGTGCTAATTTTTCATCTAATGCCTTAACCATTAGTGGTACGCCTACTGCTTCGGGGGTTTTCAATTATACCATTCAATTGAGTAGTGCACAATGTCCTCCACTTGCTAATGTAACAGGAACCATCACGGTAACGGCATTACCCAACAAGCCAAGCATTACCACATCAGGCCCCACTAGTTTCTGTGCACCAGGATCGGTGGTTTTAACTAGCAGCGCTGCAACAGGCAATCAGTGGTACAAAGATCGTGTTGCAATTGATGGTGCTACTGGTACAAGTTATACAGCAACCGATACTAATACCTATACTGTAATTGTAACTCAAAATGGTTGTATTAGTCAAGAGAGCGATTTAGTAGAGGTGACGGCTAATATTGCTTCGAGTGCCCCAACGTTGAATGCTAATGGCAATACGGTTATTTGTGAAGGAGGCAGTGTGCGTTTACACACCTCTTCATTAACAGGCAATAAATGGTTCAAAAATGGAATAGAGATTCCAGGGGAAACCGGCAGTGATTATAACGCGACGACTACGGGTTCTTATACTGTAGAGACAATCAATACGGCGGGTTGTGTGAGTGGATTGAGCACACCGATACTGGTAACGGTAAACCCCAACCGAATTGTAGCCCCTATTACAGGAGCAGACAAGGTTTGTGCCAATTCGAGTATCACCCTTGTAAGTACTACCACAGCAGGTGTTTGGAGTAGCAGCAATACCGGTATCGCAAGTATTGATGGTTCGGGAGTGGTAACAGGAGTGAGTGCTGGTACAGTAACCATTACCTACAGCGAGGCCAATAGCAGTGGTTGCGTGACTAGTGTAAGCAAAACCATTACGGTCATAGCCCAACCGATACAGCCTACCATTACCGCTTCAGGAGCGACAAGTTTCTGTTCCCCTGCAACGGTGACTCTAAGCAGTAGTGCTACAACAGGCAACCAGTGGTACAAAGACGGCAGCGCGATAACGGGCGCTACCGATAGCGTCTATACTACAGCGGAATCAGGTTCTTATACTGTAATTAGTACGATAGATGGTTGCGCTAGTGCAGAAAGTGCTGCGATGGTAGTCACCGTTAGTGTGCCACCAGTAGTAGACCCTATAGTAGGGGCAGCAGTGGTGTGTGCAGGAAATACATTACAACTAACCAATGCCACTTCTGGCGGCGTTTGGAGTACTAGCAGTACAAGCATCGCCAATGTAGATGGTTCAGGTAGAGTAACGGGAGTAAGTGCTGGAACAGCCACCATTACTTTTACCGTTACCACTAAGTTTGGCTGTGCTACTAGTGTGAGTAAAGATATTACCGTAATTGCCTCACCATCTAAACCTAGTATCACGACTTCGGGCAGTACTAGTTTCTGCGCCCCAGGATCGGTGGTTTTAACTAGTAGCGCCAGTTCAGGCAATCAGTGGTACAAAGAAGGCAGCGCCATAACAGGAGCAACAACCAGCAGTTATACAGCCGCTGATTCGGGTATTTACACGGTACTAGTGACGCAAAACGGTTGTGTTAGTGTTGAGAGTGACCAAGTAACGGTAACAGCCAATGTTACCCCGAGTGTTCCAACATTGAACGCTACAGGCAATACGATTATTTGTGAAGGAGGCAGTGTTCGTTTACACACCTCTTCATTAACTGACAATATATGGTTTAAAGACGGACTAGTAATTCCTGGAGTAACCGGCAGTGATTATATCGCGACCACTACAGGTACTTATACTGTAGAGAGTAGTAACACATCGGGTTGCGTGAGCGGCTTGAGTGTGCCTATTGTGGTAACGATAAACCCCAACCGAATTGTGGCACCTATTACAGGAGCGGACAGGGTTTGTGCCAATGCGAGCATCACCTTAAGCAATGCTACTGTAGGTGGGGTTTGGAGTAGTAGTAACACTGGTATTGCCACTGTTGATGGATCGGGAGAGGTTACAGGAATAATTGGCGGTACGGTCACCATTACCTATAGTGCAAGCAATACAAGTGGTTGTGTGACTAGTGTAAGCAAAACCATTACAGTAACACCAGAGCCAGTAACACCTGTTATAGCAACTTCAGGTCCTACTTCCTTTTGTTTACCGGGTTCGGTAGTATTGAGTAGTAGTGCAACCACAGGAAATCAGTGGTATAAAGATGGTTTACCTATAGTAGGGGCAACAGCGAGTGTTTATACTGCTACAGATTCAGGAACTTATACGGTTGTTAGTACTCAAAATGGTTGTTCGAGTAATGATAGTGGCGCTGTTGTGGTTCGGGCGAATGGTTTACCTTTCTTAGACCCAATAACTGGAGCGGATGTAGTATGTACAAGCACTACGACTTTGCTGAGCAATACGATTCCTAGAGGAGTGTGGAGTAGTAGTAATACAGGTATTGCTACTATTGATGGTTCAGGGCTTTTAACAGGAATCAGTGCGGGTAGGGTAACAATTACGTATACCTTTACCTCCCGATTATCGGGTTGTTCAAGTACTGTTAGTAAAGAGATTACGGTTAGTACTTTACCTAGTAAGCCAAGTATTACCACATCAGGGGCTACAAGCTTCTGTGCCCCAGGGTCAGTGGTCTTAAGAAGTAGTGCTACAACAGGCAATCAGTGGTACAAAGACGGTAACGCCATAGCAGGAGCAACAACAAACAGTTATACCGCCACCGATTCAGGTATCTACACGGTAATAGTGACGCAAAACAGCTGTGTTAGTGTTGAGAGTAACCAAGTAACGGTAACAGCCAACGCTACCCCGAGTGTTCCAACGCTCAATGCTACAGGCAACACGGTTATTTGTGAAGGGGCAAGTGTGAGATTACACACGTCATCACCGTCAGGGAATATATGGTTTAAAAATGGAATAGAAATTCTAGGGGAAACCGGCAGTGATTATATCGCGACCACTACGGGTACTTATACAGTAGAGAGTATCAATACGACGGGTTGCGTAAGTGGTTTGAGTGTGCCTATTGTGGTAACGGTAAACCCTAACCCAATAGTAGTGCCTATCACAGGAGCAGACAGGGTTTGTGCCAATGCGAGCATCACCTTAAGCAATGCTACTACAGGTGGGGTTTGGAGTAGTAGCAACACTGGTATTGCCACTATTGATGGATCGGGAGAGGTTACAGGAATAATTGGTGGTACGGTAAGCATTAGTTATAGCGTGACCAGTTCAAGTGGTTGTGTGACGAGTGTAACCAAAACCATTATGGTAACCCAAGAGCCAGTAACCCCTGTTATAGGAACTTCAGGTCCTACTACATTTTGTATACCGGGTTCGGTAGTATTGAGTAGTAGTGCCACCACAGGAAATCAGTGGTATAAAGATGGTTTACCTATAGCAGGGGCGACAGCGAATGTTTATACTGCTACTGACTCAGGATCCTATAGGGTAATTAGGACCCAAAACGGTTGTTCAAGTATTGTGAGTGGCGCTGTTGTGGTTCAGGCAAATGTAGTACCAGTGTTAGACCCCATAACTGGAGCGGATGTTGTATGTACAAGCACAACGTCTTTGCTAAGCAATACGATTCCTAGGGGAGTATGGAGTAGTAGTAATACAGGTATTGCCACTATTGATGGTTCAGGGCTTTTAACAGGAATCAGTGCAGGTAGGGTAACGATTACGTATACCTTTACCGCCCGATTATCGGGTTGTTCAAGCAGTGTTAGCAAAGAGATTACAGTTGGTACTTTGCCTAGTAAGCCAAGCATTTCCACATCAGGAGCTACAAGCTTCTGTACCCCAGGCTCAGTGGTCTTAAGAAGTAGTGCCAGTTCAGGCAACCAATGGTATAAAGACGGTACTGCCATAGCAGGAGCAACAACAAACAGTTATACCGCCACCGATTCGGGTAGTTATAGCGTAATTGTGACGCAAAACAGCTGTGTTAGCCTAGAGAGTGACCAAGTAACGGTATCAGCCAATGCTACCCCAAGTATCCCTACATTGAATGCGACAGGTAATACGGTTATTTGTGAAGGGGCAAGTCTTCGTTTACACACGTCCTCTTTAACAGGCAATAAATGGTTTAAAAATGGAATAGAAATTCCAGGGGAAACTGGCAGTGATTATATTGTAACCACTAGTGGATCATATACTGTAGAGACAATCAATACGACAGGTTGCGTGAGTGGCACAAGCGCTCCGATACTAGTAACGGTTGATCCGAACCGAATTGTGGCACCTATTACTGGAGCAGACAGGGTTTGTGCCAATGCGAGCATCACCTTAAGCAATGCTACTGCAGGTGGGGTTTGGAGTAGTAGCAACACCGGTATTGCCACTATTGATGGATCGGGAGAGGTTACGGGAATAATTGGCGGTACGGTAAGCATTAGTTATAGCGTGACCAATTCAAGTGGTTGCGTGACTAGTGTAAGCAAAACCATCACGGTAACACCAGAGCCAGTAACACCTGTTATAGCAACTTCAGGTCCTACTTCATTTTGTATACCGGGTTCGGTAGTATTGAGTAGTAGTGCAACCACAGGAAATCAGTGGTATAAAAATGGTGGACCTATAGCAGGGGCGACAGCGAATGTTTATACTGCTACTGACTCAGGATCTTATACGGTAATTAGCACCCAAAGTGGTTGTTCGAGTATTGAGAGTGCCGCAGTTGTGGTTCAGGCAAATGTGGTACCTTTCTTAGACCCAATAACTGGAGCGGATCTAGTATGTACAAGTACTACGACTTTGCTAAGCAATACGTTTCCTAGAGGAGTATGGAGTAGTAGTAATACAGGTATCGCTACTATTGATGGTTCAGGACTTTTAACAGGAATCAGTGCAGGTAGGGTAACAATTACGTATACCATAACCAGCCGATTATCGGGTTGTTCAAGTACTGTTAGCAAAGAGATTACGGTTACTACTTTACCTAGTAAGCCAAGCATTTCCACATCAGGGGCTACAAGCTTCTGTGCCCCAGGCTCAGTGGTCTTAAGAAGTAGTGCTAGTTCAGGCAATCAGTGGTACAAAGACGGCGCCGCCATAACAGGAGCCACCGCCACCACCTATACCGCCACCGTTTCGGGTATTTACACCGTAATTGTGACGCAAAATAGCTGTGTTAGTATAGAGAGTGACCAAGTAACAGTAACGGCCAACGCTACCCCAAGTGTCCCAACGCTCAATGCTACAGGCAACACGATTATTTGTGAAGGAAAAAGTATACGTTTGCATACTTCCTCTCCGACAGGTAATAAATGGTTTAAAAATGGAGTAGAAATTCCAGGGGAAACTGGAAGTGATTATATCGCGACCACTACGGGTACTTATACCGTAGAGACAATCAATGCGACAGGTTGCGTGAGTGGCACAAGCGCTCCGATACTGGTAACGGTAAACCCAAATAAAATTGTAGCGTCTATCACAGGAGCGGACAGGGTTTGTGCCAATGCGAGCATCACCTTAAGCAATGCTACTGCAGGTGGGGTTTGGAGTAGTAGCAACACCGGTATTGCCACTGTTGATGGATCGGGTGAGGTTACAGGAATAATTGGCGGTACGGTCACCATTACTTATAGTGCAAGCAATACAAGTGGTTGCGTGACTAGTGTAAGCAAAACCATTACAGTAACCCCAGAGCCAGTAACACCTGTTATAGGAACTTCAGGTCCTACTACATTTTGTATACCGGGTTCGGTAGTATTGAGTAGTAGTGCAACCACAGGAAATCAGTGGTATAAAGATGGTTTACCTATAGTAGGGGCAACAGCGAGTGTTTATACTGCTACTGACTCAGGATCTTATACGGTAATTAGCACCCAAAGTGGTTGTTCGAGTATTGAGAGTGCCGCTGTTGTGGTTCAGGCGAATGTGGTACCAGTGTTAGACCCCATAACTGGAGCGGATGTAGTATGTACAAGTACAACGACCTTGCTGAGCAATACGTTTCCTAGAGGAGTGTGGAGTAGTAGTAATACAGGTATTGCCACTATTGATGGTTCAGGGCTTTTAACAGGAATCAGTGCAGGTAGGGTAACAATTACGTATACCTTTACCGCCCGATTATCGGGTTGTTCAAGCAGTGTTAGCAAAGAGATTACAGTTAGTACTTTACCTCGTAAGCCTTCGGTTACGGCAGCTAGTAGTACAAGCTTCTGTGCCCCAGGCTCGGTGGTACTGAGAAGCAGTGCCAATACTGGCAACCAATGGTTTAAAGAGGGTGTAGCCATTCAAGGAGCTACAGCCAATAATTATACCGCTACTGATTCGGGTATTTACACACTAGTAGTTACTCAAAATGGATGTGTTAGCCTAGAGAGTGACCAAGTAACAGTAACGGCCAATGCCACCCCAAGTGCTCCAACGCTCAATGCTACAGGTAACACGATTATTTGTGAAGGAGGTAGTGTGCGTTTACACACCTCTTCACTTACAGGCAATAAATGGTTTAAAGACGGTGTAGAGATTCCAGGAGAAACCGGAAGTGATTATATCGCGACCACCACAGGTACTTATACCGTAGAGACCATCAATACGACGGGTTGTGTGAGTGGCTTAAGCGCTCCGATACTGGTAACGGTTGATCCGAACCGAATTGTAGCACCTATTATAGGAGCAGACAGGGTTTGTGAGGGTTCTAGCATCACTCTTGCAAGTACTACCACAGCAGGAGTTTGGAGTAGCAGCAATACCGGCATCGCAAGTATTGATGGTTCTGGAGTAGTGACAGGGGTGAGTGCGGGTACAGTAACCATTACCTATAGCGCAAGCAATACAAGTGGTTGTACAACTAGTGTAAGCAAAACCATTACAGTTATAGCCCAACCGATACAGCCTACCATTACCGCTTCAGGAGTCACAAGTTTCTGTTCTCCAGCAACAGTTACTTTAACTAGTAGTGCTACAACAGGCAACCAGTGGTACAAAGACGGCGCTGCGATAACGGGTGCTACCGCTAGAGTCTATACTGCATCGGATTCAGGATCTTATACAGTCATTAGTACGATAAACGGCTGTTCTAGTCTAGAGAGCATTCCAGTGGTAGTTACCGTTAGTATGCCACCAGTGGTAGATCCTATAGTAGGAGCAACAGTGGTGTGTGCAGGAAATACAATACAGTTAAGCAATACCATCCTTAAAGGCGTTTGGAGTACTAGCAATACCGGTATCGCCAATGTAGATGCTTCAGGTATAGTAACGGGAGTAAGTGCAGGAACGGCTACCATTACTTTTACTGTTACCACTAAATTTGGATGCGTGACTAGTGTGAGTAAAGACATCATAGTAACGGCTTTACCCAACAAACCAAGCATTACGACTTCGGGCAGTACTAGTTTCTGTGCCCCAAGCTCGGTGGTACTGAGAAGCAGTGCCAATACAGGCAACCAATGGTATAAAGAGGGTGTGGCGATAACAGGAGCTACAGCCAATAGTTATACCGCTACCAATTCAGGAATTTATACGGTAGTAGTGACTCAAAATGGATGTGCCAGTTTGGAGAGTAACCAAGTAACGGTGACGGCCAATGCCAGCCTAAGTGTGCCAATATTAAATGCCACAGGCAACACGATTATTTGTGAAGGGGCTAGTGTTCGTTTACACACATCATCACCGTCAGGGAATATATGGTTCAATAACGGAGTAGCAATTCCAGGAGTAACTGGAAGTGATTATATCGCGACCACCACAGGTTCTTATACCGTAGAGAGTAGCAACACCTCAGGTTGCGTGAGTGGAACAAGCACACCGATACTGGTAACGGTAAACCCTAACCGAATTGTGGCACTTATTACAGGAGCAAACACGGTTTGTGCTAATTCAAGCACAGTACTCTCTAGCACCACCTCAGGAGGAGTTTGGAGCAGCAGCAATATAGGTGTCGCTACTATTGATGGTTCGGGTGTAGTCACAGGAGTGAGTGCCGGTACGGTCACTATTACCTATAGCGCAAGCAATACAAGTGGTTGTACAACTAGTGTAAGCAAAACCATTACAGTTATAGCCCAACCGATACAGCCTACCATTACTGTTTCAGGGGCCACAAGTTTCTGTGCGCCGGATACAGTAGTTTTAACCAGCAGTGCCACAACAGGCAACCAGTGGTATAAAGACGGTACGCCAATAGTGGGGGCTACAGCCAAGGTGTTTACTGCCACTGATTCAGGATTCTATACGGTAATTAATACGCTAAATGGCTGTACAAGTCAAGAAAGTACAGCGGTGGAAGTCAAAGTGAGTGCTGTACCTGCGGTAGACCCAATAACAGGGGCAGGAGTGGTGTGTGCGGGATCTAGTATTCAACTAAGCAATACGATTCTCAAAGGCGTTTGGAGTACTAGCAATACAGGTATTGCTAGTGTGGATGGCTCAGGATTGGTCACTGGAGTGAGTGCAGGAACGGCCACCATTACTTTTACCGTTATCACTAAATTTGGCTGTGTGAGCAGTGTGAGTAAAGACATCACGGTAACGGCTTTACCTAACAAGCCAAGCATTACCACATCAGGGGCTACTAGTTTCTGTGCACCGGACTCGGTAGTGTTAAGAAGTAGTGCCAATACAGGTAACCAATGGTATAAAGAGGGTGTGGCTATAGCAGGAGCTACCGCCAATAGTTATACCGCTACCAATTCAGGTATTTATACGGTAGTAGTGACTCAAAATGGATGTACCAGTTTGGAGAGTAACCAAGTAACAGTAACGGCCAATGCCAGCCTAAGTGTGCCAACCTTGAATGCCACAGGCAACACGATTATTTGTGAAGGGGCTAGTGTGCGTTTGCATACCTCCTCCTTAACAGGCAATAAATGGTTCAATAACGGAGCAGCAATTCCAGGAGTAACCGGAAGTGATTATATTGTTACTACCACTGGAACCTATACCGTTGAGAGTAGCAATCCATCGGGTTGTGTGAGCGGTTTGAGTGCCCCTGTATTAGTAACGGTAAATCCTAACCGAATCGTGGCACCTATTACAGGAGGAGACACGATTTGTGCTAATTCGAGTATCACCCTTGCAAGTACTACCACAGCAGGAATTTGGAGCAGCAGCAATACAGGCATCGCTACTATTGATGCCTTGGGTGTGGTAACAGGAGTGAGTGCAGGTAATGTAATTATTAGTTATAGCGCTAGCAATACGAGTGGTTGTGTGACTAGTGTGACCAAGACCATAACGGTAGCAGCGCAGCCAATACAACCCATTATTACCACTACAGGATTATCCGCCTTTTGTACTACGGGTTCAGTAGTATTAAGAAGCAGTGCTCCTAAAGTAAATCAGTGGTACAAAGATGGGGTGCTTATATCTGGTGCAATAGCCAGTGTTTATACTGCTACAACTAGTGGCTCCTATACTGTTTCGACTTCCAAAAATAACTGTACGAGTGAGTTCAGTGATCCTGTTGTAATAACGGCCACTACTCCTATTGTAAATCCAATCATTGGTGATAGCGCTATTGATTTGGGAAGTAGCTCGCAATTAAGCAATACAACACCAAGAGGAACTTGGCAAAGTAGTGCCATTTCAATTGCTACAATTTCGGCCTCTGGTTTAGTTACGGGTCTTGCCCTTGGAAATGTCGTTATCAGTTATACTGTTACAAATAGTCAAGGCTGTTCTACAACGGTGACAAAATCAATTGCTATTCTATCTCTTGATCTTGTCGCTGTAAATGATGATTATAGCACAACACCTATTGATTCCTCCAAAGGTGTAGTTTTGGATGTTTTGACTAATGATAAAGAAAATAATGGGCCAATTAATATTTCAGATGTAACCGTTTCAATCACAGATTCCAATGGTTTACCAGGTATTACAATTGATAATCAAGGAAAAATCATTATTCCTCAAGGATCAGCAATTGGAAGTTATGTATTAACCTACTCTATCTGTTATGCTTTGAATTCGAGTATTTGTTCATCAGCAACAATAGCCATTACAATTAAAGACCCTTGTGAATTAGATAATAGTTCTTCTGATTGTGATATTGTTGTTAAAAATGCAGTTTCCCCAAATAATGACGGTATAAATGACGGACTAACAATAGAGAAAATTGAAAACTATCCAGATAATACCGTTGAAATTTTTAACCGTTGGGGCCAATTGGTCTTTAAAACAAATGCCTATAATAATACAACTAATGTCTTTAATGGTATTGCCGAAGGAAAGGGAATCATTAATAAAAATAACGAACTTCCTGCAGGAACCTATTTTTATGTTATAAAATATAAAAACCCAATTAGTGGAATTGTAAAACAAAAAGTCGGTTACTTGTTTATATCCAGATAAAGTATTCAAAAAATTTAAACGTATACTTTATTTAACTGATTCCAGAAAATTGTAAATCCTGATGATGCTTATCATTATTATACCCTAAAAAAGGCTTTTCAAAAATTGAAAAGCCTTTTACAAGGCTAACTCTATTGGATTTTAAAATAATCGTAATTTAATAAAAATTGATGTTCTAATGATTTAAAACCAAATTAATTTCAATCCCTTTTTTCTATGAAATGTTTAAATTGTGATTCTGAAGCTTCTGGTACTTTCTGTTTTAATTGTGGTCAAAAAACAAGTACAACTCGATTTTCGTTTAAGGAAATTTTCAAAAATGATATTGCAAAACAGTATTATTCTTTAGTCAAAAGTCCCATTTTTTTTACCTTAAAAGAATTAGCTACTAGACCAGGTCATTCGATAAGAGAATATATATTAGGCAAAAGAGTTAGTCACATGAATTACATGGGTCTGTTCTTATAACTAACAACTATCGCAATTTTTTTAGATAAATATGCCAAGGTAACAGTAGCCGATATAGCTACTTCAATCGAGGATGCCAATGAAAAAAAGTTGTTAAATACTTTTTTTACATTTGTTCGTGAAAATCCAAAAACTTATATTTTTATAACCATTCCTATTATTTCTGTTTTTACATTTCTATTTTTCAAAAAAAGCAAATTCTTCTTTTCGGAACATCTAATTTTAAATATCTATAAATCCTCGGGATTATTGATCATTACAAAAATTGTGACGCTGTTTTCAATATTCGTTTCGAACCTAACTTTTTTAAAAACACTTAATCAAATATCTAGCTATGCTGTAATGGCTTATTCTTTTTGGTTTTTATACCAGTTTTTTTATGATAAAAATATTTATTCTAAAGCCAGTATAATTACTAGATCGTTACTTTCGACTCTTTTTGGAATGCTGTTTTCGAGTTTAATTCTTTTTATTTATTGGCTGATTCATTTTGCTCTAACCCAAGGAAAAGTCTAGTTTTATTGAACATAAAGAGTTTAAAAAATCAAGACACTCATTAAATAAAAGAACAAACATTCTTAATCGTTTTATATCGATTACTAATTATTGAACCGCTACCCTACTGAAAAGATATTCTATTCTTGACCTTTATAAATAAAAAAAGACTGTAATAAGTAGAACAAATTACAGTCAATCTTTTATTTACAAGACCTTTTTTATTTTGGACTCTTATTACTTAGTGTCAGGGTAAAGGACACACTCGTTCCTTTTCTAGCAGCGCTCCTCATTTGAGAAACTCTAATGGTGTAAACACCACTTTTAGCTATTTTTCCCGAAAAAACATTTCCTGCAGTATCACCAATGTGCATGGCAGCGCCATCAGAGTCTGGGGCCATCAAGTTAAAAGAAGACGAATTGGTACTTCCTTTAAAAGTAACTTTAAACATTTGTCCTTCTTCTACATAAACTGCGTAGTCAATATAAGCATCTCCCTTAAAAGTGCCTTTGATTACTTTGTTTGGGCTATCTGGTGACAAAGTAACATCAACTTTTTTTTGTGCTAAAGAAACTACTGGTATCATTGCTACAAATAATACCGTCACTAAGAATTGTTTTAAATTTGTGTTCATAAAGATTTGATTTTAATTGATTTACAATATAAATCTACAAAAAAAAGTATTAAAAAAATTTTTTAAAGTAAAATATAATTGAGCTCAAAAAATGATTTTCTCAATTTCTTGAAAAACCTTTAGAAACCTAAAAAAACAAAAATTTCAATATTATTACGGAGTTTGGGATTTTTTATTTTAATCAAAAAAGGCTTTTCAATTTCTTGAAAAGCCTTTTTTGGGGCAAACAAAATTAACTAGCTTTTATAAGCAACTCCCATGTCTTCAATAGAGAAGTGGTCGGTCAAGAGGTGTAATAAATGATCTCTTAACTCAATATATTCGGGAGTTTTTACAATTTCAATCTTATTTCGTGGTCTTGGTAAATGAACCTCAACAATTTCTCTAATTGTAGAAGCTGGGCCATTGTGCAAAACCACAATTCGGTCTGATAAGAACAGCGCTTCTTCGATATCATGCGTAATCATCACGATGGTTTTCTCTCTGTTATTCAGATTCCATAATTTCAAAACTTCGAGTTGCATCGAACCTTTGGTTAAAGCATCCAATGCGCCAAAAGGTTCGTCCATCAATAAAACTCCTGGATTGATGGCAAAAGCTCTCGCAATAGCCACTCTTTGTTTCATCCCGCCCGATAGCTGTGCCGGTAATTTATCTTTGTGTTGGAACAGATTCACCATTTTGAGGTTCTGAATCACAATCTCGTGTTTCTCGGCTTTGGAACAATCCATAACCGAATCCACCGCTTGAAAAATATTGTTTTCCACCGTCAACCAAGGCAATAACGAATAGTTTTGAAAAACAATTCCGCGATCCGGTCCTGGCCCTTTGATGTTTTTATTGTCCAATACTACCGATCCTCCTGTTGGGGTAAGCATCCCTCCTATGGCGTTCATAATGGTCGATTTTCCACAACCCGAATGTCCGATGATTGATATGATTTCTCCTTTTTTGATAGAAAGGTTAATGTCTTTTACTGCAATGTATTTCCCTTTTGGAGTTGGAAAAGAGATTTCCAAATCTTTTATTTCTAAATAGCTCATGATAGTTTTTTTTAAGATTGTTTAAAATTTAATGGTAAAAGTTTAAAGTTGTTTAATGGTTTAACGTTTGTGTGAACTAAGCTTAAGTTTTTCAACTATATTAAACTTTTAAACAACTTTAAACCTCTAAACTATTTTAAGCTTTATAAGATACTTTTTTCTCAATCATTGTAAAAAATCCGTCAAAAATAATTCCGACAAATCCGATGATGATGATGGCCGAAATTACTCTTTCTAAGCTCAGTGCATTCCAGCTATCCCATACAAAAAATCCGATTCCCGCACCGCCTGATAACATTTCGCCGGCAACAATAACCAGCCAGGCAACGCTGATACTCAAACGCAATCCAGTAATAATGTGGGGCAAAGTGTATGGAAAAACCACTTTGGTCAAATACCTCCATTTTGAGAAACCAAATGCCTTGGCTACATTTTTATGATCTTGCGGAATGGTACTCACCCCAAAAGAAGTGTTGATTAAGGTAGACCACAAAGAGGTGATAAACACAATGAAAATAGTCGCCATTCCGGTGTCTTTGAAAACCACCAAACCAATAGGAAACCATGCCAAAGGCGAAACTGGTTTTAAGAACTGAACGATAGGGTAAAATATTTTTTTGAAAATTGAACTGGCACCAATCAAAATTCCAAAAGGAATTGCAAATAATGAACCCAATAAAAATCCCGATAAAACGGTTTTGATGGAGACAAACAATTGCAAACCAATTCCTTTGTCATTTGGTCCATAATCATAAAAAGGATCGCTTAACATTTCGAATAATACGGTTAAGGTTGCTGTTGGCCCAGGAAGCGCCTCTTTGGTATAATAACTCAATAGACTCCAAAATCCGCAAAAAATGGTCAATCCAATACTGGCAAATGCAATTGATTTTGCTTTTTCTAAAATATAGCGTGACGCTTTTATAAGTGTTTTTTTCTTGATTATTCCACCTATAATTTTCTTTTTAGATTTTGCTATTTCTAGCCCCTGGGTTTCTATTGTTGCTGTTGTTGAATGTGACATAATTGTGAATTTTAATGTTTTTTGGTACTTATGAACTCCTGTTTTTTTGCTTTTGAATTTGAAAACTAAACTTTTACTGAGTTTAAATTTTTAATTGCTAAGGACTAAAAGCATATTGATTTTATTTCTTTTGCCACAGATTTAAAGGATTAAAAAGATTTTATTTATTGCTACTAAAAAAATCTGTGCTAATCAGTGTAATCAGTGGCCTAAAAAAGCATATTGATTTTATTTCTTTTGCCTCAGATTTAAAGGATTAAAAAGATTTTATTTATTGCTACTAAAAAAATCTGTGCTAATCAGTGTAATCAGTGGCCTAAAAAAGCATATTGATTTTATTTCTTTTGCCTCAGATTTAAAGGATTAAAAAGATTTTATTTATTGCTACTAAAAAAATCTGTGCTAATCAGTGTAATCAGTGGCCTAAAAAAGCATATTGCTCTTGAAATCCGTGAAGCTGCGTGAGGGATAGAGCAAGGCGCCATAGCGCTCGGGATAGCCCGACCCTGTTGCGCTAAGGGGCTGAATGAGCGGTTCTATAAATAAGCCCCTTTGCTCAACAGGGTCACGCCCTACTTATTTTAATGTTTCACCACTTTTAAATAAGCAGATGGGTTTGCTGGATTGAAAACCGTTTTGTCCATAGTAAGGGAGAACGGTTTCATATCATCTGCTGGGATTTTGATTTTCATGCTTTTGGCTACTTCTTCGTAAAGATCCTGAAGAATTAATTTGTCGGCAATCGCATTGTAGTTGGGTTCTTCTTTCAAATATCCAAATCGAACAAACTGTGCCATCGCCCAGATAGCGTACGATTTACGAGGGTAATTTACTGTTCCGCCTTTGTAAAACAACATATAATCTTTGTCGTAAACTTCGATTCCTTGGTTGCAACCTAGGTTGTAATCTCCCATTAATCTTGACTCAATAACATCTGGAGCGGCGTTTACATAAGGTGCTTTCCCAATGATAGCGGCAGCTTTCTTGCGGTTAGCAGGATTATCGAGCCAGATACAAGCTTCGAGAATGGCTTTCATTACTTTTTTTAAGTCTTCACGACGGGTTTCGCTAAATTCTTTGTTGACAACCAATGCTTTTTCAGGGTGGTCTTTCCAAATATCCTGCGATGCAATTTGAGTAAATCCAATTCCTTGTTTTACGGCAACACCGCCCCAAGGCTCGCCTACGCAGTATCCGTCCATATTACCTACTTTCATATTAGCCACCATTTGCGGAGGCGGAATCGTGATGATTTTTACCGCTTTTTGGTTTAAACCAGCCAATGACATCCAGTTTCTCAACCACAAATCGTGGGTTCCTCCAGGGAAAGTCATCGCAAAAGTTACTTCTTTCTCGGCTTTCAATTTGGCGGCCACAACGGGCGTCACTTTATTCATTTGTTTGAAACCTACTTTTCCACAGAAATCATTGGATAGGGTAATTGCTTGTCCGTTTACGTTAAGCATCATAGCGATTTTCATTTCAGAACCTGCCTTTCCTCCTACTCCTGTGTAAACAGAAAATGGCATTGTATATAAGCAATGTGCTCCGTCTAATTCGCCTGTTAAGATTTTGTCACGTACATTGGCCCAAGAAGTTTCTTTGGTAACTATTACCTCAACACCGTATTTTTTAAATAAACCCAATTCTTTGGCCATAACAATTGGTGAACAATCGGTTAAGGGAATAAAGCCAAGTTTGATCGGGTCGTTTGCTGGTGGAGTTGCATTTGTTTTGAAAGAAGAGCACAAAACCACGCACGCTACCAACATCAAGGTGGTAAAAATCGTGCTTATCTGTTTTTTAGTCTGTATCATTTTTTTGTTTTTTAAAGATTGATTCAATTACTTTTTGTTCAAAAAGTTGGGTTTAATATTCACCATCACATACGCCCATTGCGGAGTTAGGTTTGCGTTTGCCACGTTTTTGACTTGTGCGGATGCCATAGATTTGGTAGCTTTCATTACCGAATAACCTGCTTCAATATTGACCATTTTGGTCAAGCTGTAATTCATTTTCAAATCCAATTCCGTTCCTAAATAACTGGTTTGTTTTCCTCCTGCTCCATTTGACAAAGAGTTAGCCGATTCAAAACCGTGCAAGTCAGCAAAAAGAGTTAGGTTGTCTTTTAAGTTGTATTTGGCTTTCAAGAAGTAGTTTAACAAACCTTGTGCGCCAAAACCACTTGGGGCATAGAAGTAGTCCATATATCCCCAGAATTTATGTGGCGTTCCATAAAGTGGGTCAAATTGATTGTTCTCGGATGTAGCAGTAACTGCTTTTGTACCGTCGTTTCCTGATAAATAATCTACTCCAGGACCTATAAATAATTTTCTTCCCACTTGCAAAGTCGTTGTAATCGAAGCCAAATTACTGCTCAAACTACGACCGTTTTTGTCATGTCCAAATTGGTGGTACACGCTACCTTCTAGTTTCAGTTTTCGGGTTGCGTTCACATTATAGTAGAAACCAGTAGTGTTACGGGTCCAGATTCCTTGTTCGTTTACTTTGGTTGTTACTGCTGGAGTTCCCGTAGTTACATTGGTATATTTATTAAAATTGTCACTTAAGAACAGAAAGGAGATGTCACCAAAGAAAAACTTTTTAGCGATATAAGCATATTCCAATGATTTGTAATTGGTGCCCAAACCGTTTGTTCCGGCAGTATAACCAGATCCAGCTGCTGGTACACCATTGTAAATAGTTCCTACCAATTGCTCTTTGTTTTGGTTGAAAGCGGCTCCAAAATCGGCTGTCCATCCTTTATTGAAATATTTCAAGACAATCGCGTCGTGGTAACGCGCTTGTTGCAACCAATCTAGTGCTCCTATTACTTTTTGGTCATCGTATGAAATCTCTTGGCGTCCAATTTTTAAAGATAAATTTTGAATACTGCTTACTGTATCGTTCAACATAATTTCGCCCCAAGCTTCGTGCAGTTGTACACCGTTATTTTCGGCAGTTGTCGATTTGTTTATTGTTGAAGCATCTTGTCCCCAAACACGAACATCTTGAATGGCTACAAAAAATTTGTATCTGTATCCCGTGAATCCAACATTCAATCTGGTTCTTTGAGAAGTGAAAATCGCTGTTTCTGCATCTTTTGCTTGCAAAGTACTGTATCCGTCTCTAAATTCTGATCGAGTTCTTAACTGTCCTGTAGCGGTTAACTGTGCATTGGCGGTATAGCAACCCAATAATGTTATAGTCAAACCTAATACCAAAGATTTTAAATTTCGGCCTTCTTTTAGTGCTTTTATTTTTTGTATTGTGGTAGTACTCTTTTGCATAATAAATTGGTTTTGATTAGTATGAAGCAAATATACATACGTATTAATACTTACGTATTTGCTTTTTACAGTATAAAACCTCTTTTTTACACACAAAAAAAATTACAGAATACAATTTATTAATTGCGTTTACGCAAGAAAATTTTACGAGCCCTTTTATTTATTGCTATCAACCAACACTTAGTTTTTAACTATAATATGTACTTAGTCAAGTTCAAAAAAAATTATTTTATTCCCATACTCCAAAATGGTCATTTATTTCCACAAAAAAAGCCCAAAAAGGGCTTATTTAATTCTGACATAGAATCCAAAACTACTTAGACATACTTATGTTCCATAATTTCCGATTTCATTTTATTGATTTGCTGCAAACCTATTTTCTTACCAACGGTTTTTATCAATTCTTCTCTTTTCAAACTAGAAATCACTCGAGTCACTTGCTCTTCAGTCGTTCCGGCAAAATCGGCGATTTCTTTTCGGGACAAATCCAGATTAATCAATTCATTGGTTTGACCAAATTTTCTATGGATGTATAATAGGATATCAATCACGCGTTCTCTCACGTTCATGTGAGCAATTTTCCGAATGTTGTTCTCGCTCTTGTTCAATTCCTCCGCATAAAAAAGCATCATATCATAAGTGAATTCGGGAACATTTTGAAGAATGTCCATCATTACTTCGTTGTTAAAATTACACAAAACGGTATCCTCCAGCGCATAAGCTCCAATCAAATACCGATTGCTCGTTCCAAAACCTCTAAAACCTACTGTATCTCCATCCGTAGTAAAGCGAACAATTTGTTCCCTGCCGTTGATTCCTGTTTTGACCGTTTTTACCTTTCCTTTTTGGACAAAATAAAGTCCTTGAATGGGTGCGCCCTCAATAATAAACTGTTGTGATTTCTTGCACGTAAAACTGTGTTTCTTCTCTATAAAACTTTGCATGTTGGTCAAATGAAGATGTTTTTTGATAAAACAATTTTCATTACTACAACTGTTGCAAATGGCTTGATTTTCTTTCATAACCTACTTTTTTAAAAATAAAAGACATTAGTACAATTTGTCATTTTGAAATACTAAATAAAATTCAGATAAATATCAAATTCAATGTGAATTAAACTGTAATAGTCCTTATTTTAAGTAAATATATGTATTTTTAGCAATAAACAATAGTTCTATCAGCGTGTTGAAGCTCTAAATCTGCCATAGAAAAGGTTCTATTTTTAAACATTCTTTATAAATGAAGATGAAAAAATAGTGTCACTTATTATTTCATCTGCTTAGAGTTGGTGGTTTTTTAGATATTCGTAATTCTATACATATAAGTAAAAATACGTATTTTTTGTTTTTTGTAGTTTTTTACTTAAATTAAAA
Organism: Flavobacterium rarum (SeqCode); assembly: GCF_965234445.1. Lineage (GTDB taxonomy): Bacteria > Bacteroidota > Bacteroidia > Flavobacteriales > Flavobacteriaceae > Flavobacterium > Flavobacterium rarum. The sequence goes on along the minus strand of NZ_OZ248479.1, from coordinate 306,026 downwards.
TGTTGTTCATTATCAATTTGAAATCCTGATTATTAGGTTTATTAAAACCTTACTATTACATTATTCAAGTAATAAATAGACTAAAACTAACTGTTTAAAATTTTTTCTTATTTGTATTTTTTATAAGTTTTTTACAGTTATATTCGCATCTTTTAAATAAAAACTTATAATATGAAAAAAATTTTACTTCCATTAATTACCCTTATTTCATTTTCATTTGCTAACGCACAATCTAAAGAAAAAGGAACTATCGAAATTACTCCAAAAATTGGATACTCTTCATTTAGTGAAAATAATGAAAATGACAATACTGACTCAAATTCGGGAGTTGCTTTTGGTGCAACAGCAGATTACTATTTTAATAATAGATGGAGTTTGCGTTCTGGATTGGTCTTTAACAAAATGGGGGCTGAATACAATTATATAGGAGGTGTGTGGGAAGATAAATTAAACTATTTAAGTATTCCATTAAACGCTAACTGGCACTTTGGAAGCACCAGAAAATGGAATTTAAATTTTGGATTAAGTCCGTCTTTTTTATTGAATGCAGAAGTAAATGATCCTGCAGGAAATAGTATAAAAATTACAGATAATAATATAAAATCTTTCCAATTAGGATTGACTTTTGGTATCGGTTATAAAATTGAAGTTACTAAAAAATTCGGTATTTTAATAGACTACCAAGGATTTGCAGGTTTAACTAATATTAATAATGCTTCTGGCTCAAATATTAGAAATAATGGCGATGGCTTTAACATCGGTGGTGTTATAGAGCTATAAAAGAAATAAAAAAAGCGGGGTTTAAATTAATAAGCCCCGCTTTTTCTTTAAATCACCATCGTCAACTGAATACGCTTTCTATCTTCATCCACTTCAACCACTTTTACGGTAACGTGTTGGTGTAATTTGACTACTTCATTCACATCACTCACAAAACCGGCTTTGAGTTGAGAAATATGAACCAATCCACTTTCTTTTACTCCAATATCCACAAAACAGCCAAAATTGGTAATGTTATTGACAATTCCGGGAAGAATCATTCCGGTTCTAACATCTTTTATCGATTTTACATTAGGGTCAAATTCAAAAACCGTCGCTGCTTTTCTAGGGTCCAATCCCGGTTTTTCGAGCTCTTTTATAATATCTTTCAAAGTCAAAACTCCAATATCCGCTGTTATATAGTTTTCTGGTTTTATTAAAGCTGTTTTTTCTTTATTGGCAATCAAATCGTTTACGGTCAATTTCAAATCTTTGGCCATTTTTTCAACAATACTGTATGCTTCGGGATGCACCGCCGAATTGTCCAAAGGATTTTTGGCATTCGAAATACGGATAAAAGCCACTCCTTGTTGGTAGGCTTTGTCGCCCAAACGAGGCACTTTTTTGAGTTGTTTTCTATCGGTAAAAGGGCCGTTTTCAGAACGATAGGTTACAATATTTTCTGCCAGCTTCTCTCCTATTCCACTCACATAACTCAACAAATGTTTACTCGCCGTATTGATATTGATTCCCACCGAGTTCACGCAACGAATCACGGTATTGTCTAATTCTTCCTTTAATTTGTTTTGATCCACGTCGTGTTGGTATTGCCCAACTCCAATGGCTTTTGGGTCAATTTTTACCAATTCGGCCAACGGATCCGACAATCTACGACCAATAGAAACGGAGCCTCGAACGGTAACATCATAGTTAGGAAACTCTTCTCTAGCAATCTTTGAAGCCGAATACACCGAAGCTCCCGCCTCCGAAACGATGAATACTTGAACAGGTTTATCAAAAGCAATTTTCTTGATAAAGAATTCCGTTTCTCTCGAAGCCGTTCCGTTTCCTATCGAAATGGCATCAATTTGATAGGCATTAACCATCGAACGAATTTTTTTCATCGCCATTGCTTCTTCCTTTTGCGGAGCGTGCGGATAAATGGTTTCGTTGTACAACAAATCGCCTTTTTCGTCCAAACAAACAATTTTACAACCCGAACGAAATCCAGGATCTATTGCCAAAATTCTTTTTTCGCCTAACGGTGGTGCCAACAACAATTGTCCTAAATTATTAGCAAATACCTGAATCGAATTAATATCCGCTTTCGCCTTTGCTTCCTGCAACGCTTCATTCGAAATTGCCGGATTCAGCAAGCGTTTGTAACTGTCCTCTATCGCCAATTGAATGTGTGGCGTGGTACTGTTGTCTCCTTTTATAATTAATTCATCAATAATGTCGTAAGCATCATCTAGTTCTACATCTACTTTGAACTTGATAAAACCTTCGTTTTCAGCTCGCATAATAGCCAATAAACGGTGCGATGGCGCTTTGGTCAATGGTTCCGCCCATTCAAAATATTGATTGAATTTTTGGGCGCCTTCCTCCTCTTTCTTGGATTTAACCACCTTAGTCGTGATTGTCGCCTTGCGTTCAAACAAACGTCTCAGCTGTTTTCTAACATAAATATTTTCATTGATCCATTCTGCGATAATGTCTCTTGCGCCTTGCAAAGCCGATTCCTCATTAATCACATTTTCATTCAGGTATTGTGTTGCCAAGAAATCAACATCATCCTTACTTTGCGCCATTATAATTTTCGCCAAAGGTTCCAATCCGTTTTGACGGGCGACATCGGCTTTGGTTCTTTTTTTCTTTTTATAAGGAAGATAAAAATCTTCCAATTCCTGTAAATCAAAACTTTGTTGGATTTTTTTATCCAATTCCGGTGTCAAAGCATTTTGCTCCTGAATCGATTTTAAAATAGCTTCTTTTCGTTTTACAATAACTTCGTATTCTTTTTGAAATTTAGCAATGTTCTCGATAAAAACTTCATCCAAGTTTCCCGTTTTGTCTTTTCGATATCTCGAAATAAAGGGAATCGTGCAGTCTTCCTGTAATAATTGAACCGTGTTTTGAATATTGATTGTTGCTGTGGCAACGTATTTTGAAATGAATTGTAAATTGGTCATTGATTATGCTGTAATTTTATTATCCTGTAAAAATAGAAAAAGGAATGTATTTCTATTCATTTAATTCTTTTTTTGCGGGAGGCAAAAAATTCTCGCCAGTTACTACGCTTTTCCCAGTTTTATCTTCCAAAGCAATACGAGCATTTTTAGCAATAGCACCTCCTTTTTTGCTTGCTTTTGCATTTTCGATAAGCCCTTTGGCTTTATCGCTTTCGGCAATTTGTCTGGTAGAAAGTTCAGCCAATGCGGTAAAAATCAATTCTGCCTCACTCATGTGATCCCTAAGGTTTTGGGCTTCCAGACCCTTAACCTCTTTGTGTTTTTTTACAGATAATCCTGTCCACTCTTGATGAATGATATTGGTAAGCATTGCAAACTCGTCCTGCTTTTCAACTCCGCTTTCTTTCCAATAGTCGGTAAGTTTGTTTCTAGTTTCCTGTCCCGTCATTCGTTGCTGAATCCATTTTTCGCTTCGACCTAATTTTTGCCAATTTTCGCGGGCACGATCTAAACTTTGCGCTGGATCTGCTAATTCTTGCATGCGTTCATATCCAACTTTGGCTAACCATTGTTTGAAAGGTTCCGCTTTTGGAGAGGGAATGGATTGGATTAAACGTAACAAAGTTTCTGTATCTGCAGTATCTGTCAGTCGGTTTTTGCCGTCTTCCGCAAGCATTTTCAACTGTCGACAAAGTGTCGACAGTTGAAGCCCGTCTTCAGTTTTGACCCTAATTTTCATTTTATACCAATAATCTCTTGGATTAACGCTGTCGGTCAAAATTTCGATTACATCAATAACAGAGAAATACCAAATTTCTTTTTCAGCATCATATTGGCTACGTACTTTTTTTTGTTCAAATAATTTAATTGGGCTCATACTACATACATTTTTAAGGCTTAAATAAAGACTTTAAATATAAGAAAAATAATAAACTTCTGCTATCTTTGACTTTTATTTCTATTTGAATGGTATTATTAATATTTATTTTTTTTCTTGTTAATTTAACTGCTTTTGTGTTAATAGGCTATGACAAAAGATTAGCAAAAAATAATAAAAGAAGAATATCCGAACAAACACTTTTGTTCTGGGTGGCGCTTGGTGGCACCATTGGATCATCACTTGCGATGTCACTTTTTCGACACAAAACGACTAAAATGAGTTATCGACTTAAATTTTTCGGAATTATACTGATTCAAATTTTGGCGGTTTACTTATTGATATCAAACAACATTATTAAATTTTAAAAAAAATAAAAGCCCAGTTTTGGACTGAGCTTTTATAAATATTTGGTGCGAAGCACCCCGCGAATTTTTTTTATTGACAAGCAATTTTATTCACTCTATTTTGATGTCTTCCTCCTTCAAATTCGGTAGCCAAGAACATTTCAACAATTTCTACAGCTTGTGGAATTGAAGTATAACGTGCTGGAATACTCACAATATTAGCATCATTATGCAAACGCGTTAAATACGCTATCTCTTTAGTCCAACACAAACCGGCACGAACTTTTGCATGTTTATTAACCGTCATGGCAATTCCGTTTCCGCTTCCACAAATCACAATTCCAAAATCAGCTTTACCTTCACTTACATCTGTGGCTACCGGATGTGCAAAATCAGGATAATCAACTGAAGCTTCTGTATCAGTTCCGTAATTAGTCACCTCATATCCTTTCGCTACAAGCATAGCAACAATTGCTTTTTTATAATCTGGTCCAGCGTGGTCGTTTCCTATCGAAATTTTCATTTTTTTTGTATTAGATTTTGAAATGCAAATTTAACCAAAGTATTTTAGATATACTGTAAAAATTACTTTTTCACTTCTGATTAAAAATGTAGAAATAACGCAATCCTGATTCTATTAAAATACAATCTTAACTGCTTGATTATAAGAAAATATAGAGTTTATTAACATTTATATTAATTCATAATAGTCTGCTAATCAATGACTAGAATATAATTAAAATGTTAAATTTTTGTATTGTTAATAGCAAATGCTAACTACTTGATATTCAGTTAACCTTAATTTAACATTAATTGTTTATAACTTGAGATAGAATATTAGAAGTTTTTTTTGGAAATTAGAAAAAAATAAGTAATCCAAAACCGACTTTAGAAATCCTAATTAAGTTTAATGAATTTTTAGAAAAGTTATCAATACTTAAATTTGGGTTGTAAACAAAAAAAATAAAAACACTTATTTACAATTTACCTATTTTTTGAATTGTTAACAGTTGTTAATTAAACTTAAAAAAGTCTTAAAAACTAAATATTTAAGTCAAATTATCGTTGTTAATAACTCCATATAAAAACCTAAAACTTCATTTCAATACATTTTTTTAGAAATTTATAGCTACTATTAACACACTATAATAACCACCTAAAAATTAATTTAATTTAAATTTTCTTTTTGTTGTATTTAATATATGTTGACAACTTTGAAATTTTAAAACAAAAAAAATGAAATGATTTTTGTTTTCTTTTAAACGATAGAAAGTTTCGAATTCAAATTGTCTAGTATTTCTTGAACTTGTTCAAAATCGTTGGGATGTACTTTTAATTTGATTCCGCCAAAGGCAAAGGTCGCCAAAGGATCAATTGAAACAATGTTTTCATTTTCAAAAAAATATTGAATTTCTTCTTGCTCCAAGAGATGCTTAAGAACTACAATTTCATGCGGATAATTAAAAATTGCTATTATTTTAAAGTCCTTCATTTTTATTTTTTTATAAATGTAGTGAAGTTATTATTAGTTTAAAACTGAACAGTTGTTAAGGAATAATGGATACAATTTTGTAATTTTAGACTTTTAAGAAAAGATACATGAGTAAAAGAGTAAGAAAGCCGATAAAGAAAGAGATAGATTTCTCTGATAAAATTATAAAAATATTATCGCAAAGTGCCAATAAAGCCTTTAATTATAAGCAAATAGGAGCCAAGTTAGAATTAGATGACACTCAAAGTCGCAATCAAATTATAAAAGATTTAAAGATTTTGGCCGCTTCCAAGAAAATTATAGAATCCGAACCTGGTAAATATTTAATAAAAGCGACAAGTAAAGAATATTACGAAGGAAAAATTGACATGACGGGACGTAAAACCGCCTATTTTGTTTGTCCAGAATTTGAAGAAGACGTATTTATTCCTACCAATAACTTAAATCACGCTCTAGATAAAGATACCGTAAAAGTGTATGTTTATAACAAAAGAAGTGGTAAAAGAGCTGAAGGAGAAGTAATTGAAGTAGTAGAAAGATACAAAACCGACTTTGTTGGAGTAATTGACATTCAAAAGAATTTCTCTTTTGTTTCTACAGCCAATCCAAAAATGTACACAGATATTTTTATACCAAAAGACAAAATAGGGGAGGCAGAGCAAGGAGATGTTGTATTAGTTCATATCGAAGATTGGCCCGCAAGAGCAGATAGTCCTTTTGGAAAAGTAGTGAAAGTACTTGGAAAACCAGGAGAACACGATACTGAAATTCATGCTATTCTTGCCGAATATGGTTTACCTTCAGAGTTTCCAATTGAAGTAGAAACCTATGCACAGAAAATAGATACTTCTATTGAAGCCAATGAAATAGCCAAACGTCGTGATATGCGCGATACGTTGACTTTTACGATTGACCCAAAAGATGCTAAGGATTTTGATGATGCTTTGTCGTATAAAAAATTAGAAAATGGTAACTACGAAATAGGGATTCATATCGCCGATGTTTCGTATTATTTGGAAGAAGGAACAATCTTAGATGATGAAGCCTATCAAAGAGCAACATCGGTTTATTTGGTGGATAGGGTAGTGCCAATGTTACCCGAAGTGCTGTCCAATTTTGCTTGTTCTTTAAGACCTCAGGAAGAAAAATATACATTCTCTGCTATTTTTGAAATTACCGAGAAATGTCAGGTTGTCAATCAATGGTTTGGAAGAACTGTAATATTCTCGGATCAGCGTTTTGCATATGAAGAAGCACAATATATCATAGAGACGAAAGACAATACTATTCCCGAAGAAATTTCTATTACGGGAAGTTCTTATGTAGTTTCAGATGAAATCGTTGCTGCTACGCTTAAAATGGATGAACTAGCCAAAATTTTTAGAAGAAATAGAATGAATGATGGTGCTATTTCTTTTGACAAAGTAGAAGTAAAATTCAACTTGGATAAAGATGGCGAACCAGAAGGGGTTTATTTTAAAATTTCGAAAGATGCCAATCATTTGATTGAAGAATTTATGCTTTTGGCCAATAAAAAAGTAGCTGAATTTATTGGTAAACAGAACAAAACCTTTATTTATAGAATTCACGACGAACCCAATGAAGACAAGCTTTTTGCTATGCAAGCAGTAATAGCAAAGTTTGGATATAAAATTGATTTCAAACAAGGATCTATTTCCCAAGCTTTGAACAAATTAATGGAAGATGTCAATGGAAAAAAAGAACAAAATTTAATTGATACTTTAGCCATACGATCCATGAGTAAAGCCAAATATTCGACAGATAATATTGGACATTATGGATTGGCATTTGATTATTATTCTCATTTTACATCCCCAATTCGTCGTTATCCAGACGTAATGGTGCATCGATTATTACAATATTATCTCGATGGAGGAAAATCTGCAGATGAAGAAACCTATGAAGTAAAATGTTTGCATTCTTCAACCATGGAAGGATTAGCAACCAATGCCGAAAGGGATTCTATTAAATACATGCAAGTAAAATACATGCAAAACCATCAAGATCAGGAATTTTTAGGAGTGATTTCTGGGGTAACAGAATGGGGTATTTATGTTGAAATTATTGAAAATAAATGCGAGGGAATGGTTCGTATTCGAGATATAAAAGATGATTATTATACTTTCGATGAAAAACAATATGCTTTAGTAGGTGCAACTTCTAACCAATTATTACAACTAGGCGATGAAATTTATGTAAAAGTAAAAAATGCCGATTTGGTTAAAAAACAACTGGATTTTAATTTTATAAAAAGGAATTAGTAACTTTTTTTAACATAGTTGCTGAGCTTCTAAGATACTAAGTTGCTAATTAACTTGAAATTAAGCAGAAGATATAGTAACAAATAAATTTTTTAAAAATGAAAAAAATATTTTTAATAGTTTTTGTATTTCTAGCACATTTCACTTTTGCACAAACTACAATTGAACTAAAAGATTTTGATGATGTAAAAGTATTTGATAAATTGAGTGTAATCTTAATTGCTTCGAATGAAAATAAAGCGGTTATTACTGGAACGAGCCAAAGTAAAGTGGAGGTTGTTAATAAAAATGGTCTTTTAAAGATTAGAATGCCTTTAACGAAATTAATGACTGGAGATGAGGCTAAAGTAACTTTATATTTCAAAAAAATTCAAAGCATTGATGCCAATGAAGGCAGTACGGTAACTTGTGCAGATACGTTCAAACAAACTACTTTTGATTTAGGAGTTCAAGAAGGAGCTAAGATTACGGTGGTGCTGGATGTGGATAAAGCGTCAATTAAAGCGTATTCAGGAGGAATTATTGAAGTTACAGGTAAAGCGGTCACTCAATCTGTTTTAATCAATTCTGGAGGGATTTTAAACGCAAATGAATTAGAAACTTCTCAAACAACCGTTAGCGTATCAGCTGGTGGAAGTGCCGATGTAAAAGCAAGTACTCTTGTTGATGCCAAAGTAAAAGCGGGTGGTACAATTACAATTTATGGTAATCCAAAAGAAATAAGACAAGAAACGCTATTGGGTGGTAGTATTATTCAGAAATAAGTTTCTGAGTTGCTAAGTTTTATTTAAATTTTTTTATAGACTTAGCAACTTAGAAACTTACTTACTTAGTTACTCTTAAAAACAACTAATTTTTAATTTTTTAAAGTCATTTTTTAATGATAAACGATATTATTAGAGGTCTTCCTTGGGGGATTTTATTAAGTTTTATGATTGGTCCTGTATTTTTTATTTTACTGGAAACCAGTATTATTAAAGGATTTAGAGCCGCATTGGTTTTTGATGTAGGTGTAGTTTTTGGCGATATATTTTTTATACTTATTGCTTATTTAGGCAGTTATCGATTGATTCAAAGTTTGAATGACAATTCTTCTTTGTTTATTTTTGGTGGAATTATAATGTTGGTTTATGGATTTATTTCCTTTATAGGAATGAAAAAAGAAAAGAAAATAAACACCAAAAACATTGATAATGAGATTATAAAAAAGAATTATATTGGTCTTTTTATAAAAGGTTTTTTTCTAAATATAATTAATATTGGTGTCCTTGGTTTTTGGTTGGCAGTTATTATATCTGTTGGGCCAAAATTAGAAATGGTACCTTCTAGAATGATTACTTTTTTCACTTCTGTTATCATTACTTATTTACTTATAGATTGTGTAAAAATTGCTTTAGCAAAACAACTGAAACACAAAATGACTCCTACCAATATTTATAAAATTAAACGAGGTGTAAGTATTACACTTATGATTTTTGGATTTGTTTTAATCTTTCAAGGATGGTTTCCAGAAGAAAAACAAATGGTCAAGAAAGCATTTGAAAATATAAAAGTAAAATAATTTAAATTTTAAAAGGACAATTAAATGTCCTTTTTTTTATGTCAATTTTTTAAATAGGAGAAATAAAAATGATTTACATTTCTGTTTTTCTTTTAAAAGCTTCGGCAGGATTTGAACTTAAATTTTGGAAGCAGAATCATTAGGTATTTTTGTGAAGATCGTCCCGTTTTTTGTTAGAATCTTGCAAGCCGAACCCCGGCTTACAAGGATTTCCACGTCACCCGGGGCTAAAAGTTGGTATTTTGCTTTTTTGCTATCATGTGGCAGAAGTAAAATGTAATAATTGAGCTCAAGTTTAAAAAATTGTAGAAGTATGGTTGAGATTAGAACCCAAGATTTTACTCCATTTTTTCTATAAACCTGAGTTCGATTATTCAATAATTTGGTTTTTATTGGAGATATCCTGCAAGGTTTTTATTTATCTTGTAGGTATAAATCAAGACAGCAAGATACCTACAAGGTTCTGTAAAAAACCTTGCAGGAACATTAGCAAACATAGTTTGTTTGTAAACAAGCTTTGTACTTTATAAATCAAACTCAGGTTATTAATAAGAAATAATAAAAGGGATACATTTCTGAATCTTTTATAGTTACAGCGTCCGAATTCTAACTTAATCTTTACCTCATATTTTTTAAAAATGAAACCTAAAAAAGAGTTACATTTCTGTAGTGATTATAAAAAAATCGTCCGTATTTGAACATAAACTTTACCTCATTTTTTCTAAAAATAAAAAAAAAAAAGAGGTACATTTCTTTAGTGATTATTAAGACATCGTCCGGATTTGAACATAAACTTTACCTCATTTTTTCTAAAAATGAAACCTAAAAAAGAATTGTATTTCTGTAGTTATTATAAAGGCATAGTCCGAATTTGAACATATACTTTACTTGATTTTTTCTAAAAATGAAACAAAAAAAAGAGATATATTTCTGTAGTTATTATAAAGGTATCGTTCGGATTTGAACATAAACTTTACTTCATTTTTTCTAAAAATGAAACAAAAAAAAGAGATATATTTCTGTAGTTATTATAAAGGTATCGTCCGGATTTGAACATAAACTTTACTTCATTTTTTCTAAAAATGAAACAAAAAAAAGAGATATATTACTTTATTGATTATAAAGACATCTTTCGTATTCGATCTTAATCTTTACCTCATTTTTTCTAAAAATGAAACCTAAAAAAGAATTACATTTCTGTAGTTATTATAAAGGCATCGTCCGGATTTGAACATAAACTTTACCTCATTTTTTCTAAAAATGTGATATAAAAAAACCTCCAAGTTTTCTTGAAGGTTTTAGATGTATAGTCCGGATTCGAACTATAACTTTACTTCATTTTTTCTAAAAATGTGATATAAAAAAACCTCCAAGTTTCCTTGAAGGTTTAGAGGCATCGTCCGGATTCGAACTATAACTTTACTTCATTTTTCCTAAAAATGAGACAAAAAAAAACGGCTGAATTGCTTTAGTGGTTTTAGAAGCATCGTCCGGATTCGAATTTAATCTTTACCTCATATTTTTTAAAAATAAAAAAAAAAGAGATACATTACTTTATTGATTATAAAGACATCTTCCGAATTCGAACTTAATCTTTACCTCATTTTTTCAAAAAATGAAACCTAAAAAAGGGATACATTTCTTTAGTGATTATTAAGACATCGTCCTGTTTCGAACTAAATTTTTACCTCATTTTTTCTAAAAATGAAACAAAAAAAGAGATACATTTCTTTAGTGATTATTAAGTCATCGTCCGGATTCGAACTTAATCTTTGTCTCATTTTTTCTAAAAATATATAAAAAAAAACGGCTGAATTGCTTTAGAGGTTTTAGAAGCATCGTCCGGATTCGAACTATAACTTTACTTTTTTTTCCCTAAAAAAAAAAAAAGAGATATATTTCTTTAGTGATTATTAAGACATCGTCTGGATTCGAATTTAATCTTTACCTCATTTTTTCTAAAAATGAAACAAAAAAAAGAGATACAGAAATGTATCTCTTTTAGAGGCATCGTCCGGATTCGAACCGGAGTAGGAGCTTTTGCAGAGCCCAGCCTAGCCGCTCGGCCACGACGCCATTCTTGAACGGATGGCAAAAGTAACTCAAAATTTTAAAGTTTAAAAGTTTAAAGTTAACTTTTTTCTATTTTTATGAGAAAAGTTACAAATTATAATTTCGCTCTTCTTCCATTTCTATGGTAACCGCTTCTACATCACCACCTATAGGAGGATTTATCTTTGAAACGGCAACTTTAATTTTAGATACGGTTTCCAACTCTGACATAGCTCTATCGATGATTCTTTTAGCAACATGCTCTAATAAATTGGATCGAATAGCCATTTCTTCGACTACGATTTTATTTAAATGCACATAATCTACTGTATCTTTTAAGTTATCGGACTCAGAAGAGTGTTTCAAATTGGTTCGTATTTCCAAATCTACACTATAATCCGATCCTATTTTTCCTTCTTCTATCAAACATCCGTGATACGAATAGGTTCGAATGTTTTTTAATTTTATTGTTCCCATTTTTTTAGTTTTCAGTACTGATTACTATGTAGTTTTATGAATCAGTTATTGTTTATTTAAATCGGTAAAGATTTTAAAATTTAATTCTAGTGGTATTTGGATCTTGATAATCACATGTTACAGCTTGTATGGAGACTATTTTTTCTTTTTCATTCACAGAAAAATGTATGGTGTAAGGAAATTTTTTTAAGGGAAGCTTACGTATAACATTGTATTTTTCTTCAAAATACGGAAAGGTTTTTAAAGTTTCTACATAATTTTGAAACTCATTATAAATTTTGATCCTAATCCTTCAGAAAATGATTCGTAATATTCAGAGATTTCATCCGCTTCTATATCTGCTCGAACAAGAATAATTATTTCAAATTCATTTATTCCATTTCGCATCTAATCTTTTTTTAGATTCTTCCCAACTTATGTAATTCCCTGGTTTCGAATTTTTCACCCTTTCTATAACCATTTTTTCTATTGATCTATTGTATTCCTCTTGACTTTCATCTACCAATACATCAGGAATTGGTTTCAAAAATTGCATCAAACTTTCGTAAAAAGCATCTGGAATTGTTACTGTTAATTGTCTCATGGCATCAAGTATTTATACAAATGTATTAAAAATTACAATTTGTTTTTTCTTTAAAGTCTATTATCTTATTGTCCATTATCTATCATCTATTTTTTATCTTTGCTAAAATTTTAAAAAATGGCATCAGAAGAGAAATCACTTCATTTTATTGAACAAATTATAGAAGACAGTTTAGCAAACGGTTTTCCACAAGATAAGTTACGCTTTCGTTTTCCACCAGAACCTAATGGTTATTTGCACATAGGTCATGCCAAATCAATTTGTCTTAATTTTGGTTTAGGTTTAAAATACAACGCACCTGTAAATTTACGATTTGATGATACTAATCCCGCCAAAGAAGAACAGGAATATGTAGATGCTATCAAAGAAGATTTAAAATGGTTGGGTTTTAATTGGTCTGAGGAATTATATTCTTCTGATTATTTTCAACAATTATATGACTGGGCAGTTACTATGATCAAAAATGGTAAAGCTTATGTTGACAGTCAATCATCTGAAGATATGGCTATTCAAAAAGGAACACCTACCCAAGCGGGTGTTGATGGTCCTTATAGAAATCGTTCTATTGAAGAAAATTTGGAATTGTTCGAAGGAATGAAAAACGGTGATTTTCCAGAAGGAAGTCATGTTTTAAGAGCCAAAATTGATATGGCTTCGACTAATATGTTGATGCGTGATCCATTGATGTACAGAATATTGCACCGTCACCATCACCGTACAGGTAATCAATGGAATATTTACCCGATGTATGATTATGCACATGGTGAAAGTGATTATTTGGAACAAATTTCTCATTCTATTTGTACTTTAGAATTTGTAATGCACCGTGAATTATACGATTGGTTTTTAGATCAAATATATGATGAATCAAAGGTTCGTCCTCATCAATATGAGTTTGCGCGCTTAAACTTGAATTACACTGTAATGAGTAAGCGAAAGCTTTTGCAATTGGTTCAAGAAAATATTGTCAATGGATGGGACGATCCAAGAATGCCTACCATTTCTGGTTTAAGAAGACGTGGTTATACTGCAACCGCAATCCGTAAATTTTGTGATGTTATTGGAGTAGCCAAACGTGAGAATATTATCGATGTTTCTTTGCTAGATTTCTGTTTACGTGAAGATTTAAACAAAACAGCTCCAAGAGTTATGGCTGTTTTAGATCCTGTAAAAGTTGTAATTACCAATTATCCAGAAGGAGTAGAGGAGTGGTTGGATGCCGAGAATAATCAAGAGGATGAATCTGCTGGTTTTAGAAAAGTACCTTTTTCTCGTGAATTATATATTGAAAGAGATGATTTTCTTGAAGTAGCTCCCGCTAAGTTTTTCCGTTTGAGTATTGGCAATGAAGTGCGTCTTAAAAATGGTTATATTATTAAAGGAGAGAGTGTTACCAAAGATTCAAATGGTTCAATTACGGAGATTCAAGTTACGTATGATGAAGATTCCAGAAGTGGAAGCGGGAGTGAAGCCAGTCAAAGAAAAGTAGCTGGAACGTTGCATTGGGTAGCTGTAAAAACTGCTGTTGAAGCCGAAGTTCGTTTGTATGATCGTTTGTTTATTGACGAAGCACCAGACAGCCATAAAGAAAAAAGTTTCTTGGAATTTATGAATACTTCTTCTTTGCAAATTGTAAAAGGTTTTGTGGAACCGAGTTTATCAGAAGCTAATATAGGTGACCATTTTCAGTTTCAACGATTGGGTTATTTTGTTGTTGATAAAGAGGCAACTAATTCAAAATTAATTTTTAACAAAACCGTTGGACTTAAAGATGCTTGGGAAGAAAAGGATAAAAAAGAAGCTAATTTATTGATGAATACCCAAAAAGAAATCAATAAATATGTTAAAGAAAAGGAGCATAACACAGCTATTATTCTTTTAAATTCTATTGTTGATAACATTAAAACCATTGATAATTTTAGTTTACTCTGTCAAACTGTTGTGAAGAATGTTAAGAATGATAATAATTCTTTATTGTTTGCCAATTTGCTTTTGCATTTTTCTAGCAAAATAACAGCTAATGATATTGATCAAGATGTTTTGTACAAATTATATTCAATGTCTTTGAAAAGTCAATTGGCTAACGTTCGTATTTTTGTTGTTTTAAATATTAAAAGCGATTTGACTAATTTTTCTGTTTTTGAAAATTTAATCACAGATTTAAGAGCCGTTGAAAAAAACGAAAAAGTTTTAGAAGTTTTAAATTCAATTTAAATTAATATCATAGTTTTTACCAATCAAAAGTGCTTTTTTTAAAGCACTTTTTTATTATACATATTATTGATCGTTTTATATGATAATATAATATTTAACTATTAAAAACTACCTTCATAAATTAAGTTTAAGACATTTTTTTATTTTATTTGTATCATTTTATACTTTTAATTTTTTGATTGATTAGAAGTTTTAATTTTAGTTTATATTTTAAAATAGCTTTATTTTGGTTATTTCATCTTCAATTTCTATTTTTTAAATTTATTCTCCTTTTTTTTAATATCAATTTTTGTTATTCCTTTTTTTAATTAATTATAAATTACCTATTATTGTATTTTATTATAATTATAAATTTTTTAATAATAATTATCTATTAATTTTGCCTTTCATAAATATGTTTTAAAGCTTTTTTATTTTGTTTTAATAACTTTGTATCAATTTGGTTTTATTCTTTACCAAAACAGCTTATTTTGTGTTTTAGCTTGTAATCTTTCACTTTAACTGCTTGTTAACACATGTTTGTTAATAAAATTGTATTTTTATAAAAAGTAACCCTTAAATTTAAAAATTTATGTCAAATAAAACTGGAAATACGATAGTAGCGATTTTAGTTGGAACTGCAATAGGAGCAGGATTAGGAATATTATTTGCTCCTGATAAAGGTTCCAAAACACGTGAAAAAATAAAAGATGGTTTAGATGATGTCAAACATGATTTTAAAGTTAAATACAATGATGTTTCTGATAAACTACTTAATAAAGTTTTAATAGCCAAAGATGACATTGATGGAAATTATGAAAATATAGTTTCAACACTTAGTTATAAAACTGAAGATGTTATTTCTTTTTTAGAAAACAAATTAGCCGAGCTTAAATTAAAAAACGCTAAATTTCAAAAATAAATCGACCCATCTATGGCATTTGATAAACTAAAAGAAAATTCAGAAAAAATTCAAGAACAAGCCCAGGTTTATTTTGAGACAACTGCTTCCTATTATAAATTATGGGGTTTTAAAGTTGCCATGAAATCTACTACAATGATTTTGAAATTTACTTTAATTTTGTTGTGTATAGTTATGGTTTTATTATTTGGTTCTATTGCTGCTGCTTTAGCAATAGGAAATTATTATAACAGTTACGCTACAGGTTTTCTTATAGTTGGGGGGTTTTATTTTGTAGCTACTTTATGCATAGCTATGATTAAAGATAAAATTATTGAAGGTCCTATTTTAGAAAAATTTTCAGAAATCTTTTTTAACGATTAATTATGGAAGCAAAAAAATATTCATCTTACGCTGAAATAGATCGTGAATTGGAAATCTTAAAGTTAGAAAAAGAAATTAGTTATAAAAAATTAGTTTTAAGTTTTCAAAAAACATCTGAAGTAATTACTCCCGAAAACATTATAAGTAGTTTTTTATCTCCTTATAAAGATGTAATTCCAAGTCAACTTTTATCAATAATTAAAACAGTTATTCCCTATATTATCAGTTATTTTATAAATAGAAAAAGAGGCGATTAGGCCTCTCTTTTTTTTATAATAATAGTACTAATTATTCAGTTTCTGGTAACTCAGATGTTGTTGGTTCTTCTGGAAGAATTTCTATTTCTTTACTTTTTTTAACTCTTGTTTTGTTTTTCTTCATCATTTCTGAAACCTGATTTGATGCTGAAAAGGAAGCTACCATATTATTTAACATATCACTTCCTGCTTGTGGCGAATTTGGTAATAAAATTAAATTAGAATTAGCGTCAGCGCCAATAGCCTGTAATGTATCATAATGCTGCGTTACTACTATCAAAGCAGATGCTTCTTGGGAATTAATTCCAACTTTGTTTAAAACATCTACACTTTCTACTAGACCTCTAGCGATCTCTCTTCGTTGATCTGCAATACCTTGGCCTTGTAAACGCTTGCTTTCTGCTTCTGCTTTGGCTTTGGCAACAATTCTTATTCTAGATGCTTCTGCTTCGTATTCGGCTACTGTTTTTTCTCTATCGGCTGCATTAATTCGATTCATTGCATTT
Source organism: Flavobacterium rarum (SeqCode) (assembly GCF_965234445.1). Taxonomy (GTDB): domain Bacteria; phylum Bacteroidota; class Bacteroidia; order Flavobacteriales; family Flavobacteriaceae; genus Flavobacterium; species Flavobacterium rarum. The sequence goes on along the minus strand of NZ_OZ248479.1, from coordinate 289,163 downwards.
TTAACTTGAATGTCTGGATCAATATCGGTAACCAAAGTGTTGATTATTGTGTATCCATAAGTAGTCATTGCTTCGTTCAATTCTCTTTTTACAGCTATTGCAATATCATCTTTACGTTCAAAAGCATCGTCCAAAATTAATTTTGGTACTTCAGCACGAACTACGTCAAATACATACGATGTAATTTGATCGTGTGGATATTCTAATTTGTAAAATGCATCATAAACCGTTTCTTTAACCACCATAAATTGTACTGAAACCTTTAGTTTTACAAATACATTATCTTTGGTTTTAGTTTCAATAATCACATCCAATTGTTGAATTTTCAGATTCACGCGTCCTGCTATTCGATCAACTATCGGAATTTTAAGTTGTAAACCCGATTGTCGAATACTGTGAAATCTACCAAAACGTTCCACGATTATACTGGTTTGTTGTTTTACAGTAAAAAATGAGGATAAAAATATAATCAATCCGAAGATGATTATAACAATAAGTACAATGTCCATAGTTTTTATTTTTTGTTAGTACTTATTATACGTAAGATTTATTTTAAAGTTACAAAAAAAGCCCCCAATCAATTAGGAGCTTTTCTGTTTTTATAATTTATCTATTCCTTTTTGTAATCTTGAAATTGTTTCTTGTTTTCCAATGACTTCCACAATATCGAATAGGTGAGGGCCTTTGAGTGCTCCAACTAAACTCAATCGAAACGGTTGCATTACTTTCCCCATTCCAATTTCGTTTTTTGTCATCCAGTCTTTTACAATGTTTTCAATATTTAAAGAAGTAAAATCACTTATTTCTTCAACTACTGAAATCAATTCTTGCATTAAAGTAGGTGTTTCTTCTTTCCAATTTTTGCTTGCTTTTTCATCATAAGAGGTAGGAGCAATGAAAAAGAAAGTACTCAAATCCCAAAATTCTGAAATAAAATGAGCATCTTTTTTTATTAAGGAAACAATTCTAATTATATCAAATTTTGAAATTTCAATCGCTTTTTCAATTAAAATAGGAGTAAAGGCTTCAGCTAAAACTATGTCCTCTTGCTTCATTAAATATTGTTTATTGAACCAATCATTTTTCTTAGGATCAAATTTAGCTCCTGATTTATGTACCCTTTTTAAATCAAAAGCCATAGTTAATTCTTCTAACGAAAAAAGTTCTTTTTCAGTTCCATCATTCCAACCCAATAAAGCTAAAAAGTTAACAACCGTTTCCGGGAAAAATCCTTTCTCTCTGTAACCCGTTGAAATCCCTTCTTCTGTTTTCCATTCTAATGGAAATACAGGGAATCCCATTTTATCTCCATCACGTTTTGATAATTTACCGTTTCCAATTGGTTTTAATATTAATGGTAAATGAGCAAATTCTGGTGCATCCCAACCAAAAGCACGGTACAACATTACGTGTAGCGGCATAGAAGGTAACCATTCTTCACCACGAATTACGTGTGAGGTTTCCATTAAATGGTCATCAACAATATTAGCTAGATGATACGTTGGCATTCCATCACTTTTAAACAATACTTTGTCGTCCAATAGATTTGTTTCAAATTTTACATCTCCGCGAATGATGTCTTGTAAATGTAACGTTTCATTTACTGGAGTTTTAAAACGTATGACATAGTCTTCTTTACTTTCAATTCTTTTTTCAGTTTCTTCTTTGGTTATGACTAATGAAGTATCTAATTTTTCACGATTATTATGGTTGTAAATAAATGTTTTGCCATCGGCTTCGTGTTGTTTTCTATGGGCATCTAACGATTCTGCAGTATCAAATGCATAATAAGCATTTCCTGATTCAATTAATAAATCAGCATATTGTCTGTACAAATGCTTTCTTTCACTTTGTCTGTATGGACCAAATTTTTCATTCTTACCAATTGTTTCTTCAGGAGAAATTCCCAACCATTCCAAGGCTTCCATTATATATTCTTCAGCTCCTGGAACAAATCTGTTTTGATCGGTATCTTCTATTCTTAGATAAAAAGTTCCTCCGTTTTTTTTGGCAAACAAATAATTAAACAAAGCGGTACGTACTCCGCCAATATGTAAAGGTCCTGTTGGACTAGGTGCAAAACGCACGCGAACTGGTTTAGACATTATTGTAAATTTTTTGCAAATATACAATTTCAATTTGTCGTTTGGTATTTGTAATTAGTGTTTATTCAATACGTTAATATTATGTTTTATTTACCTTTATCAAAGCATTAAAATTATTACTTTTATTGGTTATTAAATTAATACGGTAATTTTGGAAAAGTCAAATACGATACATCAAAAATTAGAAGCTTTTATAAAGAAGTATTATACAAATGAATTAATTCGCGGTGTCCTTTTTTTTATTGGACTTGGATTAATCTATTTTCTTTTTACGCTCTTTATTGAGTATTTTTTGTGGTTGAAACCACAAGGGAGAACGTTCTTATTTTGGCTTTTTATCACAGTAGAAGCATTTTTATTACTACGTTTCATTTTGTTTCCAATCTTTAAAATTTTAAAATTTCAAAAAGGTATTGATTATACTCAAGCGTCTTTGATTATTGGAAATCATTTTTCTGAAGTAAATGATACTTTGACCAATTATTTACAGCTTTCAAAATCTGATATTTCAGTTGATAACTCTGAATTATTATTAGCTTCGATAGAACAAAAAGCAAATGCATTGCGTCCAATTCCTTTTGGAAGAGCAATTGATTTTAATTCTAACAAAAAGTATTTGCCATTAGCAATTCTACCCGTTCTTTTTCTATTATTCTTTTTACTTTCTGGTAATAGTCGTATTATTTCACAAAGTTTAAACAGGGTTGTGAATTTTAATTCCAGTTTCACACCACCAGCACCATTTAAATTTACTGTTTTAAATTCCAGTTTGGTTACTGAACAAGGAAAGGATTTTGTTTTGCATATAAAAACTGAAGGATCTGTTGTTCCTGAAAATGTAATGATTTTTATAGGTGATGAAAGTTATTTTCTAGAAACCATTAAACCCGGTGAGTATCAATTTAGGATTGTTAAACCTTTTTCTAATTTTTCTTTTCATCTCGAAGGAAATTCTGTTTTTTCATCTGATTATGAATTGAAAGTAATTGCCGTTCCAACGATTTCGAACTTTGAAATGAAGTTGGTTTATCCTGGGTATTTGAATTTAAAAAATTCTATTATTAAAGGTACAGGTAACGGTGTTATTCCTGAAGGTACCCAAGTTACTTGGATTCTGAATACCAATTCAACACAAAATGTTGTATGGAAAAATAGTAAACAGTCCTTTCTATTCTCTAAATCTGAGAATTCATTTAATTTCACTCAAAATATCCTACAAAATTCAGAATATCAAGTAATTACATCAAATAACGAAGTGAAAAACTTTGAAAAATTATTTTATCAATTGAATGTTATCAAAGATCAGTTTCCTACCATTAATATTACTAAAGCACCGGACAGTTTAAGTGTTGGAAATAATTATTTTGTTGGTCAATTAGCTGACGATTATGGTTTGTCAAGGTTGCAGATTATTTACTATGAGTCTGGTAAACCTGCTAGTGCTAAACGTGGAACAATTAATATCAAACAGGATACTTTTGATCAATTTGTTTTTAGTTTTCCAAGTAATCTTGATGTAGAAAAAGGAACTAATTATGAATATTATTTTGAGATTTTTGATAATGATGCATTGCATCATTTCAAAAGTACTCGTTCAATAGTTTTTTCTGACCGTGTTTTATCCGTTGAAGAGAAACAAAATGCTTTATTTCAAGAGCAGAATAATTCCATTAACAGTCTGCAAAAATCAGTAGAAAAACAAGATAAACAATTTTCAGAAATAGAAAAATTACAACAAACCAATAAAGAAAAAAATTCTTTAGACTTTAAAGACCGACAAAAGATAAATGATTTCATTAAACAACAACAGCAACAAAATGTTTTGATGAAAGAGTTTTCAAAAAAAATGAAAAATAATTTCGACAATTCAAATCCACAAAATAAAGATGAAAACAAAGAGTTACTTCAAAAACGTTTAGAGAATACAGAAAGAGAATTAGATAAAAACAAAAAATTATTAGATGAACTTGATGATCTTAACAATAAAATTAAAGATGAGGAATTTGTTGAGAAATTGGAAAAATTGAAACAGAATAGTAAAAGCCAAAACAAGAACTTAGCTCAATTAGTAGAGCTAACTAAACGGTATTATGTAGAAAAAAAGGCAGAACAATTAGCTGATAAATTGGAAAAATTATCTCAAAAGGAAGATAAATTATCTGAGAATGATAAAGAAAATTCAGTTAATGATCAACTCAAACTTACGAAAGAATTTGAAAAAATTGTAGAGGAATTAAAGCAATTAGACAAAGAAAATGACGAGTTGAAATCACCAATGGACATACCTTCTGATTCCGACAAAGAGAAGAGTATCAAAGAAGATCTTAATAAAGCCAATACTGATTTGCAAAACAATAACAAATCAAAGGCAAAACCGAATCAAAAAAGTGCATCCAAGAAGATGAATGAAATGTCCAAAGCTATAGAGAAAGCAATGGAAGAATCAGAAAAGGATCAGATAGAAGAAGATGTAAAAATGTTACGTCAAATATTAGACAATCTATTGGCTTATTCTTTTTCACAGGAGGATGTAATGGACCAATTTAAGATAGCTAAATTGGGTTCTCCTTCTTTTAGTAAATTCATTAAAACACAACAGAACTTAAAAACACAATTCAAACATATTGACGATAGTCTTTTTGCAATGTCTTTGCGTCAGCCTAAAATTGCAGAATCAGTTACAAAAGAGGTGGCCAATGTACAATACAATATTGACAAATCTCTTGAAAGTTTAACGGATTCACAATTACAAAGAGGTTTAGCACAACAACAGTATGCAATTTCATCTGCTAATAAATTGGCTGATTTATTAAGTGATTCTTTAAATAGTATGCAAATGCAAATGTCTGGAAGTAGTGGAGGAAAACCAAAACCTGGTAAAGGTTCAGGGATGCAACTACCCGATATTATAAAAAAGCAAGGCGAATTATCAGATAAAATGAAGCAGGGAATGAAATCTGGTAATAAACCAGGTGAAGGAAATAAACCTGGTGAAGGTAAAAACAAAGGGTCTCAATCTGGAAAAGGAGAAGGTAAAAATGGAGGCACCGAAGGTGATGGAGAAGGAGATGCAAAAGCTACTATGGATATTTACAAAGAACAAAAGCAATTACGTGAAGCTTTACAAGAAGAGTTAAACAAAAAAGGCTTAGGCAATAATGGTCAGAATGCTTTGGAACAAATGAAACAATTAGAAAAGCAATTATTAAACAAAGGATTCAACAACGAAACGTTGCAAAGAACCAATACAATTAAACAAGAACTTTTAAAATTAGACACTGCAATTCGTTTACAAGGAGAAGGCCCAAAACGACAATCTGAAACAAATACTAAGAGTTTTACCAATCAAGCAATACCATTACCGAAGGCACTTACAGATTATTTAAATAGCATCGAAATATTAAACAGACAATCGTTACCTTTGCGCTCGAATTTTAATCAAAAAGTTCAAGTTTATTTCAATAAAAAATGATCAATTTTAATTACGAATCCGATTTTACTTTAGTAAACGAAGAAGCAATAGCAACTTGGTTAAGTGCTGTAATTGTATCGGAAAAAAAAACAGAAGGTGAAATCAATTACATCTTTTGTGACGATGAGTATCTTCATAAGATTAATTTAGAGTATCTTAATCACGATACACTTACCGATATTATAAGTTTTGATTACACTATGGGTAATGAATTAAGTGGTGATATTTTTGTTTCTATAGAAAGAGTTATAGACAACGCTAGAGATTACAACACGGTTTTCGAAGACGAATTAAAACGCGTATTGGTTCATGGTGTTTTACATTACTGCGGATACAAAGACAAATCAACAGAAGACGAAGTTGCAATGAGAAGCAAAGAAGACGAAAAATTAAACATGTTTCACGTGGAACAGTAGTTTTAAACCTCGTAAAATTATATAAAAATGTATTATGTTTCACGTGAAACAATAATTTTTTTTAATTTTCGTATCAATTTGTTTCACGTGGAACAGGTTTTTTAATTTTAGAATATAATGTTTCACGTGAAACATTGTTATGATTATTTAGATTGTTTAGATTGTTTAGATTGTTTAGATTGTTTAGATTGTTTAGATTGTTTAGATTGTTTAGATTGTTTAGATTGTTTAGATTGTTTCACGTGGAACAAAAAATTAGAATTTTTTAATTCCTTTTTTTAGGATTAATATAAAAGAAAATGTTTTTAGAAGAGTATGATGTAATTGTGGTGGGAGCGGGTCACGCTGGTTCTGAAGCTGCAGCAGCAGCAGCTAATTTGGGTTCAAAAACTTTGTTGGTGACTATGAGTTTGCAAAACATTGCCCAAATGTCTTGTAATCCTGCAATGGGTGGAATTGCAAAAGGTCAAATTGTTCGTGAGATTGATGCGCTTGGTGGTTATTCAGGAATTGTTTCTGATCGAACTGCTATTCAATTTAAGATGTTGAATAAATCGAAAGGACCTGCAATGTGGTCTCCGCGAGTTCAGAGTGATCGTATGCGTTTTGCCGAAGAATGGAGAATGATGTTGGAAGGTACTCCAAATCTTGATTTTTATCAAGAAATGGTAGGCGGTTTAATTATTGAAGATGGAAAGATAAAAGGAATTAGAACTTCATTGGGTGTTCAGATTCGCTCAAAATCGGTAGTACTTACCAATGGAACTTTTTTGAACGGTCTAATTCATATTGGTGAAAAACAATTTGGAGGAGGTAGAGCAGGTGAGAGTGCTGCTTATGGAATTACCGAAGATTTAATTAAAGTTGGTTTTGAAGCAGGTAGAATGAAAACAGGAACACCTCCTCGAGTAGATGGTCGTTCTTTGGATTATTCTAAAATGAATGAAGAAAAAGGGGATGCTAAGCCTGATAAATTTTCTTATTCGGATTTAACCAAACCTTTGTTAGTTCAAAAATCCTGTCATATGACGTACACTTCTTTGGAGGTGCATAATATTTTAAGAGAAGGTTTTGATCGTTCTCCAATGTTTAACGGGAGAATAAAAAGTCTAGGTCCTAGATATTGTCCTTCTATTGAAGATAAAATAAATCGTTTTGCAGATAAAGAACGTCATCAATTATTTGTAGAGCCAGAAGGATGGAATACTTGTGAGGTTTATGTTAATGGCTTTTCAACCTCTTTACCAGAAGATATACAATTTAAGGCGTTGAGTAGTGTAGTTGGTTTTGAGAAAGTAAAATTCTTTCGTCCAGGGTATGCAATCGAATATGATTATTTTCCTCCAACTCAATTAAAACATACCTTGGAAACAAAGTTAGTTGAAGGTTTGTATTTTGCTGGGCAAATTAATGGGACTACTGGATATGAAGAAGCAGCATCTCAAGGTTTGATGGCTGGAATTAATGCTCATTTAAAAGTCCACGAAAAAGCACCGTTAATCCTTAAAAGAGACGAAGCTTATATTGGAGTTTTAATAGATGACTTAATAACGAAAGGAACGGAAGAACCCTATCGTATGTTTACTTCTCGTGCAGAGTATAGAACATTGTTGCGTCAAGATAATGCAGATTTTAGATTGACTCCATTGTCCTATGAAATTGGTTTGGCTTCTGAAGCACGTTTGCGACGAATGGAACATAAATTAAAAGAATCTGAAAAAATGGTTGCTTTCTTTAAAGAAACTAGTGTTTCTGTTTTAGAAGCTAATCCTATTTTGGAATCTAAAGAAACAGCTTCTATAACTCAAGGAGATAAAATGTTTAAGATTTTTTCTCGCCCTCAAATTGATTTAGAAGATATGATTAAGTTTGAAAAAGTTCAAGAGTACATCGCTTCGAATGAAGTGGATCAGGAAATATTAGAACAAGCCGAAATTCAAGTTAAATATTCTGGTTATATCGAAAAGGAAAGAAATAATGCTGATAAATTAAAACGTCTTGAAGATGTTAAAATTCCGGAAGATTTTGATTATAATAAAATAAAATCAATGTCTATCGAAGCTAAACAAAAATTAGGTAAAATTCGACCAGTTACGATTTCGCAAGCCTCTAGAATTAGTGGTGTCTCACCAAGTGATATTTCGGTGCTATTGATTTATATGGGAAGGTAGAGGGAGATTTCAGATTTCAGATTTTAGATTTTAGAATTTTTGGTAATTTTATTAACTTGGATGTATTTCAAGTTTTACTTTAAGTAAAAATTTATTCAATTTTTTTGTTTAATAAGAGGCTTGTTTTTTTATCCAAATTTAGTATGTGTTCTTTAGGTTTTTATCGAATACGGATTAATCTAAAATCTGCAATCTAAAATCTAAAGTTAATTTGTTCCACGTGAAACTACGCTTGCAACGCTTATATTTGTTGATAAATTGCTTTATAATGCTCTTTTTAAAATGAAAATTATTCAAACTACGCTTTTAACTTCCGACCAAAAACAAACGCTGTTTGAACTTTGGAATTCTGAATATCCTAAAAAAATATGTTATGCAGCATTGTCCGAATTTGAAAATTATCTCGATAACCTTTCAGAATTAAAACATTATTTATTGTTGAATGAGAGAAATCAATTGAAGGGTTGGGCTTTTACTTTCGTTCGCGAAGAAGAAAATTGGTTTGGAATTATTTTAAATTCAGAAATACAAAGTAAAGGTTTAGGTTCGCTTTTGCTAAATGAATTAAAAAAAGCAAATTCAGTTTTGAATGGTTGGGCAACCGATCATCAAAATGATTTTAAACAAAATAAGGAGCCCTATTTATCTCCATTAGGTTTTTATACAAAAAATGGATTTTTAGTAAACCCAATAACACGGATGGATAACGAAAAAATCTCCGCTGTAAAAATAAGATGGAAAAGAGTGTAGAATGTTGAATCATTTCTTTTCCAATTTAATTAATCAAAAAAGAATTTCCTTTCAGCTTTTATAGAATGCTGAAATTATTTATTTAAAACAAAAATGGACATTACAAACAAAAAACACTTTCTTACAGTAAAAGATTATTCGGTTTCTCAGGAAACTTTCGATTTGTATCACGATCAAGATTTAGACATATTGATTACACATCCTCAACCAAGTCTTGAAATTCTTGGTAAATATTATGAAAGTGCTGATTATATTTCGCATACAGATTCGAAACGCTCTCTTTTTGAAAAAGCGTATCACTTTGTGAAGAATATAGCCTTAAAAAATAAATTGAATTTAATCAACACGTATCAACCTTCTAAAGGTTTAATTCTGGATATAGGTGCTGGAACAGGAGATTTTTTATCTGTTGCTCAAAATAATGGCTGGAAAACAATAGGAGTAGAGCCAAGTGATAAAGCAAAAACAATTGCAAAAAACAAAGGCGTTTCCTTTGTTGAGAGTACTACAGAATTGGAGAGTCATACTTTTGATGTAATTTCAATGTGGCATGTATTGGAACACGTTCCGAATTTAGAAGAACAAGTGACAGAATTAAAACGTTTGTTAAAACCAAGTGGAACATTAATTATTGCTGTTCCTAATTTCAAATCTTTTGATGCAAAACATTACGGAAAATTTTGGGCTGCTTATGATGTGCCGATTCATTTTTGGCATTTCTCCAAATTGGCAATTCAAAAACTTTTTGAAAGAGAAAATATGAAGTTGGAAAAAGTACTTCCAATGAAATTTGATTCGTTTTATGTGAGCTTACTTTCAGAAAAATACAAAACGGGTAAAATGAATTATTTCAAAGCATTTTTTATCGGTTTACAATCCAATTGGAAAGCCAAGAGAAATTTTGAATATTCATCACACATTTACATCCTAAAAAACAACTAAAACACATTTTAAGCTATTTTAAAGACATTATTTTAACTCTAAGATTACATTTGGTCTGTTTTTTATAAATAAGCCTTAAAACAATCGCTATGATTTTGTTTTTAATAGTTTATATTTATAACTAAATATAGTATTAATAAATATAATTTATAATAATTAATTAGTAGCATTTTTTAATCTTTTTGTCAATGCTGTCTATTTTTTTATATTTTTGTCATCCATACTTAAAACTCAAAACTAGAAATACATCAAAATGAAAAAAGCATTATTATTTATCGCAATTTCAATATCACTTGTATCTTGTGATAAAAAATCTGAAGTGAAAGAATTAAAAACGGCCTATGTTGATACTGCTGTTTTGATGAAAGAATATACAGAGACAAAAGATTTAGAAGCAAAATACAAAGGTCAAGCCGCCGAAAAAGGAAGACAACTAGAAGCAGAAATCAATAGATTCAAACAAGATGCTGCAAATTTTCAGCGTAACGCACAAGCAAATGGGCAAGAATGGGCTCAAAAAAACGGTCAAGAATTGCAACGTAGAGAGCAACAATTAGCTCAAGCGCAACAAGGATTGCAACAACAATTGCAACAAGAAAGTGGTAAAGAAATGGATTCTCTAGTAAGTGGCGTTAAGAAATTTATAAAAGAATACGGGAAAAAACAAGGTTATGCTTATATCTATGGTACAGGAGACGCTGCTACTGTATTGTATGCAGAAGAAAAATATGATATTACAAAAGACATTGTAAAATTATTGAACGAAAAATACAAATCAACTGCTAAAACTGTAGAAGTTAAAAAGTAACTTTTTAATTGAATCAATTTTAAAACCTTCATCTTTAACTAGATTGAAGGTTTTTTTATTTCTTTTATTTTCAATAATTTAGCATTCTAAACTTATACGCCAAATGCAATCCATATCCGAAGCTGCTGCTTATGCTCTCCGATTTATCAATCAAACTCATCAATCTGTTTTTCTTACGGGGAAAGCGGGAACTGGTAAAACCACACTTTTAAAGCAAATAATAGCGACCACACACAAGAATACAGTGGTAGTTGCACCTACTGGAATAGCGGCTTTGAATGCGGGTGGAGTTACAATTCACTCCATGTTTCAACTTCCTTTTGGTGGATTTATCCCTGATAATTCTGCACCTCAGTTTTCGGATACTACTAAATTTGAAACCAAAGCCACTTTACGCCGTCATTTTAAAATGAGTGGACAAAAACGTGCTGTAATACGTAATATGGAATTACTTATTATAGACGAAGTTAGTATGTTGCGCGCCGATCTCCTCGATGCTATGGATTTTATGATGCAATCCGTTCGTAAGAAGTCAGCACCTTTTGGAGGTGTTCAAGTTTTGTATATAGGAGATTTATTACAATTACCACCCATTATCAGAGATGAAGAATGGCGCACCCTGAGATCGTATTACAAAGGAAAATTCTTTTTTCATGCACATGTTATTCAGCAATACCCACCATTATACATTGAATTATCCAAGATTTACCGACAAACTGACGATCGATTTATTTCAGTTTTAAACAATTTGCGTAATAATGAGATTACGCAGACTGATATTCAAATGCTCAATGAATTTGTAAAGCCCAATTTTGATTTAAAATCCAATAAGGGGTACATCACTTTGACCACACACAATGCCAAAGCTGACGTGATGAACGCTCAATCTTTGGAAGACTTGGAAGGAAATATGCTTACATTCAAACCTGAAATTACAGATGATTTTCCAGAGAAAATTTATCCAGTAGATCCGAATTTGCAATTAAAAATTGGAGCACAAATTATGTTTGTCAAAAACGATTTATCTCCAGACAAAAATTATTTTAACGGTAAAATGGGAATCGTAAAAACGATGACTTCGAAAGAAATTTGGGTACACTTTCCAGATGAAGATAAAATTATTGAAGTGGACAAGTACGAATGGCAAAACATTCGTTACACTGTAAACGAAATGACCAAAGAAATAGAAGAGGAGGTCCTGGGTACTTTTGTCCATTATCCAATCAAATTGGCTTGGGCGATAACGGTACACAAGAGTCAGGGATTAACTTTTGACAAAGCTGCACTTGATGTATCTCAAGTTTTCTTACCTGGTCAGGCCTATGTAGCATTATCTCGTTTACGTTCCTTAAACGGGCTTATTTTGCTTTCCCCGCTTCGAATGAATGGCATTTCAAACGACCAGGATGTAATGGATTATGCCGAAAACAAAGCATCTGACGAATTATTGGCCAATGCTTTAAAACGGGAAACTAAGAATTTTATACTTAACTATCTCAAAAACAGCTTCGATTGGAACGAATTGGCACAAGAATGGCGAAATCACCAATTTAGTTACAACCAAGATGCTGATAATTCTACTAAATCCAAGCATTCTATTTGGGCACAAAATCAAGCAGGAGTGATATGGCAATTGTTGGATCCTTCTTCTAAATTTTTGATCCAATTGGACAAATTGTTCCACAAAGAACAACACGAATTTAGTCATATTTCCGAACGGATTAATGCTGCATTCAATTATTTTATGGAACCAATGGATAAGTTGGTATATGAAATTCTGTGGAAAATTGAAGAAGTAAAACGAATCAAGAAAGCCAAAGCTTTTTATGATGAACTTATTGTGCTAGAAGATTTACAAACCAAAGCTGTTTTGCAATTGATGAAAGCCAAATTAATGATGACTACACTTGTAAAAGGGGAAACCATTTCTAAGGAAAAATTAACTTCCCAAGAAATTAAAGAATACAAAACAATTAAAATCAATCGTGTAATCGAAGATTTCAAAAAAGCCAACATCACTCTTATTGATGACGATAAAGATGCAGAACGATATGCAACAAAAAAAACATCCAAAAAAGAACCCAAAAAATCAACAGTCCAAGAAACTTATGAGTTGTGGTTAGAAAAGAAAACAGTGCAAGAAATTGCCACTATACGGAAGTTTACCCAAGAAACTATTTTGTCACATTTGACCAAATTAATTCAATCCAAAACAATCACCATCAGTGAGGTTTTTAGCCAAGAAACAATAACAGCACTTGCCGAAGCTTTTTCGGGTTACAAAGAAGAATCAGTATCTCCTTTAAAAGAAAAATACGGAGATAAATTCACTTGGGAAGAACTTAGAATGTTCAAGGCCAGTTTGAATGTTTATTGAAAGAAGTAAATTATTTGGGTATATAAAGAGAATATAACAGCAAAATACATAATAGTCGTTTTAAGCTAAAATCGAATATCTTTAAATAGAAAATATCGAAAACAGAAGCTTTTCAAATACATACAATTCTAATGCAAAAATAGAATTCATAAAACGGTTACAGAATGATACTTTTCCAAAACCATAGAAGTCATCACAAAGAGATTTTTTGTAAATTTTATTTTGAAAAAACAACTTTTGCTACTTCGAAAAAAAGAAGTATTTTTACGAAAATTAAATAAAACACCTCCACTATTTTTATCTTAAATAGTTGAAAAAAAATATGAAAACAAAAGAAAAAGAGATGAAAGAAAAGACGGGTTCAGAGAAAGAAGCAAAATTAAAAGCGTTACAACTTACACTTGACAAATTAGATAAAACTTACGGAAAAGGGACTGTAATGAAAATGGGAGACAAAGCCATTGAAGAAGTAGAAACTATTTCGTCTGGGTCTTTGGGAATCGATTTGGCTTTAGGAGTTGGTGGTTATCCAAGAGGTAGAATTATAGAAATCTACGGACCGGAATCGTCTGGTAAAACAACTTTAACACTTCACGCTATTGCCGAAGCTCAAAAAGCAGGTGGGATAGCAGCTTTTATTGATGCAGAACATGCTTTTGATAGAAATTATGCCGAAAAATTAGGAGTTGATATCGAAAACCTAATCATTTCGCAACCGGATAACGGAGAACAAGCATTGGAAATTGCCGAAAACCTGATTCGCTCTGGAGCTATTGACATTGTGGTAATTGACTCGGTTGCTGCTTTGACACCAAAAAGTGAAATTGAAGGTGAAATGGGAGATTCCAAAATGGGATTGCATGCACGTTTAATGTCTCAAGCTTTGAGAAAATTAACGGGAACAATCAGCAAAACAAACTGTACGGTTTTCTTTATCAACCAATTGAGAGAGAAAATTGGTGTAATGTTTGGAAATCCTGAAACAACAACTGGAGGAAATGCCCTGAAGTTTTATGCTTCGGTACGTTTGGATATTCGTCGTTCTACTCAAATTAAAGATGGAGACAATGTTCTTGGAAATAGAACTAAAGTAAAAGTGGTTAAAAACAAAGTAGCACCGCCATTTAAAGTAGCCGAATTTGACATCATGTATGGCGAAGGAATCTCTAAAACAGGTGAAATACTTGATCTTGCTGTTGAGTTTGAAATTATCAAAAAAGCGGGTTCTTGGTTCAGTTACGGTGAAACAAAGCTTGGACAAGGCCGCGATGCTGTGAAATCATTGATTAAAGACAATCCAGAATTGGCAGACGAACTGGAAGTGAAAATTAAAAATCACATCAAAGAGTTAGCAAATGCTTAAATAATTCAAAACCGACTGAGAATCAATTCAGTCGGTTTTTTTATAAAATTATATTCATCCTATTTATACTTAGACAGAAATTAACTACGCAACCATTTTGAGTTTTAATCATCTTTATTAAAATTAACATAATTAATAAAAATTAAAACCATGAAAAAATTTAGATTACAAACCGTTGCTATGATTCTTTTTGCTGCTGTTTCTTTAACTTCTTGTTCCAAAGACGATGACCAACCGCAAGTAGTAACAAAGGTTTCACTAGTAAGTGCAATTACTGGACCAACTACTGGAACACCCAATCAAGAGTTGAGCTTTACAGTAACTTATGCTGTAGAAAACAATTGTGGTGTTTTTAACAAGTTTGTCGAAACAACTACAGCAAACACAAAACAAATTGAAGTACAATCCAAGTATGAAGGAACAAGCTGTGGTACAACACCAGCCACTAAAACAACTACATACAAAATGAAGCCTACGGCAGAAGGAACTTACACTTTGAAGTTCAAAAAAACGGCAACAGAGTTTTTAACTCAGACAATTGTCATAAAAAAAGCTGTATAATTAAAAAAAAGGAGACTTTCAAAATAGAAAGTCTCCTTTATTTTTAATAAGAGTTTAAACTAATTCATCTTATCTTTTTTCTCAAACTCGAGTAGTTCATTATAAATTAAATCTCGAATTTCTTCTCGAATTTCTCTTCGATCTGTTACTGCAGTTCTACCAGCGGTTTCAACATAAGGAAGGATTTTAACCCGCATTAAACCTGGACTTCCGCTATAAAATGTATAGGATAATCTTTTTTTATTGTCTGGAAACACCAAAGGCACAATTGGCAATTCATGTTCTATGGCCAATCTAAAGGCTCCATCTTTGAAATTATCCAATAAAATAGATTCATCATGCGGCACTCCTCCTTCTGGGAAAATACAAATGCTTAATCCGCGATTGATTCTTTTTTGAGCTTCATTAAAAACTTCCATTCTACTTTTTGAACTACTTCTATCTACCAAAATACTGGTACGTTTGTAGAAAAAACCAAACAACGGAATTTTAGCCAAAGACATTTTGCCAACAAACACAAAAGGATTGTCAACAGCAGCAAGCATAAGCATAATGTCTGTCATAGAAGTATGATTGGCCACAAACATATAACTTTTGTTATGATCCAATTTTTGAATTTTTTCTATTTTATAATAAAAACCCATTCCAAAAAGTACGCATTTGGCCCAGATCCGAGACATTTTAAAAAAATAGGGATACCCACTTTCGGTTACTATCGAAGCTACCAAAAAAGGAAGCATAACAAGGATTGGAATTAACATTACAACGTAAAACCATACCCGCCAAATGGCCCACAAAATCTTTTTTATACTTTTCATAAAGTCAAAAGTAAGGAAACTTGCGGAAAATTTAGCAAAAGAATTAACTTTGCAAAAAAATATTCTATTCAACAATTCCATCAAAAGAGACTAAAATATCAAAAATGGCAAAAATACTTACTGGTGTTCAAAGCACAGGAACTCCACATCTGGGAAACCTATTGGGAGCAATTATACCCGCAATCGCATTATCAAATAAACCCGAAAACGAATCTTATCTTTTTATAGCCGATTTGCACTCTATTACCCAAATAAAAAATGGCGAAACACTAAGAGCCAATACCTATAGTACCGCTGCCGCTTGGTTGGCCTGCGGATTAAATGTAGACAAAGTGGTTTTTTACCGCCAGTCCGATGTGGCACAAACAGCAGAGTTGTCTTGGTATTTGAGTTGTTTTTTTCCTTTTCAGCGTTTGACATTGGCACACTCTTTCAAAGACAAAGCCGATCGATTGGAAGATGTTAATGCTGGTTTGTTTTCGTATCCAATGCTTATGGCTGCCGATATTTTGTTATATGATGCTGAATTTGTTCCTGTTGGAAAAGACCAATTGCAACATCTGGAAATCACTCGTGATGTAGCGTCCCGTTTCAACCACCAAATGGGAGAAACTTTTGTGATTCCAGAAGCCAAAATCCAAGAAGATAGCATGTTGATTCCCGGTACTAATGGCGGAAAAATGAGTAAATCTGCGAATAATTTTATCAATATATTCTTGGATGACAAAGCCTTGCGCAAGCAAATCATGAGCATTGAAACGGACAGCACGCCTCTGGAAGATCCTAAAAATCCAGATACTTGCAATTGTTTTGCTTTGTTTAAATTATTAGCAGACGAAATTCAAATCGAAGCGATGAGAGCCAATTATTTAGGCGGTAATTACGGATACGGTCACGCCAAACAAGCGTTGTTTGAATTGATTGTTGAAAAATTCAAAACCGAAAGAGAAAAATACAACTACTACATCAACAATCTTCCAGAAGTGGATGCCTTATTGAAAAAAGGAGCTACAAAAGCGAGTGTTGTTGCCAATGGTGTTTTGAATAGAGTAAGAGAGAAATTGGGGTTTGAGGTTTAAAAAGTAAGCCACATATACCTAACAAAAAAGAGCCATTTTACAATGGCTCTTTTAAATTCTTAAACTTAGTTACTTTACCAAAAGGCAAGAGGCTTTTCTAAGCATGACTTGGCAAAATTATGACATTTTTTATATATTTACAAATATTGTTAATACTAAAAAATGGAATTTAATAAAATTCAATCTTTCCTATCCGCCCAGAGAATTGACAGATACTATGTTGCTACTGGAAATAGTATGTCAAAAGCTTTAAGATTATACAAAGCAAATTTAAAAATTGCACAATCATTTCATCCACTATTAGGGATTCTAGAAGTAATTTTAAGAAATAGAATAAACACAATTTTAACTGTACATTTTGAAGATTCTGATTGGATAATAAATCAAAAAAATGGGTTTATGAATGATTCTTCATTGAGACATCATGATAGAAGAACCAACAGAATTGTAATCAATGATTATTTAAAATCATCCGTAGAGAAATCGGAAAAAAGGATGCGAAAACTTAGAATTCCAATCTCAAGTGGGAAAATAATTGCAGATCAGTCTCTCGGCTTTTGGACAGATTTATTTGAAGTCCATCATTATCGGCTTTTACAAGGAAGACCTATTCAAATATTTAACCATATTCCTGCCGGTCACGGAAGAAGTGATGTAACTGCTAGATTAAATAAAATTAGACAGTTCAGAAATCGAATCAATCATAATGAACCAATCTGTTTTAATGGAAATAGTATTGACTTTTTATACGTGGAAGAAATATATAATTCAATAATAGAAATTTTATCTTGGATTGACCCTGATTTAGTCAATTGGATTACTGATGTTGACTCTGTTAACATTAAAATTACAAATGCAAAAAAAATATAATGACTAGATAAAATCGTTACCTCAATGGATTTGCAGAATTTGGTATAATTAAAAGCCCAAAAAACGAATTAATACCGTTGTATATTTCAAATTAGTCAAAATGAAATATACAACGGCATTATACCAAAGCTATTGGAATATAATGTATTAACCAATGGTATAATCTTTGGTCATCTGTGAAATCTGTGTCTCTTGATTTTACTGTATCGGCAAGTTTTTCTCAAAAGCGGAACCGAACGAAATAAAAGAATCCGTTCCACCCACTCCTTCAATAATATGGATTTGTTCGTAGATTATTTTGCGTAGCTCTTCGTTATTTGCCGCTACAATTTTTATAAACAAAGCATATTTACCCGAAACCCAATGGCATTCCACAATCTCCGGAATCAGTTTTAATTGCTCGGCTATTGAATACGCAAAACGGGCTTCTTTGGTAGCAATTCCGGTATAAGTTATAGTTTCAAAACCGTTGGCTTTGGCATTCAATTTTACAGAAAATCCTGCAATTACGCCTGATTCCTGTAATTTTTTCACGCGTAAATGCACCAATGAATTCGACACTTTTAATTCTTTGGCCAATTCCGAAAAAGGAATTCTACCGTTCTCGCTCAGCTTTCTGATGATTTCTTGATCTAAATAATCAGTATTTTCGTTGTTTTTGGAATTTACCATTAGCTATTTAATTAGTAGTAATTTATAACATTGACAATTCTAACAATAAAAAGTCTTAGAATTGTGTCAAAATTACATAATTTATACGTTGTAGTGTCCATTTATTAATAATCCTACCTCAATTATGTTATTTCAACAGATTTAGTTCTAATTTCGTGTCATAATTACAACATTAAAAACACACAGAAATGGACAAGAATCAACTGCTTTCGAAACTTTGGGAACAATATGCTGCAATTACCCCATCTGCCCAAAAGATACACAATTTATTAGAAGAAATGGGCGAAACGATTCAAAACGATCACGTTGCGATTCGAACATTTAACGACAAAAGAGTCAACATTGATGTATTGGAAAAAATTTTCTTGAGCGTTGGATACGAAGCCCGTGGAGAATACGTTTTTGAAACCAAAAAATTGTTCGCTAAACACTACGAGCACACTAAAGACAAAAATGCACCAAGAATTTTTATATCAGAATTAGAGCTTGAAAAATGTTCGGAATCATTACAAAATACAGTAAAAAAATTACTTGATGATTGCGATCCTAATGAATTCACGAATCCTGAATTGGCTTTAAATAGCACTTTTTGGAAATCCGATTCGCAAGCAATATACAATTCACTTTTGGAAGAATCCGAATATGCTGCTTGGATGTATATCTATGGTTTCCGCGCCAATCATTTTACTATCAATGTCAATGCACTTACCCATTTTGAAAAATTGGAAGAACTTAACACTTTCTTAGAAGAGAAAGGCTGGAAACTCAACGCATCTGGAGGTAAAATAAAAGGAACTCCGGAGCAATTATTAGAGCAATCTAGTACATTGGCCGATTTATACACCATTACTTTTGAAGAAGGTTCGTTTGAAATTCCTTCTTGTTATTATGAATTTGCTTTGCGCTATGCAATGCCAGATGGTAATTTGTACCAAGGATTTGTGGCTTCATCAGCCGATAAAATTTTTGAAAGCACGGATGTAAAACTGCAAAAATAAAGATTAAAACCAATCCAATAACTTGTCAAATTCTCTGTTTTGTATGGTGAATAATGACGAGTTATTGTTTTTTTTAAGAAATAGCACTCTGCAATTACGAAAATCAATTTTTTATAGCGTTTGTAAAATCAATAAATCAAAATTTAAAATAGATTTTAAAGATTTATATTTAAAATTATAGGATCAAAGAGTCCATTTTTAACAATAATCTCAATTATCGTTAAACTGTTTAGTATTATACCAATAAATTTTCAGAAAACCAATAGAGGGGCTATCTTTGAAAAAAAATTGACAAATAATTTCTATTTGTGAAAAACAGTAAAAAGATGACAGAAAATCAGGAAACATTTATATTCGATTTTGACAGTACTTTTATAAAAGTCGAAGCGCTGGATGTGTTATGTGAAGTAATTTATAAAGATAGTGCAGCAGGAGTTCAAATTTTAAGTGAAATTCAACGATTGACCGACCTAGGAATGGAAGGTAAATTGTCTTTGAAAGAATCTTTGACTCAAAGAATCCAATTATTACAAGCCAATAGAGATCATATTGGTGCTGTAATTGAAGAATTAAAAAAGAAAGTCACTGCCTCTGTAATTAGAAACAGAGTTTTTTTTAAGCAACATTCGGATAATATTTATATCATTTCAAACGGTTTTAAAGAAATTATAATTCCGATTGTTCAAGAATACGGCATAAAACCAGAACATGTTTTGGCCAATACCTTCAAGTTTGACCATGATGGAAATATCATTGGTTTTGATGAAAAGGATGAATTGTGCGAAAACCAAGGAAAAGTAAAAAAAATAAAATCATTAAATCTTCAAGGTGAAGCTATAATGATTGGAGATGGATACACCGATTATGAAACGCTGGAAGGTGGAGCAGTATCTCAATTTTTTGCTTTTACCGAAAATGTAAGCCGAAAAGTTGTGGTCGAAAAAGCCAGCCAAATAGCGCCATCATTGGACGAAATACTTTATGAGCTATCCTATAAAGCTTCGGTTTCGTATCCAAAAAACAGAATCAACGTTTTGTTATTGGAAAATGTCCATGAAGATGCTGTTAAAATCTTTGAACACGAAGGCTATAATGTTGAAACTATCAAAGGATCATTATCTGAAGAGGAATTGATCGAAAAAATAAAAGGCGTTTCTATACTAGGAATTCGTTCTAAAACACATGTAACCGAGAAAGTATTAGAACATGCCAAAAAACTGCATGCTATTGGAACTTTCTGTATTGGTACCAACCAAGTAGATCTTACCGCTTGCAGCATGAAAGGAATTTCTGTTTTCAATGCTCCGTATAGTAACACTAGATCTGTAGTAGAGTTGGCTTTAGGACAAATTATTATGCTGGTTCGTAATACTTTCGAAAAAAGCAAATTGATGCACGCTGGAGTTTGGGACAAATCGGCCACCAATAGTGTTGAAATTCGCGGTAAAAAATTAGGATTGGTTGGATACGGAAGTATCGGATCACAACTTTCTATCATTGCCGAAGCATTGGGTATGAAAGTATATTTCTATGATGCTGTCGATAGATTGGCTCTTGGTAATGCTAAAAAATGTTCTTCTTTGAAGGAATTATTAGCACTTTCGGACGTGGTTTCTATGCACGTAGATGGACGCGCTAGTAACAAAAATTTAATTGATGCCCAAGCTTTTGAATACATGAAACCGGGTGTTATCTTTTTGAATCTTTCAAGAGGCCATGTGGTAGATATTGATGCTTTGGTAGCCAACTTAAAAAGTGGTAAAATTCACGGTGCTGCAGTTGATGTATTTCCATACGAACCAAAAAACAATGACGAGCCTTTTGTATCCGAATTACAAGGTATGCCAAATGTAATTTTGACGCCGCATATTGGAGGAAGCACCGAAGAAGCGCAAGAAGATATTGGGCATTATGTGGCCAACAAAATTATTAATTACATAAATACAGGTACTACTTACGGAAGTGTCAATCTTCCTGAAATTCAGCTTCCTGAACTGCAAAGCGCACACCGTATCATGCACATCCATGAAAATGTAAAAGGTATTTTGGCTCAAATCAACAATATCCTTTTGGAGTATGACAACAATATTTTGGGTCAATATCTCAAAACCAACGAAACTTTGGGATATGTAATTACCGATATTGATAATTTCCATAATAAAGAATTGGAGAAAAAATTAAAAAAGATTCCGAATACCATTCGATATAGAATTCTGTACTAAATAATTTTAGATTTTAGATTTTAGATTTCAAATTAATAGAAATCTAAAATCTAAAATCCGAAATCTAAAATCACCAAAATGAACCTTGAAAGTCTTGAAAAGCAATTAGATGGAAAATTATTGTACGACCACACGATGCGTACTTTATATGCAACGGATGCAAGTGCTTACAAAGAAATGCCGCTAGCAGTAGCGATTCCAAAAACGAAGGAAGATATTCAAAAAATTATCGCTTTTGCTAGAGAAAACAAAAGCAGTGTAATTCCACGTGCTGCAGGAACTTCTCTTGCAGGTCAGGTAGTTGGAAACGGAATTGTAGTTGATATTTCACAAGAATTTACCAAAATACTTTCGGTTGACCCAATTGAAAAATCGTGTTGGGTTGAACCAGGTGTGATTAGAGACGAACTGAATATCCATTTAAAATCGTATAAATTATTCTTCGGCCCAGAAACTTCCACTAGTAATCGCTGTATGATTGGTGGTATGGTAGGGAATAATGCCTGTGGTGCAAGATCAGTAATTTATGGTTCTACCCGTGAACATTTACTTGAAATTAAAGGTTTTCTAGCCGATGGAAACGAAGTTACTTTTGGTGCTTTGACCAATGCCGAATTTGAAGACAAATGCAACGGAATAAATGTCGTTAGTCCTTTAGAACAGGCTATTTATGTTCAGACGAAAGAAATATTAGGCTCACCAGCCAACAGAGCATTATTTGACGAAAATTATCCTAAAAAATCCATTCCAAGACGAAACACAGGTTACGCTTTGGATTTATTGGCCGATAGTCAGCCTTTTGGCGATCCTACTGAGAAATTTAATTTCTGTAAATTAATTGCAGGATCCGAAGGAACATTGTTCTTTTCGACTGCCATTAAACTGAATTTAGTTGATGCCTTAAAACCATTTGCGGCCTTGGTTTGTGTGCATTGTAACAGCATCAACGAATCATTGAAAGCCAATCTCGAAGCTTTGAAATTCAACCCAGACAGTGTTGAATTGATCGATCATTATATCTTGGAATGTACCAAAGAAAATATCGAACAAAGCAAAAACAGATTTTTTGTAGAAGGTGATCCGCAAGCTATTCTTGTGGTCGAATTTTTAAGAGATACTCAAGAAGAAATCCTCCAAATTGCTAAAGAAATGGAAGCATTGATGCGTTCCAAAAATCTAGGATTTCATTTCCCGATTGTTTACGGTGAAGACACCAATAAAGTTTGGAATCTAAGAAAAGCAGGATTGGGATTGTTGTCTAATATTCCTGGAGATGCCAAAGCCGTTGCCGTTATTGAAGATACCGCTGTTGACGTCAATGATTTACCTGAATTTATCGAAGATTTCAATATTATTTTAAAAGAACGAAATCTGAGTTGTGTGCATTATGCGCATGCGGCAACAGGAGAATTGCATCTTCGACCAATTATTGATCTAAAGACCAAAGAAGGTGCTGCGCTTTTTAGAACTATCGCTACCGATATTGCACATTTGGTAAAAAAATACAAAGGTTCCCTAAGCGGGGAGCACGGTGACGGAAGACTTCGAGGTGAATTTATTCCATTGATGCTTGGAGAAGAAATCTACCAAATGTTTATCGATGTAAAAAACACTTGGGATCCTTGGGGAATTTTCAACCCGGGAAAAATTGTGAATACACCACCGATGGATACCAACTTGAGATATACTCCAGGGCAAGATACTCCAATGCCCGAGACGTATTTTGATTTCTCAGAGCACAACGGAATCCTTCGTGCTGCCGAAATGTGTAATGGTTCTGGAGATTGTAGAAAAACAGAAAAAAGTGGCGGAACAATGTGTCCAAGTTATATGGCTACTCGTGATGAAAAACATACTACACGCGCCCGAGCAAACATTTTAAGAGATACCATCACCAATTCTAAAAAAGAGAACAAATTTGATGACGAAGGACTTCTTGAAGTACTTGATTTGTGTTTGAGCTGTAAAGGATGTAAATCCGAATGCCCATCAAATGTAGATATGGCGAAGCTAAAAGCCGAAACCTTACAGCAATACCATGATAAAAACGGAGTGAAATTCCGTTCTAGATTAATTGGTAACACGCCAAAAATCAATCAATTGTTTGCTTCAGTTCCATGGCTGTATAATTTTGGTTCTAAAGGAATTATAGGAAACCTAATGAAACGTTCGACCGGTTTTGCAACCCAAAGAACGTTGCCGTTAATGCACAAAATTACTTTCGCCAAATGGATCAAAAGCTATAGACAAACCGGAAATTTCATACAAGGGAAAGTGTATTTGTACAACGACGAATTCCTGAATTTCTATGATGTCGAAATCGGTCAGACTGCCGTGAAGCTGTTTAACCGTTTGGGTTATGAAGTAGTGGTTCCGGAAATCGGCATCAGCGGAAGAACCTATCTTTCAAAAGGAATGTTGAAAGAAGCCCGGGAAATTGCCGAAAAGAATACACAGGCTTTCGCCAAAGAAATACCAGAAAACACCATTTTGATTGGAATTGAACCTTCGGCTATATTATCCTTCCGAGATGAATATCCTGATTTATGCCGTGGTGATTTGAAAATAAAAGCAAAATCCTTTTCCAGTAGAGCAATGCTTATTGAAGAGTTTTTGGCCAAAGAACTAGATGAAGGCAGGATCACTTCGGATTCTTTTACGGAAACGCAAGAAAGAGTTCGTATGCACGGTCACTGTTTCCAGAAAGCCTTATCATCATTGGTGCCACTTAAGAAAATCTTGATGTTACCAAAAAATTATACTGTTCTTAATATCCCAAGCGGATGTTGCGGTATGGCCGGTTCTTTTGGATACGAAAAAGAACATTATGACATTTCGATGAAAATTGGCGAACTGGTTTTGTTTCCAGCCATCCGTTCCGAAGAAGAAGCGACGCTAATATCTGCTTCAGGAACCAGCTGTAGGCATCAAATAAGCGACGGAACTAGCCGAAAAGCATTTCACCCTGTTGAGATACTTTTTAAGGCTTTAAAATAGGGGTTTTAGATTTTAAAAATACAATTTGATTGCAGATGTTAATAAAACATCTGCAATTTTTTTTATAACTAATCTGTGTAAAATATGGCCAAATTTCCTATCTAAAGACACGAAAACATTTGTTTTATTGCAACCATAGCCAACGGTTTCAACCGTTGGGGACAATATAGATAACAAATCTTTGAAAATTCTCAATACGTAACCCACGGTTGAAACCGTGGGCTATTGGAATATTGAAACAAAACCACAATGTTTTTTTGGATTCCAGAAATCAACAATCCGCAATCAAATAGCCTCAAACATTTTTCCGGGCAAAGGGCGTATCACACCTTTTAATTCCATGTTGAGCAATAAACCCGAAATTCTGTAAATCGGAAAATCGCAATGCAGCGCAATAATGTCCATCAGTTCTTTGCCTGTTTTTAAAAGATAATCATACACTTTTTGCTCGTCGTCGTCAAGCGTGACAAACAGTTGTTTTTGAATAGGTTTGGTTTCTTTTTTAATATCCCAATTCAGAATATAAATTAAATCGGCTGCTGAGGTGAGTACATTTGCTTTTTGAGTTTTAATCAAATTATTACAGCCTTGACTGTATTTGTCGGTTACCCGTCCTGGAACAGCAAAAACATCACGGTTGTAATCATTGGCCATATTGGCGGTGATGAGCGAACCGCCTCTGTCTGCAGATTCTATCACAATAGTCGCCTCGGTCATTCCAGCAACAATGCGGTTTCTACGAACAAAATTCTCTTTATCGGGGTTGGTTGTACTCCAAAATTCGGTCATAAAACCACCATTTTGTTCCATTCTGGCGACATATTTTTTGTGAGGTTTGGGGTAAATTTGGTTCAATCCGTGTGCGACAACTCCAATAGTTTGCAAATTATGGTCCATTGCCAATTGATGCGCTACAATGTCTACTCCATAGGCAAAACCACTTACAATTATCGGGTCTAATGGGGCCAATTCTTCAATAAATTTTCTGCAAAATTCAGTACCATACGAAGTTATCTGTCTGGTTCCTACAATGCTTATTATTTTTCGATTACTCAAATTGATATTTCCAGAAGTAAATAATAAAACGGGACTATCAATACAATGTTTCAAGCGGTCTGGGTATTTCTCATCCTGAAAATGCAATACATCTATATTGTTATTTTGTATGAAATTCAATTCTTGTTTGGCTTTTTCATAAACCGTTTTGTCCTTCAAGTTTTTCAACAATACAGCACCAACACCATCAATACCTGCCAGTTGAGATTTTTTGGCATTCAAAACATTTTCAGCAGATCCAAAATGGGTTAAGAGTTTTTTGGCCATTATATCTCCAACGCCATCAATTCGGAGTAGAGCCATTAAATAATATAGATTTTCTTCTGACATATCTTACAATTATACTACTTATTTTTGATTTTATAAATATTTTTTGACTCAATTATTTCTTCGAGGCCATAATTTTTAGTCGAAAAATGGTTTTGTAGTGATGAAAAAAAACGTTTTTAAAAAGTTTTGAATGCAGTTCAGGGCACTATTAAATTGGAATATATTGATATCCATAGCAATGCAAATTGTTAATAAAAATTGTGAATAAAATTTTGATAACTATTTTGGTTGTATAACTTTGTTACTATGAAAATCGAACTTTACATCGCGCAGCTTTTATACCGTTATCAATGTGTAACCGTTCCTGGTTTTGGAGCTTTTTTGACCGAAATCCAATCGGCTCAATTGGTAGAAAACTCCCATTCTTTTTTTCCTCCCAAAAAAATGATTTCTTTTAATTCGTATATAAAAAACAACGACGGGTTATTGGCAAATCATATTGCTCAAGCCGAAAAAACATCTTATGATTACGCCGTTAGTGCAATAGAATTTGAAGTTTTAGGATGGAAAAAAGCATTACAAGAGAATCGTACTTTTACTATAAAAAACATTGGTGTTTTAAGCCTAAATTCCGAAAACAATCTTCATTTTGCTCCAAACGAACAAACCAATTATTTGGCTCAATCTTTTGGATTAACTTCTTTTGTTTCTCCAGCAGTTAAAAGAGAAATAGTAATTGAGAAAGCAGAGATAGCTCCTGTAAATACTACAAAAATTGTCGCAGAGGAAGAATTACCTCTTTTTAACTTCGTACCCGATACAGAGCATAAGAAATCGAATCCGTATCTTAAATATGCTGCTATTTTGGTTGTAGGATTGGGTGTTGCGGGAACAATTGGGTATCCAATGTATCAAAACAAAATAACTTCGGATACAATTTTGGTTGAAACAGCAGTTCAAAAACAAGTGCAAAACAAAATTCAAGAAGCTACTTTCTTTATACAAACACCAATTCCAGCTGTAACTCTTTCCTTAAAATCCAATAAGGAAAATAAAGAAGAAGTGAAATTACCCTATCATATCATGGCAGGAGCTTTTAGAAGTGAAGCCAATGCCGAAAAAAGATACAATCAATTAATTGCAAAAGGGTATAAAGCCAGAGTTCTGGGAATAAACAAAAACGGATTGTATCCAGTTTTGTACGGTAGCTATACTACTTTTGCAGAAGCTGAAAAAGCTAAGGATTCAATCACTGAAACAGACAATCCAGAAGCTTGGATTTTGATACAGTCTTTGTAGAAAAATTTATAATCATTACATAAAGCAATCACGAATAAATTCTGCGTTTAGAGAATTATTCGTGATTTTTTTATGTCTTTTTCAATTATAAAATGAAATACCATAATGCAGATTCATCGAGGTATCAATCGAAAAAAAGAAAATTTTTAGTTTTTTTAAAAAAATCTAGGTTTTCAAAATTTCCTCTCTAACTCCGAGGCAAATTCTTGAGAAATTCAACTGATTAAATCTTTGAATTTATGGACATTAAATATTTCTTGGGAGTTGTAGCAAATTTCTTTTTAAATGCTGCAATAAAATGACTTCCAGTACTATAACCAATTTTCAATCCCACTTCATTGACATTATAAGAACCGCTGTCCAATAATTGTCTGGCATAGTCCATTTTATAATCAAATAAATAGCCATACACCGTATCGCCATAAATTTGCTTAAAACCCATTTTTAATTTCTTCAAGGTTAAGCCTATTTCATCTGCCAATTCTTGTAATCCTGGTGGTTCGGCCATATTAGCAATGATGATTTCTTTGGCTTTTTTAATTTTATAAACATTATCTTCATCTATCAAAAACGGACATTGTTCTGCATTGGGGTCTTCGGACCTGTTGAAATACAAACTCAATAACTCGTATCCTTTGCCTTTATAATATAAATTTTTAATCGAAGGATTTAAATTATAATGGAACAACTGACTCAAAACAATGGCCATCGAAGGGCTTATATCTCCTTCTTTATAATATTTTTTGTCTTTATTCTCATCACTCAAAAAGGGAATATGTCCCGAATCATTTGAGAATAATCTATGGAATTTTTGAATCGAAATGAGTATCGATATAACCCAAGTGTTTGGCGCCAATTTTAAGTTTAATGGCAATTCCTTTTGTGGATTGTAGAACAAATACGACTTCTCTTCGTTCAAATCTAGTACATAACTTCCTTGATTAAAGTTGAATTTGGCT
Source organism: Flavobacterium rarum (SeqCode) (assembly GCF_965234445.1). Lineage (GTDB taxonomy): Bacteria > Bacteroidota > Bacteroidia > Flavobacteriales > Flavobacteriaceae > Flavobacterium > Flavobacterium rarum. The sequence continues at coordinate 260,958 of NZ_OZ248479.1, read as the reverse complement.
TTGCCTTTTAATGCAAAATGAAATTGAATTAATCCATTACTGACTTCACGTTGTGCTTGCGAACTGTTTTCACTATCATTTTGAAAGCGTAGTAGGGTAAATTCATCTTCAATTGTTATAACTTCTTGAGAACTCATAGCGATATATTTTTAAAGTATAAAAGACTTTTATCGAATGTTTTTATTTAGAACCACTCTAAATAAAATACAAATTAACTCTTGTTACCACTACAAAAATAGCAGTTTTTTGACAAAAACAACGAATTAAATTTAAAATAACAGTTAGCGACACAAAAAGAACTTCTAGCGTTACTTTTATCAAAAGTATAGAATTAGTTTTGTCCTACTTTAAGTGAAAGTGTATATATGGAAAATCATAACGTTGCGAAACACCACTATTTTTATTCAATTGGACTAAGTTACAAAAAAGCCGATGCCGAGATAAGAGGAAAATTTAGTTTAGACACTGCAGCTAAAACACGTTTGTTGGAACAAGCAAAAAACGATGGAATCAAAAGTTTGTTTGTTACGTCAACTTGCAATAGAACAGAAATTTACGGCTATGCCGAACACCCTTTTCAATTAATTAAATTGCTTTGTGAGAACAGTAACGGTACTGTTGAAGATTTTCAAAAAGTAGCTTACGTATTCAAAAACCAAGAAGCAATTTCCCATTTATTTCGTGTAGGAACAGGATTAGACAGTCAGATTCTTGGCGATTTTGAAATTATAAGTCAAATACGAAATGGTTTTGCCGAAGCCAAATCAATGGGTCTTGCCAACGCTTTTATGGAACGATTGGTAAATGCCGTAATTCAATCCAGCAAAAAAATCAAAAACGAAACCGAAATTAGTTCTGGAGCCACTTCAGTGTCTTTTGCATCGGTTCAATATATTATGAAAAATGTTCCAGACATTGGAAACAAAAATATTTTACTTTTCGGAACAGGAAAAATCGGAAGAAATACCTGCGAGAATTTAGTAAAACACACCAAAAATGAACACATCACTTTAATCAACAGAACCAAAGACAAAGCCGAGAAATTGGCAGGAAAACTGAATCTGATTGTTAAAGATTACTCCGAATTGCATTTGGAACTGCAAAAAGCAGATGTTGTAGTTGTCGCTACAGGCGCTCAAAACCCTACTATTGACAAAGCCATCTTGAATTTGAAAAAAACGTTGTTGATTTTGGATTTATCAATCCCAAAGAATGTAAATGAAAACGTCAAAGATATTGAAGGTGTTACGCTAATACACATGGATCATTTGTCGCAAATGACAGATGAAACTCTAGAAAACAGAAAAGCTCATATCCCCGCAGCAGAGGCTATTATTGAAGAAATAAAGGAGGAATTTATCGCCTGGACTAAAGTAAGAAAGTTTGCGCCCACTATCAATGCCTTGAAAGAGAAATTAAACGACATAAAAAAATCTGAATTGGATTTTCAAAGTAAAAAGATCTCCAATTTCAATGAAGAACAAGCCGAATTAATCAGCTCCAGAATTATCCAAAAAATCACCACTCATTTTGCCAATCATCTTAAAAATGAAAATACAATGGTAGATGAGAGCATCGATTGGATCGAAAAAGTTTTTCAAATAGCAACGACAACTAAAATTTAACCATTAAGATATTAAGAGAATTAAGTTTTGTGTTTTAAAAACTTAAAAAAAAAATTACCATTAAGATATTAAGAGAATTAAGAAACGGAATCATTAAATATGATAATAAATTAAGCTTTGTGTTTTTAAGCCTAGCTTAATTAACTTAATATCTTAATGGTAAAAAAATAAAAAACCTTGGTTTTAGAAACAAAAAATGGCAAATAAAATAATACGTATTGGAACCCGTGACAGCGAATTAGCACTTTGGCAAGCACACACGGTCGAAAAAAAATTAAATGATCTCGGGTATAAAACCGAAATTATTGCTGTAAAATCACAAGGAGACATTATCCTTGACAAACCACTTTACGAACTCGGAATTACAGGGATTTTTACAAAAACTCTTGATATTGCCATGATCAACGGTCAAGTAGATATCGCAGTGCATTCTATGAAAGACGTTCCAACTGCTTTGCCAGAAGGCATTGTTCAAGCGGCCGTTCTAGAAAGAGCCAATACATTAGACATTTTGGTTCACAAAGGAAATCTTGATTTTTTGAATTGTACTGGAACTATCGCCACAGGAAGTTTGCGTCGTCAAGCGCAATGGTGGAACAAATACCCCAATCACACTGTAGTCGATTTACGCGGAAACGTAAATACAAGAATGCAAAAACTAAAAGAAAGTGATTGGAATGGAGCTGTTTTTGCTGCAGCTGGATTGGAACGAATCAATCTTAAACCTACAGATTTTATCAATCTAGATTGGATGATTCCCGCACCTGCACAAGGGGCAATGGTAATTGTCGCTATGGCAAACAATGAGTTTACAAGAGAAGCTGTGTCCGAATTAAATGATATCGATACTGAAGTGTGCACTCATATCGAAAGACAATTCTTGAAAACACTCGAGGGAGGTTGCACCGCACCCATAGGAGCTTTAGCTGTTTTCGTAGAAGACGACATTTTGTTTAAAGGTGTTTTATTTTCTATCGATGGGAAACAAAAAATAGAAATTGAGAAAACTGTTCCGATGCAAGAATGGAAAAAATTAGGGTATTATATGGCCAAAGAAATTCTTGATAATGGCGGAACACAATTGATGGCAACCATAAAAGAAAGTTTGAAAAAATAAGTAATTAGAATTTATCCTAAATTTACTTTTTCTAAGAGTAACGTGATTTCTTCATAAAGTATGACACAGTTGAACAAAGACATTTCGCCGGTTGCCTATGCAACATTTCTTTCGGATGTGGGCAATGCCGTTCAACAACATCGTGTACAGGCTATTCAATCTGTTCAAACAATATCCAACCAGTTGTATTGGAACATTGGCGAGTTGATTATAAAAAAGCAAGAGGAATTCGGTTGGGGAAAATCAGTTATAATAAGACTTAGTCGGGAATTACCGCAGTTAATTGGAGAAGGAGTGAGTTGGTCTCCTCGAAATCTTCAGTTCATGAAGCAATTGGTTACTGAATATTCAAATGTGAAGCAGCTTGATTCACATTTAGAAAGTTCTAAATCAGCAAACTCATATGTGAAACAGCCTGTTTCACATTTGGCTTATGTAAAAAAATTGATATTAAATACTCCTTGGAGACACAATATTTCAATATTACAAAAGGTAAAAGATACTAATGCTCGTATATTCTATCTAGAGCAAACAATCAAAAATAAATATAGTAGTGCTGTACTTTTGCATCAAATAAAAGCAAACGCTTACGAACATTATATATCAAAACCATCACAACATAATTTTGGAACTGCTTTACCAGAACATTTTCAGGAACAAGCTAGAGAAAGTATAAAAAGTGTTTACAGTCTCGATTTTCTAGATATAAATAAACCTGTTACCGAAAGAGAGTTAGAAAATTCAATGGTCGAAAAAGTAAAGCGACTTATGTTGGAACTAGGGTATGGGTTTTGTTTTATTGGCAACCAATACCGACTTTCGTTGGGAGATAAAGACTATTACATCGATTTGCTTTTTTATCATAGAATTTTAAAATGTTTGGTGGCAGTTGAATTGAAAGTGGTAGAATTTGAACCTGAGTTTGTTGGAAAACTAGATTTTTATTTGCAATTAATGGACGAGCAATTAAAACAGATTGATGACCAACCAAGCATTGGAATATTGTTAGTTCCAGACAAAAAGCATTTAGAAGTTGAATATGCTTTACGAAGCGCGAACAAGCCAATAGGAGTCTCAGAATATCACTTGAGCAAAAAGTTGCCAAAGGAGTTGGTTGGAAAATTACCGACAACAGAACATTTTCAATATTTATGGAATTCCGAAATATCCAAAAACGAAAACAATAAAAATGAGTAAAACGGTTATATTATCTACAAAAACGCTTTCGGATATTCAAAGACAAAGCCTTTTAACAGCTGGATTTGAAGTATTCGAGGAGGATTTTATTTCAACCAAAAAACAGCTGTTTGAGTTGAATAACATCAACGACAATTTAATTTTTACGAGTCAGAATGCTGCACAAAGCGTACTTGAAAACTCAAATGTTGATGATTTGAAAACCAAGAACGTTTTTTGCGTTGGGCTAAAAACAAAAATTCTGTTATCAGAAGCTGGATTCAACGTGGTTGCTTACACGGGTTATGCTGCCGACTTAGCCGAAATCATTGCTTTGATTTATAGCCAAGAAAGCTACACTTTTTTTAGCGGAAATCTTCGTAAAGAAACACTTCCAAAAGCCTTAGCAGAAGCTGGAATTAAATTCAATGAAATTCAGGTATACGAAACTACATTGTCTCCGTATAAAATTCATGAGAAACTCGATGCTATTTTGTTTTTCAGCCCTTCAGCAGTAGAGAGTTATTTGAAAAATAATGTTATAAAAAAAGAAAACTGTTTTTGCATAGGAGAAACCACCGCAGAAGCATTAGATAAAATAACCAAAAATATCATCGTTGCAGATCAACCCAGCGTTGAAGAAGTAATTGAAGATGTAATCACAGAATATAAAACCCCTAATCCATAGGATATTAGAGACTAAAAATTAATTTAACGATTTTATTTACAGTGTTCAAACTGAACACTAAAAATACTGAACACTGAACACTATGATTAAGAACGACCTATTTTTAAAAGCACTAAAAGGAGAAACAGTACAACGTCCGCCAGTATGGATGATGCGTCAAGCCGGAAGATATTTGCCGGAATTCATCGCTTTGCGTGACAAATATGATTTTTTTACCCGTTGCCAAACTCCAGAATTGGCTGCAGAAATCACCGTCCAGCCCATTCGTAGAATTGCTCCTGATGCTGCTATTTTATTTTCGGATATATTAGTAATCCCACAAGCAATGGGAATTGAAGTGTTGATGAAAGAGAGTTTTGGACCGTTTTTGCCAAATCCTATTCGTACTATTCAAGATGTAGAGAAAGTAATCGTTCCGGATGTTAATGAAACATTAGGTTACGTTTTTGACGCCATCAAATTGACCAAAGAAATGTTGAATGATGAGGTACCGTTAATTGGTTTCGCAGGTTCTCCATGGACAATTATGTGTTATGCGGTAGAAGGAAAAGGTTCTAAAAGTTTTGATATGGCCAAAGGATTTTGTTTCACACATCCAGAAGCGGCTCATGTTTTATTACAAAAAATTACAGACACGACGATTTTATACCTAAAAGAAAAAGTAAAAGCGGGAGTAAACGCTGTCCAGATTTTTGATTCTTGGGGCGGAATGCTTTCTCCAGTGGATTATCAAGAATTCTCTTGGAAATACATCAACCAAATCGTTGAAGCTTTGGCCGATGATGCACCAGTTATTGTTTTCGGAAAAGGTTGTTGGTTTGCCCTTGGTGAAATGGGAAAAAGTAGAGCTTCGGCTTTAGGCGTAGATTGGACGTGTTCGCCAAGAAATGCAAGATACCTTTCAGGAGGAAACATTACTTTACAAGGAAATTTTGACCCAAGTCGTTTGCTTTCACCAATACCAGTTATCAAGAAAATGGTACACCAAATGATTGATGAATTCGGGAAAGACAAGTATATAGTGAATCTTGGACACGGAATTTTACCAAACATTCCTGTAGACCACGCCAAAGCATTTATCGATGCGGTGAAGGAGTACGGGAATTAGTAAATAGTTCTCGGTTTGCAGTGAATCTCCTGCAAGGTTTTTTTCGAACCTTGTAGGTATGTTTGTTAAATTGAATCTATAAGTAATACCTACAAGGTTCGAAAAAAACCTTGCAGGATAAAGCTGTAGGTATGTTTTAAAACGTCAGCTTTAAAAGTAATACCTACAAGGTTCGAAAAAAACCTTTCAGGATAAAGTTGTAGGTTTGTTTGATAAGGACTGCCAAGAAATAATACCTACAAGGTTCGAAAAAAACCTTGCAGGATAAAATTGTAAGTCATATCTTATAGGATTGTATAAACAAAAACTACGGTATGAAATTAGAAGTTTTAGAAAAAGAGGGTTATTATCATATTTACAACAGAGGTATAAATGGCTGTTTAATTTTCGAAAACGATGAAAACAAAAGCTTCTTTTTAAAACAACTTTCAAAATATCTAGTGGATAAAATCTCAATATTTGGATATTGTTTAATGGATAATCATTTTCATTTGATTATTCGACTAAATGAAGATGAAGAATTTGTAACACAGGCATTTTCTAATTTTTTTAATTCTTATGTCAAGGCTTTTAATAAAGATGTTGATAGAACAGGAAGTCTTTTTGAAAAGCATTTCAAGAGAATAAGACTCTATGATGAAGAGTATTTGAGGCAATTGATATTATATGTTCATTTGAATCCAAAGCATCATTTAGATTTAAAATTTGAGAGTTTTAAATATTCATCTTATCAGGCATTCATTTCAGATAAGGAAACCAAAATTGAGAGAGAAGAGGTTTTAAGATTGTTTGGAGGTTTAGAAAATTTCATTTTTTGCCACAATCAAAGAAATGATTTTCTAACTGAAAAATTTACATTTGAGTAAATGGTAGTGTGAGGCTCCTGCAAGGTTTTTTTCGAACCTTGTAGTTGTGTTTTAAAAATGAATATCAAGAAAATAATACCTACAAGGTTTGAAAAAAACCTTGCAGGTTAACAAAATAGAATAAAAAATGCTAAACAAAGGCTTAAGAGACCAAGAAAGTATTCGAATTGATAATCTGCTCAAAAAGTTGATGTCATTGGTTTATGTACCTAAGTTTTGGAATTTAGAGGACCTTCTGTTCTTAGAAAACAACTTAAAAGACTTAGGAATTAATATTGAAAGTCTTACTGAATTTAGCGAAGAAGAATTAATCATTCATTTGAAGCGTCTTCATTTTGAATGGAATCATTTCGAGATATTTGCTGATTTTTTAGTCGCTTTTTCAAAGGAAAGTCAGTTTGATTTTTCGCCAAAAGCCATTGCCATTTACAATTATATCCAAGCAGAAAGCAAGACTTTTTCGTTTGAAATTTTCAATAAAATAGCTATTGTAACATCAAAAAATGAATAAACAAGAAGCTTTCCATATAGCCCCATTAGCGTCAGGAGACGCTAAAGGTCTTAGTAGATTAATGATTACTAATACTGAAAGATTCAAAAGGTATTTTCCTAAAACGCTTTCCAGTAATTTAACGTTGGAAGCAACCGAAAGATATATTGAAAGCAAAATAATCGAATTTGAAATCAAATCTGGTTTTACATTTGCGATAAAAAAGCAGGAAACCCAAACTATAATGGGCCTTGTTATTCTCAAAAAAGTAGATTGGCAAACCAAACAAGTAGAAATAGCGTATTGTATCGGTAAAGAGTATGAACGCAAAGGGTGGGTAACAAAAGCCGTGAAAGCCGTTTCGAATTATGCTTTCAAAGAATTAAATTTGGAAACTCTTCAAATTATAGCGCACAAAACCAATTTAGGAAGCATTAAAGTGGCTGAAAAGAATGGTTTTGTTTGGAAAAGAACACTTGTTGATGAGTTTACACCTACTTATGAACTTCCATTAGACATGGAATTATATGAATTATCAAAATGAAAGAACAATTTTTCTCCTACATACAAAATCTTCAAGATCAAATCTGTGCAGGATTGGAAAGTGTTGATGGTCAAACCAAATTCCGTGAAGACCTTTGGGATCGCCCAGAAGGTGGAGGCGGTCGCACCCGTGTAATCGAAAACGGAGCAGTTTTCGAGAAAGGCGGTGTCAACATTTCGGCGGTGCACGGAAAATTGCCCGAAGCGATGCAAAAAATGTTCAACGTAGGCGAAGCCGATTTTTTTGCCTGCGGACTGAGTTTAGTATTGCATCCAAAAAATCCAATGGTACCAACGGTTCATGCCAATTGGCGTTATTTCGAAATGTACGATGATAATGGAAATGTGATTCAGCAATGGTTTGGTGGTGGTCAGGATTTAACCCCTTATTATTTGTTTGAAGAAGATGCAACTCATTTTCATCAAACTTGCAAAACCGCTTGCGATAATCACAATCGGGAGTTTTATCCAAAATACAAAAAACAATGTGATGCTTATTTTTGGAATGCTCACCGAAACGAAGCTCGAGGAATTGGCGGTTTATTCTTTGATTATTGCAAAGCAAATGAGCAAATGTCTATGGAAAATTGGTTTAACTTTGTTAGCGAAGTCGGGAATAGTTTCCTAGAAGCCTACGTTCCGATAGTCGAAAAAAGAAAAAACCTAACGTACACTCCCGAAAACAGAACATGGCAAGAAATTCGTCGTGGCCGTTATGTCGAATTCAATTTGGTGCATGACAAAGGAACTTTATTTGGTCTTAAAACCAACGGAAGAATCGAGAGTATCTTGATGAGTTTGCCACCGCACGTGCAATGGGTGTACGATCATCATCCCGAAGCGGGAAGCGACGAAGAGAAATTAATTTTAACTCTAGAAAATCCAAAGGAATGGTTGTAAAAACGGTTTGGTTGATTCTGATTGGCGGTATTTTTGGCTGTTATGCTCAAGAAAAAACTGCTTCCAATCCGTATTTCAAAACATATGATGACAAAGTGATTGCTAGTTTATATTATTTGGATGTTTCTAATAATTTTCAATTCGTAAACAGCAATACTGATGGATCCAAAACAACTTTGGATTTAATTCCAAATCAGAGAGAACAATTAGGATTAAGCGTTTCCTATAAATTTGCCGATATCTCTTATGGGTTTTCCCCTCAATTTTTTAATGAAAACAAGGATAATGGCAACTCAAAATTGTTTAATATCAGTACGCGATTCATTGTAAATCAATGGATGCAAACACTGAGTTTTATCAATCAAAAGGGATTTTATGCAAACGAAAATGGCTTAACTATTCCTTTCCCAAATTTAAGATCAACAAAAATAGGCGGAGTTACCTCTTATATATTCAACCCTAATTTTTCTTTTAAAACAATAGCGAATCAAAAAGAATGGCAAACCAAAAGTTCCGGTAGTTTTATCCCGAATTTTTCATTCTTTTATACCAATCTTGATTTGAATGATGGAAGCGTAGATCCAGAAGGGAATTTATTTGAAATGACAGTATCGCCATCTTATTATTATAATTTTGTAATCAATAATAGAGTTTTACTATCGGCAGGATTGTCCATCGGAGGGGGTATAAGTATAATCGATAGCGATGTTGCAGGTATTTTGGAAACGAGTACAAGCTTAAAGCTAGGATATAATAACGATTCTTTTTTCTCTTTTTGTACTATCAATTACCTTGCATTTGCACAAAATAATGAGGCAAAGGTACAGTTGAATGATGCTATTTCTACCTTTAATATTTCGGTTGGATATCGTTTTGATCCACCAAAAAAAGTAAAAGAAGTCTTTGAAACTGTACATCAAAAAACAGGACTTTAAATTTATAAATCATATAATCTGCTCCCGAAAGCTTTCGGGACTAAAATCTAAAATTATTATGTTCCCATTACACCGAAACCGCCGTTTAAGAGTCAACGAATCCATCAGAAGTTTGGTTCGTGAAACTACATTAAGTCCAACCGATTTTATGTTCCCGATGTTCATTGCCGAAGGCGAAAATATAGAAGTCGCAATACCATCTATGCCAGGAATCTTCCGCCGTTCTATTGATTTAACGGTAAAAGAAGTCAAAGAAATTTACGCTTTAGGAATACGAGCAGTCAATATTTATGTAAAAGTGAGCGAAGATTTGAAAGACAATGAAGGTGTCGAAGCCTGGAATCCAAACGGATTGATGCAACAAGCCATTCGCGCTATCAAAACGGCTTGTCCCGAGATGATTGTAATGCCCGATGTAGCTTTAGATCCTTATTCTATTTATGGTCACGATGGAATTATAGCCAATGGAGATGTTGAAAATGATTCTACTGTTGCCGCATTGGTAAAAATGGCCGTATCTCACGCCCAAGCAGGAGCCGATTTTGTAGCGCCTTCGGATATGATGGACGGACGCGTGTTGCGTTTGCGTGAAGGTTTGGATGCCGCAGGTTTTCATCATGTGGGAATCATGAGTTATTCGGCCAAATATGCTTCGGCGTTTTACGGGCCTTTTAGAGACGCTTTAGACAGTGCTCCAAAAGAAGCTGACATTGAAGTGCCAAAAGATAAGAAAACCTATCAAATGGATTATGCCAACCGCATCGAAGCTATCAAAGAAGCCTTATCCGATGTCGAAGAAGGAGCCGATATGGTGATGGTAAAACCTGGAATTGCCTATTTGGACATCGTTCGTGAAGTAAAAAATGCCGTGAATGTTCCCGTAACTGTTTTTCACGTATCGGGCGAATATGCCATGATCAAAGCCGCTGCCGAAAGGGGATGGTTGGATCACGACAAAATCATGATGGAACAATTAATGTGTATCAAAAGGGCAGGAGCAAGCTTAATTTCGACTTATTTTGCCAAAGAAGCCGCTATACTTTTAAATAAATAAACATGAAAAATCTAGTATTTATTGTTGCTCTTTTAGTTTTGGTTAGCTGTAAAAAAGAGAGCCAAGAACCTTTCGGAAAACCTGAAGTAACAACAACAGCCGAAACCGTAAAATCACCAGAGACTATTGGTAAAGAAATTTTTGAAAACAAAGGGAATTGCATCGCTTGCCATTTACCAGACAAAAAACTTATTGGCCCAAGTTTGCATGATATTGCTAAAATATACAAAGACAAAAAGGCAAACATGGTCACTTTTTTGAAAGGCGAAGGGGAGCCCATCGTTGATCCAAGTCAATACGAAGTGATGAAAGCCAATTTTGCCATCACCGAAGAAATGTCAGACGAAGAACTTCAAGCATTAGAAGCTTATGTTTATTCTAATTTGAAATAGTATTCAGGAGCTAATCCCGCTGTCCACTATATCTCTTCTGGCGAACCCCGCCACAAGAGGATGCCGTTTCCATCGGGGCTAAAAACCAAGAACCATTTGTGTAAACAAGTGGTTTTTTCGTTTGTATCACTTTTTAACTCAGAAGCTGCACTAGACTTCGTAGCGAAACTGAATTATTCAATAAAATCAGTAGCTCACGGACTATTTTAAAAGAGTAGAACAAGTTCAATACCGATTTCTTTCTAACTCTTTCTTAATCTGTGGAAATCTGTGTAATCTGTGGCAAAAAATAGTTAGCAACTCTTTGTCAATGTCCCAAACACTCTTTCTTGAAATCTGGGTTTAATCTTTGCGTTCCTTGCGATAACTTTGTGTACTTTGCGGTTAATTTTTTTTAAAAAATTTTATGGAGACAGTTTATATCAAAACACCTTTAGGGTATGCTCAAATAATGGGTGATGAAGATGGAATAGTTAGCATAAAAGTACACGATGAGGCAGAAGTTTCTTCCAAACACCCCGACTTTTTGCAAGAAGCCGTAAACCAGTTACAGGATTATTTCGAAGGAAAACGAACCAATTTCGACCTAAAACTCAATCCAAAAGGTACCGAATTCCAACAAAAAGTTTGGAAGGCTTTACTAGAAATCCCATACGGAAAAACCAGAACGTATCTCGAACAATCCAAAATTTTGGGAGATGTAAAAGCGATTCGCGCCGTAGCTTCCGCCAACGGGAAAAATCCACTTTGGATTGTTGTTCCTTGCCACAGAGTAATTGGCTCCGATGGTTCCCTAACTGGTTACGCAGGAGGTTTATGGCGCAAAAAATGGCTGTTGGAGCACGAGAACCCTACTACACAACAAACTTTATTTTAAAATTAGACTTCTTAGATTGTTAGATTTTTAGACTTCTTAAATTAAAATAATTTGCGGACAGATATTCTCAAAATGGGTGTAACTTATGTTTTTTTCCATAAATTAGATTTTTAAAAATGTAACTGTTTTGGCAAATAAATAAAATCTAACAATCTAAGAACTCCCAAAATCTAACAAATCTATCCAATGATTGAAAAAATAAACCTCAACAACATACTTTTCCTAGATATAGAAACCGTTCCGGAAGAAGAAAACTTCAATTCACTCGATTCCGAAATGAAATCGCTTTGGGAACAAAAAACGATGTACCAACGCAAAGACGAGTTTACTGGTGAAGAATTCTACGATCGTGCTGGAATTTGGGCCGAGTTTGGGAAAATCGTTTGTATTTCTGTTGGGTATTTTACCATCAAAGGTGATATTCGGAATTTTAGAGTAACCTCCTTTTTTGGCGACGAAAAGAAAATTCTAAACGACTTCAATAATTTACTGAACAACCACTTCAACCAACCGCAACACGTTTTGTGCGGACATAACGCGAAAGAATTTGACATTCCGTTCCTCGCTCGTCGAATGATTATCAATCAGATTCCCATTCCCAACAAGCTGAACTTATTTGGAAAAAAACCTTGGGAGATTCCTCATTTGGATACATTAGAGTTATGGAAATTTGGTGATTACAAACATTTTACTTCCTTAAAACTATTATGTAAAATCCTCGGAATCCCATCGCCAAAAGGCGATATTGACGGCAGTCAGGTAGGACACGTTTTTTATGTGGACAAAGACATTGACCGTATTGTGACGTATTGCGAAAAAGACACCATTGCCGTAGCCCAAATTTTTCTCCGTCTTCGAAGAGAAGATTTGTTGATAGAAGACGAGATAATTCATGTGTAATACTGAAGTTTTCAATAGCGGTACCCTTAAACTCGAATTGCAAAGCAAATTTTTATAACTGCATGGCTTCTGCTGCCAATCTTCCGGTTTTAAAAGCAGCATTAATGGATCCATTTAGTAAATAATCGCCACAGACAAATACTGAATCGGTTATTTTTATTTCAGAAATAGTCAAATCATTTTTTATACTTTTATGTACAGGAAGCGCATAATCTATAGCATAAGTTCGAATCATTTTCCATTCATGTACTTGTTTTCCATACCATTTTTCTAATTCTTTTTTGATGTTCTCAGCAAGTATAGCGTCTTCAATATCTGTTAGCCCATTGAATGAAATCGATATTAAAACTTTGCCTTCTGGCGCATAAGCTTTGGATACATTTGAAATAACAGTGAGATTATTGACCCATTTTTTTGATCTTGCTGCATTCAAAATAACAATTGCTTTCTTGGAGGGTGCTTTTTTAGCTTCAAAATAAACATTTGTTACTTTTTGAGAGGTAGTTTTTAAGTTGGGTACAAATTGAGATACAAGCTCATTGGCATTTGTTGCTAGTAGTATTTGGTTGGCTTGATACGTATTTCCATCTTCAGTAGTAACAGTATTTCCTGATATTGCTGTGACTCTTTTATGATATTCTATACTGTTTTTTGGCAAAAGGGATACTAATTGCTTAGGTATCTCTTCCATACCTAAAGCTGGTATTGCTACATCACCGTCAGAGAACATTTTCATTACAAAATCAAACATTCGATTGGAGGTGTTGAGATCATTCTCTAGAAAAATTCCAGATAAAAATGGTCTGTAAAATCGATCCATTATAGTCTGACTAAAACCAAGTTTCTTAATATGATCGGAGGTAGTGCTTTCTGGTTGGTTAAAAATGGCATCTAGTGTCATTTTTTGCAATTTTAACTTTAAAAAAAGAGTGTTTATTTTGTCCTTAAGTGTTCCAATTGGAGCAAACAAAGTCGATAGTATAGCTGTTGGACGTCTAAATGGATCTGCAATTTCAAATGTACCACCATCATAGAGCACTGTAGCTCCTGGCAACATGGTTTTAAGCTGCAATTCTTTGTAATTGAGTAATGATTTTGCTTCGGGATAATCAGTAAGTAAAACTTGAAAACCTCTATCCAATAGAAAACCGTTATACGCATCTGTTTTTACGCGTCCTCCTGCGCGGTCAGTTGCTTCCAAAAGATGTACTTTTCTTCCTTGACGTTGTAAATATACCGCCGCCGAAAGACCTGATAATCCTGCTCCAATAATTATAATATCTTGTTTCATAATTTTTTTACTAACTGTTTTAGCTTTTTGAAAGCCATAATTTTCTATATTCCATTTTAGGATCGTAGTCATTTGCTTGCTTAGTGATATTAAAATACCGATGATCTCTTGGATCATTTCCTACTCCAGCAATGTAGGCCCAGTTGCCCCAATTACTGCAAACATCATAATCAATAAGTTCCTGTTCGAAGTATGCCGCACCGATACGCCAATCCATATTGAGTTCGTTGCAAAAATAACTCGCTACATTTTGTCTTCCTCGATTACTCATGAATCCGGTTTGTTTTAATTCGATCATATTGGCATTGACAAAGTCTGATGGCGTTGTTCCTAGTATCCATTGCATCAGTAGTTTGTCGTTTAATGATTGTGGATTTTTCTTGTCTTTTTTTATACCCGAAAACAAAAAGAATTTGGCTTGGTATTTTTTAAACATAAACTGGAAGAAGTCTCTCCAAAGCAATTCAAAAACCAACCAATAAGTAGAATCATTTGCACCAAATTGAGTTTCGTAAATTTTGATTTCTTGAAAAATACTTTTAGGAGAAATACAGCCCAAAGCCAACCAAGATGAAAATTTGGAGGAATAATCGGCTCCCACCATTCCGTTTCTAGTTTCTTTGTATTTAGATAGCGATTGTGTGTCAATAAAGTAATGATTCAATCTGTTGTATGCTTCTGTTTCTCCCCCTTTAAACAAAATAGCTGCTCTTGAATCAATTGTTTTTTCTTCAAGTTCTAAATCTTCTAAACTTGGTAGTTTTAAAGCTGGAATCGTTGGAGATTGTATTGAATCTGGTCGACCAAAAGGTTTTCTTACTGTGGTTTCTTTTTCTATTTTTTTTCTAAAGTTTGTAAACACATCCGGCAAATCTTGGATAGTAAATGGCAAATCATCGGAATGGTACAAAGTACTAGTGTCAAATGTTTTTAACGTGCAATTGATTTTTTGCAAAGCGGTCGCTACCTTTTTTTCGGTTTGTTTTTCTTCAAAAGCAACCTCTTGTTTCGAAAAAACTTTTGAAGTATGATAAGCAGCCGCTATTTTTGGAATTTCAATTTCTGGATTTCCTCTCACAATTAGAAGCCCAGACCCAAGTTTGCGTAAGCTTGTATCCAAATCTTTCAAAGACTCCAGGAGGAATTGTGCTCTAAAACTACCTGTTTTTTTAAATCCAAAATTTGATTTTTCAAAATGGGAATCATCAAAACAATACACCGGTACAATTTGATCGCTTTGGGCTATGGCTTTGTGCAACGTTTCGTTGTCGGTTAATCTCAAATCGGTTTTGAACCAAACCAGTGTTGTTTGTATCATAAGTCGTCAATGTTTTTCAAATAATAATCGGCTTGAAGTAAGAGTTCCGCTTTTGCCTCAGGTTGCATTTTTCTCCAAACATTATACATCATTACAATTCTAGGATTTTTGCTTAATTTGTCTTCGTGTTTGTCATAAAAATTCCAATACAAACTATTAAAAGGACAAGCTTTGTCTCCTGTTTTTACTGACTTTTTGTAGAAACAGCTTCCACAATAATGGCTCATTTTATCGATATAACTCGCCGAACTTACATACGGTTTTGTACCCACAATTCCTCCATCTGCATATTGACTCATGCCTCGTGTATTGGTGATTTCTACCCATTGTATGGCATCGATATAAATACCCAAATACCAAGCATCTACTTCATCGGGGTCAACTCCTGCCAAAAGCGCAAAATTCCCTGTAATCATTAATCGTTGAATGTGATGTGCGTAACCATAATCTAATGACTGCTGAATGGCATCTTTAAGACAATTCATCTTGGTTTTTCCTGTCCAATACCATTTGGGTAATTTTGCTTTATTCTCAAAATAATTCAGCGAAGCATAATCAGGCATTTTTTTCCAGTAAATGCCTCGCATGTATTCTCTCCATCCAATTATTTGTCTAACAAAACCTTCCAATTGATTGTATTCTATTGTAGTATTTGATTTTTGCCATTCCTCTATGCATCTTTGTATTACTTCTTGCGGTGATATCAATTTTATATTCATAGAAAAAGAAAGCCTTGCATGGTACAATGACCACTCATTTGGTGTCATGGCATCTTGATAACTTCCAAAAAGGGGTAGACATTCAGTGGCAAAAAAATCTAGTAATTGCAACGATTGCGTTCTATCAATAGGCCAAACAAAATTTGAAGGATCTATGTTACCAATGGTTTTTATATTGGTTTTATTAATTTCGTTTACAATTGCTGTTACATTGTTGTTGAACAGTAATGGAGGTGTTGGTTTGTGATTTTTGGGTAATTTTTTTCTGTTTTCACCGTCAAAGTTCCATTGTCCCATAACTGGTTTGTCACCCTCCATTAACACACTATGTTTTTTGCGCATCGTTCTGTAAAAAGATTCCATAACAAAAGTTTTCTTGCCTTCAAAAAAAGTTGCGAGTTCCGTTCTTGAAGTAAAAAAATGTTCCGAATCGAATACAGTTGATGGAATTGCCAAATTTTTGCAACATTCTTTGAGCAATTCATCCAAACGGTATTCGTCTGGAAGTTGGTACTCAAAATGGGTAATGCCGTTATTTTTTATATACTTTAAAATATTTTGTTCAAAGCATTGCCAATTTTCTTTGTCGTTTAGTTTTATATAAATGACATTGTGCTTAGCGGATTCTAATTGTGCTGCAAAGTTTTGCATTGCTGCAAAGAAGCCAACTATTTTTTGAATGTGATGTTGTGCATAATCCGTTTCGGAACGAATTTCCATCAATATATAGGTCACAGAATCATCCATGGTTTGGAACCAGGAGTGGTTACTGTTGAGTTGGTCTCCAAGAATAAGTCGCAAGGTTTTCTTCATATTATTGGTACTTATCGTTTATTTAATCTGCATTTATCACTACAATATTTAACTTCATCCCAAACTTTTTCCCATTTTTTGCGCCAAGCAAATGGTTTGTCGCATACGGCACAAATCTTGGTTGGGAGGTTTTGTTTTTTTACTCCTTTCATGAGTTATGTTTTAAGGTTCTACTCCCAATCGTGTGGGATTTAAAATTAAGAATTTAATTTTTCTTTGAACCATTAAGTCATTAAGGTTGATTAAGTCATGTTGAACTTAACTTTCATTATCTCTTAATAGCAAAAATTTTCTTTGTTTTTTTATACGCACAGTTCATGATAAAACTTCTTTTAATTGGGTACGTTCCCATTCTATTTTTACCAAAGAACCTTCAGCCATAAAAACAGCTTCGGGTTGTGTATTGTTTAATACAGAAAAGGTCTCGCCATACATTGCCGTAAAATCACATTCAATGGTGTAATTCAAGATTTGATGTGTGTTCCAGCTTGGATGTTGTAATTTATATTCTAATGTTTTTTTCTCGTTGAACATGGTGTACCCATAATAATGTTCGTATATAAATTGTTCCAAACTATCAGGTTGCATCCTTTTTGTTTCCTGCTTTGCTTCAACAGTTATACTATTCCATTTGTTATTCAATAGCCATTCGAAATGTACTTTCTTGGTGTCGTGAATTTCATCGATTTGATGTCTTGTGGGCACTACGGTATAATGTTCTTTGTACAGTTTGTTTGCCATCCAGGCTACAATTGGGTACGGAATGGTTTCGTTTACAAAAACCACCCCTCTTTTGATTTGATCGCCCTCTTTTCGAACTACGTAAAACCGTAAATTTATTTCTTCAAATGTTCCCAGTTTCGGAATTGGAATATTGAAAAGCTTGGTGCTTTTAAACATAAAACCCACTAGACTCACGTATGCATTGCCTTCAAACAAATCCAATTCTACTCCTTTGGGTAAAAAAGGCATCAGTATTTCAGGATTAATTTTGTAATTGGCCATTATAATATGCTCCCAATTTGCTTTTAAAAAAATACTCATTTTGATGTTTTCTTTTTGGATTTTAAACTACTTTTTTTAGAGTTTGGATTGGAAACATGCTTCTTTAAGATGCGCTTGCCTTCTTCTCGTACTTCATCTTTTTTTCTAAAACTCCAAACGATGTCGCTAGCATATTTTCTCGTTTCTTCAATATTTACAATTGGTGAAGGGTATTCTTTTCCGATTTCGCAATTGTAAAATTGTTGTTCTATACTATTCATTTTCCAAGGTTCGTGAAGAAGCGAAAGCGGCACATCTGAAAGTTCTGGTAGCCACTGTTTGATAAAAATACCTTCTGGATCATGCTCTTCCGAATTTTTTATTGGACTATAAATCCGAATGGTGTTAATACCCGTTGTTCCCGATTGCATTTGCAATTGCGGATAGTGAATTCCAGGTTCGTAATCTAAAAATTGTCGGGCCAAAAAGTGAAGTTCGCGCCAGTCTTGCCATAAATTAAATGTAAAAAAGGAAACCACCATAGCCCGCATCCTAAAATTGATATAGCCCGTAGTTGCCAAACATCGCATACATGCATCTACTATTGGCACCCCTGTTTTGCCTTCTTGCCATGCTTTAATGTATACTGGATTTTTTGGCTTGATTAATTGGTCATAGGCTTTGTTTACATTTTCAAATTCCATTCGGCATTCGTCCTCAAATTTTTGTATAAAATGACAATGCCAATGCAAACGGGATACAAAGTTGAGCATTGCTCTTTTGTTTGGAGAATTTTCGTAATGTTGATTGGTGTATTGATAAATCATGCGCATACTAATATTTCCATACGTTAAGTAAGGCGACAATCGGCTACATCCTCTGCGACTTAAGGCTGGTTTGGAAATGTGTTTGCTGTAATTGACATGACGTTCTTTGACAAAACTATCCAAATACCGCCATGCTAAGTGCTCGCCTCCTTGCTGAAAATTTTTATTCGGAGTTGTAATTTCAGGAGTCAGTTCGTTTCCTTTTAGATTATTATAAACTAAATCATTCAAATAGATACAGTTTAAGTCTGCAATAGTTACCATTTTGGGTTCAGATCGCATGACCATTTCCCAACTTTTGTCCCAATCTTTTCTGGATTTTAATTTGCGAATGACACCGTGCATTTGCGATTCTACCCAATTGATATTTTTGTTCAGAAAAAATTTCTGTAACACTATATCTCTTTCAAAAGTAATTTTGTTGCCTATTTCTTGATGTGAAAAAACCGATTTTATATCATAAATTGAATGTAATTCCTCAAAAATAGTGATAGCTTCGTTTTGAAAAAAGTAAAACTTGGAATTTGATACACTTAATTTTTGCTGTAAATCTTGTATCGATTCATATACAAAACGCCAATGTCTTGTATCAGAATCGGCATAATTCATTACCGAAGGTTCAAAACAATACAGCAATAAAAAGGGCAGGGCGGACTGCTGCGCATTAAAAAGTGCCTCGTTGTCCACTAAGCGTAAATCTCTTTTGAACCAAACAATATTTATGGCTTTTTTTTTCAAATGGAGGTAATTGGTATATTGGGTTTTGCATAACTGAGTCGGTCTAGTTTTGTCGTTTTGTGGTAACTATCCAAACCTGAACATGTTATTGTGTTTGCTTTTTCAAGATCCAAAAAGCCATCAGGGGATTGACACTCTTCTGGAAAATATATTTGAACAATTTCACCAATGATCATGTGCGTATTATTGATAGCGATGTCTATTTTTTCTCTAAAAATGAGTCCTATTTGTACATTGCTTTCTTTTACAAATGGAGCTTCAAATTCATTTTTGAATTCTGGAGTTAAATCAGTACAGTCAAATTCTGAAACAGAAGCATCATATCGTGCTGAAGTTTGATGTGCTTGTCTATAAATAGTTTCATTCAGGTGATTGATGGTATAATATTTATTCTCCAGAATATTTTTTAAAGTATCTCTCATTGGTTGTGAAGGCCGGAAAATTAAACCAATCAATGGCGGATTGGCACCAAGATGAAAAATGGAGCTAAAAATAGCCAAATTGGTATTTCCTGTTTCTGCTTTTGTACCAATCAAAGCAACACTTTTGAAACCTCCTAAACTATTAATGAGATGGATGTTTTTGTTAGTGTGTAAATTTTTTATTTCTTCAGAATTTAAATATCTTTTGGTCATTTATCTTTTCGAAATTTTGTTGTTAGTGATTGCTCTTTGAAGTTTGCATTTAAATCGATCAATTCCTTCATTTCGTTTTGAAAGATGTTTGGTTTTACAATTTTCAACTCTTTTTCGCCATAATTTATAGCTAGAAAATTTCAATTCCTTTTTCATTAAAGCTTTGACATCTGCTTCTGACAATCCAAATTGAAATTTGATCGCGTCAAAAGGAGTACGATCTTCCCATGCCATTTCTATTATTCGGTCTATTGCTATAGCATCCAGATTTGTTCTAGGAGTAGTTGGTAAATTAAAGGTACTTAGCATTTTTATATTATATTTAGGTATAAATTTAGATTTTTAGATTTTTACAAATTGCTCTTTTGCTTGATCCTGTTTAATCCATTTTTTGTCACTATTGAGTTTGAAAGATGCAATGTGTTCCTTATTCCATTCGTTTGGTCCTATTAATGATAAAAAATTAGTGCCATCAGCGTATGCGTACATGTGATACGTTTCACCTATTACGGGTTCAAATGAAAATTTACAGTTGTATACCAATTCGTTCCATTGGTATTCCTCCATCAACGAATTGTATTGATCTTTGAGTTGACTAAATTTATCCGCAAACTCTTTGTTTACTTGATGGATGCCTCTGGTTTTCCATGCCACAACATCATCTGTTTTGATTACTGGAGCACCAACACTAGTTGCATAAGGCAAAACGTTTGCATTATATCCATATTGTTCGGTATAGACAACATTATCTGGTATTTGTTTTTTCATCTTATTGTATACATTAGAAATCTAGAAAACAAATAAATTAAAATTTTTTTGTTTAATCATTATTTAAAAAGATTAAACAAAGATATGTTATTTTTGTTTAAAAAAAGAAAAACTTGGGAGTAATTATTTTTATAAATTGTATGTAACAGGTTTCTATTTGAATAATTATAAATTAAAATATGACTATCCGTGACTTATACCAATAAAGTTTTTATACAAATTAGTATATCAATGCAAAAACTTAAATGTGTTTATTTGACACAGATTTCACAAATTCCCACAGATTAATTTGTGAACCCCGAAAGCTTTCCTATCGTGTGGACACAACTCCAAAATTTGGGTGTTGAATAAAGCTATTTATTATAGTAATTCCTCTTGACAACGATTTGATTATACCATTTCCTACGGTTTCAACCGTTGGATACAATATTAAGGAGGATTCAATGGCTAAAAAAAAATGTTTATCGATAAATTACCCACGGTTAAAACCGCGGGCTATTTTAGAATTGCTGATAAAACTGGATCTTAATAAAATTGATTTATTAAGAATATGTAAAAAAAGGGCTACTATATGTGTCCACATGATAGGAAAGCTTTCGGGGGTAAAATCTCTGCCAAGAAAAAATAATTATGGTCTTCTTAGCGGATAGTCATTAATTAAAATATAATTGAAAAACCTATTTTAGCACAAGAATTAGTTTTGTGTTTTAATTATTACATTTACAAAAATTAAAAATTATGGTATTAAGTAGATTTTGGCTCGCTATTTTCATTTCTTCGATTGTATTTGTTGTAATTAGTTTGTTTACTGGCAATAGTTACACTATTGATTTTATTTTGAATGGAAAAAAAGACGACCCCATTTTACTTTCTGAAAAATACATCAGTCAAGTTCCGGTTTTTATCAAAGACAGTATCAAAAATGCGCCGGATCAAACTATGATAATCAACAGAGACACCATCAATGCTGATACTACTTACGTTTATAAAAACAAAACGGTTAAGATTTTCAGTGGTGTTCAAAAATCGGATGGTCTTTTGCCAACTTGTAAAAGCACCTTATTGGATTTAATCATACCTCTTATTGCTTATTTGGCCTTTTTCTGTGGATTGATGGAACTTTTAATCATTTCTGGAGCGACTGAAAAACTGGCTAGAGTTTTGAGTCCGGTATTTGTGAAAGTGTTTCCGAGTATTCCCAAAAACCACCCATCTATATCTTATATGACGTTAAACTTTGCTGCCAATTTCTTGGGGTTGGATTCGGCCGCTACCCCTTTTGGATTAAAAGCCATGGAAAGTTTACAAGAAATAAACCCAGATAAAGACAAAGCCAGTGATGCTCAAATCATGTTCATGTGTTTGCATGCCTCGGGGCTTACCTTAATTGCAACGTCTATCATTGGCTATCGTGCTGCTGCTAATGCCACCAATCCAGCCGATGTAATGTTGCCTTGTATTATTACCTCTTTTATCGGTACCATTGCTGCTTTTTTAATTGTTGGAATTAAACAAAAAATTAATTTCAAAAGTGCTTCTTTGGTAATCGGTTTAATGACGTTAATAGCTGCAATTGTCGGTTTGTTGATGTATGTAAACCATTTGGATTTAATTGGCAAAAATTATTTTACCTCTAATCTTTCAGCGTTGATATTGGTTGGAATTATTGCTTTTACTCTAATCTTATCATTTATTAAAGAAAAGAAATTTACAGAAGCGAATACAACGGTTTATGAAACCTTTGTATCAGGAGCCAATAATGGAGTAAAAACGGGTGTTACTATTTTTCCTTATGTTTTAGGAATGTTAGTGGCTATTTCTTTATTTAGAAACAGCGGTTTGTTTGAAATAATTAGTGAATGGATTGCTTTTGGATTCTCTAATTTGGGAGTGAGTAAAGAAATCACCGATGCTTTACCGGTAGCATTGCTTAGACCTTTTAGTTCTGCAGGATCTCGTGGATTTTTAATAGATTCGATGAATACTTTTGGTGCCGATTCAATGACAGGAAGATTAAGCAGTATTTTTCAATGTAGTGCCGAGAGTACTTTTTATGTTATTGCAGTTTACTTTGGTTCCGTTAATATAAAAAATACCCGATATGCTTTAGGAACCATGCTTCTGGTTGATTTGATTTGTGTAATAACCGCTATTTTGGTAGCGAGTTGGTTTTTTTAAAGTTCAACTTTCCATTTTTAAAAATAAAAAAATTAATATTAATCTAAAAAAATAAAAAATGTCAAAATACACGAAATACATCGCTATAGGATTGGTTATTCTATTTTTAATTACGAGTTTGTTAAGTTAATGAAGTATTTTCTTGGTTCTACCACGAATTGTGTGGGTAAAAAATTTTTACCACGAATTACACGAATTATCACAAATTCTATTAACCTAAAATTTGAATTACACCAATTTAAGACTTCACTTGGATTTGTGACCCGAGCCTGAAAGGTGAATAGGCGAAGCAAATTAAAACACACTGTTTTTCGTGTAAATTAGTGCAATTCGTGTCTAACTTTTTTTTAATAATTATAAAAGCAACTCAATTCGTGGTAGTACCATTTTCTTTATTAAATGAAATGGAACAACTTCATAAAAGTCAATAGTTCGATTGGGAATATAAATATAAATAAGACAATTACTTATGGAAATTAATGCTTTCTCTTTAGGTTTATTATTATGGCAGATTTTTCTCTTTTCTGCTTTTGCTTTTTTTGGTTATTTAGTTTTTAGATATTTTAAAAAACTTAAATAATCAAACCTAATTTATAACAATTCTAAAACATTAGTTGATATAAATCAGTTTCTGTTCTTTATACAATTCTTATATTTGGCTTTCTAAAAAAAATCAAATTATGGACTTTATATACCAGGATCCTTATCCAATTTTAAAAGACGACACCCAATACCGTAAAATCACTTCCGATTATGTAAAAGTAGAACAACTAGGAGATAGAGAAATCTTGACTGTTGACCCCAAAGGGTTGGAGTTGTTGGCTCAAGAAGCGTTGAAAGATGTTTCTTTTATGTTGCGTACTGCACATTTAGAAAAACTAAAAGCAATTCTTGACGACCCAGAAGCCACCGATAACGACCGTTTTGTGGCTTATAATTTGTTACAGAATGCTGTTGTGGCTATCGAAGGGGAATTACCTTCTTGTCAGGATACAGGAACAGCGATTGTAATGGCCAAAAAAGGTGAAAATGTATATACAGGTGTCGATGATGCCGAATGGCTTTCAAAAGGGATTTTTAACACGTATCAAGAGAGAAACCTTCGCTATTCCCAAATTGTGCCGATAAGTATGTTTGAAGAAAAAAATTCAGGTTCGAATCTTCCCGCTCAAATAGATATTTATGCCAAAAAGGGAGCTTCTTATGAGTTTTTGTTTTTAGCAAAAGGTGGAGGTTCTGCCAACAAAACCTATTTATACCAACAGACAAAATCGTTGTTGAATGAAAAATCATTAGATGAATTCGTTCGTGCCAAAATTAGAGACTTAGGAACTTCTGCATGTCCACCATATCACTTGGCATTGGTGATAGGAGGAACATCTGCAGAAGCGAATTTGGCTACGGTTAAAAAAGCATCAGCAGGTTATTTTGATCATTTGCCTACTTCTGGAAACATGGCAGGTCAAGCTTTCCGAGATTTGGAATGGGAAAAAAGAGTACAATTAATTTGTCAAGAAAGTCAGATTGGCGCACAATTTGGTGGTAAATATTTCACACATGATGTACGCGTGATTCGTTTGCCACGTCACGCCGCTTCTTGTCCAGTTGGATTGGGAGTTTCCTGTTCTGCCGATAGAAATATCAAAGGAAAAATCACCAAAGATGGTATTTTTGTTGAACAATTGGAAGTAAATCCAAAACGTTTGTTGCCAGAAACAGCTCCGCATTTGGAACCCGCTGTTGAAATTGATTTAAACCAGCCAATGGCCGATATTCTTAAAAAATTATCGCAATATCCTATTAAAACCCGTTTGAAACTGAATGGAACGTTGATCGTGGCTCGTGATATTGCACACGCCAAAATCAAAGAATTACTGGATGCGGGTAAACCAATGCCAGAATACTTTAAAAACCACCCAATTTATTATGCGGGGCCAGCAAAAACACCAGAAGGAATGGCTTCGGGAAGTTTTGGACCAACAACTGCTGGTAGAATGGATGTGTATGTAGAAGAGTTTCAAAAAAATGGCGGAAGTATGGTGATGCTAGCCAAAGGGAACAGAACCAAAGCGGTGATGAACGCATGTAAAACCTATGGTGGATTCTATTTGGGTTCTATTGGAGGTCCTGCAGCTATCTTGGCCAAAGAAAATATTCTTTCGGTTGAGGTTGTTGATTTTGAAGAACTGGGAATGGAAGCGGTTCGTAAAATCACTATTAAAGATTTTCCTGCTTTTATTATAACAGATGATAAAGGAAATGATTTCTTTGAAAACCTTTAGGAAGATTAAATTATAAAACAAAAAACCACAATTTCAAATAAACTGAAATTGTGGTTTTTGATTTTAAAACAGTTCCTTCTATTTTTTCATAAAAGATTTGGTAATTGTTTTAATACCGTCATTGAGTTCCAGTATATAAATTCCAATTCCTAAATTGCTGGTGTTAACACTATTTTCAATTAAATTTCCTGAAGCAATCTGCATTCCAGAACTTGATATAATACGATAGGAGAACCTTTTGTTTTCTGGATTAGTAATGTTTAAAACAGAATTAGTTGGATTCGGATAGATCGTAAAATAATTAGTGATCTCATTGCTTTCAATTGTATTGGAAATTGTGGAAGCAAATGCACTAATGGTACTTACACCAATGTTAACAGTATAATCTTCTACTTCGCCGTAATACAAAGCTTCACAAGCTGTAGATGCAGATCCTCTTTTCATTGCAACTCTCATTCTTGTAGTGCCTGCTAGAGCTGTATTTGGTACTGTAAAGGTGAACGAATTATTAGCAGCAGTAGTTGTTGATGCATTCACCATTTTTTCTGAATTCTCGAATGTTCCATTTTGATTAAAGTCAATCCAAACGCCCCAAAATTCTTTAAATGCTGTTGATTTATATCCTGCACTTAAAACTATAGTATTCGTTCCAAATGGTAGATTTCCTGTTTGACTTGTGAAATCCCCATAACCTCCATTAGCTACAGTAGTATTGGCTATTCCACCAATACCTACAAAATCGATAAATTCATACACAACGCTTTTCCCTTTAGAAGCGCAATAGCTAAGACTATTGGTAAGAGTTGTTACAGAAGCAGCATTACTAGCAACAGATAAATTGTCTTTTGCGTCTTTTGCCTTAACCGTAAAAGTATAAGCCGTATTTGGATTCAATCCTGTTATAGTAAATGTTGTAGTGCTTACAGTTGTTACTAAAACAGCTCCATTATAGACATTATAACCTGTAACCGCGACATTATCAGTTGAAGCTGTCCAAGATAAATTGGTTGAAGATGCTGTAGTTCCGCTTGCAGTCAATGCTGATGGAGCAGTTGGAGGAGTGGTGTCTGTAGTGAGTGTGTTAATTATTGCGTCATTACTAGCCTCTGAAAGATTACCCGCCGCGTCTTTAGCTTTTACTGTAAATGTATAGGCAGTGCTTGCATTTAAGCCTGTTACTGTAAAAGTGGTACCTGTCATAGTAGTTATTAAAGTGGAGCCATTGTACACGTTGTATCCTGTTACTGCAATATTGTCTGTTGCTGCTGTCCAAGATAGTAGGGTTGAAACATCCGTTGTTCCGCTAGCAGTCAAAGCTGTTGGAGCTGTAGGTGGTGTATTGTCTATTGGCGTTGATAAAGTAGTTATGCTTGCATTATTACTTACTGCTGCCAAATTACCAGCGGCATCTTTTGCTTTTACAGTAAAAGTATATGTTGTTGAAGCTATTAAACCAGTCACATTATAAGTAGTTCCAACCACTGTTGTTACCAAAGTTGCGCCATTGTATACATTGTAACCTGTTACAGCCACATTATCTGTAGCAGCAGTCCAAGATAAATTTGTTGTTGTGTCTGTGGTCCCTGAGGCTACCAAATCTGAAATTGCTGATGGGGCAGTTGTATCGGATGGGCCAACATAAGCCGCTCCAACACCTACTGCATAAAAAGCATTCGTTGTAGCAATAACCTCAGCGGATCCTGTACCATAAAGATCTGTAGCCGATTGTATTCCATAAGTTCTTGCATCTGCATACGTGGAATTGGCTGTAAGATAAATACTTTCCAATCTATAAGTTATTTTGGCCGCTTTGTCTATTGTAATTCCTGTTACAGCATAGCTATTTCCTTTGTCATTTGTTCCCGATTTACCTACAGATAGAATATAAAACCAGTGGTTTAAAACACCACTGTTTGTGTGCACGCCGCAATAATCATTGAAACTAAAAGGGAAGCCACAGTTTGGATTCTTCCAGTTGGTTCCGCCATAAGTGTCTGGTTGCCCTTCAGCTTTTGGATTACTCATAGAGCGTAATGACAAATGACCAGAACGTCTCTCAATATCTTCACCTATTAACCAAGTCGATTTTGTTGGTGCTGCAAAATATTCAATACAAGCTCCCCAAATATCCGAAAAACCTTCGTTCATAGCGCCAGATTCTTTTTGATAGGCAAGATTGGCTGTTTTTTCGCAAACGGCATGGCCAATCTCGTGTGCTGCAACATCCAATGATGTCAATGCATCAAAGTTTGTTCCGCTTCCGTCTCCATACGTCATTACCGATCCGTTCCAATAGGCATTGTCATAGGCAACATCATAATGAACATAACTTTTGATGGTAGCACCAGCATTATCAAAACTGTTTCTTCCGTGAACACTACTCCAATAATCGTACGTTTTTTCGGCACCCCAATGAGCATCGAATGCTGCATTGTCTTTGTTGGCATTATTGTACTCAGCTGTTGTCCAGTTATTATCTGCATCAGTAAAATTAACGGCATTATTGTAGTTTTTGCCTTGTAGCATATTGTAAGTATTGATTCCATTACCTCTTGTAGCATCGGCTAGGA
The DNA here is from genome assembly GCF_965234445.1 of Flavobacterium rarum (SeqCode). Lineage (GTDB taxonomy): Bacteria > Bacteroidota > Bacteroidia > Flavobacteriales > Flavobacteriaceae > Flavobacterium > Flavobacterium rarum. The sequence continues at coordinate 233,164 of NZ_OZ248479.1, read as the reverse complement.
TATAATTTGCTCCGCTTAAAGTAGTTTGAATAGTTTGTGAGCCGGAATACCGTGTATCTGCATTGGCTGCTACTATCATTTTCTTTTGATTTTGTGCTTCTATTTCTTTTTTTCCGTGACTAAATTCCCCAATATGTTTAATGATCGCATTATAAAACAAGGTTTCTCCTGTTATCGCATCAATATAAATATCTCCTCTGCTTACGGGTTGTGTTGCATAAACATCAAATTTAAAAGCTAATCTCAAGGGAGTATCTTTTGTGTCCGAAGTATCACCATTTAATATAGGCAGCCAAACCAATTCACCAACTGGTTTTTTATAATTAAACATTTTGGCATCTTCGGGTGTTTCCCAAAGGTATTTTTGGGCGCCTATTTGTTGTAATGCTTTTGCAAATGCTTGGTCTTTGGATAAAGTTGGAACGGTATTCAACAAATCGGTTTTGTATAATTCTCCATTCATAGAATTTATTTTCCCAGCGGAAGAATGCAAAGTGTAAGTAGCAAATTCTACTTTTATACCATTATGGTACAATTGAAATTTTTCATGAGAAACTCCTAATTTGTCGGTTTCCGATTTTATTCTAGCAAAATTTGAATTCTCTTTAATACCCAATTGATCTTTGAAAAGCTGTTGGAAATCCCCTGTTTTATAAGTCGATTTGGAATTAAACGTAATCAAGGTGGGAATTCCTTTTTCGTTTGTGGTTTTTTTTAATACATTTTTATCACCCTCCTGAGCCGATAAAGTAAATGTGGAAAAAGATAAAAGGATTAAAAAGCACCCCTTTTGAAGTAATTTATTTTTCATTATGCTATTATTTAAAAATTAATATACTTTTTTGAAAAATGGGGTAATCAAATTTATAATTAATTTTAGATAAAAGTTTTATATTATATTGATTTATAACGTATTAATGCGTTGTTTGTCGTTTTTTTATAAAATAGTAATTTATATATAGCAAAAAAGGCAACTCAATTGAGTTGCCTTTTTTTAAAAAATTTATTTAGGTTGGTTGACTATTTGAAGTTAAATCCAATTACAGCACCCAATCCAAATTGATAAGAGTACGCATAGTCTTGTACAGCTATCGGCCCCCAGTATCCCCAATAAGTGTCAGTACCAGCAGGAGCAATCATAGATTGAAGTGACGCTTGAAGACTTACAGAAACAATAGATGCAGTTTTTATTTTGACACCACCTTTTAATTCCCAAGCAAAGTTGGTATCGTTTCCTCCATAAGGACCTTCAACTATACCCATACCAATTCCTCCTCCAAAATATGGAACTGCATTGCCTCCATTATCAAAATAATGATTACCACCTAATAATATATAGTTTATAGCTCCATTTCCTTTTCTATCGTCTATATTTCCAGGTACATCAACTTTAAACGTTGGGTCAATTCTTAAGTATTTAATTTCTATAGCGGATGATTTTTGAGGAAAAAATTCTAATCCAGCACCATATTGAAAACCATCACCAATTGTTACATGTCCATAATCAAAGTTTACTCTATTTGAGAAAACGTAGCTGCCATAAACATCAAGTACAACTGATCCTCTATCTTGAGCCATCATTCCTGCAGAAAATAAAAAAGCAATCAGTATTAATTTGAAATTTTTCATAATTTAAGTTTGTTTCGAGCAAATATAACTAATAATAAAAAATTGCACTAATTTTATGTTAAATTTGAATTTTTTTTGACTATTTAATCTGATTAATATTTTTTTAGTCTGTTCAAAAATAACTTGAGAAGAGTCTGAACATATCGTATTCTATAGTTTAAACTATTTGTTACGTTTAAAATTAAAACCTACTATTGCTCCAAGTCCAAATTGAAAAGACGAAGAATAATTTGAACCAGTATTTGGAACCCAATACCCTCCAATATAGCTTCCATAATTAGTATTTACGAACATTGATTGAAGAGTTGCTTGAAGACTTAAAGAAACAATTGAAGCTGTTTTTATTTTGACTCCTCCTTTTACTTCCCAAGCGAAGTTAGTATCGTTTTGATTATTAGGATTTTCGACTATTCCAATTCCAATTCCGCCACCAAAATAGGGTGTTATTTTCTTTCCTCTATCAAAATAATGATTTCCACCTACTAAAATGTAATTAATAGCTCCTTTATCGTCATCAGCTAAAAGTATTTGATCACCATTTCCTTTATAAACTAACATTGAAGCTTCTGTTCTTAAATATTTAATTTCGATTGAAGAAGATTTTATTGGAAAATATTCTAAACCTGCACCATATTCAAAACCATTTCCAATGGTTGCATGACCATAATCAAAATTTATTCGATTAGAAAAAATGTAACTTCCATAAATGTCTACTACAATTGAACCTTTTTCTTGTGCTAAAATACTTGTAGTAAATAAAAAAATTATCAAAAAACAAATGTAATTTCTCATATATTATATATTTTTTTTGCGAAAATAACACAACAAATATAACTATATGCATAATCTTATGTTAATTGTTTTGTCTCTTTTTTACTAAAAAATAGCAGCTCCTATTTTACATTATAACCATTTCCGGAATTTCTCCATCAATAATTAAGTCAGCTTCAGTCGAGGCAATAATATGTTCTACAGTAACTCCAGGAGCACGCTCCAAAAGTTTAAACCCTTTTGGTGTGATTTCGAGAACTGCCAATTCAGTTACTACCTTTTTCACGCAACCCACGCCGGTTAAGGGCAAAGTGCATTTTTTAAGAATTTTGGATTCTCCTGCTTTGTTGACGTGCATCATCGCTACTATGATATTCTCGGCAGAAGCCACAAGATCCATCGCGCCACCCATTCCTTTGACCATTTTTCCGGGTATTTTCCAGTTGGCAATATCCCCATTTTCGGAAACTTCCATGGCACCAAGTATGGTCAAATCCACGTGTTGCCCACGAATCATTCCGAAACTAGTAGCGGAGTCAAAAAAAGAAGCTCCCGGCAAGGTCGTTATGGTTTGTTTTCCGGCATTGATGATATCTGCATCTTCGTCACCTTCAAAAGGGAAAGGACCCATACCCAGAACACCATTTTCGCTTTGAAATTCGACATCAATTCCATTCGGGATATAGTTGGCTACCAAAGTGGGTATTCCGATTCCTAAGTTCACGAAATAACGGTCTTTTAATTCTTGTGCAATTCGTTTTGCAATTCCTATTTTATCTAATGCCATGTTTTTTTTTGTAAAGTTTAAATAATCTAAAAGATCTAAAAAATTCTAGCAGGTATATCTTATCTCTTTATTCTATTCTCTATTTTCTAACCTCTATTTTCTAACCTCTTTTCCTCGTCGTTCTTTGCTCAATACGTTTCTCGTATTTTTTACCTTGAAAAATACGCTGTACTAAAATACCAGAAATATGAATTTGATTGGGATCTAATGTTCCAGCTTCGACCAATTCTTCTACTTCGGCCACAGTGATTTTGGCAGCGCCACACATACAGGGATTGAAATTTCTTGCTGTTCCTTTGAAGATGAGGTTTCCTGCTGTATCGCCTTTCCAGGCTTTTACAATAGCGAAATCGGCTTTGAAGGCGTGTTCCATAATGTGCATTTTGCCATTGAATTCACGAACTTCTTTGCCTTCGGCGACTTCGGTTCCGAAACCCGCTGGAGTGAAAAAGGCAGGAATCCCAGCTTGAGCAGCTCGGCATCTTTCGGCTAAAGTTCCTTGTGGGATCAGGTCTACTTCAAGTTCGCCCGAGAGCATTTGACGTTCAAATTCTGCATTTTCTCCTACGTAGGAAGAAATCATTTTTTTGATTTGTTTTTTTTGCAAAAGCAAACCGAGTCCAAAATCATCTACACCAGCATTGTTGGAGATACAAGTAAGGTTTGTGACTTCTTTTTGAACCAATTCGGCAATGGAGTTTTCGGGTATTCCACACAGTCCGAAACCACCAAGCATAAGGGTCATTCCATTTTCTATTCCTTGAAGGGCTTCTTGAACGGTATTTACTTTTTTGTTAATCATGCTGTTTTATTTAGAACTATATCGATTTCTTTGATGTTGTAAAATTAGGTCATTTTTTGTTTTCCATGAAGATTTATTATTTAAAGCAATAAAAAAACTACTTCAATTGTATATAATGAATCTATAAAGTGAATTTAGTAAAAGATTCGTATTGATTTGGAATACTAAAATTTGTTGGTTTCCAGAATTTGCGTGAGGGATAGGCGGAAACTACCGAAGTAGCCCATATAGCCCGACAGCACTAAAAAAAGGGACAACTAGCACGTATGCTGAGTTAGTCCCTTTTTTTATTGCTGTCACGCCCTACAATTTTTTACATAGCAAATTCCTCGGTATCTTGTTCAGGAGTAGCAGTTGTATCTACTACCGTTGCTGCTCTAGGTGTGTAACAATCTACTTTTATAGAAAGATTGGCTGGTCTTTCAAAGGATTCTTTGGATACTTTTAAAGTTTTGTCTTCGTAGCATTTTTTCATATAATAACCCCAAATTGGTAATGCTTCTGCAGCTCCTTGTCCATAAGTAAGACTTTTGAAATGTGCCGAACGGTCTTCGCAACCTACCCAGACTCCAGTTACTAAGTTGGGTACCATTCCCATAAACCACCCATCAGATTGGTTTTGTGAAGTCCCAGTTTTTCCAGCAATTGGGTTGGTAAACATATAGGGATATCCTGTCCAACGATTGTCTCCGCTTCCTCCTCCTTGAGTTCGTAATCGTGCTCCAGAACCTGTTTCAGTTACTCCTTCTAGTAATTTTATAATAGCAAATGCAATGTCCTTATTTAACACATCATGCGATTCTGGAATGGGTTCATAGATTATTTCTCCACTTTTGTTTTCGATTTTTGCTAAAAATTGTGGTTTGGTATACACTCCTTGATTGGCAAAAGTACTGAAAGCAGCAACCATATCTTCAACCGTAATTTCTACAGCTCCTAATGCGATAGATGGTTGCGTTACGATTTCGGATTTTACACCCAATTTGTGTGTTAATTCAATCACTGCTTCTGGACTTACTTTGTCAATAAGTTTAGCAGAAACCGTATTAATCGAATTGGCTAAAGCTTGTTTTAAAGTAACCATTCCGCGGTATTTGTTGTCGGAGTTTCTTGGTTCCCAATCTTCGGTAACGTGGTGACGCCCTTTTCGTATTATAAAGGGTCCATCCAGAATGGAATCACAAGGAGACATATTCAATTGTTCGATTGCGGTAGCATAAACAAAGGGTTTGAAAGTTGATCCTACTTGTCTGGCACCTTGACCTACGTGATCGTATTGAAAATATTTGTAATTTATTCCACCTACCCAAACTTTAATATTTCCGGTTTGTGGTTCCATTGACATTACACCGGCTTGCAAAAAGTGTTTGTAATACCGAATAGAGTCTAGTGGTGTCATAATGGTATCTCTTTCCCCTTTCCAAGTAAATACAGTCATATTTGTTTTTACTTTAAAAGATTCAATGATTTCCTCATCACTTTTGTCTTGCTCTTTCAAGGCTGTCCATCGGTGAGATGATTTCATGGCTTGATTGATAATGCGTTGCGTTTCAGCTTCAGTAATGTTTACAAAAGGAGCATTTTTATTGTCTTTGTTTTGAATAAAAAACTCTTCTTGTAAGTTTGCCATGTGAGCAGATACAGCTTCCTCGGCATAGGCTTGCATTCTAGAATCTATAGTAGTGTATATTTTAAGACCGTCTTTGTAAATATCGTAATCGGATCCATCTGGTTTTTTATTTTCTTCCACCCATTTTTTCATATAATCACGAAGGTACTCTCTAAAATAAGTGGCAGTTCCTTCTCTGTGACTTTCTAATTTAAAGTGTAATGTAATAGGTAAGCTTTGCAATTGAAGTTTTTGATCTTCTGTGATAATGTTTGCTTTTTCCATTTGAGAAAGCACAACATTTCTACGGTTTTTTACCCCAACCGGATTTTTGACAGGATTATAAAGCCCAGAATTTTTGAACATTCCAACCAAAATAGCCGATTCATCAATGGTTAAATCCTTTGGTTCTTTGGAGAAATAAGTTTTGGCTGCAGAGCTTACACCAACAGAGTAATTCCCAAAATCGTAAACGTTGCAATACATGGCAATGATTTCGTTTTTGGTGTATTGTCTTTCTAGTCGAATGGCGATAATCCATTCCTTCATTTTTTGAACGATTCTAAAAGGTAAAAACTTAGAACCCTCACCGTGAAATAATTGCTTGGCCAATTGTTGTGATAAGGTACTAGCTCCTCCGCTTGTTCCCAAACTGGCAATAGCTCTTAGTGTTCCTCTTCCATCAATTCCGGAGTGTTCGTAAAAACGAGAGTCTTCGGTGGCTACCAAAGCTTGAACGAGATTTTTTGGCAAATCCGAATACTTAAGTGCCGATCGGTTTTGCTTGAAATATTTCCCTAACACAACCCCATCCGAAGAGATGATTTCAGTAGCCAAATTAGAATCTGGATTTTCTAAATCTTCAAAGGATGGCATGGATCCAAAAAGACCCCAAGAGGCAAATAGGAAGAACAAAGCAACAATTCCTAATCCGTAAAAGAAAATTTTCCAAAACTTTCTAGAATAATATTTGACATCTTTATTGATGTTTTTTGTCGGAGTATTATTTTTTTTAATAGCCATAATTGTGATCTATTCTTTTTTTTCTATTCTAAAACCTACTTCAGTAATTCCGTCCAAAAATGCAACGCCTGGTACTTTGCCTGTTTCTCTCACCGCTTGTTTGATGTGGACTTTGTAAGTACCTCTAAAGCGAACATTTTCTTTGTAATACAATTTACTTTCTTTAATGTCTGTAAATCCGTCACCCAGTAATGTACCATCTGGACTGGCCATTTGATATTCTAATGTATCTACTTTGGTATATCCGTTTGGACTTTCTAACGACACTATTAGAAATAAATTATTGTATTTGTAATTGTCATTGTCTCTTACATTTACAAAAAGATTATATCGTTTTGTCGAATCCAAAACAGGCAAATCAAAAGTGACTATGCTGTCTTTGTTCCAAGCACTGCCCACTGATTTGTACTCGTCAAAGACTCTTTTTTTATCACACGAAAAAAGGAGTACTGCTACCAAAAGGAGTAAAACACTATTCTTTATTCTCATTCTTTTTAATAATTATGGGTTTTCTAGGTTGTTCTGGTTTGTTCTCAGCTGTTGCTGGGCGATCAGAATTTGACTTATTGCGGTTGTTATTTTTATTGCGATTGTTGTTTCGATTGTTGTTGTTCGGATTCGGATTTGGTCCTTTTTGATTCGGATTGTTTTGATTTGGATTGGCTTCCTTGTTAATTGGAGTGATTTTTGCAACGGCAGGTTTGTTAGCTGTATTGGGAACAATTACATTTTCACCAGCAATTCTAGGTTTTTTCGTTGGTTTTTTCTTTCTCTTTGGTTGGTCAAAACGCGTTAAACTTTCTTGACCCATCGCATTGTTAAAATTTTGTTCTGGTTCTGCAACTACTTCAATGGCATAATCTTCCAAGGACGAAACTTTGTTTTTCAACTTGTTTTCGGCTACAATTTCTTTAACCTGATCAATTTTTAAAATGTGCCAGTTGGCAAAATTGTTAGTATAAGCAAACCACATTAGCCCTTTGAAAATATCTTGTTTTTGACAAATAGCATCCCCTTTTTCGGTTACCAATTTGGTTTCAAACTCTGGAAAATCTTTCAAAGCATCCATGTAAGTATCCAATTCGTAATTCAAACAACATTTTAATTTACCACATTGACCGGCTAGTTTTTGTGGATTTAAAGACAATTGCTGGTAACGTGCTGCAGAAGTATTTACACTTCTAAAATCCGTTAGCCAAGTCGAACAGCACAATTCTCTTCCGCAAGAACCGATTCCGCCCAAACGAGCGGCTTCTTGACGAAAACCCACTTGTTTCATTTCGACTCTAGTGCTGAATTCTTTTGCAAAGTCTTTGATTAAAAGCCTAAAATCGACTCTATCATTGGCCGTATAATAAAAAGTAGCTTTGGAACCATCGCCTTGAAACTCAATATCCGAAATTTTCATTTCAAGCTTTTGAGCAATAGCCAATTCACGAGCGCGAACTTTCATAGGCTCTTCTTTGGCTCTGGCTGTAGACCAAATGTCAATATCTTTTTGAGATGCTTTTCGATATATTTTTGGAACCTCATTGCTTAAATGATTGACCCCTTTTTTCTTCATTTGAATTTTTACCAACTCGCCTGTCAAAGTCACTATTCCTATATCGTGTCCAGGTGAAGCAACGGTTGCCACGATATCGCCCATACTCAATGTCAATTTCTCGGTATTGCGGTAAAACTCTTTTCTTCCGTTTTTGAAACGGACTTCCACACAGTCAAAAGGAGCTTCCCCATTGGGCAAACTCATGTTCGAAAGCCAGTCAAAAACAGTCAATTTGTTGCAGCTATCGGTGCCGCAAGTCCCATTATTTTTACAACCTCCTGGTGCACCACCAGTAGAAGTTGAACAACTTGTACATGCCATAATGATATATGTAGTAATGCTATTGAAGCAATTTAAGTTCGTATTACGTTTAATGGGTAAAGATAGTATTTTTTTGGTTTATGTTACAAGAGCTAAAAAAGGCAAATAATCATAAATTTATACTAAATAATTTTGGGAATTTAATCCTTTAAAAATATTATTTGTTTATGATTTTTGATTCTTTTTATTGATAAGGTATTCCAACTTATTCGGTATTTTATCGCACTATTTTATACCATTAGTTTGTTAAATTGGGTATAATAATCAATTTTTTATTTAATATTAAGAAATTTTAAGGTGTTAATGCCTTATATGAAAAGGGAATTGTTTTACCTTTAGTCTTCAAAATCAAATATATTTTTTAATTGATTGTGAATTAATTTAATATTTCAAACCTTATGAATCAAAAAAATCTTTTCGTAATTGTAGTTATAGTATTGCTTTCTTACTGTGGCTATGGGCAACAACCCGCTTTTAATGGGGTTGTTAAGTTAGATGTCCGTGACTCCAAAGCAGACTGGGCTCCTTTTATCCGCAAAAAAGCACCAGAAGGATCGCCAAACATTTTATTCATCCTTTATGATGATACAGGATTAGCAGCATGGTCGCCTTATGGTGGAAGAATCAACATGCCTACTATGGATAAACTGGCTGCCGACGGAATTACTTATACCCAATGGCAAACAGTTGCACTTTGTTCTCCAACCCGTTCTTGTATAAATACAGGGCGTAACCATAACTTGAATGGTATGGGTGCAATTACGGAAGGTGCCAATGGATTTCCTGGGTATAGTTGCCAGTTGCCTGCTCAAGCGGCTACTATGGCTCAAATATTGAACGATAACGGATGGAGTACTTTTTGGTTAGGAAAAGACCACAATGTTCCAGAAACCGATCTTTCGGCTGGGGCCAATAAAAGTCAATGGCCGTTGCAACAAGGGTACGATCGTTTTTATGGATTTATTGGTGGGGAAACCAACCAGTTTTATCCTGATTTAACAGAGGATAATCATGCCATCGAAGCACCTTATGGACCAGAAAAAGGATATCATTTATCCAAAGATTTAGCAGACCAAGCCATCAAAATGATTGGGGATCAAAAATCGGCCAACCCGTCAAAACCTTGGTTTATGTGGTTTTGTCCTGGAGCCAACCATGCACCGCATCAAGCACCAGCGGATTATATTGCCAAATACAAAGGAAAATTTGATGATGGATACGATGCCTACCGTAAATGGGTACTGCCTCGTATGATTCAAAAAGGGATTTTACCAGCAGGTACTAAATTGACGGAATGGAATCCGATGCCAGCAGCAATGGCTTCTCCTGCAGATGCTGTTCGCCCTTGGGAAACACTTACTGCTGACGAAAAAAAATTGTTCTCTCGTTTGTGTGAAGTTTACGCCGCTTTTTCTGAATATACCGATGTAGAAATAGGTCGAATTGTTGACTATCTAAAAAAGACTGGTCAATATGAAAATACGGTTATCATGTATGCATCTGATAACGGAGCATCGGGAGAAGGTAGCCCAAATGGTTCTGTTAATGAGAATAAATTTTTTAACGGTTTCCCTGATGATTTAACTGAGAACATGAAATTGATTGATGAATTGGGTGGTCCAAATACGTATGAGCATTACCCAACAGGATGGGCGGCAGCATTGTCTACTCCTTTCAAAATGTTTAAGCGTTATGCAAATTATGCGGGAGGTACAGATTGTCCATTGACTATCACTTGGCCAAAAGGAATCAAAGCCAAAGGCGAAATTCGCAATCAATACCACCATGCCGTGGACATTGTTCCTACTATTCTTGAGATTTGTGGACTAGAAATGCCTAAAGTATACAAAGGAGTGGAGCAATATCCATTATCTGGTGTTTCTATGAAATATAGTTTTGATGCAAAACCAAACGATCCTACTCAAAAACACGTACAGTATTTTGCTATGTTGGGAACCCGTGCCATTTGGCAAGACGGTTGGAAAGCCATTGCGGTGCATGCACCATTAACAGACAAAGGAAAGTTTGACCAAGACAAATGGGAATTGTATCATGTAGATATAGATCGTTCAGAGTCTGTTGACTTAGCCAAAAAGAATCCGGAAAAATTAGAAGCACTAAAAAAATTATGGTTGGAGGAAGCCAATAAAAATCAAGCTTTGCCGCTGGATGACCGAACAGCAGTTCAAATTCTTAATATAGAAAGACCTACAGAGGAAAAAGCAACAGACAGTTATACGTATTATCCACATACTAGTCAAGTGCCAGAAGCTGTGGCGGTTAGTGTTAGAGGAAAATCATTCAAGATTGTTTCTAATGTAGAAATTACTGCCGATGCAAAAGGTGTGATTTTTGCACACGGTTCTCGTTTTGGAGGTCATAGTTTGTTTATAAAAGATCATAAATTGTATTATGTGTACAATTTCTTGGGTATCAAAGAACAACAACTAGTGTCTGCAGAAACGCTTAAGCCTGGAAAATACACTTTTGGTGTTGAATTTACCAAAGAAAAAGCAGGTGAACATGGAGAATCTTTGGGTACTGCTAAATTGTATATCAACGACAAAGAAGTTGCCACGGGAGCAATGACTGCTCAAGTTGGGAAATTTACCCTTGTGGGTGATGGTCTTTGTGTAGGTTTTGATAGTGGTGACCCAGTGAGCAAACAATACAATTCCCCGGGAGAATTTGAAGGTGGTGAAATTAGTTTTGTAACTGTTAATACTGGTAAAGAACAATATCTTGACTTAGAAAGAGAAGCTGCTAGAGCTTTTAGTAAAGAATAATTGTTTTGTAACGAAATGATTATAATTTTCAGTAAATGAAAGAACTGAATTTAAAAACCAACGATTGTCTGTATGATAATCGTTGGTTTTTTTCTAAAAACAGAATTGCAAAAAAGGAAAGAATCCAAAACCTATTTTGATAATTTCTTATTTATAAAAAACTAAAAATTTAAGTAATGAAAACAAATACTTATTTCTTACTGTTGGGTGTTTTTTGTACGAGTCTAGTATTTTCACAAGAAGACAAACCTGCCCAAAGTGCCGCAGATTTGGCCAAAAAATTATCAAATCCTGTTGCATCGCTTATCAGTGTGCCGTTTCAAAACAATACCGATGTGGGGATTGGCGCCTACAATGGTTCGAGAAATACCTTGAATTTTCAACCCGTGATACCAATTTCGTTATCGCCAAGCTTGAATGTGATAACTCGTGTGGTGTTGCCCATTATAACACAACAAAACATAACAGCACCCGGAGTAAAACAAACCGGATTAAGCGATGCTGTGGTAAGTGCGTTTTTCTCCCCTGCCGAAGCCAAAAACGGATTGACATGGGGTGTTGGACCTGCAATCTTAGTACCCACCGCCACCGAAAAATTATTGGGTACCGAAAAACTGGGTGTAGGACCCACAGCCATACTTTTGAAACAAGCCAACGGTTGGACGTATGGAGCCTTGGTCAACCAGATATGGTCAGTAGCAGGTAGTAAAGACCGAGCCGATGTGAACCAAATGTTCATTCAACCGTTCGTGACGTACAACTGGAAAAGTGGAGCCGGAGCTGGTGGAAACTTTGAAATCACACAAAACTGGGAAGGAAATGATACAGCTGTTTACTTTAATCCAACCATAAGCGGTCTTACGAAACTAGGAACTCAAATGGTACAATTGGCCGTTGGGCCGCGTATTCCGGTATCCGTTCCTGCAGGTAGCAGACCCGATTTTGGAATTAGAGCAGTTTTGAATTTTGTTTTTCCGAAATAAAAATTTATCAACTGTAAAGTAAAAATCCTATTCCATTTAAAACGGAATGGTTTTTTTTTATGTTTAAAGAAACGGATATCTACGTTTCTTTCACCGAAATAATTTTCACCGGACAGGCTTTGGCAGCCAATTCACAACTTTCTACAATCGTATGATCAGGAGATTTCAACGTATAAAAACCTTTGGCATTAACACTTTTAATCAACACTGATTTTCCGTCTTTTTTGGACATTTGAAATTGAACAGGCGCCATTTCTACACAATAATTGCAGCCAATGCATTTGTCTCTTTGTAGCGTTACAATAACCATTAGGCTTCTACTATTTTGTATAATTTGTCGGACATCCGAATTCTGAAAGGCAGTTTAAAAGTACAATCGTCTCCTTTTGTGGCTTTTTCAGAAACTACATCATTTACATACATTTCTTCGATGATCATTTCTTGTGCTCCGGTGCTTGGGCCAGTTACCAATATTTTGTCTCCAATTTTAATATCGTAAGCTTCAATTTTGAATTGACCAATTGCTGCTTTTGGGAAAAAGTGCGTTCCTTTCCCCACATACACTTTCTTTTGAGTCGCTACCGATCCCGAAACATCGCTCCATTCTCCCAATTCCTGACCAAGGTAATAGCCTGCCCAAAAACCACGATTGTAAACGGTATTTAATGCTTCCATCCATACCGTTACTTTTTCCTTCGAGAAAGTACCTTCGTAATAACAGTCAATGGCTTCACGGTAGGTTTTAATTACGGTAGCAACATATTCCGGAGCGCGACCACGGCCTTCAATTTTTAAGACTTGGATGCCCGAATCAATAACTTGGTCCAGAAAATCAAGGGTGCATAAATCTTTCGGAGACATTAAATATTCGTTATCTACTTCAATTTCAAAACCAGTTTCCTGGTCGATAACGGTGTATTTTTTACGGCAATTTTGTTTGCAAGCCCCACGATTTGCAGAGGAATTGTTGGAATGTAAACTCAAATAGCATTTTCCCGAAACTGCCATACACAAAGCGCCGTGACCAAAGATTTCAATTTCTACCAAGTTGCCGTTTGGCCCTTTGATTTGTTCTTTTTCGATTTGTGCTGTGATGCTTTTTACTTGACGTAAACTCAATTCTCTACTCAAAACCATAGTGTCTGCAAAAAGGCTGTAGAATTTAATGGTTTCGATGTTGGTTACATTCAATTGGGTCGAAATATGCATTTCCATACCGATTCCTCTTGCCATGGCAATTACGGCTTGATCAGAAGCAATTACTGCGGTGATATTGGCTTCTTTGGCTTTTGCCAATAATGTTTTCACTACCGATAAATCATGGTCGTAAATGATAGTGTTCAACGTCAAGTAACTTCGAACGTTTTTGGCTTCGCATCGGCGTGCGATTTCTGGTAAATCATCCATTGTGAAATTTACCGAAGCTCGAGCTCGCATATTCAATTGTTCTACACCAAAGTAAACGGAATCGGCGCCGTTGTCTAATCCTGCTTGTAATGACTCGAAGTTTCCTGCGGGAGCCATTAATTCTATTTTTTGTTTCATTTTTATGTTCAATAAACCTTTGTCAAAGTAAAAAAAACTTTGACAAAGGAGATTCAGTAAACCTTTGTCAAAGTTTGGAACTTTGACAAAGATGATGTTGTTTGGAAATCTTTGTCAAAGTTTTTTTTACTTTGACAAAGATGATGGTAATTGTCTTAAGGACTATTCGATTATCTTATACAATTTATCAGACAGCCTAATTCTAAATGGCACTTTGAAAGTACAGGTCTCGCCCGCTATGGCTTTTGCAGAAGCAATTTCATTGACAAACATTTCTTCAATAATCAATTGTTGTTCTCCGGTTGTTGAACCTTTGATTAAGATTTTGTCACCAATGTTGATTTCGTTTTCTTCGATTAAAAACTGGGCAATGCTTGGTTTCGGGAAAAAGTGAGTTCCTTTTCCAAGGTATTGTTTTTTGATCTTTGGTTCTTTTTTAGCAACCGGTTTTGGTTTTACCAACTCGCTAAGATTAGGAACATTTGCCAAAGGATCTTGATTATTTTTGAAAGTCAAAACGTCTGACTTTCCTTTTTTGAAGATTTTATTTCCGTTTTTAATCCCTCTTCGAATGGCTTTTTGCTCTTCTTCCGGAAGATGGATTACCGTTACACAATCTGTAGAACAACAACCTTCCATTTTTTCCTTGCAAGAATCGCATTGGAGGAAAAGCAAATGGCAACCTTCGTTGGCGCAATTGGTATGTACATCACAAGGTTCACCACATTGATGGCATTGCGATACAATATCGTCTGTAATTCTTTCGCCCAAGCGGTGGTCAAACACAAAGTTTTTACCAATGAATTTGCTTTCCAAACCTTCCGCTTTTACCTGACGTGTATATTCGATGATTCCACCTTCGAGTTGATATACATTTTCAAAACCTTTGTGTTTGAAATACGCGCTTGCTTTTTCGCAACGAATACCGCCGGTGCAATACATCAACAGTTTTTTGTCTTGTTTGTGTTCGGCTAATTGCTCTTCGATAATAGGAAGGGATTCTCTAAAAGTATCCACATCGGGTCTAATGGCTTTGGTAAAATGACCAATTTCAGACTCGTAATGGTTGCGCATATCGACCAAAATTGTGTTGGGATCTTCCAGTAATTCGTTGAATTCCTTGGCTTTTAAGTGAATTCCAATGTTGGTTACATCAAAAGTTTCGTCTTCTAGTCCATCGGCTACAATCTTGTCGCGGACTTTTACAGTGAGTTTCAAAAAGGAATGGTCGTCATGCTCTACGGCAATGTTCAAGCGGATTCCCTTCATGAAATCATACTGTTCTATGGTATTTTTGAATTCGTAAAAATGATCTGCAGGAAGTGATAATTGGGCATTGATACCTTCATGGGCAACATAAATTCGTCCCAGAACCTCGAGTGGATTCCAAGCTAGAAATAATTCGTTACGAAATTGTGTTGGATTTTGAATTTGCGCGTAGGCATAAAAAGACAATGTGAGACGTTGCTTTCCGGCATCGTCAATCATAGTGGCTCTTTCCTCTGCGCTTAAAGTGTTGTACAGTTGCATGCTATAAACTAATTTAAGTTGAGAAAATATAGTGTGATTCTAGTTTCTAGAATTCGGATGCAAATTTAGTGTTTATTTTATAATTATAAAGAAAGGGAGCTAAGTTTATCAGGGCAAACGCATTAAAAATAGTTTAAGTTTTTTTACACGAATTAGCACTAATTTGGATATCATATTATTTAACGAATCTGCCAAAGGCATAATAAATTAGTTAAAATTCGTGTAATTTGTGTCAACTTTTTTTTAATGCGTTTGCCCTAACAAAATAGCCGATTCGATACGAACAATTAATAGGCTTACAATTTGTTCATTGTCTGGTGGTCTGGCGATATTGGCAAAGCATCTGCTTTCTGGAATTCTGCCTAAAAAAACGACTGTTGATTTTTAAGTCGCTTTTAAAATTTAGTGCTATATGCTTCAATCCAAGTAGATGGGGGAAAAATTAGAATTGATAGTTTAAATATAAAATAAAGCAGATTAATCTTTCTCGTCCAATAATGCTTTTTTTACCGCTTTTAACTCGGCTATTTTGGCTTCATCCACTTTTGGGTATTCTAATTCCATTTCATCTAATGCGTGAATAATTGCCGATGCAATCGCGATTCGGGCGTACGATTTGTTATCGGATGGAATCACGTACCAAGGCGATTTTTTGGTTGATGTGTTTTTGATTAAATCTTCATAAGCATGCATATAATCGTTCCAGTAACCTCTTTCTTTGGCATCTGCAGCACTAAATTTCCAGTTTTTTTCCGGGTCGTCCACGCGTTCTATAAAGCGTTCTTTTTGTTCGTCTTTGGAAACATTTAGAAAAAACTTAAGGACAATAGTCCCGTTTCGGTTTAAGTACTTTTCAAAGTTGCGAATGTCTTGAAAACGTTCTTCCCAAATATCTTTGGTAACTAACTTTTCAGGAAGTTTTTGACCTTTTAAGATGGCTTCGTGCACACGCACCACCAAAACTTCTTCATAATACGAACGATTGAAAATTCCGATTCGGCCTCTTTCTGGCAAATGTTTTTGACAACGCCACAAAAAATCATGATCTAATTCCTCTGTGCTTGGTGCTTTGAAAGAGGAAACCTGACACCCTTGTGGATTAACACCCGACATCACATGTTTGATATCACCATCTTTACCCGCTGCATCCATTGCTTGAAAAATAAGTAGTAACGACCATTTGTCCTGAGCATACAATATATCCTGCATAGCAGCTAATGCTTCAACACCCATTTGCAAGGTTTGATTGACCAATGGTTTTCCTTCATCACCCAGATTGAAACTGGCTTTGGTGTCGTAATCTTTAAGTTTGAAGCCTTCACCATCACCAACCCAATATTGCTTTGAGAATTTTTTGGCACCTAGAACTAGTTCTTTTTTGGATAAAGTACTTAGGTCAACTAGTCTTTCTTCAAAATTAATGGAGTCCTTATTGTTTGATTTTGACATATTTACAAAGTATTAAAGTTAAAATATAAATTATAAAATAAAAGGAATATATTACAATTATAAAATTTTTACGCATTTAATCTAAAAAAAATGGAGTTGTTCGATTAAATAAATAATTAGAAAATGATCGGTGAAAATTTTATTTTTTAACGAAGTTAAATATAATTTTTTTATTTTTTATTATAAGAATAATACGAAATATTCTTAAATTAGCCAATTAACTTTAAAATAATATCGATGAATATACTATTAAAAATAAAGTCATTAATACTATTAATGGTAGTATCCTGTTTATGGTTCTCTTGTAAAAAAGAAGAAGTCAAAGTTACGCCTGCAATACAAGTCCCTTTTGTGACAATTCAAAAAGAAGAGGTGCCAATTTACAAAGAATTTGCTGCTCAAACATTTGGAGAATTAGACATCGATCTAACCGCAAGAGTTGATGGCATACTCACAGGGATTCATTTTAAAGAAGGGCAACGCGTCAAAAAAGGACAATTATTATACACCATAGATCCTGTAGAATATGACACAAAAGTAGATCAAGCGGCAGGACAAAGAGATGTTGCTCAAAGTAATTTGGTAAACGCACAAGAAGAGTTAAATAGAATTCGACCATTGGCAAAAATAAATGCCGTAAGTATAAGAGATTTAGATGCAGCAGTGGCCAAAGAAAAAGCAGCGCAATCTAATTTAGCCAGCACCAAGGCAGCCTTAAAAAACCAACAAGTAATTCGTGGATATTGCACTATTTATTCACCAATCGATGGAGTTATCGGATTAAGCATTGCTCGATTAGGCGATTACATTTCTAGAATGGGCGCATCTTCCAAGTTAAATACGGTATCCAAATTAGATGATGTTCGAGTACGATTTGTAATTAGTGAATCCGAATATTTAACATACCAAAAAAACAGACAAAACACCAACAAACTAACCGATTTAGAATTAATACTTTCAGACGGAAGTGTTCATCCTCATAAAGGAGTTATCAATTTTTCGGATGCCAGTATTGACCCTACTACAGGAACGATGACTATTGAAGCTCAATTTCCTAATCCTGAAAATACATTACGCTCTGGACAATTTTCTAAAGTTAGAGTTTTAGTTAGAAAAGAGAAAGATGCAATAGTTGTACCTCAAAAAGCCATAGCCGAAATGCAAGGAATTTACCAAGTAAATGCCATTACCGCCGACAATAAAATTGAAATTCGTGTTATTGAAGTAGGGACTAAAGTAGGTACACAATGGGTAGTTACCAAAGGATTGAAAGCGGGTGATCGTGTGGCTATTGTGGGCAGTTTATTTATTCAACCGGGTTCGCCAATTGTTCCCGTTCCCTACGTTGCAGCAGTTTTGAAAACGAATCCAAACACAAACAACTAAATTATGGACAAGGATAATTTTTTTGTAAAAAGACCGATTGTTGCTATTGTACTATCGATCTTTATTGTAATGATAGGTTTTTTGTCTTTAAAGTCGACACCAATTTCTAAATATCCTGAAATTGCTCCTCCTATTATTCAAATAAATACAAGTTATAGAGGAGCCAATGCTTTGAATGTAGAGCAAGCAGTTGCAACACCTATTGAACAAAAAGTAAATGGGGTAGAGAATATGCTATACATGCAATCGACCAATGCGGGAGATGGAAATATGGGGCTATCAGTAACTTTTGATATGGGAACCAATTTGGATAATGCTACTATGCTCACTCAAAATAGAGTTTCGGAAGCGACTTCAAAATTGCCACAAGATGTAAGAACAAGTGGGGTTACAACCAAAAAATCACTATCAGTTCCTATATTAATTTTGTCATTGTATTCGCCAAATAAAACTTATGATGCGGATTTTCTTAGTAATTATGCCAATATTAATGTTTTAGATGTATTAGCACGTATCAAAGGAGTAGGCGAAGTGGTATTGTTTGGAGGAAGTAATTATGCAATGCGGGTTTGGACCAAACCAGATATGCTATCCAAATACAATTTGACCATTACAGATGTAATGAATGCCATTAAGGAGCAAAATGCTATCGCTCCAGGTGGTAAGTTTGGAGCACCTCCAGGAAAAAATGGCAACGAGTTTACTTACAATGTAACCTTAAAAGACCGTTTGATTACTGCTGAAGATTTTGAGAATATTATATTGAAATCAGACATCGACAACAGACAAGTTCGGTTAAAAGAAGTGGCAACAGTTTCATTAGGAACCGAGAATTATTTCTCTCAAGGAAAACTCAATGGAAATCCTTGTGGGGCAATAGGAGTCAAACAAATGCCTGGATCCAATGCGCTGGAAGTGGCAAAAAATGTGGAACTGGCTATGGATAAATTGGCCGAAAAATTTCCAAATGATTTAAAGTATAAAGTGTCTATGGATACTACTTTGGCGATATCGGAAGGGATTAACGAGATTGTACACACATTGATTGAGGCTATTGTTTTAGTAATTCTGGTTGTGTTTATTTTTCTTCAAAATTGGAGAGCCACATTAATTCCTTTGATTACGGTTCCGGTATCTTTGATTGGAGTTTTTATGTTTTTTCCTTTATTAGGCTTTTCGGTAAATGTACTTTCTTTACTTGGTTTAGTATTGGCAATTGGAATTGTCGTAGATGATGCGATAGTGGTTGTGGAAGCGGTTATGCACCACATACAGCATGGAATGACCCCAAGGCAAGCTACCAATCAAGCGATGAAAGAAGTAGCAGGTCCCGTAATAGCAATTGCTGTTGTATTAACAGCGGTGTTTATTCCAGTGGCAATGACTCCAGGAATTACGGGTCGTTTGTACCAACAATTTGCAATTACAATCGCAATTTCAGTTGTGTTTTCTGCCATAAGTGCCTTGACATTAAGTCCTGCATTGTGTTCTATTTTGTTAAAACCAAATCAAGAAGCAAAAGGCTTGTTAGGCAAATTTTTTACTAAATTCAACCATTTATTCGATTCTTTCACCAATAAATACACCGGAATAACCGCATTTTTAATCAAAAAAACAATGCGTAGTCTTATTTTTATTGGAATCATTGTTGGTGCTGTTATTCTCTTAGGCGGAAAAATTCCGGGTGGATTTGTACCCGAAGAAGATGAAGGGTATATGTTTGTTAATATTGAACTTCCTGGAGCTTCATCTTTAGAAAGAACCACCAGAGTAACGGAACAAGTGGAAGCAATATTGGCTAAAAACCTTGGGATTGAAGATGTAACAACTATAACAGGGTTTAGTTTATTGAAAAATTCGAATGCTACCAATAATGCTTTTATGTTTATTAATTTAAAAGAATGGGGACATCGAGAACAAAATGCAGCTCAAATCTTAAAACAAATCAATGGCCAATTTTTGATGGGAATTACAGATGCTACCGTTTTTGCTTTTGGTCCACCACCAATTGCCGGAATTGGTAATGCAGCGGGTTTCTCCATGATGCTTCAGGATAAAGGAGGAAATGACCCTAAGTATTTGTATGAAAATGCGCTAAAGTTTATGGCTGCAGCTAAAACACATCCAGAAATTGGATCCATTCGTACTACATTCAATCCCAACGTTCCACAAATTCGTTTGGATATCGATCGGGAGAAAGTAACCGAATTAAATCTGTCTATTTCTGAAGTTAATAACACCATTGGTGCCAGTTTGGGAGGTCAATATGTGAATGAATTTAATAAATTTGGACGACAGTATATCGTATTAATTCAAGCTGCTCCAGAATACACTATTAATCCCGAAGATATCAATAAGATTTTTGTAAAAAATAGAGATGGTAGAATGATTCCTTTATCTACAATTGCAACAATTAAGCGTGAAACCGGGCCAGAATTTACTACTCGATTTAATTTATTTCGTGCTGCAGAACTTGGTGGGTCACCTGCTCCTGGATATAGTTCAACCGAAGCACTAAATGCATTGGAAGCTACTGCAAAAGAAGTTTTGCCTAGAGATATGGGGTATGAATGGTCGGCAATGAGCTTTCAAGAAAAAGCAGCCGAAGGAAAAGGGAGCACCGTGTTTTTAATGGCTTTAATTTTTGTGTTTTTAATTCTCGCCGCACAATATGAAAGCTGGAAATTGCCCTTTAGCGTTTTACTAGGAACGCCTTTTGCTGTATTTGGAGCTTTTCTAGGGCTTTATATTTGTAAACTATTTAGTCCTGATTATGTCAATAATGTCTTTGCACAAATTGGACTGGTTTTATTAATTGGTTTGGCGGCCAAAAATGCCATTTTGATAATAGAATTCGCTAAAGCGGAATATGAAAAAGGGGTTCCTTTAGTCGAAGCTTCGTTAACCGCAGCCAAATTGCGTTTCCGACCTATTTTGATGACGGCTTTTGCTTTTATATTAGGAGTTACTCCTTTGCTTACTGCAACTGGTGCAGGAGCTCAAGCCAGAAAAGTGATGGGAATGACCGTTTTTAGCGGGATGCTGGCGGCGACTATTCTAGGCGTTTGTTTTATTCCTGTTCTCTTTGTATTTATTGAAAGTATTGGTAAAAAGAAACATGAAGAAGCCGTTGCCCAAAAAGAAGTAGAACCTAATACTACACATCATGATGAATAAATTTAAAATAAGTGTCGTAATAGTAGCACTTGCTTTACTTCCGATGGGTTGTATGGTAGGTCCAAAATATGCAAGACCCGAAGAACAAAAAGTAACAACATTTAAATACCAAAGTACAAATGCAGATACTGCTGCTGTTGTAACCAATGTGAAATGGTTTGATTTGTTTAATGATGAGGTACTAAAAGAGTTGATTAATAAGGGGCTTCAAAACAATTATGATTTAAAAATTGCAGTTACTAGAATCGATCAAATTACAGCTAAATATGGTTTTACAAAAGCCAGCATGTATCCTTCACTTCAATATCAAGGTACAGTAAACAGCAAAGAGCAACAAATTAATCCTTCTAGCATAGGAGCTAGTATGAATTGGGAACTTGATTTTTGGGGAAAATTTCGTCATGAGAATAAGGCGGTACAAGATGAACTTTTAGGTACGGTAGAAGCTCGTAAAGTCGTGCTTTCGGATATTGTGAGTACTATTGCCATTGCTTATTTTCAGTTGCGAAATTTGGATAACCAATTGGAAATTACGCAAAACACGCTGGCAACCAGACAAAAATCATATGACATTATAAACGAACGATTCAAAGCAGGTTATGTTTCAGAAGTAGACAAAGTGCAAATAGAACAACAAGTTGCTATTGCTGAAGCTGCTATTCCAAAAATTAAAAGAGAGATTACCTATCAAGAAAATACAATTTCTATTTTAACAGGTCAATTACCTACAACCATTCCTAGAGGGAAATCAAACACAGAATTGCAAATTGTGTCACAAATTCCAGCTTCTGTCCCTTCCTCTTTATTAGAAAACAGACCCGATGTAAAAGGGGCAGAGTATCTGTACATGGCATCCAACGAACGAATTGGAGTCGCTCAAGCCATGCGTTATCCTGCTTTTAATATTGGAGCAATAGCAGGTTTTGCAAGTGCCAATTTAAGCGATTTGTTTTTAGGAAGTTCCTATAATCAAAATGCGTATGCAGGTGTTGCTGGACCACTTTTTGCTTTCGGGAAAAATAAAAGAAGAGTAGAAATCTATAGACAACAGGCGGAAGAGTACAAATTTGCTTATCAAAAAACGTATTTGATTGCAGTAACCGAAGTCGAACAAGCTTTGCAAGACATAAAAATGTATAAAGAAGAATGGACAGCTCGAAACAAACAGGTACAGGCTGCTTTAATCAACTATAAATTATCTTCAGCAAGATATGATAGTGGTTATGTTTCTTATCTTGAGGTATTGGATGTAGAACGTAATTTATTTGATGCGCAGTTGAATCTTTCGCAATTATCGGAAAGACAATTAAGCTCTATGGTACAATTGTATAAAGCACTTGGAGGAGGTTGGAATTAATGCTTTTTGTAGTTACAAAGAATCTATGTTGCTAAGATTGTAGAAAAGCAAAAAGGTAACTATTCAGCCTATACCAAATTAGCATAGAAATAAAATAGATAGACACTAATTTCACTCCCGATAGCAATTGAGATTGCACAGATTATTGTGTTGTAAAATTGTTTTTCTGTGACTAGAGCCTGAAAGTGCGACTGGCGTAGCAAATTAGGTAAAGTTTTTTATTTTGAATCTGTTTTAATATGTGAAATTTGTGTCCAACTTTTGTAAGGCTGAATATTGACGTAAAAAGAATAAAAATAACGTTCTAAAATGGACATAAAAAAACCATCAGTTAAGGCTGATGGTTTTTGTTTTTATTGTTGTTTCTTAACAATACTCGTTGAAAGCATCTTTTAAGTTGTCTGCAATAGTTTCTGCTGGACGTCCTTCAATGTGGTGACGCTCTAACATATGAACCAATTCGCCATCTTTGAACAAAGCGATACTTGGCGAAGATGGAGGAAAAGGAAACATAAATCCTCTTGCTGCATCAACTGCTTCACGATCTACACCTGCAAAAACAGTGACTAGATTAGAAGGTTTTTTGGCATTGTCCAAACTCATTTTTGCTCCTGGACGTGCATTTCTAGCAGCACAACCACAAACAGAGTTTACTACAACTAGTGTTGTTCCTGCTGCCTTGATAGCATTTTCTACAGCGTCTGCAGTATGTAATTCTTGAAAACCAGCAACTGTCAATTCAGCTTGCATCGGTTTTACCATTTCTTCTGGATACATATCTATTAATTTTAGATTTTTGATTAACGATTTTAGATTTGAAATCTGACCGCAAAGTTACAAAGTTTAACTGCAAGAATTTAATATCAATTATAAAGTTTTGTTATAGTTTTATTACTATTTTTTTCGATTGAAAATTACGCGAAACAATGCTTTTACAAATGGTAATTTAGGACATTTCAAAATCACTTTCAAATCCTCTAAAAACGAGGTTTCTTCGTCTAGAAATTTAAAAATCAGATTTGGATTTCCTTTTTTAAATAAAGAAGAAAAGATGGTGGATCCCAATTCGTTGTATCGGTCCAAAATGTCTAATAATAACAGATCATAATACCAGAATTTTGACTTGTTATAAAAGGTTTTAAAGTTTTTTTGGGTTTCAAGAAAAGCAACTAATTCAGTTGATTTTTTATCCGAAATTTTAAAAGTATATCCCGTACTGGCTTTTGTCCAGCCACCTGCAGTGCCAATATTCAGCACGCGTTTGGTGTTTTTTTTCCAAAAGGGAAAACAAGTCATTGGAATACTTCCTTGCTCTTTTTCAGTAATTGTATAATTTTGGGCACCTAATTTGGAGAGATAGTCTTGAATTTCGGTTTCGTATTCTTGTTTGGATAATAAATTTTTAGAAAACAAAGTGTACTCTACCAAAGCTTCGGTTTTTGAAGTGGGTAGAACATACATAAACCGAGTATTCCCTTTTTGTTCCACCGAAAAATCCATGAAAGTAGCCTGTTCGGGATTGAATATTTCTGTTTCACTTTTTATAAACCAACCGATGAAATGTTGTTGTAAGACAGGGTAATTTTGTTGGTTTTCTAAAATGTGTTTGTTGTAAATACTATTGAATACCGAATCACAAGTGTATGTATTGGCATCGGTAGCAACAAAAACATGGGTTTCCAATTCGTTTATATCGGTTACTTTTTCGTTTAAAAAAACAATGTTTTTTTGTTTCGAAAGCGTTTCAAAAACCAAGTTGTAAAAATCCAATCCCCTGATTTGATTGTATCGATAAGGTTTTAAGTCTAAATTACGTTGTATACTTTCATTATTAAACAAAGCACAATCCCATTTTTTAGCTACTATGGGATTCCAAATACTTTCATTTTTATCCCAAAAACACCATGTTCTGTCGTTTGTTTTTTTAGAATTTGAATCCAATAGCAATATGCTTTTGTTTTCGAATGTATTGGACAAAACCATTTTATATACAGTCATTAATGCTGCTAATCCTGAGCCTGCAAAAATGTAATCGTAATGTTTGATTTGAGGTGAATTCATGCTCAAAAATAGTTTATTATTCTTTTAATTTTTCTAAAAGAATAAAAAATTCTTTGGCTGGAAGATAATTACTTTGTTGAAAAACAATCTCATTTTGAGCATTCAGAACACAAATGGTTGGGTACGCAGTTTTGTTGTTTATATTGGCTAATTCATAAGCTAATTCGTGTATGCCACCAATATTCCCATTAGCTTTGAATACGAATTTTTTTCCATTTAAAACAATAGGTTGTTTTTCTTCGGCATTCAATGTTACAAAATAGAAGTTTTCATTAAGATTCTTAATCACTTCCTTGTTTTTGAAAGTTGAGTTTTTCATGGCTTGGCAATATTTGCACCAATCGGTATGAATAAACACAATTGTTTTCCGATTTTGATTCTTTTGTAAACTGTCGATTTGCTCGAAAGAATACGTATTAAGTTGTGCAAAACTGGAAGGAATTACAGTTAGAATAAAGAATAGTACTAATACTTTTTTTTTCATCTAATCCAAATTATAACGCAATCCGAAGAAACCACGTATCCCTTGATTGGGTCCGTAAACATAAGTCGTGTCAAAGGTTAAACCATACGGATTTGTTGGAGTTACTTTAACTTTTCCATTCGATTCATATTCTACATTATCATCAAAAGGATCTTCGGTTCTCGAAATCAGGAACGGATTGTTTTGTTTGGGTGTAAAGTTAAGCAGGTTTTTGATGCCTCCATACATTTCAAATCCTTTAAACCCTAAAAAGGTAAATTGAATGTTTTGCAAGCTGTACCAAGGTGAATCTGGATTTCTAGGGTCGGTTTCGCTTAATAATGGTAATTTCATTGGGCTATACACATTCCCAGTATAATCGACCAAAAGATTCCAATTAGTAATCTTGTATGCCACACTCCAAGTGCCTGTGAAATTCTCGGTCAAAAGTGGTCTTGTTTTTATTCCGTTTTCTACATTGGATACATCCATATAGGTCGCACCTATTATAAATTTTAATCCATTGGTAAAATTGATGTCCGTATTGCAACTAATTCCTTGACTTAAGGCATATCCGTCTATGTTGTCATAAATTATTTTGTTGGGATCCGTTTCATAATCGGATACTATTTTGTTGCTAAAGCGGGTATAAAATGCAGTAGTTTCAATACCGAAAAACGTACCATTGTCGAGGTAGATTTTCTTTATATAATTCAAATTGGCATTTATTGATTTTTCTGGATCCAAGTTCGAGGCAATTACTACTTCTCTTGATCCTGTCAAAGCGGCGTGGTCTTCTGTAAACAAGTTGACTACTCTAAATCCTGTTCCTGCGTTAAAACGAAGGATGTTATTGTCATTGAATTTTACTTTATAAGCCATTCTTGGCGTAAAGATATTTCCGTGAATTGAGTTGTAATCGTATCGTAATCCCAATAAAACTTTATGTTTTTCGCTAAAAGCAATTTCATCTTGAACGAAAACACCTGGTAGCCAAGTTTTTTCTGGATTATTAGCGTTGTTCAACATAGTAGCAGGCGTATTATCATCGTAGTAGGTATATCGAGAAGCGATTCCTGCTAAGAGATCATTTTTATTTATTTTTTTGTCCCAAGTAAGTTGTAGAAACCCAATTTTTTGATTGGCAATATAAGAGGTTGTTCCATAACGACTGTCTTGGTAATGCAGCGTTCCTGAAAAAGAAAGCATTAATTTCTCGGTTGTAGGTAGCTGATAACTGCCTAATAATTCCCCTCTTTTGGTATAAATACTTTCACCATATATTTCATCTCCACCACGGTATTTTTTCTCCCAATTCACATCGCCACCCCATCGGTCTTCATACATTCCGCGAGCAGCAATCGTAAAAATGCGATTTTGTTGGCGAGAGAAACTCCATTTATTAAAAACAGAAATTCGATTTTGAGCCGTTACATCCGTAAATCCATCGTTGTCATTGTCAATTGTTTGATTGTAATTGTAATAATTCAATCCTAAAAGTGAAGTTGCTTTTTTTCCCAGATTAAATTTAGCACCCAAATCTACATTGGTTTCCAACCAAGAAGTCGTAAACACATCTGCCGAAAACAGTGGAGCATTGTTAGGGTTTTTGGTTATAATATTAATTAGTCCACCAACGGCTTCGCTACCGTATAGAGAAGAAGCAGGCCCTTTTACAATTTCGATTCGCTCTACCAATGAATTCGGAATTCCCGACAAACCATAAACGGTAGATAAACTACTCACTATTGGCATTCCATCAATCAATACCGAAGTATAAGGACCTTCTAATCCATTGATATGAATGTCACCCGTATTGCAAATACCGCAATTAAGTTGAGGTCGCACTCCATTTACATTTTGTAAGGCTTCGTAAATACTTGGAGTTGGATTTTTTTTGAAAAAAACGGGAGAATATACTTCAACAGGAACGGCACTTTCTAATCTTTTTACCGCTTTTAATGTGCCTGAGACTACCACTTCATTGAGTTCGTTCTCATTGGTTTTTAACTCAAAATTCAGTTGTTCTTCTGCTTGTATTATGATGTTTTTTCTTTGTGTTTTAAATCCTGTTGCCGAAACTTGCACTTTGTAACTACCTTTTTGAATATTTTTAATTTGATAATAACCCATTGCATTTGTTTTTGCAGAAAATGATGTACCTACTAGGGTTACTATTGCATTTTCTATAGCGGTAGAATCCTCTTTTAAATGACCACTAATACAAATATTGTTTTGAGAATAAACAACCGGTACCAAAAACAAAGTCAACACTATAAATAAATGTTTCATATGTGTAAAATATATTTTTAGACAAATCTAAAAAAAATATTCGATAAATGGTATTTAGATTCAAGTTTAATTAGTTAAACCTGTTTGGCTGCATAAAACCCAGTTTCCAAATTAGACATCTAAGCAAAACTGATTTTTTAATAAATGTAAGGGTTCAGGAGCTATTTTTGAAGATTTGTACAAGGTATAGCGAATAGCTATAAAAAGCAACGGGGATGTGACATTATTTTTTAATTTTGCAATAAGTTCTTTGTTGTAAAGTAGGAATCAAAGCTAACTTTTGACCAATAAAAAAAGCCCCCAAATAGCTTCAAACTATTTGAGGGCCGTAATAGAATACCTTTAAAAAATAAATACTACTTATTTTATACCTGCCACTGTAATTGCAAATTCAGCTTCTGCATCAGTTGCTCCACCAGCATTAGTTATATCTCCAGAAGATACTCCTGCAGCCGATTTATTTGGTTCGTGTTTTAATGTAATTTTTAAAGTTCCACCAGCAACACCAATAGTAGTAAACACAGACTCTAAACCAATTGGTTTTCCATTTTTGTCCAAATTAGAAGCAGCCGTTCGATAGGTAAATGCATTTAACGTACCTGTTTTTTGATAGAAAACTTGATGGGCATCACCCTCTTCTTTAACTTCAGCTGTGAGATCTTCAGCAGGAGAAACAGACTCATTTCTAAAGGTTACTACACCATTATAGGTTTTGTTTGGTTCAAAAGGTCCAGATACCGTTTTCACAGGAGCCCCTGGGCCATCTCCATCCAAATCTTTGTATTGTAACGTAACAACCGAACCTCCACCTACTGGAGTATAAATTGCTGTAATAGTCGTAATTAATTCTTCCTCATTTACGGGTGCAGGAGCATCATCATCATTACAAGAAGTAAAAGCTAAAAATCCAACAAGTGTAAGGGCATAAACTGGAAGAAATTTCGAAAATTTGTTTTTTGTTTTCATTTTTTTTTTGATTTATAAAAAGGTTAATAATTAAATTTAAGTTGAATTTGAAAGCTTCTGCCGATTTCATCAGCAAAAAAGCGCTGTCTGTTTAGATAATCGCGGTAAGAAACATTTAAAATATTTTGAACCGAAAAAGCTACTGTGGTTGACATTTTTTTGAAGACATTAAACTTCATTTCCGAATAAAAATGGAGTAAATGATACGCTGGAGGCGGTGTGCTTATATCCACCAATACGGGTGTCAACTCGTTATTGACAATGATATTAGTGTAAAAGTTATTATCCGGATAGCGATTTTGTTCCAAAACAAATTCGCTTTTTAATTCTAAAATAAGTTGGTGCCATTCTTTTTTTGAAAATGCAATTTTGTTACTCCAATTTAGTGGAGGCATATCAATTAAAGGTTCGCTAGCGATGCGGTCTTGAGCGTGTACATAAGACATTGTAAAAAGATGTTGCCATTGTTGGGTAATATTCCAATGCGTTTGTACATCAACTCCAATAAATTGAGCATTGGTTTGTTTGTATTCCCAAACTGGAAAAGCACCCCGAATAGTAGTTTCAAATCCAGTAGGCTCCAAAAAGATATAGTCTTTGATATAATTAAGATAAGGATTAACTTCAAAAGAAAAATGTGTAAACTTTTTTTGAAGTGTTACCCCCAATTTAGTTGATTGCTCTTTGGTAAGGTTTAAATCTCCCAATTCGATTACACCTGTAGAATGATGCAATCCATCACTAAAAAACTCAGAAGGATTTGGATTTCTAGAAGCAAAACTTAGGTTGGTAAACCAATCCCAGTCGTGGGCCATTTTATAATGAAAACCTGCATTTGCCGAAATATTATGAAAAGTAAAATTCGGTGCTGTGAGCCATTGTGTTCCATAATCCCCAACAATAAAATGAGAAAAATTGGCATCGTAGCCCCTCTCATCCCATCTTGATTTTTGATAGAACTTACTAGCGTCGATGTTGGAAAAATCATATCGTAAACCACTGTCTACTTGAAATCTCTCAGAAAACGTATAACTAGCAATCCCATAGGCACCAAAATCAACTTTATCGTAATTTGGAATTAAAGGGCGTACTCCTGTAGCGGGATTGGAAAAATTATGTTGCATTGCTCCACTAATTCCTGATTTTATATTCCAATCGTGTCCATTTTTTTTAAAATCAAGAAGTAAAGTATGCGTTGTTAGATCCAAATCCAAGGCCGCTATCGACTTTAAGTTACCTCGACGAACATCATACTCTAATCTTTGATTGGATTGAAAGGCGTATTGAGCCGATAAAAAAGTCGCCTCATTAAAGGCATAGTTAAAATTAAATTTTGCAATTTGATGGGTTACATCTTGTTTAGGATTGTTTATATTATAGGTGAAATCTTTGATCACAAATGGAATTTTATTGTTTATAGATTCATACAAATCATTTACACTACTGGTATGCGAAGCGCTTAGTATACCAATAAGTGATTGATAATAACTGTAAAAAACAGTTGCATTATATCTAGTGGCCGCATATTTTAAATCTCCAGAAAAGTTGAGCTCTCGATTACCTGTATTCGATAAAACATAGTCAGGAGAATGCTTATCACCCATATATTTAAAAGTTCCAAGGGCATTCCAACTCCAACCCATATCATTTCCTTTGTGGATACTTGAACTTAATGAGCCTCCTTTTCCATTAGAATCTAGATTCATCATTGTTTTGCCAAAAAGGGTGTCCGTTTTTACACTAATGGGTTCAATAATAACCAACCCACCAATTGCATCACCTCCGTATTGTAGCCCTGACGAACCTTTTACAACAGTAATTTTTCCAGCAGCGTTGATATCAAAGTTTGGCGCATGTTCTGAGCCCCATTGTTGATCTTCTAAACGTACATTGTTGTTTATAATAGGCACTCGGCTTCCGTACAAACCATTGATGATTGGTTTTACTACTGAATTTCCCGTTTTTAAGCTAGAAACTCCAGCAATTTCTTTTAAAGCATCGCCTAAGGATTGATTACTATATTTCTCTATAGTAGCAGTTTTCAATTGTTGATTAGCAACAGATTTGTTGGTTCCTGTAGATTTTTGAATGATTTCAACAGCATGAAGTGCCGTAGTGTTTATCTTTAGAAAAAAGTCAAGTTTATGGTTGCTTTTTAAGGCTACTATAGTATCAATGGTTTGAAAACCAACATGTGACACATGGATTTTTAGGTTTCCATTGGGCAAACCAGATATAGAATACTGACCAAATTCATCGATAGGTACCACTTTTTGTCCGGCATGTAAATGTATATCCGTAAAGTGATCTAAACCTTGAGCAGCTATTTTTCCACTAAGTGTATTTTGCGAATAAAGAGTATTGCATAATAGAAATAGGAAGAAAAAAATGATATTTTTCTTAGACATTGTAAATAGATTAAAATAATTAGAGGCCAACATTTTAGAAAAAAAATGAGGCGTACTGTGATAATTTTATACTATTGGAGGGGCTCTAAGAGAAAAAAAACTTCCTTTAAAAAAAGAAAAATGGGATTGAAAATCAGAAAATAGGACCGTGGCTAGATTTGATTTTTGAAAAAAATCAAAAACGGTAGGAACAATAGTGGTTGAAAAACTAAAAGAAAAACCACAAGTAAAACAATTGTCTATAGATTGGTGACTGTGTTGTATTTGTGTTTTGTTTTTTGAATGCTGATGAACACACTTTTTAATAGCAAGCTGTTCTGAATGATGCTCATACGAATGCACCGCCTGAAACAGTATTGAGAACAATATTGCAACAGTCAGTAAAACATTTATAAAAACAGTTTTTTGTTTCATTCTTTTTAACTTGCAATAAAAAATATTAAAGGATTTCTAATATATTTGCTTAATGCAATTATGGTGCAAATATAGAAATCTTTTTGAAACCACCATTTTATTGTGTATTTTTTATAATAAATGAAAACGACAAGAAATACAACCGCCAGAACCGCTGTCTTAGAGTTAATAACACATTCGGATGTAGCACTTTCGCATATAGAAATTCAAAAGCAACTAGGTGATATCTGCGACAGAGTTACCATTTACAGAATTTTAGATCGATTAGTGAATGAAGATGTGATTCACAAAATTGCTACTTCTACAGGAACTGTAAAATATGCCAGTTGCAATCACGATCACGATCAGCACAAGCAACCACATGTCCACAATCACGTACATTTTAGTTGCGACAACTGTCTTTCGGTCACTTGTTTGGAAACGGTTGTGCCTACTTTTGAAATACCAAAAGAGTATTTAGTCAAAGAATTCAATTTTATTTTATCGGGTTTGTGTCCAAATTGCAAATAAACGCTTTATATTTAGGCTAGACTAAAAAAATAGTTCGTTTAAGTAAAGTTATTTTATATATTTGTTTTTTAAACCTTTATATAATGTCCAAATCTCTTGAAGAAGTAAACCAATCGGTTTCTACCCAAAATAAAAAAACTGTTTTCAAAAAAATATTAGCCTTTTTTGGCCCGGCCTATTTAGTAAGTGTTGGGTATATGGATCCCGGAAATTGGGCAACAGATATAGCGGGCGGAAGTCAGTTTGGTTATGCCTTGCTTTGGGTTTTGTTGATGAGTAATTTGATGGCTTTGTTGTTGCAAAGTTTAAGTGCCCGATTGGGAATCGTTACCCAGCGTGATTTGGCGCAAGCCTCTCGAGAAACCTATTCGAAATTCATTAATTATATTCTTTATTTTCTTGCCGAAATTGCAATTGCCGCATGTGACCTTGCTGAAGTTTTGGGTATGGCAATCGGTATTAATTTATTGTTTGGAATTCCGTTGATAGAAGCAGTTATGATTACCGTTTTGGATACTTTTTTATTGCTTTTTTTAATCAATAAAGGCATTCGTAAGATGGAGGCATTTATCATCGTACTCGTTATGATAATTGGTTTTTCTTTTATTTTCGAAATGATATTTGCACAACCAGAAATGGGGAAAGTACTTTACGGATTGATTCCTTCTTTGCCCAACGAATCGGCACTTTATATTGCAATCGGAATTATAGGTGCGACAGTAATGCCCCACAATTTATACCTTCATTCCTCTTTGGTGCAAACCAGAAAATTCAGTCGTTCTGATGCGGGAATCAAACAAGCCTTAAAATACAATTTCATCGATTCTACCATTGCTTTAAATCTGGCCTTTTTTGTAAATGCGGCTATTTTGATATTGGCAGCGGCTACATTTTACAAAAACGGTATGCACGAAGTTGCCGAAATTCAAGACGCGTATCGTTTTCTGCAACCATTGCTAGGAACCAAATGGGCACCAATTTTGTTTGCAGTAGCATTAATTGCGGCTGGACAAAGCTCTACAATCACGGGAACATTAGCGGGTCAAATTGTTATGGAAGGCTATCTTAATTTAAGAATTCAACCTTGGGTACGACGCATTATAACTCGTTTGATTGCTATAGTTCCCGCTGTTGTTGTGATTTTAATTTATGGAGAAAGTGTTACTGGGAAATTATTGGTGCTTAGTCAAGTTATTCTGAGTTTGCAATTGGGTTTTGCCATTATTCCGCTCATTCATTTTGTTAGTGATAAATCCAAAATGAAAGGTTTTCATATTGGAAAAGTGACACAAGTATTTGCATGGTTGATTGCTATTATCATTGTTTCTCTAAATGCCAAATTGGTATATTCTGAAATTCAAGGTTGGCTGGAAACCTCAGAAAACCCAACAATTCTTTGGCTGACCGTGGTGCCTTTGGCCATCAGCTTTTTGGTATTATTACTTTATATCGTTATAAAACCGTTCTTTTCTAAGTCTAAATTGAATATAGAGAATCATTCGCCACATGATATGAATTTGAAATTTACAGAAACTCCTATACAAGAAAACAGGAACATTGCAATTACCGTTGATTTTTCTTTTGCCGACGAGAATGCCATTAATTACGCTTTTAAAATGGGAGGAAAAGAAGCCAATTATACCTTGATTCACGTGGTAGAATCGGTTGGTGCTATGATGTATGGAAAACAAATAGACGATCACGAAACTACAATTGACGAAACTTTACTGCTCGAATACAAATTGATGTTTCGAGACAAAGGATTTCAAGTCAAAACGGTGTTAGGATTTGGTAAACCCAATAAAGTCATTCCAAAATTAGTGAACAAAGGCGATTTTGATATTCTAATTATGGGTACTCACGGTCATACAGGAATGAAAGATTTGCTTTTTGGAACAACAGTTGACCGTTTGAGACACAAGATATCGATACCTTTGCTAATTGTCAAAAATTAGTAAATAGTATTAAGAATTAAGTATCAAGTATTACGATTTTGGCTATATGGTTTTTCAATTTCCAAGTCTATATTCTAAAATCTAAAATCTGCAATCTAAAATCATTATGACTTTCTCCGAAGAAAATTACTTAAAATCCATATATCACTTAACTGTTAATCTCGATAGCGAGGTAAGCACCAATGCCATTGCCGAAATCATGGAAACAAAAGCATCGTCTGTAACGGATATGCTCAAGAAATTGGCCGAAAAGGATTTGATTAATTATAAAAAATACCAAGGCGTTTCTTTGACCGATAAAGGGAAGCTTGCCGCTAAAATGATTGTTCGAAAACACCGTTTATGGGAAGTCTTTTTGGTTGAAAAACTCGATTTTTCATGGGACGAAGTACACGACATTGCTGAACAATTAGAACATATCAAATCTGAAAAACTCATCAATAAACTCGATGATTTTCTAGGAAACCCTACCGAAGATCCACACGGAGACCCAATTCCAGATGCTCATGGACGTATTATTGCGATAGAAAAGCAATTGTTGTCGGAATTACTATCTAATCAAATAGGAATTTGTGTAGGGGTAAAAGACAACTCTTCTGATTTCTTGAAATATTTGGACAAACAACAGATTGGTTTGGGGACTAAAATTGAAGTAGTAACCAAGGAAACTTTTGATTTATCACTGAAAATAAAAGTAAACGGCGCTGAATTGGTCATCTCTAATAAAATTGCAAGTAATTTGTTTGTAAAATTAGTTTAGAAATTTGTACAATGCATATGACTCGTGTATAGGTAATTATGGTTAATTTGGCTTTATCTTTTTTGATTCTATTTTCTTTTTTATTCTTTAAAAGTTCTACTTCTTGATTGCGCTTTTGATTTAGGAATGATTATTGTACTGTTTGTTTTAAGATATTCAACAAGTATTAAATATATTAGGGCTTGTATACTATATTTGCATACTTGAAATAAATTATTTCGTTTTTTATTTATTAGAACATTCATTAAAATTATTTATATAAAATTATACCAATATGAAAACAAGATTTTTGTCATTTTTAGTAATAGCATTCAGCCTGTCAAGCTTGACGGCTTTCTGTCAAACAGATAGTTCCAAAGGAGAATTAGGTTTGCCGGGAGATAATTTAGATTTATATGCTGTTTTAGATATTTTCCAAAAATCAAAGACTATTGAAGACTTTGAAAAAACACTGAATGATGAAAATACCAAAGTCAATAATTTGGATTTAAATGATGATAAAAAAGTAGATTTTATCAAAGTGGAGACCAAAAAAGATGGAGAAGATTTTACTTTTATTTTAAGAGACGCCATCAGTAAATCTGAAACACAAGATGTGGCTGTTATTTTGGTTTCAAAAGACAATAACAAAAAAGTGACCATGCAAATTGTTGGAGACAAGGATTTATACGGCAAAGATTATATTGTAGAGCCAAGCACGAGCGGTAACTCGACTGTTACAGCCAATCCAGCTTATACAGGAGCAGAGCCAGTAACTGTAAATGTAACAGCACCGACTACAACGGTTATAGTAGAACAAGTGCCAATTGTGCAATATGTGTACTCACCAGCATACATACCTTATTACCCGCCTTATTATTATGGATTTTATCCTCCTTATTTTACTTTTTTCTCTGTAATGGCTGTAGGGATTTACCGTTCCAATCATTTTTATTACCACGGTGGTGGTTATGGATATCACCATACTACCGTAATTGTAAATCATAATCATTACAACAATTATCATAATTCGTACCGTAACACTTCAAATCGTGTATCGCACAATAACATAAATAGCAGGAACAATAACATTGGTACTAACAACCGAAATACAGTTTCTACAAGAGATAATAAAGTGTCTAGTCGCAATACAAGCAGAACTTCAGCTTCGACACGTAATGCTAGCTCATCAAGACCTTCTGTTTCAAAATCTATGAGTACTCCTCGTTCAAGCGGTGCGAGTTTAAATAGAGGAAGTGCTGGTGGTGGAATGCGTACTGGTGGTGGAGGAAGAAGACGTTAATTGTCTATTCATTTGTTTAAAAAAACATCCAAATAAATTATAGTAAACCTCGATAACATATTTTGTTATCGAGGTTTTTTATTCGATACAATTATCGTTTTAATACCAGTTACAAATATATATTAGTCCAACAAGCTTTTCTTTTGCATAAGCTTATACATTAATAAGCGTCAGAAATTCTCGCATATATTTTAAATTAAAACTCTCGCAAAGACGCAAAGGCGCAAAGTGATTCGTCCGACCTTAGCGCCTTAGCGCCTTAGCGAGAAAAAAGCTTAACCCTACTGCCCTTGGGAGAAAAACTTCAAACCAGAAAAGTATTTGGGTTAATTTATATTTGGGTTTGGTATAACCCAGAATCCGCATTAGACTTCGTAATGAAACTGAGTTATTCAATAAAAGTAAAAGCTCTCGTCCCGAAATCAAGATATTTTAAAGATGTAATACTTTTGTATTTTAACCCAGAATCCGCATTAGACTTCGTCACGAAACTGAATTATTCAATAAAAGCAGGAGCTCACGGACTATTTTTGAAGATGGAATACTTTTGTATTTTGAATTTAAAAATAGGAGAATCAAGCGAAGCGTATCTTGAATTCCAATGTAAAATATAAAAGTATGAAAAAAGTTCTTGGTTTTGAAGAAGAATTCAGATGCAGTAGATTTCTAATGCGGAATCTGGGTTTAATTTAAAAATAGTAGAATCAAGCGAAGCGTATCTTGAACTCCAATATAAAATATAAAAGCGTGAAAAAAGTTCTTGGTTTTGAAAAAGAATACAGTTGTAGTAGAATTCTAATGCGGAATCTAGGTTTAATCTACGATCTTTTTTGATTTTTGGTTTATATTTTAATAATACCATAGTCACAAACTTCATAAATTAATAAGTGCTAACAGGTAAAATTTGAGGGGGATAAATAAGTAATACAATCAGTAAGCCTTTCAATCAATAGTATTTCAATGTACTAAAAATATAAAAGATTAAAATGATTTCTTTTTCTATATAAAAAAAGTATATTAACCCGTTGGGTGAAATTATTTTTCACCACATAGAAACATAGAATTTATAGTTTTTAAAAGAAAAAAATAGACGTTTTACTATTCACATAGCTATTCTATGTGTGAAATAGTACTATTTCTATTTATTCTTTTGCCTATTTAGCATTAATCTATGATTCTATGTGGTTAAATTTTTATTTTATTTGAATTTCACCCAACGGGTTATATTATTATAATCTTATAAATTTTTAGCTATAGTATTACATTCATTTATTGTATCATTTAATCTATTTCCCTTTAAAAACAGCTTTTCTTTTCTCTAAAAAAGCTTTGGTTCCTTCGTTGAAATCTTCAGTACCAAAACATTTTCCAAAATTTTTAATTTCTGTTTCGTATCCATTCTTTCCTTCAGCAAAATTGGCATTGATCGCTTTTATGGCTCTACCGATGGCAAAAGGAGAATTTTTCATGATTTTGTGTGCGATTCCTGTGCAAAATTCTATTAATTCGGCTTGCGGTACTACGTGATTTACAAGTCCGTATTGTTTGGCTTCGTCGGCAGTAATCATTCCTGCGGTCATAATCATTTCCATTGCACGGCCTTTACCTACCAATTGTGGCAAACGCTGTGTTCCTCCGTAACCAGGAATTACTCCAAGAGAAACTTCTGGAAGTCCCATTTTGGCATTGTCTGATGCTACTCTAAAATGACATGCCATAGCCAGTTCCAATCCACCTCCCAAGGCAAATCCATTTACGGCTGCAATAACGGGAGTTTTTAAATTTTCTATAAAATTAAAAAGCATTTCTTGCCCTTGAAAAGCCAGTTGGGTTCCTTCTTCGATTGTAAAATGGGCAAATTCTGAAATATCGGCTCCTGCAACAAATGCTTTTTCTCCGCTTCCCGTAAGTATAATCACTTGAACTTCTTTGTTTTTACCCAACACTTTAATGGCTTTGTTCAAGTCATTTATGGTTGCAATATTCAAAGCATTTAGTTTAGTTGGTCTATTTATCACAACTGTTGCAATATTGTTTTCTAATGTAATTAAAAGATTTTCGTAGTTCATGGTATATAAGTTAAGTGTTAATGATTGGCAATAGTATGGTAAAAGTGGTTCCTTTTCCCATTTCGGTTTCAAAGGTAATAGTTCCGTTGTAGTTTTCGATAATGTTTTTTATTATACCTAGACCCAATCCCATACCACTATTTTTGGTGGTAAATTTGGGTTCAAAAATGTTGTCAATATGTTCTGGATCAATTCCGGTACCATTGTCAGCAATACTGATAACAACTGTATCCTTAATTCTATTTATTGTGACTAAAATCATTTTGTTTTGTTGGTCTTCAGGAATAGCTTGTGTTGCATTTTTGACCAAATTAGTAATTACGCGTATGATCTGAGTGCGATCTATTTTGGTAATGATCTCATTTTCTGGGCTCTTTAAAACAATATAATCTTCATTAAAAATATCCAAAGTAAGTTCAATAACTTCTACAATATTTACCGTTTCATTTTTTTGTGTTGGCATTGAAGCAAAGTTTGAAAAAGCAGATGCTACCGAACTCATGGTGTCTATCTGTTGCACTAAAGATTCAGAGAAATCATTTAATTTTTGCCTGTAATTTGGATCTTCAGGATTAAATCTTCTTTGAAAACTCTGAATGGTCAGGCGCATTGGCGTAAGAGGATTCTTGATTTCATGAGCGACCTGTTTGGCCATTTCTCTCCAAGCCAAATCCCTCTCATTTTGGGCCAATTTTATGGCGTTTCTTTCCAATTCTTCTATCATTCGGTTATAAGCTAGCAAGAGCAGATTTATTTCCTTTATTTTGGCCGAAAACGGGATTTTTTCATTGTTGTGATTTAAGCTCGTTATACTTAACTTTTCGGCAAAATCATTAATAGGTTTAGTAATAAAAGAAGATAGAAAATAAGCAAACCCAAAAGCCATAACAATCATAAAAGTATAAACTTGCGCCAAATAAATTAAAAAATCATTTAACTCTTTTTCATAATAACCATCATCGGGTATATTGGGTAACTTAAGAATACCAATAGGTTTGAATTTTTTGTTTTTTATAAGACTAAAAGCCGAGCGATACTTAATTCCGTTGATGGTTTTTACCTCAACAAACCTCTTTTCAATCGAAGCATTAACCAATCGAAGGATGAATTTTGAAATAATTGGCGGATTTTTTTCAACCGAAAAGGATTCCTTTGACGATTTAAGCAATCGTCCATCCAAAGAATAGATTTGAATTTCTACATTTTGAATTTCTGAAATCTCGTGTATTTTATCTTTAAAAATTAATTTTATATTGTCATCAGTCAACAAAAAGGTAGTGTTGGAAAGCATGTAATTAATGTGCTTTTTGACAAAATGTTCTTTGTTTTCAATCCGTTTTTGGTTGTATTTTTTTGCAACACTTTTGTATTGAAAAATAGAAATGGTTATGAGCAATAAAGAAGTGGCAATGATTAGTATAATCATTGAAAAAAAAATCCTAACTCTTAAAGAAATTAACCGAGATATGGAACTACTAAACATAATTAAGATTGATTTCGCTCTCTTATTTTTTTATAAAATTTAAATCCTAACATAATTGTAATCGAAAAGGCAAAGATTCCAATCACTCCATAAATCCAATTAACAGCATTTTTTAAAATGACTAAAAAAACAACCGCAAATAATATAATTGTAGCAATTTCATTCCACAGCCGCATGAAATTGGTAGAATAGTTTACAACGTCCTTTTGCAATTGATTGAAAATATGCTGGCATTTTAAATGATACAAATACAATACAAAAACAAAACCAAGTTTTACGTGCATCCAAGGCATTTTGAGCCAAGCGCTACCCAAATCGGTAAAAAACAACATCCAAAATGCAAAAATACTGGCCAAAATAGCCGATGGCCAAGTAATGATGTACCACAATCGGTACGACATGATTTTATATTGTTTTTGAAGTATTTCTTTTTCTGGCGAAGCTTTTTCTGCTGCTTCTATTTGATAAACAAATAATCGAACGATATAGAATAAACCCGCAAACCAAGTGATTACGAAAATAAGATGTAGAGACTTGAGATAATTATAATATTCCATTTATTGTTATATGATGTTTGATATTCATTTCTTTTTTTAGAAAATACCCTGTTATTATGGTGGAAAGAACATCTGCAATAG
The DNA here is from genome assembly GCF_965234445.1 of Flavobacterium rarum (SeqCode). Lineage (GTDB taxonomy): Bacteria > Bacteroidota > Bacteroidia > Flavobacteriales > Flavobacteriaceae > Flavobacterium > Flavobacterium rarum. Next base: position 193,162 of record NZ_OZ248479.1, on the reverse strand, counting down.
GAAATGCAATCCATACTCCAAAAATACCTAAAAAATATGGTAATATAAGCACTAACGGAATTAAGAAAAAACCTTGTTTGGTTAATGTCAACAATAATGCTTTTTTTGCTTTTCCTGCAGCTTGAAAATAGGCAGCTCCTATGAGTTGAACAGCTATAATGGGTGAAGCTGCAAAAACCCAGCGCAAAGCTTTGGGTGTTTCGGCAATAACTTTTGGATCTGTTGTAAAAGCAGAAACTATAGTAGGGGCAAAAATCAGAATAATTAAAAAGATAATTGTTGCTAAGATAGCGGCGTATTTAATTGAAACATGAATACTTTCTCGAACTCTATCAAATTTTTTTGCTCCATAATTGTAGCCTGCAATTGGTAAAAATCCTTGAGTTATACCTAGAATTGGAAACAATGCAAACATCAACATTCTGCTAATAATTCCATAAACTGCAATAGAATGTTCTCCTCCGTAAGTATATAATGTGTGATTAAGAATAATTGCCAAAACACTTACTACTCCTTGTCTTGAGAAAGTTACAAAGCTTAATTCTGTGATTTCTTTTATTATAGGCAATTGAAATTTAAAATGGGTGACTTTTAATTGCAGTTCGCTTTTGGATATAAAAAACCAAAATACAAACAAAAAACACATAAAATAGGAAATAGAAGTGGCAAGTGCTGCTCCCAATATTCCTAAATTCATCCCTTTTATAAATATAATATCAAGAGCAATATTGGCGATAGCGGGAATAATCATTGCAATCATTGCATATTTAGGTTTTCCTTCAGCTCGAATAATATTGTTTCCCATCATACAAAGTGCCAAAAACGGAACGCTAATAATGATGGGAATAAAAAATTCTTTCGCAGGTGCCACAATTGCTCCTTTGGATCCAAAAAGCAACAACATTTCGTCACTGAAAATAAGACCTACTATCGAAAAAACGGTTGACAAAAGTAAGGTCATCATAATTTGATTCCCAAAAACTATTTTGGCTTTTTCTTTGTCATTAGAACCCAGAGCTCTAGAAAGTACAGATCCTCCACCCACACCTATAGCCATTCCTAATGATGAAATCAGAAAAGTTATCGGTAAAACAACAGTTAGTGCTGCAATAGCAATAGATCCAATCCATTGACCCACAAATATGGTGTCAATTAATATGTTTACCGACATAAATAATATCCCAATAGAAGAAGGTACCGCTTGTTTTATCAAGAGTTTCTTAATATCCTGCGTTCCTAATTCTTCAGAAATTACGATCATTTGAATCTAGATTTCAGATTGCTGATTTTTGATTTTAGATCGAACAGTTTTCAATGTTGATTGATTAGGTAGTTTTTTTCAGTATAGTATATAATCAGCAATCCTAAATTATTTCGCCCAATCATTTATCCAGTTGCTTACCGTAGAACACCATTCGTCACTATCATTCAAACAAGGAATAGCTAAGAAATTTTCACCGCCATGAACTTTGAATTCGTGATTGGCTTCCATAGCAATTTCTTCAAGAGTTTCTAAACAATCCGATACAAAAGCAGGAGTAACCACTGCCAAGTTTTTTATACCTTTTTCAGGCATTTTATTAACTTCTACATCGGTGTAGGGTGTTAGCCATTTGTCACCAGCTAGACGGGATTGAAATGTCTGACTGTATTTGCCTTCTGGGATTCCCAAAAGCTTTACTACTTGTTTGGTGGTTTCGTAACATTGATGACGGTAACAAAACTCATGTGCAGGCGAAGGGGTGTTGCAACAAGAACCGTCTATTTTGCAATGCGACTTTGTTACATCGGTTTTACGAATATGTCTTTCGGGAATACCGTGATAAGAGAATAAAAGATGATCGTATTCAAAAGTTTTCAGACTTTTTTTGATTGAATCGGCTAGGTTTTTGATATAGTCTGGTTTGTTATAAAAGGCAGGAACTATAGTGAATTTCATTTCTGGAAAATGCTTTTTTCTCAATTCTTCTGCCAAGACCAAAATAGTTGTTGTAGAAGCCATAGCGTGTTGCGGATACAATGGAAAAAGCATCACTTCGGTTACCCCTTTGTCGTGTAATTCCTGAAGACCAGCAAGCATAGAAGGATTTCCATAACGCATTGCCAATGCTACAGGAACATTAACTTGTGGTTTTACTTTTTCGTGCATTCTTTTTGAGATGACTACTAGAGGAGAACCTTCATCCCACCAAATTTTTGCATAAGCAGCAGCCGATTTTTTAGGCCTAGTTTGTAAAATAATTCCGCGAACCAACAATGCTCTTAACAAATACGGAACATCTATCACGTATTTGTCCATTAAAAATTCGTCTAAATATGGTTTAACATCTTTTGGAGTTGGACTTTCTGGAGATCCTAAGTTGACTAATAATACGCCTTTCATTTGCTTTTTTTATTTTTTTTATGGCTTAACGGTTATCGCAATACTCAGTTCTATTTTATTTTACATTAAAAAGTAGCGATTCCGTGAATTTGATTATTCAAAAGTAATTAAACTTACTTTGAATAAAATGCTGTTAACCATTTTTTAATTATTGTTCAATAAAAGAAAATGATTTTCAGGTGTAAATTTTTGGTAAAAACAAGTAATAATCAGAAGGCTATAAATTAAAAATTCAAAAAAGTGCATGGAAACAAAGATCATTCGTTTTGTATTTTCTCAAACAAATAAAAATGGATTGTAAATTATTAATTTATTATAAGAAAATTACAGCTCAACAATTTTTCTTTTTTCTTTAAAAAAAAGCTATCGCATTTTTTAATGAAATACTCGAACAGACGTAGAACCAGATTGTTGTATCAAGGTAAATTTAACGTCAAAATAGTATAAGCATTTTAAAAAAGAGACAGTCTAAAAAGAGTAGACTGTCTCTTTTTGTTTTAATAAAAATTCTTTTTAAAACGAAAGCAATTATATAAAATAATTTAACTACACCCACAGTCCCCGCTTCCACAGTTTTTATCCGTTTTTTTTTTGAAGAAAAACTTTCGAATCAAAAAGGCAAGGGCAATTACAAGTACAATAAAAGCAATTATTTCTTGAATCATAACGCATTATTTTAGAATTTGAAAAGCGATTAATGCGACTACATAAGCTAATCCGCTCATAAAAACCAGTTGCCCGGCTGGCCATTTCCAGGAATTGGTTTCTTTTTTGGTTATTGCCAATGTACTCGCGCATTGCATAGCGAAAGCATAAAATAAAAGTAGTGATATTCCAGAAGCAAAATTGAATATTTTTTCGCCTGTAACGGGATTTATTTCAGCTGCCATTTTGTTTTTTATGGTACTTTCATTGTCGGTTCCTCCTACGCTGTAAATGGTTGCCAAGGTCCCCACAAATACTTCTCTTGCTGCAAATGAACTAATGATGGCAATACCTATTTTCCAATCATAACCCAAAGGGGAGATTACAGGTTCGATCGTTTTTCCCATTAATCCAATATAAGAGTTTTCCAGTTTTTGTGAAGCTACAGCATTGTTGAATTCTACAGTTGATAATGGATGTGTTTTGGTGTTCTCTACTATTATCTTTTCTGCGTTTTTAAATTGGTTTCCGGGCCCATAAGAAGCCAAAAACCACAATATAACTGATATTGCCAGAATGATTTTTCCGGCGCCAAAAACAAAGGCTTTTGTTTTTTCGATTACATTGATTGCAACATTTTTGAACATGGGTAATTTATAGTTGGGCATTTCGACCACAAAGAATGTTTTGCCTTTTACTTTTAGTATACTATTCAAAATATAAGCGGCCAGAATAGCCGTTCCAAAACCAATTACATACAAAAGCATCAACGTCAATCCCTGTACATTTAAGATTCCCAAAACATAAGTGTCCGGAATAACCAACCCAATAATTATGGCGTAAACAGGAAGTCTAGCCGAACAAGTTGTGAACGGAGTAACCAATATCGTGATTAATCGCTCTTTCCAGTTTTCGATGTTTCGAGTCGCCATAATCGCTGGAATAGCACAGGCTGTTCCCGAAATTAAAGGAACGACACTCTTACCAGACAATCCAAAACGACGCATAATTTTGTCCATCAAGAATACCACACGACTCATATAACCGCTCTCTTCGAGAATGGATATGAATAAAAACAAAAAGGCTATTTGAGGTATAAAAATCAAAATCCCACCGATTCCAGGTATTATACCTTGCGAAATCAAATTGGTCAACATTCCCGCAGGCAATTTTTCACCCGCTATTGTGCTTAAAGTTGCAAAGCTACAATCAATAAAGTCCATTGGAATTTTGGACCACTGGAAAATAGATTGAAAAATCACAAATAGAATCAGAAAGAAAATGACATATCCCCAAAATTTGTGTGTCAGTACTCGGTCAATTTTTGATCTAAAATCTTTGGCTATACTAGAATCTACTTTCAAACCTATTTTTAGTACGTCATTTATAAATTGATAGCGCTTGATGGTTTCTTTTTGTTGCAAACGTTTCAAATCCGAATGCGATTTGGTAAACGAACTTCGAATTTCGTTGCGTTCTAAATTCAAAAAGTTGACGTCTTGTGTAATTACCAACCACAATTTGTACAATAATTGGTTGGGAAATGCAGAACGAAGGCTATTGAAATAATCGACATCTATACTCGAAGCGTTTAAACAAGGCTCGCTTGATATAGTTCTATAACTAACAATTAAATTTTTCAACTCTTCAATACCGTACCCTTTTCTAGAACTAATAAGAGCAATTTTGGTCTTTAAGTGTTCTTCGAGATAAGGTATGTCAAGTGTAATGCCTTTGTGTTCCATTCTATCAGCCATGTTAATGACAAGAATAGTTGGAATTTCAAGGTCTTTGATTTGAGTATAAAGGAGTAAATTTCGTTTTAAATTTTCAACATCGGTAACCACTAAAGCTACATCGGGATAAAGACGATCATTTTTATTCAGCAAAAGTTCAATAACAACACTTTCGTCAATGGAACTGGCGTTTAAGCTATAGGTTCCTGGTAAATCAAGAATATTTGCTTTGATATTGTTGGGCAGTTTGCAAAAACCCATTTTTTTCTCCACGGTAATTCCGGGATAGTTTCCTACCTGTTGGTTTAGGCCAGTAAGTTGGTTAAAAACAGAAGTCTTCCCTACGTTTGGGTTTCCGATTAAAGCGACGTTGATGTTTTTTAAACTCATTATTATATGTTTTTAATGAGTTCTACTCCAATTTGTTTGGCGGTTTCAATACGAATGGCAAGATGAGAACCATTTATATTCAGATATAATGGATCTCCAAAGGGAGCAATTTGAAGTAATTCCACTTCATTACCCGGCAAACAGCCCATTTCTAATAGTTTTAATGGGATAACATCGATATCAAAATCCAGTATAATGCCTTTTTGGCCTTTTTTGAGAGAATGTATCGTTGTTTGCAAAGCTTATTTAGATTGAATTAAGATTGCAAAAATACATTTTTTATTATAATTACAGCTGATATTTATCAGTTTTACTAGTTTTTGTCATTTTCACAAAGCCAATTAATATCTTCTATTAATCGCTGAACGTCTTCCTTCTTGGTACCGTCATAAAAACCACGAACACGTCTCTTTTTGTCTACCAAAACAAAATTTTCGGTATGCACCATATCATACAATTGCTCTGGTTTTCCCAGTTTTACGGCCAAATACGATTTTCTGGCCATGGTGTAAATTTCTTTTTTGTCGCCTGTAACCAGATTCCACTTTCCATCAATGACACCATATTTTTTGGCATAGGCTTTTAAAGCAGGTACGCTGTCTGTTTCAGGGAAAACGGTATGAGAGAGCAACATTACCTTTGGATTGTTCTTAATCGCTTTTTGAACATCAACCAAATTGGTGGTCATTTTGGGGCAAATAGAACCACAAGTAGTGAAGAAAAAGTCGGCTACATAAACTTTGCCTTCATAGTCTTTTTGTGTAATGATTTTTCCGTTTTGGTTTACAAAAGAGAAATCGGCAATCGTATGGTATTTGCTCACATATTGTACGGTACTGTCCACCAATTCGGTATTCACATCAGATGGATTAAATACAGGCAAGCTTTTACTGGGTTTCAAAGCCGAGTAAAACAAATAAAGAGTTATGATAGAAAAAATAATTACAATGCCAATATAGACTCTGTATTTTTTAAAAATAGTTTGCATAAGTTTAATTTGATGCAAAAATACAAAAAGGAGTTTCTTTTTTAAATTATTTAACAAGATGTATTTTTTTAATACTATAACATTTAAGCAAAATTATTGATATGTTTGTAACAACATCTAAACTATTAATTAAAATGAAAAATGTATTAACCAAACGTCTTTTTTTTGTGATTCCTGCATTGATTTTGGTCGTAGAAAGCAAGGCGCAAACAGCTTCAAAAGTGGCTGAACCTGGTATTAATGTCTCGTATATGGACAAAAATAGTAAACCCAACGATAACTTTTTTCGATTTGTAAATGGTTCTTGGCTTGACAAAACCGAAATTCCTGCTGATAGAACTTCTTGGGGAAGCTTTAATGAATTGATTAAAAAAACAGATAAAGACGCGTTAACAATTTTAAAAGAGGCTTCCAACAATCCGGTTTATAAATCAGATACCGATCAAGGGAAAGCGGTTAACTTTTTTAAATCAATTGTAGATACCGTTTCAAGAGACAAACAAGGAATTGCACCTTTGAAACCGTATTTGGCCAAAATAGAAAAGGTCAAAAATATTCAGGATCTGCAAAAACTTTTGGTAGAAATGGAGCCTGTTATCTCTGTTGGTTTTTTTGGTTTGCAAATTGGAGCAGACGATAAAAACAGTACTAAAAACTCGGTAAATCTTGGTGTTGCTCGATTAGGTTTGTCTGACAAAGATTATTATTCAGGACAAGACAAAGATTCTAAAGAAAAACGAGAAAAATACGAACTGTATGTAGCCAGAATGTTGCAATTTATTGGAGAAACACCTGAACAATCCAAAGCAAATGCGGCAAAAATTGTTACACTTGAAACCGCTTTGTCCAATCCAAGATTGGATAGAGTAGAACGAAGAGACAGTCGTTTGCAATACAATCCGATGACGATTGCCGATTTGCAAAAAATGACGCCAGCTATACAATGGAACTCTTATTTTTCTGATCTAGGATTTAATAAATTAGACACTATTATCGTTTTGCAACCAAGATATATGAAAGCTTTACAGACTGTTTTTACAGAAAATAAAGTGGAAGATTGGAAAGAATATATGAAATGGACACTTTTAAATGCTTCGGCAGGAGAATTGTCGACTGCTATTGAAAGTGCCAATTTTGATTTTTATGGTAAAACGTTAACGGGTGCATTAAAACAAAGACCTAGAGAAGACAGAGCTTTGCAAAACGTAAACAGATCTATTGGTGAAGCGTTGGGTAAATTATATGTTGAAAAAATGTTTCCAGCTGAAGCTAAAGCAAAAGCAGAGAAAATGATTCAAAATGTAATTTTAGCGTACCAACACCGTATCGAAAATTTAACTTGGATGTCTCCGGAAACTAAGATTAAAGCAATTGAAAAATTAAAAAAAATAAATCCTAAAATCGGATACCCAAATAAATGGAAAGATTATTCGGCTTTAGTGATTAAAAGTCCTTCAGATGGTGGTAGCTTTTTTGAAAACACCAGAAATTTGAATCGTTGGAATTTCAAAGAAGATTTGGAAAAACTTTCTAAGCCAGTCGATAAAACAGAGTGGGGGATGTCTCCTCAAACCGTGAATGCCTATTACAATCCTTCGTATAATGAAATTGTATTTCCAGCTGCTATTTTGCAACCTCCTTTTTACAATTATCAAGCTGACGAAGCGGTGAATTATGGTGGAATTGGAGCTGTAATCGGCCATGAAATCTCTCATGGGTTTGATGATTCAGGGGCTCGTTACAATGCCGATGGTAATCTTGTTGATTGGTGGACTGCCGAAGATTTGAAACAATTTACAGCTTTGGGAACTGCACTTGCAGATCAATACAGTGCTTTGGAGCCACTTCCAGGAATTCATGTAGATGGTAAATTTACTCTTGGCGAAAACATTGGTGATTTAGGGGGTATAAATGCTGCTTATGATGGTTTGCAATTGTACTTAAAATCAAACCCAAATCCAGGTTTAATTGACGGATATACTCCAGAACAACGTTTCTTTATTTCTTGGGCTACCGTTTGGAGAACCAAAATGCGTGATGAAGCTATAAAAAGCCAAGTGAAAACAGACCCGCATACCCCGGGAATGTATCGTGCTTATGTGCCAATCCAAAATGTAGACGCTTTTTATCAAGCTTTTGATATAAAAACTGGGGAAGGAATGTATATTGCTCCAGATAAAAGAGTTAAAATCTGGTAATATTTTTTTGAGAGTAAATTTAAAATCCCATTTGTCAATTACAGACAAATGGGATTTTTTTGGTTTTTACTTCAGCAAATACTCTTGCATAAATCGGATAACAGCAAGACGCTGAAAATCTATATTTGGTTTCTTTTTAAAACCGTGTCCTTCATCTTTGGCTTCCAAATACCAAACTGTGTTGCCTTGTGCCTTTAGTTTATCTCGCATTTGAATGGCTTCGGTTACGGGAACTCTTGGGTCATTTTTTCCTTGAATGATAAACATTGGTTTTTTTATCTTATCGGTATTGTTTAAAGGTGCCATTTTTTCGAAAAAAGCCGCCATTTTTGGATCTCTTTCGTCTCCATATTCTACTCTTCGTAAATCTCGGCGGTATTCTTCGGTGTTTTTCAAAAAGGTAGTAAAATGAGAAATACCCACAATATCAATCGAACATTTTAACTTATCGGCAAAATGATAGGCTGTAGCAAGTGTCATATAACCGCCATAACTTCCGCCCATTATCATTATTTTGTCTTTATCCAAATCAGGTTGAAGTGCTATCCAATCTAGCAATGCTCCGATATCTTTAACAGAATCCTCTCTTAAAAAACCATTGTCTTTTGCCAAAAAGGTTTTTCCAAATCCAGAAGAACCGCGAACGTTTGGAAAAATTAGGGAAACGCCCATTTCGTTGGTGTAGTAATTATTTGACCCTAAAAAAGAAGCCAAAGATTGCCCTTCTGGGCCACCGTGAATCATAATAATCACGGGTCTTTTTCCAGTGAATTTTGAAGAAGCTGGGTAATAAAATCCAGATATCGTTAACTTGTCAAAGCTTTTCCATTCAATAAATTTTGGAGTTGCCATATCCGATTGTTGCATTTCGCCCAATTCGCTTGTAGTCCATTGTTCTATTTGACCGTTTTTTAAATTCAATTTGTAAACATCTGATGCCGTTTGTGCTGTAGATTGTGCAAAGAAAATGCTTTGATTGTCTTTGGTAAAAGTGGCACCGCCTATAAGACCGATAGGAATGTTTTTGACTTCAGAATACGATTTGTCTGCGGTATTCATAAGATACATTTTGTTGATTCCCGCTTCATTGGTGATAAAAACAATAGATTTTTTATCTTCAGAAAGGGAATAACGTTCTACGTTCCAAGGAATTTTCGTGGTGTGGTAGGTGACTTTTTTTGTTTTTAAATCAAAAGTTGCCAATCGGTTAAATTCGTTGTCACGATCAGTTATAAACCAAATTTCTGCGTCCGTATTGCTGTATTCTGCATTGGTTTGAACAATGTTTTTTGTTTTTCGATCGGTAATTTCGGTTAGTTTGTTGGTTTCTAAATCCAATGCCCATAGGTGCGATTCATTTGCCGAAATCCCTTCACCTACAATCAATTGTTTGTTGTTTTCTGAAATGTCTTGTATGGACCAGCCACCACCTTTTACCTCCAGAATGAGTTGGTTTGAACTAGGATTGTTGGGATCCATATAATAAATGTCTCTGTCTCCACCGTTTCTTTTGGTAGAAGAATAGTAAAATCCTTTTCCGTCTTTGCGCCAAGTTACTCCGCCATTTTGCGATTTTCCTCCATCGGTAAGTAAGGTAGATTGTAGCGTTTTTAAATCCAATTTATACAATTGGCCAAATTCGTTACCACCAATGTCTTTAGAATAAATCAAATAGTCCCCTTTGGTGGGTTCGAATGAAGCACTGCTTACTGGTTCATCAAAAAAAGTAATTTGTCTTCGGTTTCCCATTGGTTGTGAAACCAAATGCAATTGTGAAGTGGATCCAAATCGGGTGTTAATGATGATTTCGTTTTTGAAAGGATGAATTTCAGCTATAGAAGCTCCTCTAGATTCCGAATATTTTTTGACTTGACCTGCCAGTTCACTAGGGATTTCGGCTATGTTTTCGGTAATCAAGTTTTCATTGGGAACAACAAAGTTTTGTTTTTGTTGCGCGTGGACAAATGATAATCCAACGAAGGTTGGAATTAAAACAAAATAGTTGAATTTCATAAGTATACCGTTTAAATTATTGAAAAATAAACGTCTAATTTAGGTATTTTATTCTACTTAGTTTGCTATAAAAATCTCATTTCAATTAATTATTTCCAAAAAATCCTTATGCTTCCTTTTTAGCCCTGACATAAGGGATAAACCTTGTGAGCCGGCGTTCGGCTCGCAAGTTTAGGAATAATGGCAGGAACGATATTTTCTAAAAATACCTACTATTTCGCTCCAAATTCTTTGAATGCAATTTGATGGTCACTCATTTGAAACAATAATCTAACTAATCTCAGTTATTGGTTCAGTGCTATTTTTCTTTTTCCGCATTGCATAATTAATGGTGTACAATCCAATTAAGGTTACTATTCCTCCAAAAACAACAGCTGTAGTTAATGGTTCTCCAAATATAAAAGAACCCAAAATTACGGCAACAATTGGATTGACATACGCATATACGCTACTCAATTCGGTTGGGAGTTTTTGCAAGGCATAAATAAAAGCAATAAACGTTAATACCGACCCAATAATCACCAAATAAGCAATAGACCACCAAGAATTCGCAGGAATTGCAGCAATAGGAATGCTTGTACCCGTTGCGCCAACAAAGGCAAAAAGAAAAATACTGGAAATAAACATTTGTAATCCCAAACTAAAATAGGGATTGAAACTAGCCGCTTTTTTCTTGGTATATAATGTTCCAAAAGCCCACGTAATTGTTGCCGCTATCGAAAGTATAATGCCAAATTGAAAATCGGGCTGCAAAAAGTCAAGAAGATGTTCGTAAAAAATAACGCAAACACCACCAAAACAGACCAAAATTCCTAAAACGGCCAGTCTGGTAATTCTTTCACCATTAAAAATACTGATGAAGACAATCCACAAAGGAACCATTGCACCAATGATAGCGCCTAATCCGCTACTGATGTATTTCACTCCCCAAGTACTAAGACCGTTGCTTAAAACAAAGTTGAGTAGACTGAGTATGATGATGCTTTTCCATTGTTTCCCTTTAGGCCAAGGCGTTTTCTTGAACAAGAAAAAGGTAAGATATAAAGCACCTCCAATAAATTGTCTAATTCCAGCAAGTTGTAAAGCGGGCATGTGTTTGACACCTTCTTTGGAAGCCAGCCAAGTGGTTCCCCAAAAGAAACTCACCCAGCACAAAGCCAAAATGGGCAATCCTATTGCATTAACTTTCGATTTAAAAGCGGTTTGAATTTTTGTTTTCAAATTATAAATTGGTTTTAATAAAAGTATATCCCAAAACGGCTTCTATTTTTTCACTTAGAATCAGTTTGCCAACTGAAGGTTTTGAGTGATCAAATTGAGGCAAAGGTAAGCCTAATTCGCTTGCTTTTTGAGTATAATAGTTTTCTCTTGTGGGATGATATGGACTAACACCATTGTAAGTTTCGTTCCAAGAATCGGTAGCTATTATTTTTAAGATAATCCCGATGCAATCTTCTTGATGAATAAAGTTGATTGGGGTTTTTGGGTTTTCAATATTCACTTTTCCCGCCATAAATTTGGTTGGATTTCGGTCTTCGCCAATGAGTCCACCAAAACGGAGAATGGTGGTTTTGAAATTGGGATTACTTTTCAAAAGCGATTCTACTTCTAGCAATTGTTTGCCGCTTTCGGTTTCGGGTTTTGGAGTGGTATTTTCTGAAATGGTTTGTTTGGCTTCGCCATAAACAGAAGTCGAACTGACAAAAAGCACGTTTTCAATCGTGGATTTTTCTACAAACGGGATTATATTTTTAATCTTGGAAACAAAGTTTTCCTTCTCTGTACCGCGTAGTTTTGGTGGAATATCAATAATTAAAAGGGATGAATTTTCTAGAAAATTAGCAATGTCTCCAATTGGTTTATCTTCTGAAAGAGCAATCAAAAAGGGTTGAATGGCTAATTCTTCTAATATTGCGAGTTTACTTTCGGATGTAGTGGAACCTTTCACCAAAAAACCATTCTTTATTAAGGCTTTCGCCAAAGGCAAACCCAACCAACCGCAACCTAATAGGCTTATTTGTGTCATTTTTTTGTTTTTTTGTTTTTTTGTCACAGATTATAAAGATTTCCACAGATTTCTTTGCTATCAATTTCAGATGTAAAATAAAAATCTTGTTAAATCCTATTAATCTGTGGCAAAAAAATATTTTATGTAATTATAAGGATTAACATAGTGTTTTTAAAATCTAATTATAAATCCAGAAAAAAGCGTACTTTTTCTTTTGCAGTTCCACCAATGCGATGGTAGAATTTAATCGCACGCTCGTTGAATTCTGGCGTTTGCCATTGTATGTTAATGCATTTTTTTGCTACTGCAATTTGTTTTAATTCTTCGATTACAGCTTCTCCAATGCCAAAACCACGGGTTTCTTCTTCAAGATACAAACAATCCATGTACATAAAAGTGGTAGCGTCCCAAGTGGAAAAATCAAAAGTATAAGTGGCATAGCCAACGATTGTTTCATTGACTTCGACAACCAAACAAAACAATTTGGGTTGCTCAGCAAACAGGGCGTTTTTAAGTCCATCTTCTTTTCCAATCGGATTAAAAGTGGCTCTTTCATATTCAGCATGTTTTTGACACAGTTGTACTACTACATTCAAATCTTTTGTTTGGCAATCTCGAATTAAATAGATCATTGTAGATTGATTTCGGTTTGTAAAAAGCCAATAAAATGGTTGAAATAGTCCGGATATTCTTTTTCAGTTCGAATAGCGATGAAATGTTTTCTTTTCAGTCCGTTTTTACCAATTTTTATAGCTTTGATGGAACTGTTTTTTAAATAAGGTTGCAACGCCCATTTCGCCATTGACATTATACCCATGTCAGCTTTTACCATTTCGATGGAGGCTTCGGTTAGTGGTAATGGTGTTATTTTTTTTGGTGTTATTTTCGCTGGAGCCAAAACCATTTGATGAATAGTTACTGTTTCCATCGGTAGCGAATGAATGATTAAATGTTCATTGGCAAAATCTTCGGCAACCACATACTTTTTATTGGCCCAAGGATGATTTTCAGAAACGGCCATCACCACTTCATCCTGAAAAAGCTCCAGATATTTTATTCTGTCATCCTTGATTTGGTCACTGACTATTCCGATGTCAATTACATTATCGAGTAGTTTTTGTAGCGGATAATGGGTTGCTTCGGTAACAATTTTCAATTCAACATTAGGATACAAATGATGGAATTGCTTTAAAACCGAAGGCAACCAATGGTAACTAGAAAAACATTCGGTACTAATACGGATTTCACCAAATTCCCCGAAAACCATCTCTTTGATTTGGAGTTCCGTTTCCGAAAGTTTGTTGAGAATCTCATTTGCAATTTCATATAATTTCTCTCCTGCTTTGGTCAGAACCAGTTTTTTGTTTGTTCTCAAAAACAGCTGTGTACCCAATTGGTATTCAGCTTCTTTGAGCTGATGACTCAAAGCCGATTGTGTCAAATGTAATTTGTCAATTGCTTTTGTGATGCTGCCTTCTTCAACAATCGCCTTAATCAATCTTAAATGCCTGATTTCCATTTTTGAGAATTGTTTTCACAAAGGAACAAAATTTATACTTGGATTTGTATGAAAAGAATTCATGAAATAGATGAATTCTTTTCGTTTTTATCCTAAATTTAGTTGACCTAATTTTGGATTATTAAACAAACTAAAAAACTACATAAATGGAAGCACAAATAAAATACTATGAAAGCAAGTTAGCCTTCGAAATGGATCCGTCGGATTTGTTTGATGCTTTGAACAATGGAGAAAAAGTAACCGCTCTCGATACCCGAAAAGCTTTTGGATTTGAGGACGAGCATATTCCAAATGCGATTAATATTCCGCATCGCGAAATGAGTCCTGAAACCACTGCTCATTTAGATAGAGAAGTTTTGTATGTAACCTATTGTGATGGAATTGGGTGTAATGCATCTACAAAAGGCGCTTTGAATATGACCAAATTAGGATTTAAAGTAAAAGAATTAATAGGCGGAATCGAGTGGTGGAAATTTGATGGATATGCAACTGAGGGAACTCTAGGAAATAAGGTAGGATTGAAATTTGAATGTGCTTGCTAGATCTAAAGTGTGTTTTTCTGTGATTTAAATTATAAATGCTGCCTTTTCTTGAAGACAGCATTTATTTAAAATTCTTTTATTAGAATGGAATCTGTTATTTTTTTATAACGATTCGACCCAATACTTCAATTTTTGCTTTTTTGGTAACCAACAAAGCGCCAACGGAATCGTATTCCAGTTCGATTTTCTTGAGGGTATTGTTTTTGCCTGGCAAGGTAAAGGCAAGCGAAGACATCCCTTTTGAAAGTACTCCAACTCCTTTGGCATCGTATTCTTTCTTTTGACCGTCAGACATTTCTACTCTAACTTTCTTGAGTTTTAAAGTCCCTTGAACGCACTTAATTTTTATTTTATCCACCTTTTTTTCATTGCCGGAAGGCGTAATCACATCTTTGTCTGATTTAAAACCGACTGTTTTTTCGGCAATTTTAATCCAGTTTCCATCATTATTCGATTGGGAAAAAGATGTTAGGAAAATTGTTACTGCAAAGAGTAAGGACAGGAGTTTGATTTTGTTTTTCATTTTGAGTTTATTTTTTGGTTAAACACATTACAGCTATATCGCCCATGATCAGGTTCAATGTTGTTCCTTCATTGGTCACGGAATAGCTGTTTACTTTTTTTAAAGTTATCAAAAAGGTTTGCATTTTACCCACAAAATCCTCGCTGACGTTGCTTCTCAATTTGGTCGGAAATTTTGCTGCATTCTAGAAACGAAATGCTATTTCGTTCGATGGCTTTAGATTGCAATGCCTTCAAAAACGGGAGTACGCCTTGCATTTCTAAATCACTTTGTTTTGAAGTAGAAGTTATAGAACATTTCACCGAAAAATCCTCTTTTAATAAGGCTTTCGCCAAAGGCAAACCGAGCCAACCTCAAACAGGGATACGAATTTGTAGCAATAAGCAAGTTATTTTGCAAAACAAATCAAAAAAACTTCAAATACGAGCGGTTAGTGTAAAACTTACAAGTTTACTTCTTTTTCAAAATTTTACTAAATGTAAATCCTAAACCCCATGAATTATAATAATTCCACTTATTATCCCAAACCACGGCACCTCCTACTTCCCAATTGCCTGGTAAATGCCAACCGTATTCGATTCCTAATCTTGTCAATACTAAATTTTTTTCATCTGCAAATTCGGCTCCCACTCCTCCAATTAAGGAGAGACGTTTTCCGGGTTTATATATTGCCACGGGAACAACTGCTAAAGGATAACTTCTTTCTAAAATTTCTTGATCTCCATGTTCAACTTTAAAAGATTCCAAAACCAAATCATTTTGTAAACCAATGGCCCATTTATTTGTGATCCAATAGTCATAATTAAAACTCCAAGAGGCTAAGGCCAACCACTTGGTTTTACCGTCAATCTTCCCTTCAGAGACATGTGTATGTCCTAAGCCAAGGGTTAGTCTATGACTTCCTTTTGTCGAAGTTTGTTCATGACTAGAATGATCCTGATGTTGAGACCAAGCCATAAAACAAGAAAGAAAAAGGAAATGTGCTATTAAAATTGCTTTTCTCATTGTTATTTTTGATTAAAAAATTAAAACTCAAAAACACCCCATTCCAATAAATAGACTAGAATGTCTTTGAGCTTTTTAAACAGTACCAAACTATTTTTAATTCAGCAAGAGAATGAACTACTCACCCGTTGGGGTAGCGTGTTGCATTTTATTTTTTTACAAATAACTACCGCATTATTTTATCACGTGCCCCATTATTTCTACTTTAGCCCTTTTGGTCACCATCATAACTCCGACAGTATAGTATTCCAATTCAATTTTTTTAAGGGTATTATTCTTTCCTGGCAAATTAAAAGGCAACGAAGACATTCCTTTCGAAAGTACTCCGACTCCTTTGGCATCGTATTCTTTCTTTTGACCGTCAGACATTTCTACTCTAACTTTCTTGAGTTTTAAAGTCCCTTGAACGCACTTAATTTTTATTTTATCCACCTTTCTTTCATTCCCAGTGGGCGTAATCACATCTTTGTCGGATTTGAACGCGACTAATTTTTCGGCAATTTTAATCCAGTTTCCATCATTACCCGATTGGGAAAAAGAACTTAAGGAAATTGTTACTGCAAACAGTAAGGACAGGAATTTGATTTTGTTTTTCATTTGAGTCTATTTTTTAGTTAAACGCATTACAGCTATATCGCCCATAATCAGGTTCAATGTTGTTCCTTCATTGGTCACGGAATAGCTGTTTACTTTTTTTAAAGTTGCCAAAAAGGTTTGTTCCCCCACCATATCCTGATACATTTTTCACGTCAATGCCACCGCACTATCTTCATTAAATAATTAAAATGTATTCATACAGCGTTTCAGTTTGAAATGAATTGCTCTTTTCTATTGCAATAATCTGATGTTTTAATTGCTAAGACAAATATTAAAAAATGAATTTTTATGAAACAGGCTTTGTTAAATGAGAAATGGCTTCATCACAGCAAAAGTCTATTTTGCGGTAATTCTTTTGCCAGCTCTATTATTGGTTAGCTTATCGTTTTCAACTGCTATTTGGCCATTCACGATAATATAGTCCCAACCTGCAGAAGCCTTATAAGGATCTGTATAGGTAGCATTTACCTTAAGTTTGTCAAGATTAAAAATTAAAACATCAGCATCTGCGCCCTCCTGTATCCTTCCTTTCTTTTTAAAAGCGGGTGCAAAACTTTCTAAACGCTTGGCAGGATAGTAGCTCGACATGGCGATTGCTTCATTTAAAGAAATTGTCTTCTCATCTCTTACAAAAAATGTCAATAATCTTGTATAACAAGAGGTTAGATTTGGATTTGATTTAACTTTCAATGTGATGGCAGGCATACCATCCGAGGCCACTATCATATTCGGGTATTTAAGAGCTGTTTTTACCCACTCATCTTTCATATAATGGTGAATAACCATTCCGTTAGGAACATTTTTTCGCTTATCTTCCCAGCTTTCCTTTGTAAACCATTCGCCAGTTTCGGCCCATTGTACATCTTTGTAAGTAATGTTAAAAATAGTTTGCCAGTCTCTATTAAAAACATCCGCAGAAATACTTGTAGATCCAGCGGTGTAAGGAAATACTTCTGCAGAAATATCAGCCCCTTTTTTATTGGCCGCATCAATTGCGGTAAGCCAATTCCCAACATTTCCCATGGCGTTGGCATTGATATGACAAATGTGCACAGCACCACCCGTTTTCAACGACAAATCTATAAGCTCTTTAAGACCTTTAATATCACCATTTATTCCTCTTCTGCTATGAGCAAAGATGACGACGTTGTTTTTCTTTGCTACTTCAAATAGCATCTGGAGCTCTTCATTGCTAACGGCTGGCGACATATAGTCTAACAATAGACCAATACCAATTCCTCCTTTTTTAAGATCTTCATCTATTAGTTTACGCATTTGTTCTATTTGTTCTGGTGTGGCTTTTTGGACAAAGGCCTTTCCAGGCACAAGTGCCTCTAATTCTTCAGAGGTAATATATGGCTGATCCTTACCTTCAATTACTTTTATTCGTGCAAAGGCATGAGCGGTAGAAGCCCCAAAATTAGCTCTTGCAGAGTCTTTAATGTGAAAACCATATTTCTCATAAGGATAAGCACCTGATTCCAAATCTAAAAGAGTAGTAGCTCCATCTCGAACTTGAAAAGATTCACCTAATGGAAATGGGGAGTGTGTATGCATATCAATAAACCCGGGACAAGCAATCTTCCCTTTACCATCTATTGTTTTTCTACCCTGGATTTCTTTTGTAGTTAGCTTTGCAATTCGAACATCCGAAATCCCAATATTCAGGATTGCATCTGTTTTGGTTTCTGGATCAATTACTCGTACATTTAAAACAACTAAGTCATATTTTACAGTATCATTACTTGTAGACTTATTTGATTGGCAGGCTACTCCCAAGAGTAGTATGATAATGCATACAATATTTCTCATAGTATATAGCTTTTTATTTGATTTTATACTTACTAATTTTACTCCTATAAAAAAATTATTTGTTTTTCATTTGAGTCTATTTTTTGGTTAAACGCATTACAGCTATATCGCCCATGATCAGGTTCAATGTTGTTCCTTCATTGGTCACGGAATAGCTGTTTACTTTTTTTAAAGTTGCCAAAAAGGTTTGTTCCCCAACCATATCCGGACACATTTTTCGCGTCAATGCAAGCGCCTCGTCAATTTGCAACCTATTGCCATCAATCGAACATTTGCCGCGGAAGCTGTTGCAACCCGAAGCACCGCTAATTTGATTTTGACCACTGTCAATGGTTATCGTCGGCTTTGTCTTCGGATACAACTCATCAAAAGCTTTGGGACTGTTCATAATATAATTGGCTTCCCAAGTACCATCAATTGGATTTGCTTTCATAGGTTCTGATTTTTCGGCAGTAGTTGCCTTGTCTGTTTTTGATTTAGCCGTGTTGCATGCTGTGGCAATCAGGACTAAAAATAAGATGGATACAAAATAGCGTTTTTTCATAGGTGTTAAGTATACTTGTTATGCATCAGCAATGAAATCGCCATCTAAATATCAGGATGACTAGTACAAACCTTTGGTAAATGGCGATTACATAGCACTAAAATTTATTCCTTTTTAAATACTGTTTTTCCCTCTTTGATGGATTCCAATATTTGAGTTTTATTTATGTCTAACGATTTTATTTTCAATGGATTTTTATCCAATATCACAAAATCTGCCAATTTTCCTGCCGTTAAGGTTCCTTTTGTTTTTTCTTCAAAATACTGGATAGCAGCCCATTCGGTCAAGGTTTTTAACCCTTCATACGGAGTGACTCTTTGATCTGGTCCTAAAATTTTCCCAGTTCTAGTCACACGGTTTACCGTTGCATCTAACACTCGCATTGAATTCGGGAAGGTTACCGGTGCATCGTGATGCGAAGTAGTGATAAGTCCTGCATCAATAGCATCTCTCATTGGCGAAATATAATCGGCTCTTGGGTGTCCTAACACCGATTCGGCGTGCCAATCTCCCCAATAAAAAGTGTGCATTGGGAATAAGGATGGGATCACTTTTTGGCGAACCAATGCCGGAATTTGATCTTTACGCAAAGTTTGACCGTGGATTAGTACCGTTCTGTGATCGTCATAATTGTATTTTTTTTCAGCTGCATCAATCGCTTTTAAATATTGATCAATCGCTGCATCACCATTGGTATGACACAATAGTTGCCATTTATTTTTAAAGGCAAGTGCTACATAATCATCTGCCTGTTGGTTGGTCATTACGCCTTGACCTTTATAGCTTGCTTTTTCACCAGCTGGCGGAATATGATACGGATGGGAAAGCCAAGCCGTTTTACCTTGTGGAGAACCATCCAAAGTTAATTTTACACCACCAATTCGGTATTTATTTTGATACTGACGTGCGGTGCTGTAGTACGGGCTTTTCATAATTTCTTCAACACCCAAAGCCACATCAGGATAAGATACTACATCCAGATAAAATTGATTGCTTTTTGCGCCATCTTCTAATTGTGCCACTTGCTCAAGCGTAGCTCTACCTTCTTGTACTGTCAAATAACCATTTTTAGCATACTCCAACAAGGCTTTATCAATAAACATAGAATTGGCTTCTGCATCTCCTTTCCCTAAAATTGGGAATAGGACAGAAAAGAAAGCACCTTCTTCTAGTACGCCATTGGGTGTACCATCGGCAGCTCTACGATATTTTCCACCAGCAGGATCTTTGGTGCTTTTGTTGATGCCCAGCATTTTCATCGCAAAGGAGTTCAGCACCCCTAAATGTCCTGATTGATGAATAATTAAAACCGGTTCGGTAGTACTCACTTTGTCCAAATCAGTAGCTTTTGGATGATCTCCTTCTTTTAGTTGAGAATCATCGTAGCCATTGCCTAAAATCCAACCAAATTTTTTAATCATCGTTTTTCCATCAGCTGTATTTTTATATTGGTTCAAGGTATTGACAATGGAATTGAAATCCGCCCCAGGACCATCAGGTGGTGGAAGAATATTGGCAACTGCTGCGGTAAAACCCACATTGATAAAATGACTATGAGCATCTAAAAATGCAGGCAACATAGTTTTTCCTTTCAGGTCAATCATAGCGTGACCAACTCCTGCTTGCTTCATGGCTTCGTCTTCCTTGCCTACAAACAGTATTTTTCCGTCTTTAACGACAACCGCCTCGGCATAAGTAGGCGTTTTCCCCTCCATGGTGATGATGTCTCCGTTATAATAAACGGTAGCAGCCGCTGAAGCAGTTGAAGCAGCTTCACTTTTCTCTTCTTTTTTGCACCCTAGCATAAGCATCGCTATGGCAAAAACACTTACAATTGACTTTTTCATAGATTAAAATATTTATTTGTTTTCCGTTTTTTGTTTTCAATTTCGAAATGATTATTTTACTTGTTTCAAACTTAGAATGCCATTTTATTTATTGATTTTTTATTGGAAATGATTTACCTTCAAAGACCGTTTCAAGAATTTTAATATCCTTTATTTTCATTGGGTCTATCTTTAAAGGATTCTCGGCAAGGATTACGAAATCCGCTTTTTTACCCACTTTTATAGATCCCGTAATTTTATCCAATTGCATTAAATCAGCGGCATTGATAGTTATACCTTTTAATGCATCATAAGCCGATACTCTTTCTTGTGGTGCCATCAAAGTACCATCGGCCGTTACACGATTGGTGGCAATCCAAGCCAATAAAAGAGGTTGAATAGGAGCCATCGTAAAATCGGAATGTAGCGCAAACTTCACTTTGTTTTTAACCAATGAACCCAAACGAACCATTTCCGAACCTCTTTCTTGACCAAGAACGGTTTCGGCTACATATTTATCGCCCATAGAATAGAGATAATAGGGATTAGCTGACACAACCGCTCCTAATTTTGCAATACGAGCAGATTGCTCTGGTTTAGATTCCCCAAAATGCTCGATGGTGAGTCTTTGTTTTAATTTTGGCAATTCTTTTTGCAATTTTTCTAATTCATCTAAGATGGTTTCTAATCCCAAACTACCATTGCAATGAATATGAATAGGATAACCTTTGTTCCACCAAAATCTCATGGCTTCATTCAAATTTTTAGGGGTCATAATCCATTCACCACTGTGTCCGTCCAAATATCCTGGTGCTAAAACTTGAAAATTTTGACCAAAAAATGCCCCATCGGCATAAAGTTTTATGGCATGGTCTATTATAATATGTGGTGAATATTTCTTGCCAAATTCTTTTACGTCGGCAAACGTTTTTTCAAAATTACCGCCATTTACTAAGTTCAAAGTGTTTACATCGGGGGTAAATTGCATACGGAAAGGTGTTTTATCGTTTTCCAAATTATTCTTCATGTATTTAAGATCGCCCCAAAGTTCTCCCGATGAACCAGTACCCATATCGCCAATGGTAGTAAGTCCACCCATATGTACAAGGTCACGAAGTTTTAACATATTGGTTTTCATTACTTCATCATTTCTGATGGTAGGAGCCCATTTCGGAACTACAACATTGAAAAATCCTGCTTCCACAAATTTTCCGGCGGCATAATCTATCTGACTGTTTCCTTTGGTTTCTTTCTCGGTTATTTTCAAATATTTCAAACCAGCTGTATTTAACCACATAACATGTGCTGAATATTGCCATATCATAATAGGTCTAGTAGATGAAATTCCGTCAAGCTCTTTACGAGAGATATCGCCATGAAAAGGCTCCATAAATCCCCAAACCACAAGGGGTTCTATAGGGTCTTTTAATTCCGCTTCATACTCTTTTACTTTGGCTATAAATGCTTCATGTCCTCTCACGGCTTTTACATTTCCCCATGGAAAACTCCAATCAAAAGGTGTAGCAAACTTGGTATTCAAAATCATTGCCCCAAGATTGGGATGCAAATGCGGATCAATTAAACCAGGCATCAAAGTTTTGCCTTCTAAATCAACCATATTGTGACCTTCACCCGCTTGTTGCATCGCTTCGTCTTCCTTACCTACAAATAGTATTTTGCCATTTTTAACTACTACTGCATCTGCATAAGCGGGTTCGTTACCTTCCATAGTAATAATGTCTCCGTTATAATAAACGGTAGCAGCACCTGAATCAGTTGGAGCAGCTTCACTTTTCCCTTCTTTTTTGCACCCTAGCAAAAGCAGTGCTATGGCAAAAAAACTTACAATTGATTTTTTCATAAACTAATTAATGTTACACTTAAAATTATTTTTTAACTTCTACCAATTCTGGGCATTTCCAAGTGCCATTCAAAATTTCTTTGTGTGTCTCTATTATAGAATCATGTAATTTTAATTTTCAAAAAAAATTTAGAGATCGTATTTCAATACGGTACTTATAAACTCGTTTAAAAATTTCATGAAAACGAACCTTTTACTTTGTAATTATTTACCCGCATTGGTTTGTTCATTTATTTCTTCTTGAATAGCGGATATTTTATTTTTTAATTCGGAAGATATTTTATCTGGAAAATCTTTTATTTTTTTTAAATTAAAAGATAATATGACAGAAGAAATACCTACAGAAAGGAAGGTTAATGCAGTTACAATTACGATAGAAAAGCCTGCAAACAGTGGGTTAGATATTAAAATAAATGCAAATATTATCCCTAATACACTTATTATGGCTAGATTTCCCCATTTCAATATTTTTAGATTTCTTAAATCAAACGAATAGCCTAATAATTGAAATGACCTGAAAAGCATTGTAAACCCTACAAAGAAAGGAAGCACTGTAAGTGAAGTCAAGGGATTACTTATTAAATAAACACCTATCACTAAAGTTAATAGGCCGCTTACAAGATACCAACCCCAACCGGGTAAAGAATCTTTGTTCTGTATAGAAAAATAAATATCAAAAATGCCAGAAACAATAAAAGAAAAACTGAAAAATACGGAAAGCGTAACGTAAGTTTCTAATGGTGTGGTAAATATGTATATACCAAATAAAACAAATAAAATACCAATAATCATTGGGATATACCAATGTTTGATGGTTTTTGATAGCTGATTAATAAGTGTTGTCATTGTTTAAGTTTTTTAAAATTGCCTACTTTGTAATTCGTTGCTCGACTTGTCCGTTTGTTTTAATTTAAAAAAATTCGTTTAAACCCAAATAAATACCGGATGAATTATATTTCCCAACGGAATAATCCAAGCACAGAGTGGTTCTGGATTTAGGGTTTACCATAAATCGAATGCCTGCGCCACCAGCTGGGTCAATATTTTCAAATAATGTTATACCGGCATCCTTGTTGGTTGCCGTAGTTAGGTTTCCAAAAATTGCTATTCCCCATTGATCGGGATTTTTTTCGGTACCGAATAATTTTCTACGATACTCCAATTCGGTATAAAACAACTCTTGCCCTCTTATTTTCCCTTGTGTATATCCTCTACCGGAACTGCTATATTGATCGTAACCGATACCCGGTAAATTCATATAGGGCAGACTCCCTGAAGTTTGAAAGCTACCATATGCCCAAAAAGCCAACATGTTTTTATGGTTTTTCGTTAAGTCAAAGTAATCTCTATATTCTGCCCATAAGGAAGTGGAATTTTTATCGCTCCCCAAAAAAGTAGGATTCACTCTAAAAGTTAATTGAGCATATTTCCCTTTATAAGTCGAATTTATATTGTCTCGGGTATCATAAATTCCATTTAAAGAAATTCCAGAAAGGGTGTTTTTATCATTTGAAAAGCCATATTTGGAATTGTAAGCGTAAAAACTAGTAATAACAGGCGGTGTAGCTGATAAATCTAAAAGATTGTCTTTAAAATTACTTAAAATATCTAAATGATAGCCTAGTCCAACATACGTTCCTTTAGCAATTTTTTTGGTTAGGGTTTGATAAAATCGAATCCATTGAAATTCCAGCATTTGAACTTCGTCTATTGGTGCTGAAAATGCCCCCAAATCATCATACTCAAATCCGGTAGATGTCAATTTATTGGAAGAAGGGCCAGAGCCTAAGCCATAAGAACCTTGGGAACTATTTAAAAAACGCCAATCCAAATCCAATTTAAAGTCATTGTCTTCCGAGAAAGCAGTGGCTTTTGCGGTTATCAGGGTTTGCCCTTTGGTGGTTAATGTGACTCCGGCAAATAAAGAAGAAATGTTGGTTGTCTTTGGGTCTCCCATAAACCAGCTTGTAGAGGAAGCAACGCCATACATAAACCCAAAAGAAGGGTTTGAACTAAGTACAGGAAGCGGCGTGAAATAAACAGAACCTTTTTGTGGTGGTGCTTCTTTTTTGGCTTTCCTTTTTTCTTTTTTGGTTAGTTCTTGGGCACTGCCAATAGAAAAAAACAATAAAAAAAACAATAAAATACTAAAATTGATTTTCATAGTTAAAATATTAGTTAATTAATTACTCTTTGGGTTGGTATTCAGTTTTCAACTACTGTACCGATGTTACATTCATTTTTTTTACTTTACGAGCTTCAAACTTACATTGCCATCAAACTTTTTGTCAACGACCACCAGTAAAAAAGGTCGGCTGGTGTAGGATTGTTTGTCTCCCAATTCTATTTTGTATTGAAACACTACTGAATCATCGCTTCCTTTTTTTAGGGAAACCGGTACGATGGTAGTGGCAACGTCAGTTTTGGGAAGCACTAGGGCAATAGCAAATTCTTTTGCAAAATCTACAGCAGTGGGTTTCCCGTTTTTGCCCATTGTGGTGGCGAAACCAAAATAGGTTTTGAATGCTTCTTCGGTTTCAATTTTTGGATTTGCAATGGAATCGACCGTATTTTTCACAAAATAATTTTGGGCTACAGTGTACGGAATCATATCTTGTATCGCAGCTGTTTTTATGTCGGCAATTGGAGTTTTTTTATCTTCGGATTTTTTACTCTGGCAGGCTATGAAAAAGGCCGGAAAAAGTATTGAAATTACAATCAATTTTAGCTTCATTATTCTACTATTTTAACATTAGAATTCAAATTTTTGACTCTTTTGGAATTAAATAAAAATAAACTTGGGCAAAGTTACATTTGCCCAAGCTTTAGTATAGTTCCTAATTTATTGTTTAGGATTATCAAATCGTTTGCCGTGAAAAACGGTTGCAAGGACTTTAATGTCTTTGATTTTTAAAGGATCAATTTTCAAAGGATTTTCGGCAAGAATCGTGAAATCGGCAGTTTTTCCCGTTTTTATGGAACCTATTTCATTTTCTAAATTCAAGGTTCTAGCTGCGGTAATCGTAATTCCTTTCAAAGCCAGGTACGCATCAATCCGTTGGTCTTGCGAAAATTTACTGTTTTGTGATGTTACCCTGTTGATGGCGGTCCAAGCCAGTGTTAATGGTTCAATAGGCGCCATCGCAAAATCCGAGTGGAAAGATACCGGAACTCCTCGGCTGGTCAATGATTTGATTCGAACTAAATTTTCGCCTCTCTCTTTACCCAATCCTTTCTCGGAATATTTATCGGCCAAAGCCCACAAATAATAAGGGTTAACAGAAGCTTCAATACCCAAGCCTTGTATTTGCTGTGCTTGTTTATCGGAGAAGTAACCCATGTGATGCAGGGTAAATCGATGGTCTTTTCTAGGATTGGCTTTCTCGTTTTCGACTAAATAATCCAGCACTTGTTGAATGCCTTGGTCGCCATTGGAGTGAACGTGAATTTTATAACCGGCATCCCAGTAAAACTTCACTTGCGCTTTCAACAAATCCAAAGGGGTCATCCATTCGCCTTGGTGTCCATCGGTATAACCGCCTTCCATACGCATCAATTGAGAATAGATTGCCCCGTCCGAAAACAGTTTTACCTGTTTGGGTAAAAACATAATATTCGTTGTATTGTATTTTGCAGGCAATTCTTCCATAAACGCTTCTGCTTTTTCATTGCTATTCCCTTTCATGCCATACAATTGTGTACCGCTAGGAATAAGATAAACCGAGTAGGGAGGGTTTTTATCCATTTCTTTTTTAAGTAAACTATACTCCATATCAAAATCAGAACTTGGAAAACCTGGTTCGGCTACTGTTGTTATTCCATTTTTCTGGATCAGTTGGCTCATTAATTCCAAACCTTTGGAATATCGGGTAGGTACAATAAACCATTGCGCAATTTTTGGAACCAATCCTAACCATCCTCCTTCAAAAAAGTGGCCTCTTTTCCATTCTACCTGTGGATTTCCTTTAAAATCTGCCTCTTTTATTTGCATTAATTCTATGGCTTTGTCGTTCAAAAAGACTTCGTGAAAGGAACGATGCAATACGGCAATGGGTTTGTCGGGAGAAATTTTGTTCAACATGTCTCGATTCAAATCGCCGTGCCATAATTGATGGTATCCCCATACCCAATACACCTCACCTGCTTTGGCATTTTTTTGAACCGATTCTGTCAATGCCTTGATGTATGCATCGTGCCCAATAACCCCTTTTTTGGTTTCTGTCGGCAATACCCAATCGTAAGGGGCAATAATTTCGTTTGGCAAAATAGAAGCCGCAATGGATGGGTGTACATGAGGTTCCACAAATCCCGGCATCATCGTTTTTCCTTCCAGATCAACCATGGAATGTCCTTCTCCGGCTTGTTTCATCGCTTCGTCTTTGCTACCCGTGAAAGTAATTTTTCCGTCTTTTACGACTACCGCTTCGGCATAATTGGCCTTTTCGCCTTCCATCGTAAGTATATCACCATTGTAATATACGGTTGCACCGTTTTCAGTAGTTGTTGTGGTGCTTGCTTCATTTTTTTTACAGGAAACCAACAATAGGGTTGCCGCAAAGAGTGTTAAAAGAACTTTTTTCATAATTAAAAAATTTTGAATTAATTAAAGTTTTTACCGTGATCAAAATTGTATCGAAACCCGAGAGCCAATACATTATAATTGTCCTTGACTTGGGCGTAATCGGAATGGCTATAACGCCCCATTAAGTACAACCGTGTTTTGGGCGTAATAAAATAATTGGTTCCCAAAATATAATGCATTAATTGATACTTGTTGTTGTTTAATATGACATCCTCTTTGGAATCTATAATGTTGAGACCTCCTTCAAAAGACCATTTCGTATTGGGAATATAACCCAAAGAAACTTCATACCCGTTAGTAGGAGCGGAAATCACACTGGTATCCTCTTTTTTTGGCAATGGCATCATCATTAATCGAAAAAGTGGCCGCACCATAATATTTGCCGTTATTGTATTTAATCCCCGCCAAGAAATTACTTGAATTGGATGCGATTCCTTCAACAAATTCCTGTATTTTGGGTGGAATTTTAACCGTGTTGTAAGCTGTTCCGATGGTTAAATTTTTATTGATACCGTATTGTCCCGAAACACCAAAGGATTCCGTGTCTCCAAATAATTGGGTTTGGATACCAACTTGAAAAGCACCCCATCGATTGCGATATTGTATGGCATTATCGGCTCTACCTGTTCCTTTCCAACCACCGTCCGTCCCGCCGGCATAGATACCGTGCGCAGAACCTCCAAAGAGCGAAAAATTATCGGTATAAAAACCAATGTCATAATAAACACCCCACTGCTTTCCGATAGACAAACTTCCCCATTTTTGGTGCTGGACGCCAACATAAGCCAAACGCGAACTTAAAACATCCGCTTTCGAAAAAGGATTTGAAGCAAATTCAACGGTCGAATTGGCGTCGTTATTGAAATCCACACCATCAATAAAATGAAGTCCGATTTCAATTTTCCCATTTACAGACCATTGGTCATCTATTTTTCTGTTTAAGAAAGTACCTATTCTGGGGGAGTTCTCTTGAAGTTGTATTTTATTGTCAAAAAAACCCAGTTGCACGCGAATCATTCCATAAAACGAAATGGAATCTAATATTTTGGTGTTTTGGGCTTTAAGTTGTAAACTTAAAATAACAAGCAGAAATGAAAGCCATTTTTTCATATATGTAAAATTTATTTGTCATAGGTCATATATGGTATCGCCTTTTTATTTATTGGTGTTTATCTCACAATATTTTATTTTCATCGGAATTCGATGATTATTCAATTGCTGCGCAAACTTGTTACTAATGGCGATTTCATAATCGAACATTTTGTTTATACATTTATTTTGGAAACAGAAGCACTACAGATGCTCTTAGTCCAAATTTGCTCTGCGTTGCTTCAGGTGATGCGACATTAATTCTTGGGCCAACGGCGAAACTCACTTTTTGAGTCCCAAATGAAGTAAGTCCAGAAAACATAGGCTCAAAATAAAGTGTGGTACTGTTTTGTACCCAATTTTCGGTCCATTCTAATTGAGCTGTAATTCCTGCACCCGATTTCCAATTGAAACTTACAAATGGATTCATATACATCTGACTAATATCTGGACGTTTTTCATCTCCCGACACACTCCAAATTTGATTGATTAAAGAACCATAAGTCCAGCCTCCTGTTTGTTCAAGTACCACCACTGTTGGGCCAGCCCCGAATTTTTTGGCAGTCAAAAAATCATTGGTTCCTGTTGGCAACAGTAATACAGGTCCAGCTCCCCAAGTAAACCCGTTTTTGGATTCTTTTGGCGATAAAAATGCACTGGCAACGATATCCGACATTCCTGATTGGTGCTCGCCAATTCCCGTAATATTGTATTGGGAAACTATAGGAACGATTATTCTTGTAATTAGATTCAAATCCTTTGAGATACCCATAGGAATTACAGGTTGAATATTCAAAGTATATCGAGAACCTTTCAAAGGGCCAATGCCGTAATCAATATTATTTTGCAAAGGGAGTGAAATTAAGGAAGCTACTGGATTGGCCAGTTTTTTGGCTAAATCTTCAGTATTGGTTTGACCAAAGCTAAATTGAAAGCCTAAAATACATATTAAAAGAATTACGATTTTTTTCATTTTTTAATGTTTTTTAATGTTTTTCGATTGCGGTTGTTTGTCATTCGTCTTACTGTTTTGACTTTAACTGTTAGAAAAAGAATAAATAAGTAATGACCATTATTGGCATGGCTATGTGGTAGGTCAAATGTTAAAAAGTGGGGTCTTTTTAAGTTGTTTTAATAAGATAAAACAGCACTGTCAAATGTAGTATTATTCTACTTAGTTTGCAAATTTAAATTTACAAATAATTAAATTAAAAGTGTTAAATATTTGTTTTTTAATTGTAACTTATTTTATCAGTTAAAGTAATAAAATAAGTTTGTTGCAAAAAAGAGATTAAACAAAATTACCATTAAGTCTATTAATATTAATGCTTTAATGGTAAAAATAACATAGTTTATATCGGTGATTTTAAATGGAACTAATCCGAATCATAACAGACTCTGTGACAATTCCACACCCCGAACAAAACATGTAATACCGGTACTATTTATAAAATAGCCCAATTCATCAGTTCGAGCGGAGTCAAGAACCCATGTTGCATCTTGACTTCGCTCGATGTGACAAAAATATGATTGGACTATATTATGTAACCCGTTGGGTGTAATTCCGTTCAAATAAAAAATAAACCGCATAGATACATAGATTTACAACTCGTAATTAAAGAAAGAATAGAAAATAGCACTATTTTTCACATAGATTGACTATGTGAAAAGTAAAACATCTATCAAACTCTTTTCAAAAGCTATAAATTCTATGCTTCTATGTGGTAAAAAAACAATTACACCCAACGGGTTATTATGTAGGCATTTGGTATAATTTTTATAAAATAAAACACGAATTTCACGAATTTACACGAATTAATAACCGCATTCCAATGGATTCGTGTAATTTTTGTGAAAATCAAATTAAGAATTAATGCTAATTAGTGAAATTCGTGCTGAGATTTCTGATACTGAGCAGTTTCCAGATTTTTTTTAATTATTTCAACTTCAAACTATCCTTGACCACCGTCAAACTATCCTTCAAAATTGATTGTATTAACCTAGGATTCACAACAGCCGCAACGATTTTTGGAGTTGGTTTTATTTTTTGTCGAATGACCACCGCATCGTTCAAAACAAAAGGTGTTGGCATCATCCAGCTTTCTCTTGGGTTCATGGCAAATAGTGGATTGGTCATCAAATCAAAAGAACTTTCCATCACATCCATATTCAGTACAGTGGCTCTGTTTAGTGTAAATTGCAAAACTAGCGGTTCGTTATTAACGACATAATAACTCAAAAGTTTTTTGCCATTTCTTTCTAATTCTGTTCCTTTTTGCCCCAAAGTAGTCACGCCATTGGCTTTGAAATTGAAAAACGTCATAATTTCATCGGCAAAAATATCATAGCGATTGACTTTTCGGTTTGGGGTAATTTTTATCTTCAAAAATCTTTTAAAGCCTACCACACTGTCTTGCAAAAAAGTAATGGTTGGTTTTGCGATCCCTTTGTTTGGCGCTTCGGCAGCATACGTGAATTCGGACTGGTATTTACTAAACAACTTTAGATCATTCCATGTTTTTGCTTGTTTTGGATTTTCGCCCAAATAACCTTTTGTCCAAGAATCCAGATTGGTGTCATAAGTGACCCAATTGGCTTTGTTGGTATCGGCATTATACAGATACACCAAACTGTTTGATTTGGCTTTGCCATGCTCATATCCTGAATTATACTGTGCTTTTACCAAAAAGACTATCGCAATTATAAACAGCATCAAAGACCAAGTTCCTTTTTTTGTGAAAGCCCCAAAAATTGGCAAGAGTAAAGTAAATGCCAAAACAGTCAAAATAGCGCTACCAAACAACACTTTCAATCCTAAACCTACAGGGAACATTTGAATAAACGGAGCAATAATCAACAAGGCGGGAATTGCACAAATGAGGTTTACAATCCAATTGGATCTTTGGCTAAACACAAAAAACGCAAAAGCAACCAGTCCAAAATACACTGGAATAATCAAGAATCCTGCGCCTTGCAAACTGTTGGCAAGAAACCCATTCAGCACAATCCAAAACAATAGCGGAATCACATAATGGTTCATCGTCACTTTTGGCTTGGAGACTATCTGGTAAAAGAAAAAACAAATCGAAAGGCTTAAGAATACAAAGGCAGCAATATAATCGTGTCCATTATAGGTAAACCCATTAAGTAAATCATTGTATTGCGGATTCAATAACAGTAACCCTTTCCAGCCGTAAAAGGTAATCAATCCCGTAAAAATCAAAGCACCCAAAAACGGAAAGAAACCTTTCATAATATCATTGCCTTTGAGCATTCTTTTGGCTTTGCCCAAAAAAACTAAAATGATTAGTAAAGCAGCAGCGATAAGCGTCATCGGTAGCACCCAGTCAAAAGGATAACTGATAAACGTAAACGGAATTGTAAAATACACATCATCGGTTGTCGAAGTTGTAGCATTTAAATCAGCGTTGGAGAAATAATTCAGCAACGGCATCAAATACGAACCTTGGTGTTTCAAGGTGCTTTTGTCCAAATGTGCCACATCATCTTGAGCAGTATGATAATTAAAATGGTCGTCGATAAAAGCAAAATTAAATCCTTGAATGTCACCTTGCTCTCTAAAAACCGTTAAATCGGTATCATTTGGTAACATTTTGTAAATGCTGTACATCAATGAATTAGAAACCGGATAGGTAGCACCTGCTTTGGCAAATTCTTTGACCAAACCAGCATTTCCTTTGTTGGTTTCCATCAGCATATAACTCGGTCCTGAAGAACCGCGGGCTTCAAAATTCAATACCAATCCGACTTCTTTGGCCCATTGATGTTCAGTAACAAAAAGCGCGGCGCCATTCAATCCCAATTCTTCTGCATCGGTAAAAAGTATAATGATGTCGTTTTGGTGCTTGGTTTTGGCATTCAAAAAGGCACGTACCCCTTCCAGAATAGTCGCCACTCCCGACGCATCGTCACTCGCTCCGTGCGAAACCGAATGTGGTGCACTGTCATAATGCGAGAGCAGGAGCAATGCTTTGGTGTTTTTAGTCCCTTCGATGCGGCACATTATGTTTTTGGATTTTACTAAATTCCCCCAATCACTCAGCGTAAAGCCTTCTTGAATTGTAGTTTCCAGCCCCAGTTTTTGCAATTCTTTGATGATATAATTGGCCACAACCTCGTGGTTTTTGGTGCCTACATAATGTGGTTGTTTGGCAATTGCGTTGATGTGTTCCAAGGCTCTGCTAGTTGAAAACTCCGTAACTTTTTTGTCCTCATTTGGTGACCACGAAGGCATTAAGGTTGCAAATAAAAACCCCAGAATCCCAAGGATGATGACAACAGTTATAATTGAGGAATAATTCTTTTTCATTATTTGTAGGTATTAAATATCTTTTTTAACGAGCATATAATAATCATTGTCCAAAACCATATAGCCTTGGTCATACAGGAAATAGTAGGTATTCCCCGTTTTGGTATTCAGAATATTGGTGAAAAACTCAAAATCAAAACCCTTACTCATTAGCTTGGTACGAGTTGTTTTTGATTTTCCCTCCACATTCAGTTCCGACAAAATTCGGTAATTTTTACGCAATTTGTTGTTGATATTGCGCATATAATTCGTACTATCCTTATTTATTTTGTTATTGTAAGCATTTCGGCAACCATCGCTGCAAAATTTTTTGTCTTCACGACCTACAATTGCATCTCCACATTCAAGGCAGGTTTTCATAATATTATCGTTTTATATTCAACGTTATTTCATTTTTTTGGAGTCAAAATAGTAGGTACTAATAGTTAATTTGGCTTCCTGTTGTCTATCCACACTTTTAAAAAGGTCACGGATGAAATGGGTTTAACAGTTTAGTACTGATTCCTTCTAATTTTAGTAGAATCTTTGCGAATCTTTTTAATCTGTGGCTAATTTATCCGTTTAGAATCCGTTCTATCAGTTTAATCCGTGGCTAATATTAAGTCATTCCCCTCAATTCTCAATCTTTTTTATTTCATACAAATCCGTTCTTCGGTCTTTCAGGATTCGTACGCTTCCATGTTCGTGCAATTCTTTCAACAATCGCAAATCGACATCTACAATCAAAGTCATTTCGGTATTCGGTGTGGCTTCGGCTTTGATACCATTACTCGGAAACGCAAAATCCGAAGGTGTAAAAACCGCTGCTTGCGCATATTGAATGTCCATATTGTTTACTTTGGGCAAATTCCCCACACAACCAGCAATGGCTACATAACACTCGTTTTCTATCGCTCGGGCTTGTGCACAGTGCTTCACCCGAATGTAGGCGTTTTGAGTATCGGTCAAGAAAGGCACAAATAGAATATTCATTCCTTCGTCGGCCATTATTCTCGCAACTTCAGGGAACTCGACATCATAACAAATCATAATACCTATTTTGCCACAATCGGTGTCAAAAGTTTTGATTTCCGACCCGCCTTTCATTCCCCAATGTTGTGCTTCGTTTGGAGTAATGTGGATTTTGGTATACATTTCCGAAGTTCCATCTCTTTTGCACAAAAATCCAACATTGTATAAATTTCCATTTTCCAGATACGGCATGCTTCCTGAAATGATATTGATATTATACGAAATTGCCAATTCCTGAAACCGTTTCCGAATAGGTTCAGAGTGTTTGGCCAATTCCCGAATCGCCTCGGCTTCGGTCAAATGATTGTAATCAGCCATTAATGGAGCAATGAATAATTCGGGAAATACTGCAAAATCACAAGTGTATCCAGAAACTACATCAATAAAAAATTCCGATTGTTCAAATAATGCTTCCAGATTGCCCAGTGAGCGCATTTGCCACTGAATCAACCCAAGCCGAATTACATTTTTCTCGGTGTTTATCAACCTCGGACTTTCGTCAAAATAGATGTTGTTCCACTCTAGTAAGACCGCAAATTCTTTAGAATCTTCATCGCCAGCCAAATAATTTTTCATGATTCGCAACACATGAAATTCATTACTCAATTGAAACGAAAGCACTGGATCATGCAATTGTTTGCTTTTTACTTTCTCTATGTATTTTTTGGGTGTCATTTTATCGGCGTATTGGCCGTAACTTGGAATACGCCCAGCAAAAACAATCGCTTTCAGATTCAACTGTTCGCACAATTCTTTTCGGGCATCATACAAACGCCTGCCCAAACGTAATCCACGATACTGAGGATGAATGAAAACATCGATCCCATATAATATTTCTCCTTGAGAATTATGCGTCGAAAACGAATAATCACCTATAACTTGTAAATAATTGTGTTTTTTATCAATCAGTTTTTCGTCG
This sequence comes from Flavobacterium rarum (SeqCode), assembly GCF_965234445.1. Classification (GTDB taxonomy): domain Bacteria; phylum Bacteroidota; class Bacteroidia; order Flavobacteriales; family Flavobacteriaceae; genus Flavobacterium; species Flavobacterium rarum. The sequence continues at coordinate 158,641 of NZ_OZ248479.1, read as the reverse complement.
ACAATCAGAGATAGGGCAGAGCCTACAACTTTTCCATCGACCAAAATTACCAATTGTCCTTCGGGAAAGACACTCAATAGTTTTTCAATATCATTGGCACGCCAATAGGAATCTGCCATTTCTGGATACGATTCCACCATAGAATTTTTGAGCTGTCTGTAATCCTCAAAAGCTAAATTTCGCAATTCTACTTTTTTTATTTTGGTTTGCATAGTGGGAAATTTTAGGTGAATAATTGATTTAAATCAGCATTGTTTTTAAGAGCGAATTATTGGGCTTTATTTGTCGGTATGGGTTCCTGCTTTCACCTTTATCTCTTCACTGCGTTACGAGGATATCGGCTCTGTCAGGGCTAATTAGGGTTTATGGTTTTATGTTTTTTGAATTAAAAAATTAACTTCATAAATTAATATTTCTACTTTTTTAGTGTCACAATCGGTTACAATTATATCTTTAAAACCATTTTCAAATCGAATTCTTACTCTTTCAGATTTTGATGGAACAAGATTCAATTGCCTCCTGCTTTAGCTGGAGGAATATGAATATTTGTTTCTTAATAGCTATAGCCAAAATGTATAATAATTTGGATATAGCCAATACTTTCATTATTATTTTTTCCTTCAATTAAAGCAGGAGACAATTCAACTTTCGTAAATCATAATTTTGTAAGTAACTCCCAAATATAATCAAAATTTCCCATTTACAAACGGTTACAAATAATTACAACCGAAAGTAAGTAGTTAGCAACCGAATAACTTTTGGATGTCATCGCATCTTTGCCAAGTAGAAATGAAACAGAGCAGTTACAATAGCAATGTCAATTTCAATTTCAATAAAAATCATATACACACTAACATTTAAATTTTACACGCCATGAAAAACAAAGTACAATTAATCGGAAACGTAGGGAATGATCCAATCATCAAATCTTTTGAGGGAGGAAAAAAATTAGCCAATTTGACTATCGCTACCAACGACAGTTACAAAAATGACAAAGGGGAACGAGTAGACCAAACCGAATGGCATACAGTTGTTGCTTGGGGTAAAACGGCTGAGATTATTGAAAAATTCGTGACCAAAGGCAAACAAATCGCTATAGATGGCAAACTAACCCACAGAAGCTACGAGGACAAAAATGGTGAAAAACGCTATATCACAGAAGTAGTTGTTAATGAAATCATGTTATTAGGGAAGTAGGTTTGCAATTTTAAGATCAAAAAAAAAGAGTCCACATGAGACTCTTTTTTTAGTATTGTCCGTATTTTAACTATAGCCCAAGCTTTCAACCGCGGGAATCATTATGCTGATCAAATTTTAAAATCAGGTTTTCTATTGTCTATCTCCAACGGTTGAAACCGTTAGCTATGGTTTTGTATTATTCACAAAAAAAAAGAGTCCATATGAGACTCTTTTTTTCATTACTATAAATTAACTATTGCAGGGGTATTTTTTTAAATAAATAAAAAACATTAAAAATGGTCAACTTTTAGCATTACAAATACAAAAAGTGCAAACTAAAAACTAAGCTGTTTTTTTAAACAAATCAAACATCGGACAACGACCACAACGTTTGTTTTCACCTTTTTTAAATTTGTCACAGCACTTTGACTTGCAGTTTTCTGCGACTTTTATTTTTTTAAGGATTTCTTTTTTATCCTTTTTCTTACTCTTTTCTTTTTCTTTCTTGCTCAATGTGTAAAGAATTAATAACCAACGCAAATGTATATTATTTTTATCTATTCTAAATAAACTTTAACATTTTTTGAGCTAAAAAAAACCCAAAATGCAATTCAAACATTTTAGGTTTTATATTTAAGAAGGTTTCTCTTAATTATTTGGCTGGTTTAGCAGCACTAGCTATTGCCACTTGCTGAATGTCACGATCAAAAAGATACAATCCACCTTTGTCATCACCAATCAAGTTAATTTTGTCTAGAATGGATTTGGCAGTTGCTTCTTCTTCAATTTGCTCGGCTACATACCATTGCAAGAAATTATGAGTTGCATAATCTTTCTCTTCAAAAGTAATATGAACCAATTCATTTATCGATTCCGAAACAAAAATTTCGTGTTGGTATAATGCTTCAAACATTCCTTTGAAGGTTTCGTAAGTTGTTTTTGGAGCTTTCAAATCGGTAACTTGTGCATGACCACCACGTTCATTTACATATTTGATCAACTTAAGCATATGCATACGTTCTTCATCAGATTGTGCATACATAAACTGTGCAATACCTTCAAGCCCGCTTACTTCAGCCCAACATGCCATGGATAAATAGGTTTGAGAAGATTCTGCTTCGATACGGATTTGTTTGTTCAGCGCGGTTTCGATATTTTTTGATAACATGATTTCTAGTTTTTAGTAAAATTAGAAAAAATTTTGTTCAATGTTGTTCTTTTTAGACCAAAAAAGAAATAATCCAATACGATTTTGAATCTTTAATAGGATACTAATGCCAAACACATATATAAATTAGTCCAATTATTTATCCTCAACCCAAACTCTCTCCCCAAGACAAACGTATGAGTTGTTATGCCGCAGATTCGCAGATTTTAAATATAAGTTAATCTATAAATTAGCCGCTTACAGCGGAATTAGCGCAAATTAATTTCTTTAAAATTTTATTTTTTAAGAAATAATCTGCGTCCCGATAAATATCGGGAGCGGTTGCTTTTTTTACTATTGCTCTCCAAATTAGAGTGGGCCTTTGGACTATATAGTATTTGTGTATGGTATAAAATGGAGAAAAGGAGCAATGCCAATGTCATTAAATTAAGGATTTCTTGCAAGCCGTTTCTAAATCTAGCTCTCGCAAAGGCTTGAAAACGTAGAGAAATCAGTTCAAGACTTTGCGTTTTTGCGTCTTTACTTAAAATAAAAAAGCTAAATTTAATGACATTGTATGCGCAAGAAAACAATTTCATTAAGGTTAAGGATTTTTAGCTAGTTTTTTTTAATTTAACTTTCGCAGAGAAGCAGTGAAATCGGTTCAAGACTTTGCGTTTTTGCGCCTTTGCGAGAAAAAAAAAGCTAAATTTAATGACATTGGGAGCGACGCTTTTGAAAATATTTCGCGACAGAAACTAAAATGCAACCACAAAACAAACTTTGTCTCGTTGTTATCAAACATTTCCTTAAATTTGCTTCATTATTTAGGTATAAAAATCAAACTATGTTACAAATCGCATTTATTAGAGAGAATCAAGAGAAAGTAATCAACGCTTTGGCCAAAAGAAATATGGATGCCAAACAAGTTGTTGAAGAAGTAGTACAATTGGATGAAAAACGTCGCGCTACACAGGTAGAGTTAGACACTGTTTTATCCGAATCTAATAAATTGTCCAAAGATATTGGAGATTTGATGAAAGCAGGAGAGAAGTCGAAAGCTGCAATTCTTAAAGAAAAAACAGTTCTGTTAAAAGAAAAAAGCAAAGTTCTAGCCGAAAACGCAGTTGCATTAGCTAATGAATTAACGGAAAAATTATATACTTTACCCAATCTTCCTGCTGATATTGTACCTTTTGGAAAAACACCTGAAGAGAATTTAAACGTTTTTGAAGAAGGAGAAATTCCAGTTTTGCATGATGGAGCACAACCGCATTGGGAGCTAGTAAAAAAATATGACATCATTGATTTTGAATTGGGTGTGAAAATTACAGGTGCAGGTTTTCCAGTTTATAAAGGGAAAGGAGCTAAATTACAACGTGCTTTAATCAATTATTTTTTAGACAAAAACACAGCAGCGGGCTACAATGAAGTTCAGGTACCACACCTGGTAAACGAAGCTTCTGCATACGGAACAGGACAATTACCAGACAAAGAAGGACAAATGTATCACGATGCAACGGATGATTTGTACTTAATACCTACGGCAGAGGTCCCAGTAACGAATTTGTTTCGAGATGTAATTTTATCCGAAAATGAATTACCAGTTTTAACTACAGCGTACACTCCTTGTTTTCGTCGTGAAGCAGGTTCGTATGGTGCGCATGTACGTGGATTGAATCGTTTACACCAATTTGATAAAGTAGAAATTGTTCGTGTGGAGCATCCCGATAATTCATATGCAGCACTCGACGGAATGGTGGAACATGTAAAAAGCATATTGAATGAATTGAAATTACCTTACAGAATTTTAAGACTTTGTGGTGGCGATATGGGTTTCACATCGTCTTTGACGTATGATTTTGAAGTTTTTTCTACAGCACAGGATCGTTGGTTGGAAATTTCATCTGTATCTAACTTTGAGACTTTCCAAGCCAATCGTTTGAAATTGCGTTTCAAAGACAAAGATGGAAAAAACCAGTTGGCACATACACTTAACGGAAGTTCATTGGCTTTGCCAAGAGTTCTTGCTGGAATTTTAGAAAATTACCAAACACCGGAAGGAATCATGATCCCAGAAGTTTTGAGACCGTACTGCGGGTTTGATATTATAGATTAATTTAGGTTTCTCCATAAAGCAGAAATTTTTAAACCATTAAGAAATTTAGAGGCATTATGCTTCATCAACTTAATTTCTTAATGGTTTTAGAATTTTAATAATATATTATTCATTATCAACTGATTAAATACGATCAATTTTTCAAATGATTACATTATGAATAAATGGTTCCTATATATCTCACTTTTATTCTCTCTAATTGCGTTTTCCCAAAACGAGCAATTGGCACAGTATTATTATGACAAAGGGGATTTTGATAAAGCATTGGTTAGTTACCAAGAATTATCAGATGTATTGCCTTCAAATCCATTTTATTTTCAGAGAAAAATAGATTGCATGCAACAATTGCTTCAGTTTGACATGGTAGAAAAAGTGATTCAAGAACGGTTTGCAAAATACAAACAAGCAACCCTTTTGGTTGAATTAGGCTATAATTTTCAATTGCAGAAAAATGAAGCAAAGGCTAAGAAATATTACGATGACGCTATAGACAAAATTCGCAAAAACCCAAATGAAGTATATGGTGTTGCCAACACTTTTGAAAAGAAAGTATTACTTGAATATGCCTTAAAATCATATTTGGTGGCTAGTGAATTAGTGCCAACATTTAATTTTAAATTTCAAACGGCAATGCTTTATGGACAATTGGGGAGAACTGACGAAATGATTGTCAATTTTCTTGAAGAAGCCTACAAAAACCCACAATCAGTCATGACTATTCAAAATCAAATGACGCGCTATATGTCATCTGATGGTGATTCCAAATTTAATGAAAGCCTTCGGAAAGCTTTAATTATCCGTGTTCAAAAAAATCAGGATATATTTTGGAATCAGTTTTTGAGTTGGTTTTATATGCAACAAAAAGAATTCGGAAAAGCCTTTATTCAAGAAAAAGCGATTTACAAGCGTAATCCTGAATCACTTAACAGTATTCTTAGTTTAGGACAAATTGCTATTGAAGAAGGAGACAAAGAGGTAGCTATTGAAGTTATGAATTATGTATTGGAGAATACTACAGATGTAGATTTAATAGTTCAAGCCAATACCTATTTGTTGGATATAAAAATGGAAAAAGCGCTAGACAAAGATTTGGTAACAATAAACGGCCAGTTTGATCTTTTGTTAAAACAATACGGAATTACTCCAGTTACTTTACCTTTGCAATTAAAACAGGCCCATTTTGTTAGCTTTATAATGAAAAACCCTGAAGCAGGTAAAGCGATAGTAAAAAGAGCTATGGAAATGCAACTTACTATTTATGAGCAAGCGGCATGCAAAATGGAATTGGCAGATATTTTGCTTTCTGAAGAAAAATTCAATCAAGCCTTACTCTACTATTCACAGATAGAAGAGAATTTACAAAATAACGTACTCTCTCACGAAGCAAGTTTGAAATCAGCCAAAACAAGTTATTTTAAAACTGATTTTGAGTGGGCTCTGAAACAATTCAAAGAGTTAAAATCAGCGAGTACCCAATTGATTGCCAATGATGCTTTGGAATATTTTCTGTTAATCAACGACAATACAGTTGCCGATTCTACTCAGACAGCATTGAAGCAATTTGCCAAAGGAGATTATCTTTTGTACCAAAATAGGAATCAGGAAGCGATAGCGCAATTTCAGTCTATTCTGAAAAATTTTAAAGGTCAAGAAATTGAAGCTGTTACTTTGTTGAGATTGGGAAGAGTATATGAAAAGTTAGGAGATTTTACTCTAGCTTTGGCAGAATATCAAAATATAATTGACCATCATAACGATGGTATTTACATAGATGAAGCGCTTTATTTTTCGGCAGATATTTATAACAAACAATTGCAGCAACCCGATAAAGCGAAAGCATTATACGAAAAAATAATTTTCACCCATCAGGACAGTATTTATTTTGTTGATGCCAGAAAGAAATTCAGGGAATTACGAGGAGATACGAATCTGTAAATGGCAATATCAATATCAATTGCAAATAGAAAAGAAAAAAAACAGAATATAAATTAGAATAAAGAGAATAGAACAAAAATAGCATTATTTAAACTTTGCCCTTGCCATTGAGATCGCATTTTAAATCTTACTACTTAATTCTTCAATCTTAATACTTTTAAAAAAATGATAATATACAACGTTACCACAAACATACACGAAAGTGTTCACGATCAATGGATGATTTGGATGCAACACAAACACATTCCTGAAATGTTGGCATTAGGAAAATTTTCGGCTGCCAAATTTGTTCGGGTTTTAATTGAAGAAGAAATGGGTGGTGTCACTTATTCGGTTCAATATTCAACGGATAGTAAGGAAACTTTAGAAAAATATTATACAGAAGATGCTCCTAGATTAAGGGAGGAAGGTTTGAAATTGTTTGGCGACAGAATGCTAGCTTTCAGAACCGAATTGGAAGTGATAAGTGAGCATTAATGATTCAAAAATTGCTTTACGCCTTAGCGTCTTTGCGATATAATAACCTTAAATAGCGAAAAGGCTTCGTGCCTCGCAATGATAATATGGAAAAAGTAAAAGCCAAAAAACACCTCGGTCAACATTTTTTAAATGATGAAAGCATTGCAAAAGATATTGCAGATACTTTAAATTTAGTAGGGTATGATGATGTTTTAGAAATTGGACCAGGAATGGGCGTTTTAACAAAGTATTTATTGGACAAACCCATAAATACTTATGTAATTGAAATTGATGAAGAATCGGTTACTTATTTGGATGCCAATTACGATAAATTGAAAGACCGAATTATTTCAAAAGATTTTTTGAAATATGATATTAATGAAGTTTTTGGTGGGAAACAATTTGCCATAATTGGTAATTTTCCGTATAATATCTCAACTCAAATTGTATTTAAAGCCTTAGAATTGCGAAGTCAAATACCTGAATTTGCAGGTATGTTTCAAAAAGAAGTAGCACAAAGGATATGTGAAAAAAAAGGTACCAAAGCCTATGGAATTCTTTCTGTTTTGGTACAAGCATTTTACGATGCAGAATACCTATTTACGGTTGATGAAAACGTGTTCATTCCACCGCCTAAAGTAAAATCGGGAGTTCTGCGGTTGCGAAGAAAAGAAAATTTTAGTTTGCCTTGCGGAGAGAAATTGTTTTTTACAGTAGTGAAAACGGCTTTCCAACAACGCAGAAAGACTTTGCGTAACAGTTTAAAAACTTTAAATTTGTCCGATAGTTTAAGAGAAGATGAAGTTTTTAATCTTCGACCTGAACAATTAGATTATTTACAATTTATAGCATTGACCCAAAAAATAGAAGCCGATGGAGTTTAAAATCAGCAAAGAATTAATTCAAGAATTAGAGCTACTTATTCAAAACAAAAACGACCGTCAATTGGAAGTTTTATTGAATGATTTGCACCATGCTGATATTGCCGAAATCCTAGATGAACTGGATTTTGATGAAGCCTCTTATATTTTTAAAGTATTAGATAGCGAAAAAACCGCAGAAATCCTTCTGGAATTAGAAGACGATTTAAGGGAGAATATATTAAGCAGGCTTTCGCCAAAAGAAATTGCGGAAGAGCTTGACGAATTGGAAACCAATGATGCAGCCGATATTATTGGTGAACTTTCTAAAGAGAAAAAAGCAGAAGTAATATCTGAATTACAAGACGTTGAGCATGCCAAAGATATTGTAGAATTGTTGCGTTATGATGAAGATACTGCAGGAGGAATAATGCATAAAGAATTGGTTAAAGTCAATGAAAATTGGAACGTACTTACTTGTGTTAAAGAAATGCGTATTCAAGCCGAAAATATTTCAAGGGTTCATTCTATTTATGTAGTAGATGATGAAGAACGATTGAAAGGAAGGTTGTCTCTCAAAGACTTATTAACCACTTCTACTAGAACTGCTATCAGTGATGTTTACATCAGAAAACTGAATTCTGTAAATGTAGATACCGAAGATGTTGAGGTTGCCCGAATTATGCAAAAATACGATTTGGAAGCCATTCCAGTGGTAGATGAATTGGGGCGTTTGGTAGGTCGAATCACAATTGATGATATCATTGATGTAATCAAAGATGAGGCCGATCAAGATTATCAATTAGCAGCGGGTATCTCCCAAGACGTAGAAGCAGATGATAGTATTTTAGACTTGACAAAAGCACGTTTGCCTTGGTTAGTCTTGGCTCTTTTAGGTGGGTTTGTTACCGTAAAAGTTCTTGGTTTATTTGAAGGTGCAATGTTAGAACACGGAAAATTGTTTTTCTTTACCCCGCTTATTGCCGCAATGGCTGGAAATGTTGGCGTACAATCATCTGCTATTATTGTTCAAGGTTTGGCAAACAACACTTTGAGTGGTTCTCTTTTTAATCGGTTAATAAAAGAGGTTTCGTTAAGCTTATTAAACGGACTTATATTAGCCATTATTCTATTTCTAGGAGCCCATTTTTTACTCGATGTAGAAATTGTAATTGGAGTGATTGTGACCATTGCTTTGGTTTCTGTGATTATCATAGCCTCGCTTATTGGTACCTTTGTACCTTTATTATTAGAAAAATTTGGTATTGACCCTGCACTTGCTACCGGTCCCTTTATCACAACAAGTAACGATATTTGTGGAATTCTTATTTATTTTTCAATTGCTAAATTAATTTTAGGCTTCTAGTGTTGTCAGCTGTTGTTATTTAACAATTTATTACTGTTTATTTATATTAAAAAGCAGTAATTTCAGGATAAATCAAGTACTTTGTACCACATGAATGTCGGCTTATTCAAGTGAATTGCCATCTATAATACTATTAACCAACCACGATTAAAATAAACCAAATGAAAGTACACATCATAGGTGGTGGAAACTTAGGTGTTTCTATAGCATTGGGAATCGCAAAATTCTCTCCAAACAATCAAGTTACAGTAACAAGAAGAAATACTGCTAGTATCTTATATCTAGAAGAATTGGGAATTACTGTTTCAACAGATAATAAGCATCAGATACAAGAGGCCGATTTGATAATCTTAACCATAAAGCCCTATCAAGTAGATACCGTTTTGTCCGAAATTCTTCCCGTAATCACCAACAAAATAATTGCATCGGCTGTAAGTGGTTTGGCAATAGATGTGCTTCAAGATAAAACAAAATCACTTCATCATGCAGTTCGAATCATGCCCAATATTGCAGCACAATTTGGTGAATCGGCAACCTGTATTTCTTTTAATGAAAAAGACAAAGTCGAAGGTCAAAGTGTTGTTTCCCTTTTTCATGATTTAGGAACAGCAGTTGTCATTGATGAAAAATTGATGGATGCTGCCACTGTGCTTGGAGCATGTGGAACCGCTTATGCTTTACGTTACATACGTGCGTCTATGCAAGCTGGAATTGAAATTGGTTTCGATTCGCAAACAGCTTTAGCAATAGCGGCGCAAACTGTAAAAGGGGCTGCTCAAATGCTCGTGGAAGAAAAAGTACATCCAGAACAACTTATAGATAGAGTTACGACACCACAAGGTTGTACCATTGTCGGTCTAAATGAAATGGAACATAACGGTTTTAGTTCTTCCTTAATTAAAGGTATCAAAACGTCTTTAAAACAAATTAAAGGGTAAAAAACATTTTGGGTGTGCCTCCGTTTAGAAAAGGAGACAAATTTAGTTACTGCTTTTACAGCTCCTTTTCTATACAGGATAAAGCTTCCCGTTAACTATCGGGCAATTTGATTATGTTAAGAAAATAGTGCTGATTTTACTAAGATTGTCGAGTCCCTTGTGTGATCTCTCCTTTGCTGAGATTACAAACTTAAGCGATTTTGGATTTCAAAATCATCCCTTTTAGTCATTCCGAGACATGAGGAATCACTTAATAATACCAAACACATATATAAATTAGTCCAATTGTTTATCCTCAACCCAAACTCTCTGCCCAAGACAAACGTATGAGTTGTTTTGCCGCAGATTCGCAGATTTAAAATATAAGTTAATCTATAAATTAGCCGCTTACAGCGGAATTTACGCGAATTAATTTCTTTAAAATTTTATTTTTTTAAGGAATAATCTGCGTCCCGATAAATATCGGGAGCGGTTGCTTTTTTTACTATTGCTCTCCAAATTAAAATGGGCCTTTGGACTATATAGTATTTGTGTTTGGTATAAGAGAACTCTAGTAGCTCTCAAGTCCTGAAAAAACTCATTAAATCAAGCTTTTTTTTTCTCGCCAAGACGCAAAGGCGCAAAGTTTAGAACTTATTTCTTCGCGTCTTCGCGTCTTCACGAGAGTTATATTTTGAAAAAGCGTAGTGAGAAATCTTTAACTTAAAGACATTGAACGATCAGGAGCAGCTATTTCGGTAGCTTATACCATCCTTCATCTGGTAAATCACATATTTACGGATTATGAGATGTTTTTGTCTTTTATGTGAACAAAGCTTTCAATTCAGTTGCTTCATGAGGATTCATTTTACCAGCTAAAACTAAACTTAATTGTTTTCTTCTCAAAGCGGCATCATAGCGTTGTATTTCCAATTCGGTTACCGGTTCTATTTGTGGTACTTCTACAGGTCTTCCTGTGTCGTCTACTGCTACAAAAGTATAAATTGCTTCATTGGCTTTAGTTCTGTTTCCAGATTGACGATCTTCTACCCAAACATCCAAGTAAATTTCCATTGAACTTTTAAAAGCTCTAGATACTTTAGCTTCAATAATTACAACACTTCCCAGTGGAATGGATTTATTAAAGGCCACGTGATTAACAGATGCCGTAACACCGATACGTCTCGAATGTCTTCCGGCTGCAATACTTGCAGCACGATCCATTCTAGCTAATAATTCTCCTCCAAATAAATTGTTTAAAGGATTGGTTTCGCTTGGTAAAACCAAATCGGTTAATATTGTCAATGATTCTGAAGGATGTTTTGGTGTCATATTTTTTTAAAAGATAATTTCTACGTTTTTTTAAATTAAAATTGCTTTTGGATTTGCCATTACTATTTAATTAAGCCAATATACAGCCATAACTGCAGGAATAAAATAGAGTACAATAGTTCTGGCACCGTCGTAATCTTTGGCCAATCGTTGTCCAAACAATAACATTATAAGAGTGATACATGAAAAAATAGCTCCGTATAATCCGTAAAGTCTTCCACTATTCAACGCTATTTCTATTGCGCCAACTACACATAATATTCCAGAAATCAATTCTAAAATTAAGACATTTAGCAATGCTAACGGTACTTGATTTTTTAATGGCGTTTCTGCAAAATGTTCTTTCAGCCAATCAACATTATCTTTCCAGTTAAATAATTTATCTTGAGACGATTGTAAAAAAGTGATAGCTAAAAAAACTAAAATTAAAATGGAGGCAATATTATTCATAGGTATTTATTTTTTATGGATTAATCGGGTTAATTTTATGGATAAATCAGTTAAAATTATTTTAGCATTTCCATTTCGTTCTATATGATACATCGCATCTGATAATTCCTTGAAAATATCATTAATGTTGTTACCATTTACAAATGGCGCAAAGTTTTCCAGCTTAAATTTTTCTACTTTTGGTTCTATGTAAACCAAAGTTTTAGTTTCATAATTTAGTAGTAAAGCTTGACGAAACATTTCAATACAAAACTGAAGAAATTTTTTCTGAGTTTCTCTTCCCAAAGTTGCTATTTTTTCACTCCATTCTATTAAGTCTTGAATAGCGGCGGCATTTCCTTTTGCTTTAAATGCGGCTCGAACCCAAGTAACAAACCACTGTTCAAAAGGGAATGCTTCTTCGTCTTCGTTTATTAAATTCAATGCTTTATTATAATTACCTTGAGATTGATGTGCAATTTTTAAGGCTTTCTTTTCGTCTATTTTTGCTTTTTCTATTAAAGCATTAGTTATAGTTTGTTCGCTTAAACTATTAAAATGAGTGATTTGGCATCGAGATCGAATCGTTTGTATAATATCCTCTTCGTTTTCAGTGATTAGTAAAAATACCGTTTTTTCAGGAGGCTCTTCCAGTAACTTCAGTAATTTATTGGAAGCTGCTATATTCATTTTATCTGCCATCCAGATAATCATTATTTTATAGCCTCCTTCGTAAGATTTTAAGGAGAATGACTTTAATATTTCTTGAGCGTCATCGACACGTATTTCCCCTTGTTTGTTTTGAACTCCTAATGCGGCATACCATTCAAATAGTCCACCATACGGTTTTTCTAATACAAATTGCCTCCAGTCTGAAATAAAATCAATACTTTTTGGTTTTGCTTTGACTTCTTCAGTTGTTACTGTAGGGAATATAAAATGCAAATCAGGGTGAGATAATTTCTGGAATTTTAAACTAAAGGATTCGTTTAACGTGATGTTAGAATTACATAAGACATATTTTGCATAAGCTATTGCCATTGGTAAGGTACCACATCCTTCGGGCCCTACAAATAATTGTGCATGCGGAATCCTACCTAAATCAGCACTTTTAACCAAATGGTTTTTAATGTATTCTTGGCCTAATATATTTGAAAATTCCATGAAGCAAAGATAAAAGAAAATGGACGTTTCAAAAATATTCTATAATAAAGTTTGTTTTGTCTATAAATAGTAATAAAATCAAAATTTTAGAACTAAAAAACAATAATTAATCATCATATATTTACAATTCAATTATTGTTGATAACTTTTGTATTATTTAATGCCTTCAACCTATATTTAGATTATTCTTACCTTATAAATGGGATTATTGCTTACAAAAATTTCATTTATTGATTTTATTTCTTATTGTTTTAAATTCGTCTAAGTGCTATATTTACTTGATATAAAGTAATTTTTCACTTGATTTAACTTTAAATAAAACTTTAATTTTTTCTTTAGAACTTGCAAATTCAATTTATTTGTATATTTTTGTTTTATTAATTAACAAATCTACAATATGAAAGGGAAAATTATTTTTTTCAGCATTATAATGCTAGCATTATGCTCAAGAGGGTTCGCTCAAGTAAAATCATTACCAAAAAGTATTATTAGCTCTAACGCTTCTGTAAGAACTTACTATGATGATAAGACACTGAAAAATTTAACAAAAGGTGAATTAGTGGAGCTTTATATAGAGCGTATGAAAGTAATTGTAAAAATATTACCAAATATTGCTTTAGCTACAAAGCCAGGTGTAACGTTGTCTGATCTTGGAATTCCAGATGATGCAGAAAACAAAAAAGCTTTAGAATTAGAAACAGAAGCTACAAGTGTTTACTTAGAAGTAACTGTAAATTTTTTAAGAAAAATGTTGCCTTATACTGACAAAGGGCAAATTGTAACAATGATTTTGTTTTACGAACAAACATTGAAAGATTTGCACGGTTTGGAAGTACAGTAATCTTAATTGTTTAAAACAATTAAGCATTTTTTAAATTTGAACTATAACTCGAAAGAGTTTAACTCTATCCTACAGAGGTTGAATAATTTTTATATTAAATCCCCCAAACCTATGAAAAATACTACTATAATTGTATGGGTTTTTCTTTTAGCTATGTTCAATGCAAATGCACAGCAAGAGAAAGGAATATATGGATCAAGCAATTGGTTAAGTAACTGGGCAGAATTCAAACCAGGAAAAGCAGATTATGGTGATGCTACTCAGATATTAGCTGGTAATATTACTGTTAATACCAAATTGGAAAAAAAAGAAGTATACATCATTCAAGGTAATGTATACGTTACAAATAATGCTGTACTTACTATTGAACCAGGTACTGTAATTATAGGAGATGTAGAGACAAAAGGGACTTTAATTATTACAAAAGGTGCTCAACTTGTTGCTCAAGGTTTAGAAACAGATCCTATCGTTTTTACTTCAAACAAAAGTGTCAAAAAAGCAGGTGACTGGGGTGGTATAGTTATGCTTGGTGACGCTCCCTTAAACAAATTTGGAAATAATTCTTCTATCAATTTAGATTTGGATCCAACTTTAACAACTTTTGGCGGATTAAATCCTTCTTCTTCATCAGGTGTATTAAAATACGTTAGAATTGAATATGCTGGTAGAAAAGTAAGAGGAGCAGACAATTTTGATGCTCTTTTACTTGGAGGTATTGGAAATAAAACTATTCTAGAAAATATAATGATAAGTTATGCTGCTGGTAATTCTTGCGAAATTCTAGGTGGTGAGCCTGTAATGAACAAAATTGTATCCTATCGTTCTAGTGGAATAGATTTTAAATTCACTTTAGGTACTCAAGCAAAAATAGACAATTCTTTGGTTGTAAGGACGTCTTATTTAACTAGTAGTAGTGGATCACGTTGTCTAGATGTTTCTTCTTATACCAAAAAAGATGAGGTTGATTTTACTAAAAAGCAAACATTAGTAACTGCAACAAATTTGACTCTTGCAAATGATAGTGATAATATCGAAATGGATATTAAAGCTGGTTTAGTAAAAGAAGCTGTTTATGTAGCCGAAAATTCTTCAATTGTTTTAAGAAAAACGGTTGTTTCTGGATTCAGTCCTGCGGTATTGTTTGATACCAATATTGAAATAAACGACAAAAATCTTAAAAGAATTAGAATTGAAGAAATGTATTTAAATTTCTGTAATGGTAATATATATACAGAAGGGGCTTTAAACAATGAAGATTTAGAAAGTTATTATGGTGATGCAGCTTTTTTTAATTTGTATTCTAAAACTTCTAATATCGAAACATTTATTGATTTCGCAAATCCTAGAAGACCAGATTTTAGGTTAGCACTTTCAAAATTTACAGCTGCTACAAAATAATAATATAAAATTTAATTAAATCGCCATGAGACCAGTAGTTGGAAACACCAATAATGATCTCGTGATATCAAATAGATTTAAAACAAATAGTAACTAAATATGAAATGAAAGTTGGACCTGAACGTTGAGGTTTGACTTTCATTTTATTACTTAAAATTGATTGTAAAATATTTTAATTATTTAAAACTATTTGTAACATAATTGAAATTGAGTCAAATATATCATTAATGTTTCATATAATAAAAGTGTTTAATTATTGTTATAAATGGTTCTCAATTACTCCGAAAACTATCGGTTGCTTGTAATAAAAAAAGAACTACACATGAAAAGCTCTCCTACATCTTTTTGTATCTCTAAGACATTTATCTTTATATTAATGTTGAATGTGCTAGTTTCAACAAACAGTATATTCGGACAACAAATAACTCCACAAATTTTAGAATTTGATAAAATTTGTGCTGGAGGTCCACATCCAACCAAGCCAGGAGATGTTTTCAATGAGTTTCGTGCCTCTTTTTCTATATCTGGTTTTGCTACAGATATAGTTTTTAAAGTAGAGCTCTCAGATGCTTCAGGGTCTTTTGCAACACCAACTACAACTACGCTTTTACCTAGTCTACCGGGTACTCCCGCTGATACACCTACAGATAAAACCTTAGCTTTTGCTGTGCCTACAAATTTAGTAGGTTCGAATACTTACAAATTAAGAGTTACAAGTTCAAACGGTATTTCTAGTCAGCCTTTTACTATAAAAGGAACTACAAGTACTAAAACTTTTTCTGCATATTATAAGGCATTTAGTGGACCTTTTGCAATTAATAATAATCAACCAACTGTTAGTTTCTGCAACGGTGGTAGTGTTACCCTTACTGTTTACAATCCTACTCCTACTATTCCAAATTCTTCTCCCGCCAATTATCCTCAATTAAAATATTTTTGGTACAAAGATGATGTATTAATTTCAGGCCAGCATTCTAATTCATTGAATGTTAATACTGTTGGTGTTTATTATGCTAAACTTGATTATGGTCTCTGTACAGATGATAATTTTAGATCTCAAGGGGTAACTGTTTCAGGCGCAACTGGTGCTGGAGCTGTAATAGTTTCGAGTTCTGGAAACCCTTTTTGTTCTAGTTCAGGAAATACTACTTTATCTGTAACAGCTGGTAATTCTTATACTTGGAAAAAAGATAATGTCATTATAAATGGAGCCAATACGAATTCCTATTCTACAAATGAAAAAGGGATTTACACTTGTGATGTTGATTTTGGAGGATGTAAATCTACAGGTACTTTAGATCTTAAAGTATTTGAAAATAATAGTTCAATATCAGGAGTTGTAGTTGATAAAGTAAATAATATTACTGAAGGTGAAACGCTAAATGTAACATTGACAACTGATGCCTCTGTACCAACCTATCAATGGTTATTGAATGAAGTAGCTATAGTTGGTGCCAATCAAAGTTTTTTGGATATTACTGCCCAAGGGAAATATAAAGCTATTATTACTCAAACCTCAGGGTGTATAATTACTAAAGAATTTCTTTTTGAAGTTTCTTTTAAAGTAAATCTTAATGTTCCAAAAATATCAAATATTGTCACGCCAAATGGTGATGGTGTTAATGATACTTGGATTATTCCTGATCAATATATAAGTGGTACAAATACTCATATAATGATTTTAAGTTCTTTGGGAGAAATTGTTTTTGAAAGTGACGATTATGATAACTATAGCGGTTGGCCTCAAACCGCAATTGAATTCAATAATTTTAATCCGGTTTACTATTATATAATTACTCCAAATGGCGGTTCTGCCAAAAAGGGTTCGATAACTCTTGTTAAATAATATGAAAAATTTTTTATTAAGCGTTTTATTTTTCGCCTGTATTTTTCAAAATTTCTATGCTCAAGATAGAGAAGATGGTGTACTATCTTTTGTTATTCCACCGGGAAATTCTTTAAAATTTAATTCTTTTGTAATCAATCCAACTTTTAGTTTTGTTAGACAACAAAGTGCCTATGTGACATTATTTAATAAAACGCAATGGGCAGGTTTCGAAAATGCTCCAAAAACGTATATGCTAAGTTATTCGGGTCGTTTTAAAGAAAATGAGGGTGTAGGTTTAAGTGTTTTTCAACAAAATCAGGGTTTGCTAACCACTTTTGGAGTAGTAGCCAATTTTGCTCATAATATTTTATTGCAAGAAGATAGTAATTTGACTTTTGGTATCAATTTAAGTGCTTACAAAAGTGGTTTAAATAGTGGTAAGGTGATATCAAATTATCCAGATCCTTCTTTAGATAATATCCCTTCCAATACTGTTTTAACGATAAATCCAGGAATTAATTATGGTACTGGTTTTTTTGATTTTGGACTGGGTTTTAATAATTTAATAACTTATAATTTTAATACCGGTATCTTAAAAGACGATCCCAACAAAGGGATTGAAGGTCATGTAATGTATACAGGTTTTATGGATTCTTATGGTTTTTTTGACAAAAGTAAATTTTCAGGTATTGTTAAAGCGGAATTAAACAAAGAACAAACTGTCATTTCCGGTTCTGCAGTATTTACAATACCAAAAGGAATTTGGGCACAAGCAGGTTACAATTCTGTACTTGGTATGACTGCTGGGGTAGGAATGAATATAACTCCAAAAATAGCATTCGAATATTCTTATGGAATGGGGTTAGGGGATATTTCAAATCTAGGAGCTTCACATATAATTGTATTAACTTATAAATTCAAAAATAATAATTTTGATTACGGTGATGATGAAGAGGAAGGTGCCTTAATTGAACCCGCTCCAATACAAAGAGCTGCAGTTACAAAACCAAAATCTGATACAAAAGCGGTTGCAGATGCCAAAATTGCACAACAAGTAAAAGCGGCCGAATTGAATAAAGCCAAATTGGTTGCTGCTAATAAGGCAAAAGCTGATGCAGCAATTGCTGCTTCAAAAGCCAAATTGGCAGCAGATGCCAAAGCGAAATCCGATGCTGAAGCAATGCTACAAAAAAATAAACTTGCAGCTGATGCAAAAGCCAAAGCAGATGCAGATGCAATTGCTGTTAAGAATGCCGAACCTGCAAATAAAGCTAAATTGGCTGCTGATGCAAAAACAAAAGCCGATGCCGACGCTTCTTCTAAACTAATTGCCGATGCAAAAGCTAAAGCTGCCGCTGCCGCTGCCAAAGAAAAATTAGTTGCTGATGCAAAAATTAAGGCAGATGCTGATGCAGCCTCTAAGTTAGCTGCTGAAAATAAAGTAAAAGAAGATGCAATTTTAAAAGCTAAATTGGCTGCAGATACCAAAGCCAAAGCAGATGCTGATGCCGCTGCAAAATTAGCTGCTGATGCCAAATCCAAAGCAGATGCTGATGCCGCTGCAAAATTGGCTGCTGATAACAAAGCCAAATCCGACGCTGCTATAGCTGCAAAATTAGCTGCTGATGCTAAAACCAAATCCGATGCTGATTCCGCTGCGAAATTAGCTGCTGATGCCAAATCCAAAGCAGATGCTGATGCCGCTGCAAAATTGGCTGCTGATAACAAAGCCAAATCCGATGCTGATGCTGCTGCAAAATTGGCTGCTGATAACAAAGCCAAATCCGACGCTGCTATAGCTGCAAAATTAGCTGCTGATGCCAAATCCAAAGCAGATGCTGATGCCGCTGTAAAATTAGCTGCAGATACCAAAGCCAAAGCAGATGCCGATGCTGCTGCCGCAAAATTAGCCGCTGATGCTAAAGCCAAAGCAGATGCTGATGCCGCTGCAAAATTAGCTGCTGATGCTAAAACCAAAGCAGATGCTGATGCCGCTGCAAAATTAGCTGCTGATGCTAAAACCAAAGCAGATGCTGATGCCGCTGCAAAATTGGCTGCAGATACCAAAGCCAAATCCGACGCTGCTATAGCTGCAAAATTAGCTGCAGATACCAAAGCCAAAGCAGATGCTGATGCCGCTGCAAAATTGGCTGCAGATACCAAAGCCAAAGCAGATGCTGATGCCGCTGCAAAATTAGCTGCAGATACCAAAGCCAAATCCGACGCTGCTATAGCAGCAAAATTAGTTGCTGATAACAAAGCCAAATCCGATGCTGCTGCCGCAAAATTGGCTGCAGATAACAAAGCGAAAGCAGACGCTGTTATAGCAGCAAAATTAGCTGAAGATGCCAAAGTGAAAGCAGATGCTGATGCCGCTGCAAAATTAGCTGCTGACGCCAAAGCCAAAGCAGATGCCGATGCCGCTGCTGCAAAATTAGCTGCTGATAACAAAGCCAAAGCTGATGCTGCAATTGCTGCAAAATTAGCTGCTGATGCCAAAGCAAAAGCGGATGCAGATGCTGCTGCTAAACTTGCTGAAGAAGCCAAAGCGAAAGCCAAAGCGGATGCTGACGCCGCTGTAAAATTGGCTGCTGATAACAAAGCCAAAGCCGACGCTGCTGTAGCTTCAAAACTTGCTGCTGATGCCAAAGCAAAAGCGGATGCAGTTGCTGCTGCTAAACTTGCCGAAGAAGCCAAAGCGAAAGCCAAAGCGGATGCTGACGCCGCTGCAAAATTGGCTACTGATAACAAAGCCAAAGCCGATGCTGCTGTAGCTTCAAAACTTGCTGCTGATGCCAAAGCAAAAGCGGATGCAGTTGCTGCTGCTAAACTTGCCGAAGAAGCCAAAGCGAAATCCAAAGCGGATGCAGATGCCGCTGCAAAATTGGCTGCTGATAACAAAGCCAAAGCTGATGCTGCAGCCGAACAAGATAGAATTGAAGCTGCAGCCGCTGCAAAATTGGCTATTGAAGCATTAGCAAAAGCCAAAGCCGATGCTATGCCAAAAGATGATATAGGCAAATCAATGGATAATCTTTCAAAAACGATAGAAGATTCTAAACGTAAACAACAACAATTATTGTCTCGTTTAGATGCTTCTGTAGCGAATAAAGAAAAAGCATTGAAAGACCTAAAAGAAGAAAATGATTTAAGTGATAAAGGCATTGTGAAAACTACTGTAGAATTTAAAAGCACAGCTGGTGAAAATGCCGAACTAGAGGCAATAAAAGCCCAAATTGCTCAAGTTAATAAGGATCAAGCCGCAACCCTAGAGCAGTTCAATAGTTTGTATAATGAACGACTTAAAAAAGCACCTAAAAATGATTTAATTAATCAAAATTATTTAAAAACAATAGACGCTTTAAAAGCCGATCAATTAAAAGCAGAACAAACCAATGCTGCTTTAATTACTACTTTAGAAAAAATTAAAGTTGAGACCGAAATCGAGAAAAAACGTAGAATTAAACGTGCCGCTTCTCTTAATGACCAAGATCGTTTTACACAAGATGCCGCTACTTTAAAAAGAATTAAGGAAACTACTAAGGTGAGCGCTGTACCGCTAACAACTTCTGATTTTGATTTTGGAGACAACCAAGCCAATATGCAGATTATTAAAAATGTTAAAAATGTTCAAACTGGATATTATTTAATTTTAGCTGTTCATGGTGAAGCTCAAAAAAGAGATGCTTTTGTGACCAAAACTGTTGCTTCTGGACAAAAGGAAGTCAACTTTTTCTATGATTCCAATTCTAGTAAATATTATATTTATGATGCAACTTTTGATAATTTGGAGGAAGCAACACAAGCGCTACAAGCAAAAGGAAGTAAAGCCTATAATAGTAAGATGGTAATTGTTAAAATTGATAAATAAATTTGTAAGAAAAAAGAGTTTTTAAAATAATTTTGGCATCGTATTGGTTATTCCTATAAAATGTTTATTTTTAAACTCTTAAGCGATGATTTGAGCTCTTTATCGTATGTTTTTAAAGCTACTCGTAATACTTATAATTGTCTTAAAATAATAAATAATTAACACAATAGGGCTGTTTTTTTGGGTTTCGAAAAAAACATTTAGCATTACTTTTGTTAATTTATAGAATTTAATTAAAAATAAGATTTTCTTAAAAAGCACTTTTTTGCCTCAAATTGTACTTTTTTAAGAGATTCTCTAAAATATATACATCATGAAAAAACCTACTTTTTCTAAATTTATTTTTTCTGTTTTCTGTTTGTTTAAAAACTTTATAAGCAATAAAGATTTTTATTCAGTTTCATTTATAATGAAAATTAGAGGTTTCTTAAAGCTTGTTTTTTCCTTTTCAAGTGTAAAAAAGCAGTATGCCTTTCATTACTTTGTTATTGCATTATTTTTATTGAATAGCGGTCTTGGATATTCTCAAGTTGGTAAGGTCTTTGTTCCACGATTACCCGGTGGGAATATGCGAATCAAAGGAGATGTTATTTTTGTAGGTAATAGTATGGTGAGTGCAACCACTTATCCAAATATCAGTAAGAATACACCAGATCCAAGAAATGTACTTCCCGTTTTCAGTGCTGCAGATCCAAATGGAACTCCAACCAATCTAGCTGCATTAACAGCAGAGGCCAACAAAAATTATGATATTTTAATTAACAATAATGGATTGAATCAAGAGTATGTAGATATTGATTCAGATGCAACCACTTTTGCCTCTAGTAGTGCTGAGTTAAATATTAATAATACCTGTAAACGAATTGTTTATGCTGGTTTGTATTGGACTGCCATTTATCCTTATGAAAGAAGTACCAATTCTGGTTCAAATACTGTAGGCACACCCCGATTAAATGACTGGAATCAGATTAAATTTAAAGTTCCTGGGGCAGCCAATTATGTTGATTTAGTGGCAGATAATGCTGCTGACCCAGTTGGTGATGAAGATGAGATTATTTTTGATGGTTATAAAGCTCCTCCTGCAAGTTCATTCACAAACTCACCTTATGTTTGTTATAAAAATGTAACAAGCATGTTGCAACTATTGGCAGATCCAAACGGAAATTATTTTGCAGCAAATATTAGAGCGGCAAAAGGTAAAAAGAGCTCTGGTTCAATGGCAGGTTGGACTTTGGTTATTGTCTATGAAAGCCCAACTTTACCAAGTAGATTTATATCAACCTTTGATGGTTATGCCAGTATCACTAGTACATTGGGAAATCTTGATTTTGCAGTTAACGGTTTTAAAACATTACCCTCGCCACTTCCTGTAAGAGCCACAATTGGTGTAGCCGCTCAAGAAGGGGAATCAAAACTTTTTGGAGATGATTTGCTTATTAAAGCCAATTCAGTTGCAGGGTTTACTTATGTCAATAATTCTTTAAATCCATTAAACAATGTATTTAATTCGAGTATAACGGTACCTACTGTGTTAACCCCCTTTTCAACAAATGTCAGTACTAGGGTGCCTAATAGTTTGAACACTCTTGGATTTGACATGGATTTAATAAATGTTAATAATCCAAATAATGGTGTAATTCCAAATAACGAAACTGGGGCAACCTATCGATTGACTTCCACTTCGGATACCTATGCGGTATATGTTACCACTTTTGCTGTTGATGTTATTGAGCCAGAAATTGTTTTAACTAAAGTTGTAAAAAATGCTGCAGGTGTAAATATTGGAAATACAAATGTTACATTAGGCGATTTTTTAAATTATGAAATTGGTTTTAAAAATGTGGGTAATGATGATGCAGATTCTTTTACTATAAAAGATATTTTGCCTGTCAATATTCTATTTGACCCAAATAATGTTGTTGTTCCAAATGGTTCAGGAATAACATTTACTTATACTCCAGCTACACGAACTATTATATTTAATATCCCTAATAATCTAGTTACAATAAACGGGAATCAATGGATTATTAAATTTGGAGTTCAAGTTGTGCCCAACTGTAATGATTTAAGTGATGCGTGTGCGGATCAAGTAAAAAATCAAGCTTTCGGAACTTATAAAGGTGTTACTAATCCAACTGTGATTACAGATGACCCTAGTATTTCTGTTTTTGGAAGTTGTAATCTAGCAACGCCATCTGCGACCAATTTCTTAGTAGGTTTAAATGGATGTAAGTATACCAAGAAATATCAATTGTGTGGTGCTAATGTAAATATAACGGCTGCAAATGGATACAATCTGTATGCTTGGTCGTTGAGTCCTTTTGTTAATGGAGTGCCTACGGGTCCTATTATTGGTACAACACAAACCATAAATGTGTCTAATGTAGGAACTTATTATGTTCATAATACAGCCATTGCTCCCTGTGTTTCTATAGATGAAACTGTTACAGTAGAGCCTTTTGGAACTACTGTTGCTAATCCAATTACTCCTTTTGCTGAAGAAACAGTAACTTGCCCAAATGATGGTAAATTGCTTCCAAATATTTATTTATGTGGGGATAATGCCAAACGTTTTATTCGAACAGGGATAACGGATGCCAATTCAATTATTTGGGAAAAAAGCAGTTGTGGATTAACAAGTGGTACTCTCTGTGCTGATGAAACCAACGGGTGTACTTGGACACAAATAGCCACAGGACCGGATTATAATCTTGGTGGGCAAGGACAATATCGAATTACATTAAATTATACCAACGGATGTTTTAGTCGTTATTTCTTTAATGTGTATGAAAATACATTAAACCCAACAGCAACTTCAAGAGATATTATTTGTAATACAACTGGTCAAATTGTTGTGGGCACACCTGCTGCGGCTAGTGGTTATGAATACAGTTTGGATGGAGTTACCTATCAGCCAAGTAATATCTTTTCAATTAATACACCAAACATTTATACTGTTTACATTCGCTCTATAATTAATCTTCCAAATCGTTGTGTATTTACGGTGCCTGGAATCCAAATTAGAAGACGCGATTTCACGGTTACAACTACAGTTACCAATCCATTATGTTATGGAGGAAAAGGTTCGATTAAATTGGCAGCGAACGATGTTCGTGCACAATATTTCTATAGTATTTCAAAAGGTGGAATCCCAATTAATAGTGTAGGTCCTATTAATCCTAACGATTATACTTTTAGTAATTTAGATCCTGGAATTTATGATGTAGTTGTTTCAACAGAAGATGGTTGTCTTTACAACGGAACAGCAACTCTTATTGAACCTGCCATTTTAACAGCAACAGCAGCTATTACTAAACCATTAACTTGTGAGAGTGGTGAAATTACCGTTACTCCAGTTGGCGGAACGGGTCCGTTTACCTATTTTGTAAATAGCCCAACTGTCTTTGGTGGTTCTCCAGTAATTGCTATAGCAACTCCAGGAGCTTATACCATTCGGGTAGTCGATTTTAACAACTGCGAATATACTATTGCTCCTATTACAGTTACGGATAATCCTAAACCAATATACACGGTAACTTCCACTAATGTTAAATGTTACGGATCTAGTACTGCAGAAATAAAATTTAATGTAACCAATGCCAACGGATATACTTTGGCTTATAGTATAGACGATGGCACTACTTATGTAAACAATGACACTTTTTCTAATTTACCAATTGGGACTTATAAGGCAATATTGAAGTATTCTTTGAATGGGGTAGATTGTTTTGATGCACCGCAAACAATTGTTATTACTGAGCCTGCAGCAGCCTTGACCGCATCAGCGGGTATTTCTGAATTGGCAGGATGTGGAAATGTGCTTCTTGGAATTCCTAAAAATTACGGTAAATTACGTATCACAAATCCTCAAGGAGGTGTAGCGCCTTACGAATACAGTTTCGATAATCAAGCTACGTGGACTACTGTAAATGATGCTTTCAAAGCACCTGGGACGTATACGCTCTATGTAAGAGATTTCAATAAGTGTATTTTTAGCGCTTCTGTAACTCTAGATCCAGAACCAGTAGAACCTCAAATTGATATAAATACCCCAGTCGATTTCAACTGTGATGGTACCGCAACCAGTACCGTAACTGTTGCCAATCCGGGAGGGATTACCTATACCTATGATTATTATTTGGATGGTACAAAAAACACCAATACTCCTAATAATGTCTTTTTAAATGTACTTCCTGGTTCACACGGTATCAAAGTAGAGTACAAATTGAATGCAGTACCCACCTTTAGTAATTTATTGTTTGAAGATTTTGGGAAAGGTACTTTTACCACTTCACCAGGTATAAATCCTGCTTACTGTTTTGAAGATGAATCTACCACACATTTGCAACCCGGTTACAAATGCAATAAGGATCAGTGGATTAATGACGGAGAATATGCAGTTGCAAGTTCAATTATAACTAATTTTGGAGGAGCTTGGATCTTAAATCCAAAAGATCATACAACTCCACAAGATCCATTAGGTCGTTTTCTTTGTGTGAATGTAGGTGGAACTGCAGGTGTAGGAGGGGTTTTATATAGTAAACCAATTACAAATGTAATTCCAAATCAAGATGTAAAAGTGTCTATTTGGGCTTTAAACTTAATAGTTGCAGGAAGACCAACTCTTGGTGATCCCGATTTAACCATAGAATTATGGAAAGATTATGGTTTGCCAACAGCTCAAAAACAAGGGTTGTCTGTAAATACTGGAAGCATTCCTAAAAGCCAAAAATGGGAAAATTATAACTTAACGATTAATCCAGGGAATAATACCGATTTAACTTTTTTGGTTCGTTCTAATAGTACAGTTATAAATGGGAATGATGTTTTAATTGATGATATAAATGTCTTTCAACTCCCAAAATCATGTATTACTACCAAAGATTTTACCATTGTAGTACCAACCGGAAAAGCATTTACCGCACAAATTTCTGGACAGAAAAATGTAACCTGTAATGGGTTGACCAATGGTGAAATTACCATTGCGGCTCAAAATTTTGATGCTATAAAAGGGTTTGAATATTCTAAAGATAACGGAGTTACTTGGACCACTTCTACAACTTCTCCAGTAAAGTTTACTAATTTGGGTGCAGCTTTGTATAAGGTAGTTGTACGTCCTGTAGGTTCTGCTATAGCGGCTTGTTCTAAACCGTTTGATGTAACGATTAGTGCACCTGCTGTTGTAACATTAAGTGCTTCGGTTACCAAACAAGCTACTTGTACCACCGGAGCTACCATTACGGCCATTGGTGGCGGTGGTACCCCAGCCTATCAATACGAATTGCGTCAGTCAGATGGAACAACAGTAGTCACAGCTTACAGCAATAATGGAGGAATTTTTACAAATGTTCCTTCAGGAAGTTATACTGTTTTTGTTCGTGATGCTAATAGTTGCCAAATTCCTGTTGGAGTGGCTGTGCCTGTTGATGCACCACCAACGATATCTGCTGCAGTAGTACCTAGCACAGCAATGTGTTTTGATCCGACTACTGGAGCACAAATTAATGTGTCTATTTCAGGAGGTGTAGCACCTTACAGCTATCAAACAAAATTAAACAGTGGAACTTTTAGTGCTTCTAGCGCGACGTTTACTACAACATCATTTACGCATACGGCTGCTGTAACGGGCAATTATGTTTTTAGAGTAACTGATGGTAATGGTTGTTATTTTGATACTGCTCAACAAGTAATTAATACTAAGTTAACCGCCAATTCTCCTGTAACTACTGATTTGGATTGTGATGTTGCACCAGCTTCTCCAGATGCTGTGATTACAGGAACCATTTCTGGCGGAACGGCACCATTTACGGTGATACTAACATCGGGACAAACAACAGGAACACTTGTTGGTCCTGTAGGGACTGCTACTACTTTTACCTATACTACAGGGGCTTCAGGTACTTATCAATTTGAAATTACGGATGCTATTGGTTGTAAAACCACTACTTCTGCCACTATCAATGCAAAAGTTGCTGTGACGGGTAATGCAGTAGTAACTAACGAAACTTGTGAGACATTAAACAACGGAAGTGTGACTTTGCAAGCACTTACTGGAGTAGCTCCTTTTACTTATAGTTTTAATAATTTAGGATTTTCTGGTACAGTAACCTATGGTTCATTGTCTGGATCTGTGGCTGGAACTTCATACCCATATCAAATCAGAGACAACAAGGGATGTATTTATGATGGTACAGCTGTAGTTTTTGAACCTACTCTAATAACCCTTACAGCTAGTATAACAACTCCTTATACTTGTACTACTAACGCTACCATTACAGCTTTGGCGACGAATGGAAATGGAGGATTTACTTATGTGTTGAAAAGAACCGTTTTGGCGGTTGAAACAACAGTAGCCACCAATACCACAGGACTTTTCCCTAATTTGACAGTAGCAGGAAGCTATACCGTAACGACTACCGATGCCAAAGGATGTTCACTTACTTCTTCTCCAGCCATGGTAATTGATGCTTTGACGCCACCAACGGCAATGACGTTTACTAATTCTCTGGTTGCTTGTCCTGCAAATAAAACGGACATCACAATTGATACATATACAGGTGGTTTTGGAGCTGTAGAATATAGAATTAGTGCTCCAGCTGCTGCAGTAACACCGTTTCAATCTAGTGCTACTTTTACCAATCTAGATCCAGGAGTTACCTATCGTTTTGAAATCAGAGATGCTAAAAATTGTCT
This sequence comes from Flavobacterium rarum (SeqCode), assembly GCF_965234445.1. Taxonomy (GTDB): domain Bacteria; phylum Bacteroidota; class Bacteroidia; order Flavobacteriales; family Flavobacteriaceae; genus Flavobacterium; species Flavobacterium rarum. The sequence goes on along the minus strand of NZ_OZ248479.1, from coordinate 131,103 downwards.
TTTCTCTACTACCTATTCAGTACCAGTATTACCAACACTTTCTGCTAGTGGAGTAGTGGTGAGTAATGTAGTATGCGTTGGTGAGAGCAACGGATCTATTAGATATACTGTTGGCGGATTTGGTAACAATACGTCTTATTCTTATACTATAGATGGTGTTTTACCTGCAAGTACAGGTACTTCTCCAGCAACAGGAACTACATTTGATATTTTAGTTCCTAGTTTAGCTGCTGGACCTCATATCTTAGCAATTACCAATACTACAACCAATTGTAGCATAACGGCTTCTGCAACAGTTGCGGCGCCAAGTGCCCCTTTGGCTATTACGGCTCCAACTATTTCACCGATTACTTGTAATGCATTAACAGCAAGTATCACTATTAATACGACTGGTGGGTGGGGATCTAATACTTATACCGTGACAGGACCATCTCCTGCAACAACTGTTGTTACACAAAGTACTAGAACCTTCAACAATCTGACGGCTGGTGATTATACCGCTACCGTTACCGATGCTAATGGTTGTATCGTTTCTACTTCATTTACTATTGCGGCTTACTCAAATCCTGTAGTTAGTACAACTGTAAATGGACAATGTACTGCAACAGGAAGTTCTTTCCAAATCGTGGCTACTACAACGGGAGGTTCAGGTACCTATACCTATTCTATCAATACAGGTGTCGCTCCAACTGGTGCTTTACTAGATACGTTTACCGTTGCGCCTGGAACGTACACCATTACTGTAAGAGATGCTTTTGGTTGTACAGATACTGAAGTTGTTATAGTAAACCAAGTATTAACTGCGGCGGCTGTTAGAACGAAAGAATTAGATTGTACAGCTACACCAAACGCCACAATTAGAATTGATGCATTTGGAGGAAAACCAGCTTATAATTACGAAGTATCATTTAATGGAGGGCTATATGGAGCACCAGTAGCTCCTGCAACTATAGTTGGAAATGTATTTACAACAAGTGTAGCTGGTACTTATAAATTTAGAATTACAGATTCTAATTTACCTGCAGCTTGTACTGTTGAAACTAATAATGTAGTGATCAGTCCAATTGTATATCCCGAAATTGTTACTTTAGTAGAAAAACAGTCTATAAAATGTCATGGTGACGCCACAGGTATCATAGAAGTAACCATTGATCCAAGCAAGGGAGTGGGACCATTTACATACAGTATAAACGGTTCTCCATATCAAAGTTCAAATTTATTTACTGGACTTATAGCTGGTACATATACAATCACAGTAAAAGATAGTAAAGAATGTACTTTTACTTATCCAACATCTATTGTTATTTCTCAACCTGATCCTATAACATTTGTTTTAGGTAAAGAAGATATAACATGTAATAACCCAGGAGGGACAAGTCTAGGAGAAATTAAGGTATTAAATGTACTTGGAGGAACAGCGACTGTAGCAACTCCTTTTAGATATTTTATTACAAATAATTTTGGGGATATAATTGCTGGTAATCCTTATACTGCCTCGACAACAGGTAGAGAAAATTACACTTTTACAGTAATCAATTTTGGAGTATATACTGTAAATGTTGTTGATGCAAATGGTTGTTCTTTAAGTAAACAAATTACAATCGCTTCACCACCATCTGATTTATCTATTGATGTAACTACTTTGAGTTCAAATTGTACTACAGGAGGAACTGCAATTGTAAAAGCTATATCAACTGTTGGAAGTGGTAATTATGAATTCGGTATTTTAGAAACTAATACGTCTCCATACACTACTACTTGGTATACTCCAGATGTTCCTGGAGTAGATACAAGAACTTTTACAAATCTTACACCAGGAGTAACTTACACTTTTGTAGTACATGATTTAACTACACTTTGTTATTATGTAAAAAGTGCGGATCAACCAATTGCACCAGCATCAACGCTTACTTCAACTGTAACTCCTAAAAATGTTACTTGTAAAGGTAATAAAGATGGAAAAGTTACCTTTACTATTGATGATTTTGATGCTACAACAACATCTATAGATTATCAGTTGTTTTATGCTTATTCTAATGCACCTGTAGGACCATTCTTTAATGTATCAGTTACATTTGGTACTCCAGTTACTATAACTGATTTTTCACCGATGGCTGCAACATTAGAACCTGGAAGCTACTACATAAGGTTTATAGAAAATGGCACGGGTGCTTTTAATCTATGTAAGTCAGCTTCAGCAATTTTTGAAATAAAAGAATCCTCAGTTGATTTATCTATATCAGCTTCAGTTATTAAAAATGACAATTGTAATATTGACGCAGGTCAAATAGTTGCTGTAGCACGAGGGGGTACAGTTATTGCTGAAGATTTAGCGGCCTTACCTCCAATAACTGCTGTCCCTTATTTGTATCAAGTTTTAGTTGATAATGGACCTATTGGCCAAGATGGCTCTGATACAGCACCAACAGCAGCCTCTTTTAATATTGCTTCACATTCTGCAAATACATTTTATAAAGAAGCAGATAATTATTTGGTTTATGTTAGAGATGCGTATGGTTGTATTAAAGTAGCTCCTGTAACAGTTTTACTTGATCCAATTCCTGTTATTGATTTATCAAATGTGGCTAATTGTGCTGTAGAAGGTGCTTTCTCATTAGATGTGGATTTGACATCTCCAGGAATTGGGCCTTATACTATTTCAGTAAATGGAGGTACATTTCAAAATGTAGCTAGTTTCCCTTATACTGTTACTGGCTTGAGTTCAGGACCTCAAAGCATTATAGTGAGAGACACCAATGGTTGTCCTTCTAATACTTCAGCTGTAACATTACATAAAAAATTATCTGTATTAGCAGAGGTAACTAAAGAGTTAGATTGTACCACTTCGCCAGATGGATTAATTACAGTGACGGTATCTGATGGATTATTTACTTCATCGGATCTTACACCTGATTTTAGATATGAAGTATCTATTAATGGTGCGCCATATTTAGCTTCGGTTAATTTTGGCAACGATACCAGAATTTTTACATACCCTGTCAGTACATCAGGTACTTATCAATTTAGAATTACAGATTTAAATAATTGTACAGTTGAAAGCACGGTTGTAGATATTGCAGCTAAAGTTAATCCAACTGCTACTGCTGCCGTAACGCAACCTACTTGTGTTGGTTTAGCGGATGGTTCTATCAAAATTACGGCTACTGGAGGGGTTCTGCCTTATGAATATAGTACAGATGGAGGAACGACTTGGCAAGATTCTAATGAATTTACTGGACTTCCTGCAGGACCAGGCAATTATATTGTAAGAGATGCTAAAAAGTGTCTGTTTAATGGTTCTGAGCCTATTATAAACCCAACACCAGTTGTGGCTGCTTTAGATTCTGTATCTGCTTTTACTTGTTCTCCAACGAATACACCAAACATAACGGTGGTAACTGTTAGTGCAGCAGGCGGAAGTGGAACCTATACCTTTAGTTCTGACGGAATCAATTATTTCCCAAGCAATAGCATTCCAATTGATAATAAGTATGCCTTTGATGTCATAGACACAAGTGTTTCAAGTGTAACGTTTTATACTAAAGATGTGAATGGTTGTATTGACGATATCGTAGTTCCAATCGCTGCATTCCCTAAATTGGTTTCAGCTGTTGCGAGTTTAGGTACTCCAATTGACTGTTTAAACAATAAACAAGAAATGAATGTGGTAATTAATGGTGGAACAAATACTCCAAATCCATTTACCTACAATGTATACCAAGATGGTTTATTAATTCAAGGGCCAACGCCTGTAGTCGGAACTACATTTACCTACGACGCTCTTGTAGTTGGTAGTTTCTATGAATTTGAAATCATTGATAACAACACTACTTGTCGTATTAAATCAAATGCGTTGACCGTTCCAAATTACAATACCATGACCCTAACGGCTAGTGCTGCTGCGAATGTAGATTGTGCTACTAATGCAACGGGTGCTATTGAAATTAATATTGGCAACTATACCGGTGCTTATACTTATGAAGTTTTCAATGGTGCGACTTCGGTATATACGAACTCACATAACACGACAGCTTCTAATCCGTTTGTCATTCCATTTGGTTTAGTTGCAGGAAATGATTACACCGTAGTGGTTACACAAACAGCTTATCCAAGTTGTCCAGGTACTTCTAATGTGGTTATCATTACTGAGCCAGCTGCTTTAGATTTGACTGGTTTAATGGTGAACGTTAAAAATCAAAATTGTAACACTTTAGGAGCAGTACTTACTGTTGATGATACAACTATTGTGGGCGGAACGCGGGGCTTTGAATTTGCTTTTGTGCCTACTACAACAAGTCCAATAGGATTCTACTCTCCTTCAAAAACCAAAACAATTGCAACATCAGCAACAGCTGTATCACCTGATTTAATCGACGTATATGTAAAAGATGCTAACGGATGTTTCCGTTTTGTAACAGTGCCGATTTCATTAGATCCAGTGCCAACTGTAACAGCAAGTGCTGCTAGTCAATGTCCGTCTCCAACGGGTTATGCAATCATTGCAGCGGGTGCAGGCGGTGTTGGTGCTTTAGAATATAGTTTGGATGGCAATAGTTTTCAATCTTCGAATTCATTAACTGTTACTGCGCCTGGTAATTATACTATTTGGGTAAGAGATGCTAATGGTTGTATTAATCAAACGCTTGTACCAGTAACGATTTTTGAACCAATACAATTACAAGCCGATGTAACCACTTTATCTACTTGCTTAAATGCAGACGGTGTAGTGACCCTAACAGCTAGTGGAGGATCTGCTATTCCAGCGAATTATGAATATAGTAATGATAGTATTACCTATGTCTCTTCAAATGTATTTGGTGGCTTAGCAGCTAGTGCAACTCCTTATACATTCTTTGTAAGAGATATTGCAACAGTACCAGCTTGTGTTAAACCGGTTTCTGTAACCATGTTATTGCCTAATACTGCCATTGATTTTGTATTAGATACAACGCCAGTGACTTGTGAAGGAGGATCAGATGGCACGATTACTGCTAACATGACTCCTTCAACATTGACTGTAAATAATAATCCTATTTACTCATATGCTTTAACAGGAACTACTGTTGGTGGAGTATCAGTTGCCATACCTTTAACAGGAACACAACCATCTCCATTATTCAGTGGTTTGGAAGCGGGTAGTTATACCGTAACTGTTACTTCTGGAAGATTGTGTTCGGTTTCACAAACAATAGATGTTTCTCAACCAGCACAAATTATAGTTCCGGCTCCAACAGTTCTTGAATTCGGTTGTACATCAGGTAACGCAGGAAACTTAGCGACGATTACGGTAGATCCAACTTTAGTTACAGGTGGTTCAGGTACCTACTTGAATTATGAATTCATCAAAGTAGGTACTCCAAATACGGTAGTTCAATTTGGTAACAGCAATGTATACACCGAAGCGAATCTTTCAGGAGGTTCTTATGTGGTGAATGTTTATGACAGCAAAGGATGTATCGGTACCACAACGGCTCCAATTATTATTGCTCCTTATATCCAATTGGATAAAGTAAATGTGAACGTTACTAATGCGATAACGTGTACTAACCTTGAAACTATTGAAGTTTCGGTAACTTCAATTGGAGGTGCGCCTTCCAACTTAGCGTTTGCGGTTCAGGATGTAACTTATGACAATAGTGTGCCACCGATTGCAACAAAAGGAACTGCATATAATTTGCCTCCAGTTTCAGTTGTGGGTGGTGTAGCTACATTCACCAATTTGCCAGTAGGAAACTACGAAATCACGGTGAGAAACTTAGATACGAATTGTGAAATCATTGGCGTACACTATGTAAACGAACCGAACACTTTTGACTTAACCATTGACAATGTGGTTGATGTAACGTGTTTTACCGATGCCAACGGAAGTGCAAGAGTTACTTTAATCGATAGAGTACCTACGCCAATGGATAATGCTGGGCCGTTTGATTATACGGTTTTTGATATTGCGAATCCATTAGCACCAGTAGTGGTGGTACCAACAACTAATAGTCCAACACCTGGGCCAATTACGCTTACGGGTTTACGTGCGGGTACCTTTATGATTACCGCTTCTTTGTCCGGCACGCCTTTCTGTACAGTAAGTAAAAACTTTACCATTACAGGACCAACAGCCGCATTGACTGCCCTTGAAACCCATTCTGTGATTACTTGTGTTGCTGTCGATAGCGGGTCTATTTCAGCTTCTGCAACAGGTGGATGGCCAGGTGGTTATGAATTTGAATTGGTGGGTCCTGTTGCGGTTGCTTATTCAACTGTTTCAAACTTTACGAATCTAACCGCTGGAACTTATACAGTAAATGTTAGAGATACAAAAGGTTGTGTAGCAAGTGTTGTAGTACCGCTTAACAATCCAACGCCAATTGCCTTTACCGCTACTCCAAGTACGCTGCTCTTGACTTGTAATGGAGACACTAGTGCAAGCATTACTGTGGGTGTACCTACTGGAGGTCAAGGATCCAATTATTTATACACATTAAATAGAACTTCTTTGGTACCTGTTGTCTCTTCTGGACCACAAATTTCAAACATATTCACAAATTTAGAAGCAGGAGCTTATACAGTAACGGTTACTGACGGCTGGGGTTGCGGAACTACTTCTGCTGTAATGACTATAGCACAACCAAATGTTGTAGTGGCTAGTTTAGTCAAAGCAAGTACAAATACCTGTAATGTTCAAGCTACCGTAACTCTTTCTGCAACTGGTGGAACAGGTTTGTACACTTATAGTACAACTCCAAATTTTGCTGTAATTGCAGGTAGTTTTGCTACTTCAATTACTTTCCCAATCGCTGTTGGTGTTTATCGTTACTATGTTCGAGATGCCAATGGTTGTAGAAGTGTTGTTTCAAATGACATACAAATTGATGCTTTACCTACTTTAAATGTTGCTGTTGATATCGTTAATTCAAAAATTAACTGTAAAGGTGACTTTACTGGTGTTATTATAGCCACCGCTACTGGAGGTTTAGGAAATTATGTTTATACTTTATTAAATGGAAGTGGATTGCCTCTCGCATTCACACCTACTCAAGTAACCCCTGGTAATTTTACACAATTGCCAGCTGGAACTTATGTTGTACGAGTAAACAGTGGAGATTGCGTTGCAAATTCTATTGTGATTACTATTGCGGAGCCTGCGGTTGCCTTAAACTACACCTTTTCTAAAACGGATGTAAAATGTGCCGGAAATGGTGACGGTACAATAACAGTAAATGGTTTTGATGGTACAGGTATAATTAAATATGCTATTACGCCACGATCTGATAAGTTTTTGGATACCGGTTTGTTTACCAACTTAAAACCTGGTCTTTATACAGTAATTATTCAAGATCAAAACGGTTGTTACTTACTTCAAGATGTTACTATTACGGAACCCCTTCCAATTGATGCCAAAGTAGACCCGCTTTCTATCAAACAAGAATTATGTGCTGGTGAAAAAACCGGTGAATTTGCTGTCTTGATCACTGCTGGTTCTGGAACTGCACCATACAGTACTAGCATAGATAATCCTAATGGAACCTATGTGCTTAATCAAGTTCTTTTCACAGGATTGTCAGGAGGAAATCATACCGTTTATATCAAAGATGCTAATTCATGTACATTTGAATTGCCTGTAGCTCTAGACCCATCGGTAACCCTTAATCCAGTAGCTACTATTTCTACTGAATGTGTTAATGATTTACCTGCCAACAAGGTTACTGTAACAGTCGATTCAAGTAATAATTTAGCCGATGTTAAGTATTATTTAGATGCCAGTACTACCGAAAACGGAAGCAATGTATTTAATAATCTTACTCCTGGTGATCATTATATAATGGTGCATCATAAAAATGGTTGTATCGATGCTACTCCTGTTTTTCCAATTGAAAAAATAGATCCTTTAGCGATTACTCTTGATCTTGGAGGATTGAATGAAATTGTTGCCACTGTAACAGGTGGTTCTAAGGTGTATCAATTTACTGTAAATGGGGTATCTAATGGTTCCAATACAAAATATATTTATTTTAAATCGGGCAATTATACGGTTACGGTAACCGACACTAATGGTTGTGTTGCAGCTGCTACCAAGTATTTTGAATTTATAGATATTGTAATACCTCCAATATTTACTCCGACTGGAGACGGTACAAATGAGACATGGAAACCTACTAACACAGAAAATTATCCTGATATTAAGTTTATAGTCTATGATCGTTATGGTCGAGTTGTCGGTACGTTTGGTGCAGGACAATCTTGGGACGGTAATTACAACGGTACCGAATTGCCAATGGGTGACTATTGGTATGTATTGAAATTACGACACAATCAAGATGATCGTGAGTTTATGGGTCATTTTACCCTATACAGATAAATGAAGTGTGAGGAGTTTTCCTAAAATGAAAAAAAAACAATGAAAAAGATCTTAATCAGTATTTTCCTTTTGACTGTAACAGCCAGTTACAGTCAAGAGTTGAATGTTCCTGTAGCTACACAATATTTGGCCGATAATCCCTTTGTGGTCTCGCCTACATATGCTGGAATTGGTGATAATTTTAGAATAAATCTTAATGGTTACCAACAATGGGTTGGTGTTGAAGACGCACCTCGTAGTCAAGCACTTTATGCCGATTTTAGAGTTTTGGATCAATCTGGAGTGGGGTTTACTTTGTATAATGATTCCAATGGAAATACCAAACAAGCTGGGGGTAAACTAACTTTTGCACATCATATTATTTTGGATTATTATTCCAAACAATATCTTTCTTTTGGACTTTCGTATATTTATAATTCATTTCGTATTGATGTTCCAGATTTAAGTAATAGTCCAAATGATCCTGGAATCACTGATAATCGTTCTACAACCAACAATAACTTTGAAATTGGACTTTTGTACCGAAACAAAGGATTTTATGTTAATGCAACGGCTACCAATATCTTGCAAAAAAACACTGATTTTACAACCACTAAGTTAGAGCCCAATTTGCTTACCAATTATCAATTGTACACTGGATATGTACTTGATATGGGAAATAGAGATGAATTGGAACCGTCTGCTTTTTATCAATTATTTCAAAGTGATGGACGTTCTATCACGGATTTAAACATCAAATACAGAAAATTCAACAGGTATGAAGATTACTATTGGGTAGGAGCTACCTATCGTTTTCTGAATGATCAGATAGGTCAACCGCTTGGTGTAGGGCCAATGATTGGGTTTACAAAAGGATACATATCCATGGGTTATTCTTATCAATTAACATTAAGTGAAGATTTGGTGTCTCGTAATTCGGGTACTCATTCTTTGACTATCGGTTTTCGATTCTTGCAAGGTGTTAGTAATTGCCCTTGTACACAAAGTCCTGTACATGATTAGAAGTCGGTTATTGGTTATGAGTTATCGGTTATGTATTGCTTTTATAATAATGTGAAATAAATTACAAACAGAAAACAGTATTTATACTAAACACCTATATAAATTAGTCCAATTATTTATCCTCAACCCAAACTCTCTCCCCAAGACAAACGTATGAGTTGTTTTGCCGAAGATTCGTAGATTTCAAATATAAGTTAATCTATAAATTAGCCGCTTACAGCGGAATTAGCGCGAATTAATTTCTTTAAAATTTTATTTTTTTAAGGAATAATCTGCGTCCCGATAAATATCGGGAGCGGTTGCTTTTTTTACTATTGCTCTCCAAATTAGAATGGGCCTTTGGACTATATAGTATTTGTGTTTGGTATTACATCGATTTCGTTAGTAAATTCACATTTTTTTTTAGAATTTTCAAATTTAATACTTATTCAAAAGTTATATCTTTGTTATTCTTTCAAAAACAACTAAAAAAAAGAACCATGAAGACTTTGAATAATTTTGATTTTAAAAATAAAAAAGCATTAATAAGAGTAGATTTTAATGTTCCATTGGACGAAAATTTTAATGTAACTGATGTAAATCGTATAGAAGGAGCAAAACCTACAATTGACGCTATTTTGGCCCAAGGAGGAAGCGCGATTTTAATGTCTCACTTAGGTAGACCAAAAGGAGTTCAAGATCAGTATTCTTTGAGACACATTCTAAAAGCAACTTCAGAAGTATTAGGTGTTTCTGTAAAATTTGTAAACGATTGTATTGGGGCCGAAGCACAACAAGCTGCAAAAGATTTGAAACCTGGAGAAGTGTTACTATTAGAAAATTTACGTTTTCATGATGAAGAAGAAGCAGGTGATGTAGCTTTCGCTAAAGAATTAGCTTCACTTGGTGATATTTATGTAAATGATGCTTTTGGAACAGCTCACAGAGCGCATGCTTCAACTACTATTATTGCTCAATTTTTTCCTTCAACTAAATGCTTTGGAACTTTATTAGCCAAAGAAATTGAAAGTTTAAACAAAGTTTTAAAAAATAGTGAAAAACCCGTAACAGCGGTACTTGGAGGATCAAAAGTATCTTCAAAAATTACTGTTATCGAAAATATTTTGGACAAAGTAGACCACATGATTATTGGTGGTGGAATGACCTTTACGTTTGTAAAAGCTTTAGGTGGAAAAGTAGGAGATTCTATTTGTGAAGATGACAAACAAGAGTTGGCATTAGAAATTTTAAGACTAGCCAAAGAAAAAGGAGTTCAAATTCACATACCTGTTGATGTAGTGGCTGCGAATGCTTTTTCAAATACTGCCGATACACAAATTGTTGACGTTAGAGAAATTCCTGACGGATGGCAAGGTCTAGATGCAGGACCGAAATCATTGGAAAATTTTGAAAAAGTGATTATGGAGTCCAAAACAATTCTTTGGAATGGACCATTGGGCGTTTTTGAGATGGAAAGTTTTGCTAAAGGAACCATTGCTCTTGGAAATTATATTGCAGCATCAACTGCAAACGGTGCTTTCTCTCTAGTAGGTGGTGGAGATTCAGTAGCGGCTGTAAAACAATTCGGTTTTGAAGACAAAATGAGTTATGTTTCTACTGGCGGTGGTGCTATGTTAGAAATGTTAGAAGGTAGAACATTACCTGGAATTGCTGCAATATTAGACTAATTTTCTATTATTTGATTCAATTTAAATACCATTGAATTTTTAAATTGTTAGTTATATTTTAAAAATCCATTAAACCTTTAGTTGTTGTACCTGCAACTAAAGGTTTTTTTTGTGCTTAATTGTTATTGTGGTAATAACGACTGTACTATCATTTAACCCAGATTCCGCATTAGAAATCTACTGCAAATAAATTCTTCTTCAAAACCAAGAACTTGCTCCCATTTTTAATTACAAAATACAAAAGTATTACATCTTCAAAAATAGTCCGTGAGCTCTTGCTTTTATTGAATAATTCAGTTTCGCTATGAAGTCTAAGGCGGATTCTGGGTTTAACCTTTTATTTTGCTGCAATAAACACGTAGCATCTCTTCGAATGATTTAGAATAGTAATGCAATAGCTTTACTATTCTAAATTGTAACGAAAACCTTCAAGGTGATGATTCTCGATACATTTCATTAAAAAAAGCTATCTCATTTTTTGGCGAAACACTCGAACAGACGTAGAACTAGATTGTTTAAAAAGGAAAATATAAAGTCTAAATTATATAAATCAACTGTTAAGGTGTCAAATTTCCAGATTTTTAATACTCCCTCTTTATATAAATAAAAATCAATAATTCAGGTTTTTGAAACTTCCAAAATTATTTAAAATATAATTAATTGAAAATATATACTCACAGAATACAATTAATAACGTTAAATATCGATTATTTTTGTATTTTTAACATTATTTATGGCTTATTTTAGAAAATAGATTTTAATTTTGCATAGAATGTTTTGTAAACGTTTGAATAATAGGGAATTATAATTACAAATATGACTACGAAAAATATCACCGTATCGTTTCTTCTTTTGCTATCTTTTACCATGTTTTCTCAAATTAATCTTGAAAACACTTTTGTAGTTAAGACCGAAAAGCCTGTTTCCTTTTTAGACTCTATCAAAAATTCATTTGTTTCATACGATCGTACCGTAAAATCGGATAGTTTATGGATGAATCAAATTGGAAATACACTTGATATATATAATAATTTAGATAACGAAATCAATACCTTAAATATTGATAAAGATATCGACAAAGAATTACCTACCGCATTGTTGAAAGAGCGATTGGCGGCTATGGATGCAAAATCCCCTTTTAATATTGAATACAATCAAGGTCTTGAGAATTTAATAAAATCTTTTCTCAAAAACAGACGAAAAGCATTTTCCAATCAAATGGCTGTAGCCGAATATTATTTTCCAATTTTTGAAGATGAATTAGCTAAGAAAAATGTGCCTTTGGAAATAAAATATTTGGCAGTTGTAGAATCGGCATTAAATCCACGAGCGGTTTCTAAAGTTGGAGCTACTGGTTTGTGGCAATTTATGTATCAAACTGGAAAACAATACAAATTAGATATTAATACCTACGTTGATGAGCGTTCTGACCCAATCAAGTCTTCCGAAGCAGCAGCTCAATATATGACCAATATGTATGCCATTTTTAATGATTGGGATTTGGTTTTGGCCTCTTATAATTCTGGCCCAGGTAATGTAACCAAAGCCATTAGGCGTTCGGGTGGCCAACAAAACTTCTGGAATATTAAAGATAAATTACCTAAAGAAACACAAGGGTATGTTCCTGCTTTTTTAGCTACCATGTATATTTATGAATACCATAAAGAACATGGAATTGTTCCCAAAAAAGCGTTGGTTCGGCATTTTGCCACCGATACAGTAATGGTAAAAAAAGAAATGTCTTTTGCTCAAATTTCTGATTTATTAGACATTTCTGTTGAGCAACTACAAGCTTTAAATCCTTCTTACAAACGCAATGTAGTACCCAATTATGCAGGGAAAAATCATTATTTAACGTTGCCTTCCTCTAAAGTGGCTATTTTCACCTCCAATGAAGAACGTATTTACGCTTATGTTCAATATGAAATGGACAAAAGAGAAAAAGTAAATCAAAATTGGAAATCAAATTATATAAAGGATTCATTAGCTTATGTAGCTGCTTCCAATACAAAAGTGAAATATTATAAAGTGAAGCGAGGTGACAATCTTGGAGATGTTGCTAAAATGAATGATGTTGCCGTCTCCGATTTAAAAAAATGGAATCACATCAAAGGAAATTCAATTGCTTCAGGAAAAACTTTGAAAATTATAATTGAAAAAGACTCCAATTCAAACTCTCAATTGACTTCTGCTATTGACAAAAACAAAGCAATTGCAGCCAAAGAAAATTCCAATGTGGCTACCACAGATTCTAAAACGACTACAGCAAAAATTGATACATTAGTAACTACGGAACCGAATTACTATATTGTGCAAAAAGGAGATAATCTTAATACGATTGCCAAAAAATACAATACAACAGTAGCCGAGATCAAAGAGTGGAATCATCTTTCTTCTCCAAATATAAAATTAGGAGCTTCAATTCAAGTGGCAAATGCTTCAATAGAAACTAAAGAAGGCGTTGCAGTAGTTGTTCCTGAACTTAAAGATATAAAATACGAAGTGCAAAAAGGAGACAATCTTGGTAGTATTGCAAAAAAATTCGGTGCTACTTTGACAGACTTAAGACATTGGAATAATATTCAAAATAATACTTTGACTATAGGTAATTCATTAATCGTAGCCAAAAATGAAGTGGCAATTATTACCAATAATGCAACAGTATCATCGTTTAAGAAAAAAGATATTTCAACTTCTTCAAAAATGGATGATATAGATTATTTAGTAAAAAAAGGAGACTCATTGTTTAGTATTTCTCAAAAATACCCAGGTGTTACTGTATCTGATTTAAAAAAATGGAATAACATTTCAGGAGATGATTTGAAACCAGGTATGGGTTTAAAAATAAAAGGATAAGTTATCGATTAATAAGTTATTTTAAATTTTTATTAAAGTAATTGCATAAGTGTATTTTGCGCTTTATTTTTTTAATATTAAACATCGTTTTGTGCAATTTTTCAAATCATTACTCTCAAATCACTCACTGATTCAATAAATTTTTATTTAAAACTTAGAATGAATACGATAGGACTATTTCATTAAACTGCTGTATATTTGAGGTCTATTCTTTCTTATTATTATGAATAAATCTGCTTATGTATTTTTGTTTTTAAGTGTCATTTTTTTTTCTTGTTCTAAGGAAAATTCAAGTAACTCGACACCATCTACAGGTAAAATAAATTCCGTTTCGGTTGTTATTGATGATATATTGTGGAATGGAGTAGTTGGAGACAGTATCAGAAACAAGTTTGCTAGTCCTGTTGAAGGTTTGCCCAAAGAAGAGCCCCAATTTGATATCAATCAGTTTTCAATTCGTGTAATGGAAGGATTTGAAACCAAAAGCAGAATGATAATCGTTTTCAAAATTGGAACTAAAAACTCTTTTGTTATAATCAAAAATCAACATGCTACACCTCAAAACGTAGTCCATATTACGGGTAAATCACTTTCAGACCTTATCCAGTTAATTGAGAAAAAATCACCCCAAGTCATCCAAATTATACAGGAAGGAGAACTTAAAGCACATCAGTTGATGTTAAATGATTCTTTGATGCCTTCAAATGCACTTCAAAAACAGTTTCAGCTTACTTTAAAAATTCCAAACAATTATAAATACATTATTAAAAAAGAAGATTTTGTTTGGCTTAAAAATGAATTTGTAAGCGGTAGTTTGAGTTTGATAATTACAGAATTACCCTCTGATTGCATAGATATTAAAGGTGATTTTCAAAAGCAATTTATTAAAATTCACGATTCAATTGGTGCATTATACATTAAAAGCAAAAAATCTGCCTCTAGTATGTATATTGACGAATCCTTTCCTCTTTATGTTTCAAAAATAATGCTTAATGGCAAAGTAACTTATGAAGTTAAAGGGACTTGGCGATTGAAAGACAGTTTTATGTTTGGTTCTTTTTTGAATTATTTCGTTTTGGATCCTCAAAACAATAGAATCGTTTTTTTGGAAGGGTTTTGTTATGTGCCTTCAAAAGATAAACGGGATTTTATGCATGAGTTGGAATCTATTCTAAAAAGGGTTCAAATAAATTGATACCATTTTTGAAAAGAATCACTACTTTTGGAACCTTTTGCCAGAAGAATTCATTGAGATATTAATTAAGCTTGTATTCATGACTATAGAATGGAAAATAAAGCCTTTTGAGGCATTAACTGTGAATGAATTGTACGATATACTCCAATTGCGAAGCAGGATCTTTGTGGTGGAGCAAAACTGTGTCTACCTTGATTTGGATGGTAAGGACAAAGTGGCTTTGCATCTTTACGGTACTTTTGATGGAAAAATTGTGGCTCACTCCCGACTTTTTAAAGCAGGGATTTCTTTTGAAAACTCATCCATAGGCAGAGTAACAGTGGATCCAGACTATAGAGACAGAAAATGGGGACATGATTTAATGAAAGAATCAATTGCGGGTATTTTGGAACATTTTAGCGAAAGCCAAATTACTATAGGAGCTCAATTGTATCTTAAAAAATTCTATGAAAGCCATGGTTTTGTACAAACGAGCGAAATGTATCTCGAAGACGATATCCCGCATATCGAAATGGTGAGAGGTTGATTTGTCAAGAAAAAAAATAGTTTACCAATCAATAGAAAATTACTGTAAATTTGTAAGTATGAATTAATTTAAAAGTTTATGACAGTCATTATAACTAAAAAGCAGTCAAAAAAAGAAATTCAAGAAACACTTGAAAAAATAATTCAGAAGAAAGAATCAAAAGGATTGCGCAAACACTTTGGTTTATCTACGAAAAATATAGATGCGTTAGGTTTTCAAAAAGAGGCGAGAAATGAATGGGATTAATTTTTTGGTAGATACCAATTTTTTAATTCATGTCAATCAAGGAGAGCCTTTTGTAGAATCCTTTTTGGACTATAGTTTTGCGGTATCTTTTATTACTGAAATAGAGTTGTTAGGTGCATTTAGTATTTCTAAAACACAAAGAAATCAGTTTAAAAATTTGTTAGATGATTGTCTTATTTTAGATATGAATCATCAGATTAAAAAAGAATGTATTGCAATTCGCAATAATTACAAAATAAAAATTCCAGATGCTATTATTGCTTCTACAGCGATTATTTATAACATTCCACTTATTACTTCCGATAAAGGTTTTGAAAAAATTAAAGAAATTGATTTGTTGTTTATTCAAAAGTAGATGTCTATTACTTCGTTATTCTCTCCAAATTTCAATCATTTTTTTAACATCATCTTGACTATGAATACGGCCTGCTTTTATATCATCTTCTTATACCGTAATCATTTTGCTGTGTTCTGATTTTGACAAGTGATTTGTAATTAAATTATAAAACGCCTCAGTGAGATTAGTGTCGCTATTGTCAATAATTTGATGTAGTTCTTTTTTTAGTTCTAAAGTACTCATTGAAAGTTATGTTTGTAGGACTAAAATACAAAATAGTAAACTTGAAATTTTAAATCTTCAAAATTAAAAACTCTACTCTTTTGTCTATTAATTTAAAATTACAATCATTGGTTCCTCTGTCATCACAATAGTCATAAATAGGAACATATTATCATTTTAGAAGTGTTTGTTTTTTGAATAAACGCCTCTGTTTTTTTGTTCTAATGGTAAAAGAATGAGTTTTTAAATTCAAAATAAACGTTTTGAATGTGAATTTCTTGTATATAATGTCCAAAAAAAGACAGAAAGGCTATTATTTTGAATATGATTTTCATCAAATTTTCAAAATAGAATTATACTCTTCTGAAGTGTTTAAAATGCTAACTGCTTTCTTGATTTCGGGATTGTTCTTGATATAATATTCGTAAAGTCCTTCTTGGTATTGGTATCGTTTAATGATTTCATCCAATAGTAAACCTTTGATTTCTTTTTGATTTTTGTCCAGCAAAGCATTTTCCGTTTTTTGGAGTGCAGTAAGTAATAGTTGGTATTCAGCTGCTATGCCGTCATCCAGTTTTTCTTTTTTGGCTGCTGCCAAAGTGTTTTTCAAAGCTAACTCAGTTTCTGTGTCAAATGAAAATTTTTGTGTTTTCAAAAACTGTTTGAAGTCCGCATAATCCGCATCGGTTAGGACAGGTATTTTGGTTCCAATATTTGGATTTTTATAATAATATTGAGTGGCATAATTAAAAATACCGTCGTTTTTCAATAAAGCATTAGCTATTGGACTGGTCTTGGTTTCTTCCATTTCAATATCTGGCAATACGCCACCTCCATCATAAACGGTGCGTCCTTTTCTGGTTTTGAAAGTGTTGTAGTTTTTGGCATCGGTTCTGGTGGCAATACCATTTTTGTCTTTACGCGTATAATCAAGTGCTTGTATACACCTTCCAGAAGGGGTGTAATAACGCGAAATCGTTACTTTGAGTTGCGTACCGTAAACCAAATCTTGAGGTCTTTGCACCAAACCCTTACCAAAACTGCGGCTGCCCAAAACCACTGCACGATCCAAATCTTGTAATGCACCAGAAACAATTTCCGAGGCCGATGCACTTCGTCCGTTAACCAAAATCACTAACTGAATTGCTGTGTCTATTGGCTCTTTTGAGGTTTTGTAGGTGTTATTGTGTTTTTCTATTTTGGATTTAGTCGTTACAATAATTTCGTTTTTTGGCACAAAAAGGTTGCAGATATTTACCGCTTCGTTAAGTAATCCGCCGGGGTTTCCTCTTAGGTCCAACACGATTCTTTCGGCACCTTCTTTTTTTAATTGTTCCAATGCCTCTCTGGTTTCGTTTGAGGCTTTTTTGTTGAAATGCGCCAAGACGATGTAACCTGTTTTGTCATCTATCTTTCCAAAATAGGGAACCGATTTGATTTCGACTTCATCCAATACAATTGCTGTCGAATAAGGTTTTCCTTGACGAATGTATTTTACATCAATTTTTGTGTTTTTGGAGCCTTTGAATAATTGTGAAGCATCATCTTTAAAATCGGCCAGTGGAGTGTCTCCGATCTGAGTAATTTCATCGCCTGCTTTGAGTCCTGCCTTGTCTGCAGGAAAATTTTTGTAGGGTTCTTTTAGAATTAATTTATCGTCTTTTCGAGTGATTAATGCTCCAATTCCGGTATATTCTCCCGTATTGTTGATTTTGTATTTGAGTACTTCCTGTTCGTTAAAATAAACCGTATACGGATCCAGTGAGCTCAACATACCTTTTATAGCATTGTTCATTAACTCAGCTGGAGTAGTTTCGTCTACATAGTTTTTGTTCAATTCTTTGAAAAGCGTCGTGAAAATTTCCAATTGTTTGGCAATCTCAAAATAGTCGTCTTTGAAACTAACCCCCACAAACAAAAAGGCGGAAGCAACAACAGGAATAATGATTTTTTTTTGGAAAAAGGAGGTTTTCATTTTCGTTTGGCTTAAATTGAGTTTACTAAAATAAGAATTAATCTAGGAATATAATCATTGATTTGCAAGAAATGCCACCCCGCCTTTCAGTCGCCCCTCCAGAGGAGGGAAAGTAGTGCGTATTCCCCTTCTTTGGACTATCGTGTGGACAGATCAAAAAATAGAACACAGACCCGATAGCTCAATGTCATTAAGTTAAGCTTTCTTTTTTCTCGCCAAGACGTAAAGGCGCAAAGTTAAGAGTCGATTTCTTGGCGTCTTGGCGTCTTCGCGAGAGTTATATTTTGAAAAAGCGTAGTGAGAAATCCTTAATTTAATGACATTGCCCGATAGATTCTGTGTTGATTTCCAATTAAAAAATAATTTTTATTTCAAAAAAGGACCTCGGGTAATCTTTAAGATTATTGTTTTTATTGTTTCATTTATTCTTATAACCCTATGTCTTTTATTTTGGGTTTATTTCACTTGAATCACTTTTATTGTTTAATTTTGTCCTACAAAGGCGGTCAAGAACCAGCCTGTATAGCGTGTTTATGCCGTTTGTGCATGCACGCTATTTTTTTGTTCCATTCTCTTGGTTTCATGTTCTTTGTCATAAGGACACTTATTTTTGAATATAGTATAAGCCATTTCCAAAAGTTTTCTTTGAACTGCTATCAATGCTTTCATTTTGATTCCTTGCTTCGACACTATCCTCGCATAAAAATCTCGAAAATTATCATCCCATCTCACAGCAGTTAGACCTGGTAAATGCATTGCTTTTCGCAAGTGTCTATTTCCGCTTTTTGATATTCGAGGCTTTCCTTTTACCGATGTCCCAGATTGTTTTTCTTTAACATCAAGTCCTGCATAACTGGTCAATTGTCTCTTACTTCGTATGAGTTCAAAACCATTAGTTTCTGCTAAAATAATCACGGCAGTCAGCTTGCCAATACCCGGTATTGTACAGATGTTTTCTATCTCATTTTTTAAAACTATGTCTTTATTTACCCAGCTTTCAATCTCTTTTTTTATCTCTTTCTCTTGTCCACTTAAGAATTTAATTCGGGTACTAATCCGCAATATACTACTCTCATTAGGCTCAGCTTCTGCTTGTTCTGCATGAAGGTGGTTTTTAACCATTGCCCTCTCAAAAACTATCTGATCTCTTTCACGAGTAAGCTGTTGCAGATTCTTATAAATTCTTTTTGGACGATGCCATAAATCTAATTTTCTTTCTAACCCAAATTGTGCAATTGCTTCTGAACAAGTTTTATCTGTAATTGTTTTATTGTCTAAAGTCCGCATGTAGTTGGATATTTTATTAGGTAAAACAACGCAAACTTCATACTCTTTTTCATCTAAAAAATAAGCGAATTTTTGATGATAAACACCCGTAGCCTCCATGACAAATCGAACTTTCGTACTGTCATCAGTTCTCTTTTCGACCCATTCCAAGAGTGATAAAAAACCTTTTTCATTATTTCTAAAAACTTTATAGCCATACAATTCTATTGATAAATCCACAACCATTCTACCTAGGGTAACTACCAATTCTTTCTGAGCTACATCAATTCCCAATACTTGTTTTAATATTTCCATTCTTAATCTTTCAAGGTTAATTTATAAAGTAAAGAATCTCCCTTCGTCTTTTCTCCTGGTTGGATATTCTGGATATTACGACTAGCATAATTCCTTACATTCTGTTCAGACTCTAAAAGATAAAAAAGAATGAGGTGGTTTCTATCGAACAATATACTTCTTGAGTTATTTAGCCATCGGTGTACTCTCATTCTTCTTACTTTATTTCTACAAATTTAATCATTCCATTTCTGAAATTTTTAACTTTGCAAACATAGGAGCTATCGGGCAATATTATTAAGGTTAAGGGTTTCTCACTACGCTTTTTCAAAATATAACTCTCGCAAAGACGCAAAGACGCCAAGAAATCGAATCTTAACTTTGCGCCTTTGCGTCTTGGCTAGAAAAAACAAAGCTTAACTTAATGACATTGAGCTATTGGGGTTGGTCGCTCTTTCTAGGCAAGTGTTATAATGTCTCCAGAACTCCGGGTTTTTCGCTATAATCGGGGGCAGGGAATGAACGGAGAGATTTGGGATTGAAAATTGTAAAGAGGCTTAATCCCGAAAATGAAATAGTTTCATACCAATCTTCAATTTTCCAGATCAGAGTATACCAATGAAGGTTTTCCATTAACGCAATCTACTCTTTTAGGAGGCAATAGTATGTCACAGGTAGAAATGGCGCCCCATTTTTTATTATAAGCATCTTCTGCTTTGGTGTAATTTTCTACTTTTTTAAGGAATTCAGTAACATTAATTTTTAAAGAATAAGCAATAAAGCCTGTAGAACCTCCGCATGCTTTTGATCCAATAGCCGTAAATGACCACTCTGCCGGATTTGTGCATGGTGTAGTACTGATCATAGAAGATGAAATAATTTCTTCATACATTTTGGCTAGATTTTGAGTTTCCTTTTCCTTAGAAGAAGAATCATCAGTATTGCAACTGAATAATAGTATGCTAAATGCGATAAATAAAAATTTAAGGTTTTTCATAAGTGTTTGTTTAATAACTAGATGGTTGTCTAAATGAAAGGTTGCGTTTGTTTAAAAAAAAGCAACAAGGATTTGTACTTGATATTTATTCGAAAAATAAATATTTAGCAAAGTAAATCAATTAGTTTGAGTCTGATGCTTATTAAATTTTCGTTAATTAAATCAATTCTAAAAATCATTTTTTCATTAAATAACTAAATTTGAGTAAACTAATAAATAGCTATTATGAAAAGAAATGCAACTGCAGTTTGGAATGGTTCTCTAAAAGAAGGAGCTGGCAAATTGACAACACAAAGTAAAACTTTAGACAATACGCAATATTCATTCAAATCCCGATTTGAGGAAGGAGTAGGTACCAATCCCGAAGAGCTTATTGCTGCTGCGCATGCGGGATGTTTTACCATGCAACTTTCTGCTTTTATCGGAGAAACGAGTGCCGTAATTGAAAATATAGAAACGAAATGCGATATCAATTTGGTAGAAGGAACAATAATCGGTTCTCATTTAACGGTCAATGCCAAAATAAGTGGCATATCCAATGAAACATTTCAGGAATTAGCTACAAAAGCAGAAAAGAATTGTCCAATTTCAAAACTATTTACTGCCGAAATTACAACAACAGCTACTTTGGTATAAAACAATCTGAATTTCTTGCTTAAAACACCTTAAGGCTATGTGTTAGCGGAGCGTTTTCCCTCTCGAGAGGGGTTAGGGGTGTGTTTTTGTCATATTTTAAAATGCAACAAGTAAATTTTATTAAACTTGATGCTGGCATTTATCTAAGTTATTCAAAAAAAAACAACAAAATGTTCGGTTTGTCAATAAACCGAACATTTTGTTGTTTTGATAATTCCTTTATTAGATTAGAAGGCTATTCTTTCTTTTTTATCAATTCGTAGTTCACAATGGATAAAGTATAAAAAAAGGAATCAGCAGTAATTTTACCTAAAATAATTCCAAAGAAATAATTTCCTGTCAGGATTGGCATCCAGTACATACAAAAAGGACGAATAAAAAAGAAATCCAATGCCGCAGGATAACCAAATTCCAGAAATAAATTCCGGATTAAGTATAAGATACCCTTTAGAGTCGTTTTTCCATGCTGAAATTGCTGCTTTTTGTATGATCGGTAAATCATAACACCATAAAATGCAAAATATTCGGCAAATGTTATTAGATAAGCTGTCACCAATGCACTAAAAATGCTACTGAATTGTGATGCGATTAAAGCGGCGCTTGTAGCAGCTAATTCTGAATATTTATAGCGGTCGAACCACTCTTTGAAATTGGCTTTATTGAACATAATTTGTTTTTTTTACCAAAGTTGATGTACTTCTGGTTTGATATAGTGCTCATAAATGGCATTCATTGCAGTGATTTTCTCTGGAGTTAGTTCAGGTAAATCATACAACGAGAGATTCGATACAACATGACTTTGTTTTGATGCTCCAGGAATGATACAGCTAATTTCATTAAAATTTAGAATCCATTGCAGTGCGATAGGAGCCAAGTTTGTTGTATCTGGAAATAATGCCTTTAATTCCTCAACGGCTTTTAAACCCAACTCATAATTAATACCAGAGAACGTTTCTCCTTTGTCAAAACCGGCTCCATCTCGATTGAAGTTTCGGTGATCTTGTGCGTCAAAAATAGTATAAGCATCAAATTTACCGGTTAATAATCCGCTGGCCAATGGTACTCTTGCAATAATTCCAATATCTTTTTTTTGCGCTTCTTTGAATAATAATTCGGATGGACGTTGACGAAAAAGATTGAATATGATTTGAATGGTAGTTACATTGGAGTATTCAATAGCTTTTAAAGCTTCTTCTACTTTTTCTACACTAACACCCAAATTCAAAATCTTGCCTTGATCTTTCAATCGGTCAAACATTTCAAAAATTTCGGGACGGTAAAATACTTGGTTGGGCGGACAATGCAACTGAATAAGATCGATGGTTTCCAATCCCATTCTTTTCAAACTGTCTTCGATAAATTTTTGAAGTACTTTGGGCTGATATCCTTCACTTACATGCGGATTGATGTGTCGACCACATTTTGTAGCCACATATATACGTTCAGAACGGGAACGAACCACTCTTCCTACTGCAGTTTCGCTTAGTCCATTTTCGTAAACATCGGCAGTGTCAATAAAATTCACCCCGTTATCAATGGCGGTATTGATCAATTCGTCTGCGTTTTTATCATTAAAGGGTGAACCCCATTTCCCGCCTACTTGCCATGTTCCAAGCGCTATTTCTGAAATGTTGAAATTGGTTTTTCCAAGTTTGCGATAGTTCATTTTTTTGTTTTTTTAAGTTTCTAAGAGGCTAAGTTTCTATGATACTAAGATTTTTTTTCTAAAATATTGGATGGTAATTTCTAATTTTTTCAGACTAATAATCAAAAAAAACTTAGCAACTTGTTCTTAATCAAATAAATCTGAAGACAGATAACGATCGCCACGGTCACATATAATGGCTACTACGACACCAGATTCCAATTGATTGGCAATTTTAACTGCAACCGCAACAGATCCTCCGCTGCTCATGCCAGCAAATACTCCTTCTTCCTTTGCTAATCTTTTGGTCATTTCGCGTGCTTCTTTTTCGCTAACATCGACAGTCATATCTACTTTTGAGGCATCAAAAATTTTAGGCAAATACTCTTGTGGCCATTTTCGAATACCAGGAATTTGTGATCCCTCACTCGGTTGTGCACCAATAATTTGAATATTTGGATTTTTTTCTTTCAAGTATGTTGAGGTTCCTATAATAGTTCCCGTTGTTCCCATAGCAGCCACAAAATGGGTTACCGTTCCATCTGTGTCATTCCAAATTTCGGGACCTGTGGTTTTGTAATGCGCTTTCCAGTTGTCATCATTGGCAAACTGATTCAGCATTATATAGCCACCTTCGGCAACTTTTTTATCGGCATAATCTCTGGATCCTATTATTCCCAAACTAGCTGGAGTTTGAATAACCGTTGCGCCATAGGCTTGCATCGTTTGAGTACGCTCAATGGTTGAATCTTCAGGTAAAACCAATTCGATTTCTATGTTAAATAATTGCGCTATCATGGCCAATGCAATTCCGGTATTGCCACTTGTAGCTTCAATTAATTTATCTCCTTTTTTGATGTCTCCTCTTTCAACAGCAGAGGCAATCATATTGTAAGCGGCACGGTCTTTTACACTTCCGCCAGGATTATTTCCTTCGAGTTTTAATAAAAGTGTTACATTCTTATTTTTAATCAATCGAGTTGTTTCCACCAAAGGTGTATTTCCAATTAATTCTACTAATTTATAGGTTTTCATTTTAGTGCTTCTCTTTAATTTTGACTTCTGTTGTAGTAGTGTTTAGTACTATTGAATCTGCAGGAATAG
The DNA here is from genome assembly GCF_965234445.1 of Flavobacterium rarum (SeqCode). Taxonomy (GTDB): domain Bacteria; phylum Bacteroidota; class Bacteroidia; order Flavobacteriales; family Flavobacteriaceae; genus Flavobacterium; species Flavobacterium rarum. Next base: position 106,782 of record NZ_OZ248479.1, on the reverse strand, counting down.
ACTTGGTTACCCAAGAGTTACCACCTACTATACTGTTTTCACCAATAATAGTACTACCTCCTAAAATGGTTGCATTGGCATAAAGACAAACATTTTTCTCCACTGTAGGATGCCTTTTTGAGTTTTTCATTTCTTTGCTCACGCTTAACGCTCCCAAAGTTACTCCTTGATACACTTTTACATTTTTTTCAATAACAGCGGTTTCCCCAATTACAATTCCAGTAGCGTGATCAATAAAAAATGGTGAAGCAATAGTAGCTCCAGCATGGATGTCTGTTCCTGTTATGCGATGTGCGTATTCGCTCATCAACCTAGAAAAAAGCATTAGATCCAACAAGTACAATTCGTGGCTTAATCTATAAATGGCAATAGCATAAAATCCCGGATATGCAAGGTAGATTTCTTCGATACTATTGGATGCGGGGTCATTTTCTAAGATATAAGAAGCATCTTTATTTAGCCTTTCAAGAACAGATGGGAGTTTTTCTAGAAATTTATCCCAAGCAGAATCACAGGAATCGTGTGCTTTTTTGCATGCAATAGCTGCTATTTCTTTAAATTGTTTTTCTAATGAATCAATACTTTCGTCGAGTTGAGCATTAGAATCAAATAAAGTGTAAAATAGTTTTTCGGTAAAGGCTTCTGTTTTGGTCTTTATGCTATAATTGATAGTAAAATGACTTTTTGAAGCGCTAATATTTTGAACAATCAGATCTTTGGTCATGATTATGAATTTGAATGATTATTTTGAAGGTATAAAAGTAAGTTGTTTTTTAGAAAAACAGACAAAGATTGGTCAAAGAATTAGAGGAATTTCATCTGTATAAAGAGATGTAACAATTTGATTTTATTTCGTAAAAAAATACAAGAAAGTTATAAAGTCAGGAGAGCTTTCTCTACTATGGGTGCCATTACAAGATAACCTACTTTATTTGGATGAACTCCATCTGCTGAATAATCTGTTTTTAATCTTTTTCGCGCATCAACCATAGCCGAGTAATAGTCTACATAAGCAATACCATTTGCTTTTGCATAGTTCTGAATTCTATTATTGAGATCTAAAATTTTATCTGCGGGTTCAAGGCCTGGTTTCCATGGGTAATCAAAAGCTGGAAGTACAGAACAAAGAACTACTTTTATTTGGTTGGCTTTGGCCAATTCACACATTGAGCTTATATTTCCTAGAATTGTTTCGAGAGTTGTTGGTCCAGTATTTCCTGCTATATCATTTGTTCCTGCCAAAATCACTACAAGTTTGGGTTTTAATTCAATCACATCGGGTCTAAAACGCAAAAGCATTTGTGAAGTAGTTTGACCACTAATTCCTCTATTAATATATGATTTTGTATTAAAAAATTCTGGATGAGTAGTGCCCCAACCTTCAGTAATAGAATCACCAAAATAGACAATTCTTTTTTCTCCAGGTGCAGGAGAAACTATCAATGAATTTTCATTTTTGTATTTGTTTAAATTAGCCCAATCTTGAGCTTTTACTTTTCCTGCCATAATCAGTATAAAAAGAAGAATTAAGTATTTTGAATTTAAATTTTGCATTTTGGGTTGGATTTTATAAATAGAATTGCCTGAACAGTGCAGTTGTTATTTAACTTTTATTCTTTTGTATCTTTCAGTTATTATTCGATCTACGCCAAGTTTTTCTACTTTTTCAACTCCTTGCTGGGTTAAGGTGTCGTTTTTTATTGAAATTTTAAATTCAAATGTATTGTTTTCCCATTCTCTGTATATAAAATATTGCAAATTCTCGGTATAAGTATCCTTGACCAAAGTATATGTTCCTGCTCCTGCGCTAAATTTCGAATCAGCTTCTTTTCCCATAGATAAGTCATGTTGGAAAAAAGCGAAATGATCGGGATTAATAATCTTTATCATTTTATATTTCGGATTAAAAGTGGAGAAAGTAGAATCTTTCTGTGTAGTTGTAGCTGAAATTAATTCCCATGTTCCAATAATTGGAAGATTGCTGTTTTTTGTATTGTATTGTTTTGTTTTACAAGAAAATAGAAGTAGGATTGCTAAAAGCGAAATGTATTTTGATTTCATTTTTTATTGATTATTTTTTTAAAATAAACGAAATGCTAATATACTATTAATTTTAGTCATTTCCTTTTTTAGTGAAAGTGGTAAAAAAAAATAATCACGTTAATTAGTACCTATTAATGCTATGGTTAATGGATCGACAGTTCCAGTTTTGATAGTCGTCGTTTTAGATGTTTCTAATAATAGAATAATTATGGGAGAATTTGTAAATGGGTTGTTGACTAATATTTTGGGATGTATTTCTTTGTTTATTATGATTTTGGCAGCAGGATTGTTGGTTTGTATTCAATGCGTAAGCTGAAAAAATACTCCAAGTAGTGCCACGAATTCAGATTTATTAAAAACATGAATCCGTGGCATTAATTTTAGAAACTAAATTCGAATGCTTCTTCGGGCTTTTCAACACAATTCTCTATATCGTTGATAAAAAGATCAATTTGTTCTTTGGTCACATTAGGCATACAAATAATATGAGAGATGTCGCCTTCTGTGGCTAATTGCCATTTGGACTTTACCTCTTCAGTCGCTTTAGGGAAAACAACTGTAATGGCATTTGGGTTTCTCCAAGCTGCTATGCCTATGCTTTTTAGTCTTTGTTCACAATATTCGGCCACTTCTAAGCTGTGTAAATAGCGTTTTTTTAAGCCGTCAACGCCAAGTTTTTTTAATGCATACCATAGAAATAATGGACAATGACCATTTCTAGATCCAGTAATCGTAGTGTCTAAAGATCCGATGTATGAAATTCCTTTTGAGATACGATCTCTGTTGGAACGTTTTGTGATTATAACTCCAGTAGGAATAGGTGAACCTATAAATTTATGGCCACTGATTGAAATACTATCTGCTCCATCTTTAAAATCAAAAGGGAACTTTGGTTCCATAAATGCTCCGTAACTACCTGATAAAGCTGCGTCACAATGGATATAGCTGTCTTGTATGGCTAATCCTTTTAGAATATCTCTTATTTTTGAAACATCATCTTTGGCCTCTTTCATTGTCGTACCAAAGGTGGTAAGAACAATTGCTGGTTTATGGCGATTCATTTTTAATGTGTTTTCAAAATCGACATAATCGATTTCCCCATTTTCTTGGGAGCGAATAACAATACTTGGAATATTGAGCAAATGAATGTTTTTACGTACGCTATAGTGAGTCGATTCTGAGTAATACACCATTGCTTTTGGATATAATTCACGTGCTAGATATAATCCGTATAAATTACTTTCCGATCCACCATTGGTTACATAGCCCCAATAATCTTTTGGATTGGCACGGAATAATTTGGCGAAAAAGCCAACGACTTCTCTTTCGAGTTCATGGGTTTGAACTTTGTAGGTGCAGTCCTCAAAAGGGTCTCCCAGATTATTGATAGGGTATTTTAAAAAATGATTGATTTCTGAATAATCAAAATCTTTGGAAACTGGATATCCCAAGAAATTGTCTCTGGCATTTTCTATATATTGATTCAAATCGAATAAACGTTGATTGTCTTTTTCAGATAAAGATTTTGAAATGGGTATCATGGTGTTTTGTTTTTCTGTAAAAGTAATTTTTAAGATTTAATATACTGCATAGTAATAAAAATTCAAATAATAATTCTAGTTTTGATTAGTAAAGCAGTATTTTAGTATTGAAATAGTAAGTAGTCTTTTTTTAAACCATATAATTGTTCTGAACATGGATGTCATCGATAATAAAATTTTGATGCTTTTGCAGCAAGATGCAAAGCTAAATACGAAAGAAATCGCCGAAAAGGTTGGATTATCTGTCTCTCCGACGTTTGAGAGGATAAAAAAATTAGAGCAAAAACAATATATCAAGAAATATGTTGCTTTGTTGGAACCAACAAAAGTAGGCAAATCAATTAGTGTGTATTGTCAGGTGACTTTGGCGGTTCATTCCAGAGAATTGATTGATGATTTCAAACAACACATACTTGTTTTACCAGAAATTATGGGATGTTTCCATGTTTCTGGGAATTATGATTTTTTATTGAAAGTAGCGGTCAATGATATGAATGAATACCAAAAGTTTATTATTGATAAATTATCGGTTATCAAAGGGATTTCAAATGTGCAGAGTTCTTTTGTAATGGAAGAAATTAAAAATGATTTTGCTTATAATTTGTAAAATTGCGAGACTTATAAATAGATGTTGATCAAATTTTTTTAGACTCCTGAATAGTGAAAACTTTATAGATTGGTACGATGTCCTTTGTGTGAAGGATAGTAACGGCATCCTTTTTCGTCTTTCGGAATTGTTTTTTTTGAATATTAAGGTTCTGACGAAAAAGATACAGTGGATAGCCTGACCTTGTTGCTGAACGGTTTGTTTTATTTTTTTACATATAATCTTTAGCAACAAGGACACACCCAAAAAAAAACCGACTTGTTTTCACAAATCGGTTGGTTTTAGTGGACTGTATTTTTATTCAAATAATCCTTCGATGCTTAAATAGCGTTCACCGGTGTCGTAGCAAAAAGTAAGCACTTTGGCATCAGATGGGATTTCTTTTAACTTTTTGGCAACAGCTGCCAAAGAGGCTCCTGAAGAAATGCCCAGAAGAATTCCTTCTTCTTTTGCAGATCTTTGGGTATATTCAAAGGCCTCTTCTTTGCTTACTTGAATTGTTCCATCTAAAATTTCTGTATGTAAATTGGTAGGAATAAATCCAGCTCCAATACCCTGAAGTGGGTGAGGTGACGGTGCTCCTCCACTGATTACTGGTGAGGCCTCTGGTTCTACAGCAAAAACTTTTAGATTAGGAAAATGTTGTTTTAATATTTCAGCGCAACCTGTGATATGACCGCCAGTTCCAACTCCAGTAATCAAGTAATCCAATCCGTTTGGAAAAGCTTTTATGATTTCTTGCGCAGTTGTTGTTTTGTGGATTTCTATATTTGCTGGGTTGTCAAATTGTAATGGGGACCATGCTTGTGGAATTTCTTTGGTTAATTCCTGTGCTTTTTCTATAGCTCCTTTCATTCCTTTCTCGCGTGGTGTGAGTACAAATTCTGCACCATAAATACTCATTAATCGGCGTCTTTCTATAGACATGGATTCTGGCATAACCAATAGTAATCGATATCCTTTTACCGCAGCCACCATAGCTAGTCCAATTCCTGTGTTTCCGGAGGTAGCTTCGATTATGGTACTGCCTTTTGATAATAAGCCTTTTTGTTCTGCATCCTCAATCATTGCAAGAGCAATTCTGTCTTTAATACTGGCTCCAGGGTTTGTTTTTTCTAGTTTTACCCAAACATTTGCTTCTTGACCAAATAATTTATTGATTTTTACGTGTGGCGTATTACCAATTGTCTCTAATATGTTGTTGTGTAGCATTTTTCTATTTTTATTTGATAGTAAATATACTCCACATTTGGGGATTGACAATGTTGAATTGGATTATTGTCTATGGAATTTTGATCTTTTGGATAAAAAAAATCCGTTTTGCAAAAGCAAAACGGATTTTTTAATAAAATCTAAAATCTATAGGTGAATCACTTCTCCATACGCATCAGCAACGGCTTCCATAACTGCTTCACTCATAGTTGGGTGAGGATGAATCGATTTTAAGATTTCATGTCCTGTAGTTTCTAGTTTACGAGCTACAACTGCTTCTGCAATCATATCTGTAACACCAGCACCAATCATGTGACATCCTAACCATTCGCCATATTTGGCATCAAAAATTACTTTTACAAAACCATCTGGAGTTCCAGCAGCTTTTGCTTTTCCTGAAGCAGAGAATGGAAATTTACCAATTTTCAATTCGTATCCTTTTTCTTTCGCTTGTTTTTCGGTCAATCCTACAGAAGCGATTTCTGGAGTTGCGTAGGTACAACCAGGAACGTTTCCATAATCGATAGGGTCTACATGTAATCCTGCAATTTTCTCCACACAATTGATTCCTTCAGCAGAAGCTACGTGAGCCAAAGCTTGACCTGGAGTAACATCTCCAATTGCATAATATCCTGGGATATTGGTTTGGTTGTATGCGTCTACCAAAATTTTATCTCTATCGGTAGCGATACCTACTTCTTCTAATCCTATGTTTTCGATGTTGGTTTTGATACCAACTGCAGACAATAAAATATCAGCTTCAAGAACTTCTTCTCCTTTAGCCGTTTTAACAAATGCTTTTACTCCTGCACCAGTGGTGTCAATACGTTCCACCGAAGAGTTAGTCATAATTTTGATACCTGCTTTTTTCAATGAACGTTCCATTTGTTTTGAAATGTCTTCATCTTCTACAGGAACTACGTTTGGCATAAATTCTACGATGGTAACATCAGTTCCCATTGAATTATAAAAATAGGCGAACTCCACTCCAATAGCTCCAGATCCTACAATAATCATAGATTTTGGTTGTGTTGGCAATGTCATTGCTTGACGATACCCAATTACTTTTACACCATCTTGAGGTAGGTTAGGTAATTCACGAGAACGAGCCCCAGTTGCGATAATTATATGGTCGGCACTGTATTCAGTAACTTTTCCGTCTTTATCGGTAACGTCAAGTTTTTTACCCGCTTTTAGCTTTCCAAAACCATCAATAACATCAATTTTGTTTTTTTTCATCAAGAATTGAACTCCTTTGCTCATTCCGTCAGCAACACTTCTACTTCTGTTTACTACAGCAGGGAAGTCTTTGTCGAATTCTTTTACAGTTAGTCCGTAATCTGAAGCGTGTTTTAAATAATCAAAAACTTGAGCTGATTTCAATAATGCTTTAGTTGGAATACATCCCCAATTCAAACATACTCCACCTAGGTTTTCTTTTTCTACTACGGCAACTTTAAATCCTAATTGAGAAGCTCTAATTGCTGTAACATACCCTCCAGGACCACTTCCTAAAACTATAATATCGTATTTCATTTTGTGCTTGTTTATTTGTTTTTTAATGGTAAAATGCAGTCGCTTACGCTTGTGTCATTTTGTGCTTGTTTATTTGTTATTTGTACAAAATGCAGTCGGCAAGGCCTCGTGTCATTTCAAAGTTTTTTATTTGTTTTTAATTATTAAAATGGGATATAAAAAATACATTTCATTTAATAGTTATTGTAATAATTAATTGAAAGTGCGAAATTAAGGATTTATTTGATTATTGAAAAATTTAGCAGGTACAAAGTTTTTGGCTATTTTGTGATAATCTCATAATCTAAGGTATTAATTTAATAAGCACTAGGGAGTGTTATTTTTAAGAAGTATAGAGTCTTTTTATTCGTTACAAATGAAATTCAATGTTGGTGAAATGATTTTTATTGCGAAGAAAAAAAATTATCAGGTTTAGGGGAGAAAATAGAATATTTAGTTATTAATGCGAATCAAGGGTTCAAATGTGGCGTTAGGTACTAAATATTGGTAGATAAAAAGTAATTCCATCCCTTTTTTGTCCCGTTAGGGACTAAACGAACCATTTTAAATGTCTAATTATACAAGGAAGTTTAGTCCCTACGGGACATAGGACTTGTGGTAAACTTATTTTACTACCAATATTTAGAGCCTAACGGCACAAAGAAAGAGATTTTTAAATCTTGATTAGCATTATTAATAATTAAATCTTCACATGTCCCCAGTTTTCACCGTTGGCAATACGTCTGATTTGCATTTCGCTCACTCCAAATTGTTTGGCAATCATTTTTAGACGTGTTTTTTGATTAGGCCGAGATAAAATGGTTTTGATTAACATGACCTTGGTGGTTGTTAATTTTCTTCCATCAGCTTTTAAGTTTTGTTCGATTAAATTTTTTCTAGCCTGAATTACTTTTGGACTTTTGTTCCAATGTTCAAGCATTTCCGCTTTGGTAGCCCAACGTAAATTATTGACATCATCGTTATTTCGAATGTAATCTAAGTGTAATACATACGTTTGTTCCTCAGACTGTTTCGGAATAAAATAGTGAGCTACTAATTTATAAAGAAATAAACATTTGCTAACGGTTTTGCCGTCTTTTTTAATTCTAAATGCAAAAGTAGGGTAGCCATCACTTATAGATCCTTTTAAAAGACGACAATCTTCTATGTTTTCTGAAAAACTAATTAAGCGTCCTTTGTTTGAAATAGCATAACGAAGTTTCAAAGAATATTCGAGTTCTATTTCTTTAAATTGTTCATTTGGATAAATTCTAATTTGTGGCATTTGAATTTGAATTTAGATTTTTCAAAGATATTCATTTTAATGCTATTAATATGCTAAACGTGTGTCTATTAGGTTTTTTTTTCGGTATTGGTTGCTCTAATTTCTGCTATTGTAATATTTAGCTTAAAAAAAAATTAATTTGTAACCGAAAACTGCGAATCATATAAATTCTTATAATACCCATGTTCTTGGTTGATTAATTCTTGATGTGTTCCTTGTTCTACAATTAGTCCTTTGTCCATAACCACAATTTTATCGGCATTGACTATGGTGGCCAATCGGTGGGCAATGACTATTGATGTTCTTCCTTTGGTAATGGTTTCTGTTGCACGCTGAATTAATTCTTCTGAATAGGTGTCGATAGAAGAGGTTGCTTCATCCAAAATTAAAATGCTCGGATTGCTAACATATGCACGCAAAAACGCAATTAGTTGACGTTGACCCGAAGATAACATAACACCTCTCTCTTTTACATCAAAATCATAATTGTCAGGCAAACTCATTATAAAATCATGAACGCCTATTTTTTGAGCAGCATTCAAAACATGATCTCTCGTAATTTCGGGGTTGTTAAGCGTTATGTTGTTGTAAATGGTGTCTGCAAAAAGAAAAACATCCTGTAGAACCACAGCAATTTGTTTGCGTAATGTGTTCAAGGTGTAGTCTTCAATGTTTTGGTTGTCTATAAATATTGATCCGCTATTGATTTCATAAAAGCGATTCAATAAATTAATTATAGTTGATTTTCCTGCTCCTGTAGAACCAACAATTGCAATAGTTTGTCCTGCTTTTACTTCTAGATTAATACCTTTTATAACTTCTTCATCCGGAATATAGCCAAAACGAACGTTTTCAAAGCGAATTTCGCCATTAAATAATGGAGCTTCAATTGTTCCAGTGTCTTGTATTTGGTCTTTCGTGTCTAGTATGTCAAAAACACGATTGGCAGCAATCATACCCAATTGCATTTCATTGAATTTATCGGCAATTTGGCGCAATGGATTGAATAACATTCCGATGAACATAGTGTAGGAGAATAAATCTCCAAAAGTGGTCGAAGTGTCTCCATTCAAAATGTTAAATCCTCCGTACAAAACTATGAAACCAAGCGTTAATGACGAAATAATATCCGCAATTGGGAAGAAAATAGAGTTGTACAAAATCGTTTTTATCCACGCCCTATTGTGTTTGTCATTGATAGCTCTAAATTTTTCGGCTTCAATGTCTTCGCGATGAAACAGCTGTACAATTTTCATGCCTGTAACTCTTTCTTGAACAAAAGAGTTCATATTGGCAATTTGAGTTCGTACTTCCTCAAAGGCAACTTGCATCTTTTTTTGAAAAATTCTGGTAATAAAAACTAAAATTGGCATCGCAACAATAACAATCCAAGTGAGTTTCCAGTTCATGTAAAACATAAAAATAAGAACCACTAGCATTTTCATTAAGTCACTTATAATCATAAATAATCCTTGACTAAAAATACGGGCAATTGCTTCTATGTCCGATACAGATCGCGTTACGAGTTGGCCTACAGGAACCAGGTCGAAATATTTCATTCTAAAACTTAGAATGTGTTTGAACATTTTTACTCTAATGTCTTTTACAATGTCTTGCCCCAACCAATTGGCCCAATAAACAAAGAAAAATTGGGAAAAAACTTCTAGTAAAAGTACAAATCCCATTAAGGTAATGTACAGTAACAATCCGTTTTGATCTTTGGGTTGAATGTAACTATCTACGGTTTGTTTTAGTAAATAGGGGCGTAGTGCTGCAAAAATAGAAAGTGAGATTGCAAAAACAATCACACCATTAAATCGCCATTGATAGGGTTTTGTGTATTTTAATATTCTTTTGAATAATCGGGTATCAAATGCTTTTGCTTTCAAAATTGAAGTTGTGCGTTAATTGTTTTGCGAAATTAAACTCTATTGTCTTTTCGTCTATTATCTATCATCTATTTTCTCTTCTCTATTTTCTTTAAATCGTATACTATCTTAGTTAAATATAACCCATGTGCTGGAACCGAAAACCCAGCTTTGTCTCTGTTTTTGCTTTCTATAATTTTTTCAAAATCTTCTAAAGTGATTTTGTGCAAACCAATATTAATTAAGGTTCCTACTATGGACCGAACCATATTTCTCAAAAAACGATTGGCCGAAATGGTAAAAATTAATTTTCCGTTTTCTTGTTTAGCCCCGCTCTGTTCTGCTTCGCCTCGAGTCCAATGCGCTTCAAATATACTACAATCAAAAGTGTTTACATCGGTATTAACTTTAGAAAAACACTGAAAATCGGTATAGTTCAGTAATATTCTTGCGGCCTTATTCATTAATTCCAAATCTAGTTTTTGATGAAAGTACCAACTTTGCTCTTGCAAAAAGGCATCTTTAAAAGTGTTTATGTGGTATTCATAAGTTCTTTTAGTTGCATCAAATCGAGTGTGTGCTTCATCATCAACAGGAAAAATGGAGTATACAACAATGTCTTTTGGTAAAAAAGAATTGAGTTTGTGCAGTATCGTTGGAACCTCAAACGGGGTTTCAAAATCAAAATGGGCATACATTTCTCTGGCATGTACGCCAGTATCTGTCCTTCCAGCACCCATAAGATTGATCTCCGAGTTGAGGATAACCGAAAATGCTTTATTCATCGTTTCCTGAACAGAGGATGCGTTCGGCTGATATTGCCAACCGTGATAATTGGTTCCGTTGTAAGCTAGTTTAATAAAATATCTCAAAAGATTTTTGATTGTAGATTAACGAATGATGATTTTTTGATTTTACTAAAGAGTGAAATCATCTCCTGCAAATTTACGAAGTTTTGTGTTGCGATTGTTCTAAATCTGAATTCAAAAATCGTTAATCTACAATCTTAAATCATAACTTTGCCATTTTAAGTCTATTTATCATGAAAAAAATTCTCCTTCTTTCCGATACGCACAGTCATATTGATGATACTATTTTAAAATATGTTAATCAGGCGGACGAAGTGTGGCATGCGGGGGACATTGGGGACTTAATAGTTACTGACACGATTCAAAAGTTGAAACCTTTGCGTTGTGTTTATGGTAATATTGATGATAGTGAAGCACGTTTGGAATTTCCATTACACAACCGTTTTTTTTGTGAAGGCGTGGATGTATGGATTACGCATATTGGGGGTTATCCGGGAAAATACAATCCTGCATTGAAAGCTGAAATGACATTAAATCCACCAAAGTTGTTTATTTGCGGTCATTCGCATATTCTTAAAGTAATTTTTGACAAAAAAAACAATCTATTACATATGAATCCCGGAGCTGCTGGAAAAAGTGGTTTTCATCAAGTAAGAACGATGCTTCGTTTTGAGATTGATGGTGAGGCGATAAAAAACCTTGAAATTGTTGAAATTGAAAAAAAAGGATAGGTTTTTTTAATTTGTAAATGGGATTGCTAAACTTATTGAAGTTCCTTTATTAAGAATGGAATGGATGTTGAATTCGCCTCTTAAGTAGTTTATTCGAGCTCTAATTTGGTTTATTCCAAAACCTTCTAATTGTTCGAATTGATTATTTATAAAGCCATTTCCGTTGTCTTCAACATTTATTTTTAAATGAGATTTTGATTCGTCAAGGTGAATAGTAGCATGAACAGCGTTGCTGTGTTTAATGATGTTATTGATTAATTCGGCAATGATGAAATAAAGTTTCATTTCAAAGTCTTCATTGTATCTTTTTTTAATGTTTATGGTCGTAAAAAAATCAATTTTGAGTTTTGAGTTAGATGTTTTTTCACATAAATCTTCTAAGGCAAAAAGTAGCCCAAATCGAACCAATAGTGTAGGCATCAATTCGTGAGATAAATTCCTAATTTGTTTATGAGTATCATCTAAGATCTTTTTAGTTTTTATGATTTCTTCAGTTTGTGTATTTGTAATTGAAGAAAAAACATGGAGATGCATACCGGCTGACGAAAGCAATGAGCTAATGTTGTCATGCAAAAAAGAGGCTATTTTTTTTCTTTCCAATTCTTGTCCATCAATCGAGGCGTTTATTATATTTTCTTGAATTTTACTTTGAATATATTGGAGTTTGTTTTTTTCTTTTAATCGTAAATTTTGCAAAAAATAATAAAAGAATAGGATGGAACAGATTAAAAGAGAAAGTATAACGGTTACAATTTTTTTGTTTTGAGATTGTTCTTCTATGAGTTTGTGTTGTTTGGTTTTGTAGTTATTTTCAATTTTATCAATATCTCTTTTGTATTGATCGATCTCGAGATTTATACCAACAATATTTGCTTTGTTGAGCTTTTCTTCAATATTTAGTTCGTTTGTTATTTTGTTATATAATAAAAGGCTTTGGTAAGCTTTTTTGTATTCATTTATTTTATTTAAAAATTTGGAGTATTCTAAATAGGAGTAAGACAAATCAGATTTTTCGTTTCCGTTATTGCCTAAATTAATGGCTCTTTGAAAAAATTGATGTGCTTTTTGTGGTTGGTTTTTATAGCTGGCAAACATTCCGTTCAACATATTTGTGGCAACAATTGTTGTTTCATTGCCATCGATAGTTTGGTATTTGTTTATATATTCTAAATGAGGCTGACCTTCAGTATAATTTTCTACATCAAAAAAAGCCCATGCCAAGTTTATCTTGGTGATAAATATCTGTTCTCTATCAAGTATCTTTTGACTTATTGCAATCGATTTTTTATAATAATAGATTCCTTTTTCATATTGTTTTTTGTCAAAGCAATATATGTTTCCTAAATTATTATAAAACTGATTTTTTAATATATTGTTATTTGTTTTATTAGCGTAAAACAATCCTAAATTGTAATAATGTAAAGCTTTGTTGGGTTCTGAGAGTTCGTCAAAATTGGCAGCTATGATTAAATAGGAATTGGCTATTAAATCAATATCTTTATTTTTATTAGCATTTTCTAATGCAACTCTTGATTTTAATAATGATTTTTCATAATCTCCTTTATTCAAATTTGTGTGAGCAACGTTTATTAATTTAACGATTTCTAATTTGGAAAGTGGTTTGTTTAGACCATATGAAAATTGACTAAAAAAAAATAGAATGACTAAGTAGGAGAATAATGAAAATCTATTTTTAGACATATTTAAATGGCAAACTTCAATCGTGAAATATTGAATTAAGGTTTTGTTAATTGTAAACTAAGAAATAATTAAATGATTGTTCATTGCATATTTAACAATGCCAATTGAGTTTTTTGCCTTTAGTTTTTTCATAATGTTTTTACGGTGTGTTTCTACTGTATTTACAGTGATATATAGCTGTTCACTTATTTCTTTTGCACTATACTCTAAAGCTATCAAAATGATAATTTCAATTTCACGTTCTGTCAATAAGGGATTTACATTTGGTTTGTAAGTATTAAGTCTAGGGTTGTTTTTTGTAGCATTGTTGAATATTTTTTCACGAACAGACTCGCAAAAATATTCTTGACCTTTGGAAACAACTTGAACGGCTTCGATAATATTGTCTCCAGCATGTTGTTTTGTTAAGTAGCCACTTACGCCCAAATCCATGATTTCTTTAATTAATTTTAAATCGTCATAACTTGAAAGTATAATTACTTTGCAAGGAAAACCTTTTTCGGCAAATTCCTTTACTACTTCAATTCCATCCTTTTCGGGCATACTAATATCTAAAACAAGAATGTCAGCATTATTGTTTGTTACATCATCAAAAACAGTAGTTCCATTAAGTGAAAATCCTACAACTTCAAAATTAGGTATGGTTTGAAGTAATGTTTGAATGCCATGTAAAATTATTTGGTGGTCATCGGCAAGATGAATTCTTATATTTTTTGTCATATTCTCAATTACAATTTTCAAATTTAAATAAAAAAATCATTCTAAAATGTACTATTTTTTTTATTTAACAATATAATTTTAAAATACAATTTGTAACAAAAAATCCCGAATTGTTACATTCGGGATTCCTTCGCACATTAATAAATTTATTTTATAGGTTTACCTCAATCGATCCACAGATTTTACGAGATCTTCATCCTTCTTGATGGCCTTATTAGCCAAAACCAATAATACAATAGCCAAGATAGGTAGAAACATCCCAATACCTTTCTCAGAAACAACAGGTGTCTCTCCAGATATATTTAGTGAATGATATACAAACAATCCTAATAAAACCAAATTTAATATGATATTCAATCTGTTTAAAACAAATTGAGTTTGTCTTTTTTTGAAAGATATAATACTGTATGCAGTAATTGCTGTACTTAAACCCAATAGTATAACAAAGAATTGGTTTTGCATGAAAAAATATTCTTTTCCATTGTCTAAAATCCATAATGGAAAAATATATGGCAAAACTCCAACTGTTAATAAAGTAAGGAATAAATATATGGTTTGAATTCTTTGGATCATAATTGCTAAAAATGTTTTACAAAAATATATTTTCTTTTTAATAAAAGCTATTGTATGATAAATTTTATTTGTATTATTGCATAACAATACCGTAAGCACTTCATACTGCGGTCTATTAAAAAGAGATACTACCTTAAAATCTTTTGCATTATTTCCAAATTAATTAAACAAATAGAACATTCATGTTTGATATTTCTGTATTAAAAGAAATGAAGCTTTCTGAGCTTCAAGAAATAGCTAAAACAGCTAAAACAATTAAATTTAACGGTGTAAAAAAAGAAACTTTAATTAGTCAAATTTTAGAACATCAAATTGCCACTTCAGATTCAAATGTTGAAAAAATTTTAGAGGATGATAAGCCTAAAAGAGCTCGAATTGCACCTGTGAAAAAAGCAACTGTTTCTAAAGTAGTTGTAGAAACTGCTTCGTTGGAGATGGAAAAATCTGTTGATGAAATTCTAGATGTTGCAATTGCAATTAAACCGAAGAATATTGAGGAAACGCCAGTTTTAGAAGCTGTTAATCCAGTTTCTGTTGAAAAAAAGTTATCTAAAATAGTTAAGTTTAGCAAATCTGCCTATGAGAAAAAAATGGCTTTGCAAAAGGAAAAAGAAGCGCTAAAAGAAGCAATAATTACGGATGATTCTAATTCTGAAACTGAAGCTAAAGATGATTCTTCAGTTGAACTTTTAGACGGAGCTGAGGTAGTTGTTCCTGTTAAAAAGATTAACCCCAATCAATTAAATAAAAAGGTTCCCAATCAAAATGGGAATCCAAATCCGAATCAAAATCCGAACCAAAACCAAAATCCTAATTTTAAAAATAAGAAAAGTAATTTCAAAGATTCCGATTTCGAATTTGATGGAATTATAGAAAGTGAAGGTGTTCTCGAGATGATGCCTGATGGATATGGTTTTTTGCGTTCTTCAGATTATAATTATTTGGCATCTCCAGATGATATCTATTTGTCAACTTCACAAGTAAGATTGTTTGGTCTTAAAACTGGAGATACAGTAAAAGGAGTTGTACGTCCTCCAAAAGAAGGAGAGAAATTTTTCCCTCTTGTTCGAGTTTTAAAAATAAATGGTCACGATCCACAGGTGGTGCGTGATAGAGTTTCTTTTGAGCATTTAACTCCTGTATTTCCTTCCGAAAAATTTAGATTGGCCGAAAAACAAAGTACTATTTCTACCCGTATTATAGATTTGTTTTCTCCAATTGGAAAAGGGCAACGTGGTATGATTGTTGCTCAGCCAAAAACGGGTAAAACAATGTTGTTAAAAGAAATTGCCAATGCAATCGCAGCAAATCACCCTGAAGTTTATCTTATTGTTTTATTGATCGATGAGCGTCCAGAAGAGGTTACAGATATGCAACGCAGTGTACGTGGAGAAGTTATTGCTTCAACATTCGATAGAGAGCCTCAAGAACACGTAAAAATAGCTAATATTGTTCTTGAAAAAGCAAAACGTTTGGTAGAATGTGGTCATGATGTAGTTATTCTATTGGATTCAATTACACGTTTGGCGCGAGCCTATAATACAGTTCAACCGGCTTCTGGAAAAGTCTTAAGTGGAGGGGTTGATGCCAATGCTTTGCAAAAACCAAAACGTTTCTTTGGAGCGGCACGTAATGTAGAAAATGGTGGATCTTTGAGTATAATAGCTACTGCATTGACAGAAACAGGATCGAAAATGGATGAAGTTATTTTTGAAGAATTCAAAGGAACTGGAAATATGGAATTGCAGTTGGATAGAAAAATCGCAAACAAACGTATTTTTCCTGCAATTGATTTAACATCTTCAAGTACGAGACGTGACGATATGTTGTTGGATGCAAAAACACTGCAGAGAATGTGGATTATGCGTAAAATGCTATCGGATATGAATCCTGTAGAGGCAATGACACTAATAAATGATCGTTTCAAACAAACTAGGAATAACGATGAATTCCTGACTTCTATGAATGATTAGGGAGGATGTAGAAAAGAGAATAAAGAATAAAAAATACAGATAAAAGATACTATTTATTATACAAAAAATCCTCGAATTGTTCGAGGATTTTTTTTGTATCTGCTTATTTCTCGAGTCTTTAATCTTTAATCTCTTCTCTTTTTTCTAAGATTACGCTTTCTTTTCTCTCCAAAAGAGCCATATAAAAACCATCAAAACCGGACTCAGATGCCAATATTTTTTGGTCTTTTATAAAGTTAAATTGCTTTCCGATATCTGTATTTAAGAAGCGTTCCACTTGTTCTTGATTTTCCGAAGGCAATACAGAACAAGTTGCATAAACTAATTTACCACCAGGTTTCACAATTTTGGAATAATTTTCTAAAACTTCTGCTTGTACTTTTCGAATATTGTCAATGAATTCAGGTTGTAATTTCCATTTGGCATCTGGATTTCTTTTAAGAACTCCTAGTCCGCTACATGGTGCATCAATCAAAACTCTATCTGCTTTTTCGTGAAGTTTTTTGATCACTTTTGTTGAGTCGATAATGCGATACTCAATATTAAAAGCACCATCTCTTTTTGCTCTTAATTTTAATTGCTTTAACTTACTTTCGTATAAATCCATAGCAATCAGCTGTCCTTTGTTTTCCATCAAAGCTGCAATGTGCAATGTTTTTCCACCAGCTCCAGCACAAGTGTCAACAATTCTCATACCTGGTTTTACATCAAGAAAATGAGCTACCAATTGAGAATTGGCGTCTTGAACTTCAAAAAAACCTTGTTTAAAAGCATCTGTCAAAAAAACATTTGCTCTTTCTTTAAGTACTAAAGCATCAGGTTGGTTTTTTAAGAATTCTGTTTCGATGTTTAAATCCATCAAAATTGCTCTAAGGTTTTCTTTGGTAGTTTTAAGAGTGTTTACTCTTAAAATCACTTTTGCAGGTTGGTTTTGAGCGGCAATTTCTGTAGCCCAAACTTTTTCGCCTAGTTCTTTTACTCCCAATTCGTCCATCCAATCTGGAATAGATTCTTTTAAAGCTCTTGTTTTAGAGAGTTCGTCAAAACGCCCTTTGATTTTTCGTTCTGGAGTACCTTCTAATTGTCTCCAATCTGGAATAGGATATCCTCTTAAAACTGCCCAAACCGAAAACATTCTCCAAAGATTATCTCTGTCAAATGGTTCTTTTACCTCGGCTATTTCGGCGTATAATCTTTTCCAACGCACCACTTCGTATATGGTTTCGGCAACAAATTTTCTGTCTGAACTTCCCCAACGTTTGTCTTTTTTTAAGGATCTTGCTACAACTTTGTCGGCATATTCTCCTTCATTAAATATTGCGTTTAGAGCGTCAATAGTAGTATAAACTAAATTTCTGTGTAATCTCATTTTAAATAATTGAAATGCAAAGGTACTATTTATTGATTAAAACTAATATTTATATTTTGATCAAAAAAAAACACTGTTTTAGAAACAGTGTTTTTAGTATATTTTTAGCTTTTTGAATAAACTCTTGTTAAACCAATATTTTCTGGCGGATGGAGTACCATTGGGAATTTTTCGATTTTAACCGAACTACTGTCCAATCCAAAAGCACTTTCTTCGGATAGACTTAGTTTTTTTATAAAGAAATAAGAATTCATTATTAATTTTTCATGCCATAATAAATCGCTATCATTGGACAAGAATTTTTCGGATAATACAAATTTGAAATCGCCAATAATATTGTTTTTATTCAAAGATTCGTATCTACTGGTAATATCAACTTCACCATTTTTAACCATATCTTTGATTACTTCTCTAAACATTAAATTTATTTTGGTAGGCTCTCTAAATCCTAAATTAAAATCAACTCTGTAAAGATCGTCTTTGATGATTTCTTTTACTTTGTATTCTGTTTTATAAGGTTCAGATAAAATATTTACGTGTACAAACCAATAAATATCAGCTCTTTTTGGTCTTTTTTGTAAAATAGAAAACATTACTTTTTCTTCTATTTCATCGCTTCTATTCGCATTTGTCATATACACTAAATGGGTAGCATATTTTGGAATAGACAAATCGGCGCTTAACTCTTCAAGTACCTTTTTGTAATCGTCAATTTTTACAATTTTGGTATATGTTTTATTAATTTGTTTAGCTCTATACCAAACGGTCATAACACCAACCAAAATTAGAGCTATAAAAAGTGTTACATAGCCTCCTTCGCCAAACTTTGTAATGTTAGCTGCTAAAAAGCTAAGCTCAATTACAAGGTAAATAGTTATTAATGGAACAAAAAAGTACCATTTTACTCTTTTCATTATTAAATAAAAATTAAGTAAAACAGTGGTCATTATCATACACAAAATAATTGCTAAACCATAGGCGTGTTCCATATTACTGGATTCTTCAAAATGAAGTACGATTCCAACACAACCAATAAACAATAGCCAGTTTATTGAAGGAATGTATATTTGGCCTTTTAGTTCGGTTGGGTATTTTATCTTTACTTTAGGCCAAAAATTCAATTTCATCCCTTCGTTAATTAAAGTAAATGATCCTGAAATAAGCGCTTGCGAAGCAATTACTGTAGCAAAGGTTGCTATAACAATACCAAAAGGTTTGAACCATTCAGGCATCATTAAATAAAAAGGGTTTGCAAATTGACCGCCTAAACTAGCCAAAGTCACTCCCTCATGATGTATTAAATAAGCTCCTTGTCCAAAGTAATTAAGTATCAGAGCACTTTTTACAAAAATCCAGCTAATTCTGATGTTTTTTCTCCCGCAATGGCCCATGTCAGAATATAAGGCTTCTGCTCCTGTTGTACATAGAAATACAAAACCCAAAACAAAAAAACCTTCTGGATGAATCGTTAGTAAGTGATAGGCATACATTGGGTTTATTGCTTTGAAAACCTCAGGATGTAATGAGACTTGGTATATTCCTAAAACGGCAAGCATGCCAAACCAGATCAGCATCATTGGTGCGAAAAATTTTCCAACCAACTTTGTTCCGAACTGTTGAATAGTAAATAAAATAAACAAAATTCCAATTACAATTGGCACTGTGTTGATTTGAGGGTAATACATCCTCAATCCTTCTACTGCTGAAGAAACTGATATCGGTGGGGTGATAATTCCATCTGCAAGTAAAGCACTTCCTCCTATTATTGCAGGAACTATGAGCCATTTAATTTTGGTTTTCTTTACTAATGCGTATAGAGCAAAGATTCCGCCTTCGCCATGATTGTCTGCACTCAAAGTAATAAGTACATATTTTATGGTTGTTTGTAATGTTAGTGTCCAAAAGACTGCGGATATTCCGCCTAATACTACATCTGCGTCTATAATGTATTTGCCTAAAATGGCTTTCATTACGTATAATGGAGATGTTCCAATGTCTCCGTAAATTATTCCTAAAGAAATTAATAATCCACCTAATGTTAATTTACTGTGGAGGTCTTTGTGCGTTGCGCTCATTTAAAATTTTTAAAAAACTTGTCAAATTTACTATTTTAAAATAAAATAGTGTGACTTATTTTTTAAAATAACAAAAAAGACTCTGTAAAATGCTACAAAGTCTTTTCTTTTTATTTTAATAAAAATTATACTCTTCTGTTCGAACTTCTTGACGAGGAATTAGTATTGGTTTGTGATTCAGTTCTTTGCGAGTTGTTTCCGCTAGGGGAGCTGGTTCTGTTTTGTGAATAGTCTCTTTGAGGTTCTACTCTTTGAGTGCTTGTTTCTCTAGAATTACTGGCTCTATTTTGTGAATAGTCTCTTTGAGGTTCTACTCTTTGAGTGCTTGTTTCTCTAGAATTACTTGTTCTATTTTGTGAATAGTCTCTTTGAGGTTCTACTCTTTGAGTGCTTGTTTCTCTTGAATTACTTGTTCTATTTTGTGAATAGTCTCTTTGAGGTTCTACTCTTTGAGTGCTTGTTTCTCTAGAATTACTTGTTCTGTTTTGTGAATAGTCTCTTTGAGAAGTAGTATTATATCTTTTGTTATCTTTTGAATAATTTCTATTATATGCTACTTCGTTTCTAGAGTTGTTGCTGTTGCTGTATCTTTTTTTATCCAATTCAAATCGATTTGATACTTGATAATTTCTTCTCGAAAAAGCATACTCTGGATGTTGCCTTTCATAACTGTTACAGCTGTTTGATCTGTAAATTATTGTAGCTCTGTTGCAACTTCTATAGCTTACGTAATTGTAATTGTTGTAATAGTTAATACAACCAAAAACATTTTCTCTGTATCTGTAAACTGGATAAGGGTTCCAAGCATAGTAGTAAGATGGGTAATAATTCCAAGTCCATGAAGAATAGTAAGGTTGATAGTAACTACCCCAAAAAGTAGCATAGATTTGTGGTGTATAACAATATTCTGGTTCATAGATATAATTCTGCCCATATAAATAAGAGTTTCCAACTATTTGAATAGAAATAGTGTTATGTTTCTTTTTTTCTATTTCAATAGTAGCAACATCTTGATAAAGATCACGACCAATTACAGATTGTATAATGATTACGTGTGTTCTTTTTTCAACAGATTCAATTACTCTTAAATAGTCAACTCTATTGTCATTATTTAAGTCTAAATTTGAAATTTGCAATTTGGGATCATTTAAACGTCTTTCAAATTCTTTTAAATTTTCGGATTCACCAAATATTGAGGAAACTGCAGTTAAATCTAAATTATCACTAATTTCAGAGTTCATTGCATTTACATAAGTTCTTTCTTGAGCATTTGCTTTTAAGGCAAAAAAAGTGAAGATAATTACGGCTAATTGTATTTTTGTTTTCATGGCTAATCTGGATTAATTATTGTGTTTTAATATATCTTCAACAATTGTGCCATAGGTGTTGTGAATCCATAATTTTTTTAAATTAAAATTATATATTTCTCTAAAATAATCAAGATATGTTAAATAAAATACTTTTAAGTGTGCTGTTTTTGAGTCGGTTATGTTGCGTTGAAGCTCAAATTCCAAAGGAAAATAAAAACGAAAAAAAATTTTTTAATTCTATTCATGTAGATACCTTATTTCAAGATAAAATAAGTATTAGGGCAATTTTGATTGATGATAGTAAAATTTGGTATGCTGGAGACAAGGGAAGATTTGGTTTTTATGATCTAAAAACAAATAAAAAAACTGAAAAAGTTATTACAAAAGATACTTTGAAAATTGAATTTAGAAGTATAGCCAAAACATCAAAATACATATATGCTTTGAATGTTGCAAATCCAGGTTTGATGTATCAAATTACAAAAGACGGATCTAGAATCAAGTTGGTGTATCAAGAAATAAACCCAAAAGTATTCTATGATAGTATGCAATTTTGGAATGATAAAGAGGGAATTGCAGTTGGAGATCCTATTGAAGATTACCTTGCCTTAATTGTGACAAAGGATGGAGGTAACAGTTGGAATAAAATACCAAACGATAAATTACCAAAAGTTTATGAAGGAGAAGCTCATTTTGCGGCTAGCAATACCAATATAGTTGTGAAAGGAAATGAAACTTGGATTGTTTCTGGCGGAATTAAATCTAGAGTTTTTTATTCTCCAGACAAAGGGAATACTTGGAAAATTTATGAAACTCCTATTGTGCAAGGGAAACAAATGACAGGAATTTTTACAGCCGATTTTTATGATAAAAAAAATGGTTTCGTTGCAGGAGGTAATTATGAAGTCTTAACTCAAAATTTCGAAAATAAAGCAATTACAAATGATGGGGGAAAAACTTGGAAAGGCATTGCAGACAACCAAGGATTTGGATATGCTTCTTGTGTGCAATATGTGCCCGATTCCAATGCAAAAGGGATTGTTGTTGTTGGAGCGTCGGGTTTGTATTATTCTTCAGACGGTGGTTTAAACTGGAAACAGTTTTCTCAAGACCCAAGTTTATATACCATTCGGTTTCTAAATAAAAATACGGCTATAGCAACGGGCCGCAACAAAATGATTCGAATAATCTTTAAATAAAAGAATCCCATTTTATAATTTCTTATAAAATGGGATTCTTTTGGAATTAATAAAACATTATCTTTTAGGACCTTTGTCTCTGTATTGCTGTAATAATTTTCTATTAAAATCTTCTTCGGCTTTTCTTAGTTTAATTATTTTAACAGATGGGAGTACTCCTCTTAAATTGCTTACGAACTTTTTTCTTAAATTGAATAATTCCTCTTCATTGTTTTCAATCTGTGTTAAAAGTACATTCGCTTCTTTCTCTGATAATTGATCAAGTTCAGTATCATCCATTTTTCTAAACGAGCCTTTCATTTTTTGATGTCTTAACTCAAATTGTTTGTCATCAAATGAATTGTAAATTGGCCAAAATTTTTCTGCTTCGTTTGAGGTAAGTTTTAATTCGGTTGTCAAAAAAGCTACTTTCATTGCTTTGATTTGTTCTTTTTTTTCTCTCATTCTTTCGCCTTGAGCATAAAATGAAATTGAAATAAATAAAAATAACAGGGAGTATAATTTTCTAAAGTCCATTTTTTTAATTTTTGTTTGTTGTATTGCTCTTAATTTTCAATTACCATATTTTCTATGTTTGGGTTTGTCACCAAAATGTCTTCTATAGTTTCGTTTTCCAGTTCATTCGTTTTGGGTACTGTAGGCTTGGACTCTATTTCAATTTCTCCAATCAATTCGTACTGGTTTAAATTTGATTCCTCGGCCAAGTAATTTTCTATGGTTGCCTCATCTAAGTCTTTATTTTTTGAATCATTGGTGTATACTATTGGAATCATTAGTGCTAGCAATAATACTGCTGCAATTGCCAAAAGCATTGTTTTTCTTTTTTGGAAAATAGAAATCACTTTTGGTTGTTCAACAATAGACTCTTCAGTTAATTTTTGAATCAAATTTGCCGAAAAATTCTCAAAGTAATTGTCAGGAGTTGTAAATCCTGATGCTATTTTTGGTTCGTTATCTAAATTAAATGTGTTCATAATACTTCTTTGACTTAATTGGAAACAAAAGGTTTAATTGGTGGTTACAAATGCTTCTATTTTTTTTACTGCATGATGATAAGAAGCTTTTAATCCGCCAACGGATGTTCCCAGTATTTCTGATATTTCTTCGTATTTTAAATCTTCAAAATATTTCATTTTGAAAACCAATTGTTGTTTTTCTGGTAATAATGCAATTGCTTTTTGTAATTTAATTTGAATTTCATTTCCATCAAAATAATCGTCAGCTTTCAGGTTGTCAATAGCTTTGTTTTGTAATTCTACAGATGATACGCCAATTTTTCTAGCCTTTTGATTCAAAAAAGTAAGTGCTTCGTTGGTGGCTATTCGATACATCCAAGAAAATAATTTGCTTTCACCTTTAAAATTCTTTAAATTCTGAAATACTTTTACAAATGTGTTTTGCAAAACATCATCGGTGTCATCATGATTTAAAACAATATTCCTAATATGATTGTACAACGGTTTTTGATATTCGCGTAGGAGTTTTTGAAACGCTTCATTTTGCGTTTTAGGGTTCAATAAGTTTATAATGAATTCCTTTTCTTCCTGCAATTTCTATATTTTTATAATTAGACAGCAATTAATTAAAAAGGTTTAATTCAAATTTTAAAAAGATTTAAAATTCAGATTCTTCACTTTTATTTGGTGGAGGAATTGTTAAAGTACTGTCTTTTACAACTCGTTTGTAGGGTACTGGAATTGCTTTTGGTTTTATAGGATAATAAATTTCGGTTACCCATTTGGATGGACTTTTGATTTCATTTTTTCCAATAGTATAAATAGCTAAATGCGAAAATTTAGGATCTGCAATAAGACTATTAGTTTTGAAAAAGGCTGTTGATTTGTCTTGTGCTTCTTTTATAAAGTTATAATTTCCATTTAAAGTTGTTTTAACAGCATTAAATGCAACCAATTTGCCTGATAAAATTTCACTTCCTTGACTGGTAAATATTTGTTCTTTTATTGGAATACAGAAAGATACTTTTGCTACGCTTTTTATTGTATCGTATGTATGGTAAATCACAAACGGTTTGCCATTCATTACAATACTGTTTTGTTTGCAAAAAGTGATAATTTTTGGCAAAATAACATTCGCATTCCTAGTAATATCCGCTATTTTACTCGTAAAAGATTGTCTTAAATAAAACGTTTCCAATTTGGTTACAATGCCGTTTACTTTAATGTTATAAACGTTTGTTTCTAAATTTAATGCTCTGTCTAAATTAGCCAAGCATTTATTGTAAATTTTTGATTGCGAATTTTGTGTTCCTCCAGTAAAAAAAGAATTTACTTTCATCATAAAACCCATTTTTCCTTTGGATTTCCAAGTTACTTTTGTCCCGCCAATTGTGTCTTTGAAACTTAAAAAAACATCGGAAGCAGTTCCGTTGAAATCCATTTTTTGAACAATACTATCATTAGTTTTTGTGTATAATGTTTCAATAGTTCCGTTTTTAGTAGTTCCTTCCCAATTAAAGGTACTGCCTTTTCCAGAAGAAATCGGAGAATAAGATAGCTTATTACTATTGTCTTCAATAATCCAAGAACAGAATTTTTGCCAGTTTTTGTAATCATTTACATAATTAAAAACAGTGGCTTTTGGAGAATTGATTATTTTACTACTTTCTACAGTATAAATTCCTTTTTGAGTTGCAATAAAAATAGTCAGTGCTACAAGGCTTAATAAAAATAGAAGAAAAAGATATTTAATAATTCTCATGATAGATTTGGTTGTTTTTAGTTGTAAAGTTAGAAATTTTATTAATATTCTATAGTAACTTTCTTTAAATTATAAAACTTAAGATTTTAAGTAACTAAGATTTAAAACAACTTTGTTTCTCTCAAAAATTAATGCTTGAGATAAATTTTTATCACAAAAAGTATTCCGATAAATACTACAAAAGCAATTAATATTTTGTAATTCCCTTTGTAGAAAATTTTATGTAGGTTGGCGTCTTTTCGATAGGCAAATACCATTGCAATTATAAAAGCAATAAAAAAACAGAGCGCAAATACTAATTGACCTTGACTAAACATGTTTGAATATTTTTTTTACAAATTTAGACAATAGTTTAGAAATAGTTGCTAAATTTCGATTTCAAATCAATAAAAATAAACGATGCAAAAACAAATCAACGCTGTAAAGGAATTTCATACAGCATTTAGAATTGGACATAGCGAAACTCCAATTGCCAATTTGGGAGAAAATAAAAATATACTTCGTTACAATTTGATGAAAGAAGAAAACGAAGAATATCTTGAAGCAGTTCAAAATAATGATTTAATTGAAATTGCAGATGCTCTTGGTGATATGATGTATATTCTTTGCGGTACCATTATTGAGCATGGATTGCAACACAAAATTGAAGATATTTTTGATGAAATTCAACGTTCTAATATGAGTAAATTGGGCGAAGATGGAAATCCAATTTATAGAGAAGATGGTAAAGTTATGAAAGGACCTAATTATTTTAAACCCGATTTCTCAAAGCTTATTTAGAAATGGGTTATGAGTTAAGGGTTAAGGGTTATGAGTTAAGGGTTATGAATTTACAAATATGGTTGAATTTTTTTATATGAAAAAAAACACTTATTGTTAGTAAAATTTTATCCAATAAAAAAGCGATTTTCAGTATGAAAATCACTTTTTTATTGGATAAAATCTAAAATCTAAAATCTAAAATCTAAAATCTACACCTTAACAGTCCAACCAAAAGTGTCTTCGGCTAATTTATGCTGGATATTTGTAAGTTTCTCTTTTAATTGAATAGCAAATGAGTTTTCTATTTTAGGCAATTCATAATATACATCTTGGTATGAATAACCAATAATTGGATTTACAACTGCTGCAGTTCCAGCACCAAATATCTCTTTCAAAGAACCATTTTTAGAAGCTTCAACAAGTTCCGATACCAAAACAGGTCGAACTTCTACTTCGATTCCTTCTTTTTTTGCCATATCAATAAGGCTCTTTCTGGTGATACCGTCAAGAATACGTTCGCTTACTGGCGCTGTTAACAAAGTGTCGTTTATTCTAAAAAACACATTCATAGTACCTGCTTCTTCCAACTTAGTATGAGTTGCATCATCTGTCCAGATTACTTGTTGAAATCCTTGTTTGTTCGCTAATGTTGTTGGGTAAAATTGTGCTGCATAATTACCTGCAGCTTTTGCCGCACCAATTCCTCCATTGGCAGCTCTACTGAAATGTTCAGCAATTAAAACTTTAACTTCTCCAGCATAATACGCTTTTGCTGGCGAAAGTATAATCATAAATTTATAATCATCAGACGGGTTTGCTATAACACCATCTCCAGTTGCAATCATAAATGGTCTGATATACATTGTATTTCCAAGTCCTTTTTTTATCCAAGCTTCATCCAATTGCAATAATTGATTCAACCCATCCATAAAAATTTGTTCTGGAACTTCTGGCATTGCCATTCTTACTGCAGAGGTGTTGAAACGTTTGTAGTTTTCATCAGGTCTAAAAAGCCAAATGTCATTATTATCATCTTTGTAAGCTTTCATACCTTCAAAAATAGCTTGCCCATAATGAAAAACTTTTGCTGATGGATCTAGTAAAAAAGGAGTATAAGGCTTAATGACTGGTTTTTGCCATTCTCCATTAGAAAAATCACATTCAAATAAATGATCTGTAAATACGGATCCAAAGCTTAAATTATCAAAATCAACTTCATTAATTTTAGAAGTTGCAGCTTTTATAGTTTCTATTTTGTTGGCTTGAGTGGTACTCATAATAAAGGTATTGTTTAAAAAAATATTTATTTTATAATAAAATTTGATGTTTTTAAAATGATTTCCTAATAGTGGTCATATTGATTGCAAAATTAAATAAAAATCAGAGAAATACTTGCTAAAACAACATTAATTATAGCATTTAACTGTGATTTGTTTATATTTTAAATTTATATGTAAATAGTTGTTGAATTCTATGAATTATTTAAAAAAATATCCGTTTTACATCGCTATACTTTATTGTTTTAAGTAATTTTGAAATCTAATTGGATTACAAGTAGTATATATAAATTCAAATAAATATTTTGGAAAGAGAAATTATTCAAACCCTTGATGGTTCAACAACAATTCATATTAAAGAATGGAATGAAAATTACCATTCCAAACATGGAGCAATTCAAGAAGCAAAGCATGTGTTCATTAAAAATGGTTTAGCATTATTTCCAAATAAAGAACTGTCAATTTTGGAAATTGGATTTGGAACTGGTTTGAATTCTTTTATAACCTATATTGAATCTATTAAATTGGGTCAATGTATAAATTATGTTGGAGTAGAAGCATATCCAATTTCTGCAGATGAGTTGGTAGCTATGAATTATGTTGATGAACTGCAGGCTTTCGATCATAAAGTTGTTTTTGAAGAGATGCATCTTTCAAAATGGGAAATTAAAAGCGACTTATCTTCCTCTTTTTCTTTAACTAAAAGGAAACAGTTGTTTGAAGAAATAGATGATAAAAACACCTTTGATTTAATTTATTTTGATGCTTTTGGCTATCGAGTTCAGCCCGAATTATGGAGTACAGCTATATTTCGAAAAATGTATGAAGCACTCAAGCCAGAGGGAATTTTAGTGACTTATGCCGCAAGAGGAGTCGTGAAAAGGAGTATGATTGAAGTTGGTTTTACTGTCGAAAAATTGGCTGGACCTCCTGGAAAAAGAGAAATGTTTAGGGCTAGAAAGTAACTATTTTTTTAAACTATTGTCTTGTATGGGTTTGTTACGAAAACGATATAAATTTGATATTTCTTTGTTAAAATTTGAATTTGTATTTAAAAAATAATGTACTTTTACAACACGTTAAATTTAAGATCTAACCCCAAAAATCTTTATTTATTATGTCTAAAATAATGTTTGATTACACAAAATCAGTGTTGGAAAGAGTTAGTTTTGATCCAATATTATTTTGCAAAGAATTAGAAAAAGCAATTAGAACACTATTACCATTCGAAATGGAAGAATTGCGAGAGTGGCTATTTAATTTTACTATCGAGAAGCCTGAATTAAAACAATGTTTATTAATTGTAAATCCATAAATAAAAAGAAACCAATATAGTTGGTTTCTTTTTTTTTACGCAAAATTTGAAAACTCAACATTAACTTATTTTGTAGTAAAAATACTTATCAAATTAAAATAAAGATGTATTATGTCGATTATTTACGTATTTAATAGATTATTTTGCATTTCGGATTAAAATATTTTATTATATTTACACTATAAATTAATTGATTATTAAAACCTTTTTGTTATGTCCAGAATGATTTATGATTACACAAAAATGGTACTCGAAAGAGTAAGTTTTGACCCCGAACTTTTTGCTAAAGAATTAAGAAAAGCAGTAAAAATTTTGTTGCCTTATGAGATGGAACATTTAAAAAAATGGTTGTTTTACTTTACTGTCGAAAAACCAGAATTAAAAAAATATTTAATTTATTTATAATATATCTCATATTGAATACAAAAAAAGGAACTAATTTAAGTTCCTTTTTTTGTGAGATATTATTTTTTATTGATAGGACTTACAATTTGTACATTCTGAAAAACAATTGCTCCTTTTACCACTCCTGCAATTGTGCTTCTTAAGGCGTCAATAATTTGAATTTTAAGCTCGCTTTTTGGATAAATTAAACTGACTTCTCTAGCTGGTTTTGGTTCTTTAAAATGTCTTAGTTTTGCTTTGTCTTTTTCTTTTAAGTCTAATGTATGTAGATACGGTAGTAATGTTGTCCCTAATCCTTCGTCTGCCAGTTTTATTAGAGTTTCAAAACTTCCACTTTCTATTTGAAAAGACTTAAATCCAGATTCATTTCTGTTTTTGCACAAATTTAAAATCCCATCTCTAAAACAATGTCCATCTTGGAGCAGCAGAATCTCATTTATATTAAGGTCTTCAACTTCTATTTCTTCTTTTTGAAAAATCGAATTATTCTCAGGGATATAAGCAACAAAAGGTTCAAAATAAAGAACGATTTCTTTTATTTTGTCATCTTCTAAAGGAGTTGCGGCTATTGCTGCGTCTAAGTTTCCATTCTTTAGTTTAATGATAATTTCATCCGTATTTAGTTCCTCTATAATAAGTTTGACCTTTGGGTATTTTTTAATGAAATTATTTAAAAACATAGGAAGTAAAGTTGGCATAATAGTCGGTATTATACCCAATCGAAATTCTCCTCCAATAAATCCTTTTTGTTGTTCTACAATATCTTGAATTCGATCCGCTTCAATAACTATATTTTTTGCTTGATTTACAATTTTTTGACCAATTTCTGTTAATTGTATGGGTTTTTTCGTTCTGTCAAAAATTTGAATACTTAGTTCTTCTTCGATTTTTTGAATTTGCATGCTCAATGTAGGTTGAGTTACAAAGCATTTTTCGGCAGCTAGTGTAAAATTTTTATGTTCTGCTACTGCCAAAACGTATTTAAGTTGAGTAATTGTCATTTGATAGTAAATTTTTATACAAATATAAAAACAATCAATTTAATTTATAGATTTTTTTTTCATTTATTCTCTAATTTTGAAAAAAATATAGATGATATGAAACTAAATTCAATAGGATTACCAGTAGAAAATACAGAAATTATAATTGTTGAATTGAATGTGCTTTTGTCCAATTTCCAAGTATATTACCAGAGTTTAAGAGGTTTGCATTGGAATATAAGAGGAAAGCGTTTTTTTGATTTGCATCTCAAATTTGAAGAGTTGTATAATGATTCTCAATTAAAAATTGATTTAATAGCTGAAAGGGTTTTAACCCTTGGCGGAAGACCATTACATACTTTTGACGATTACTTGAAATTTAATAAACTGACTGTTGGTAAAAACATTTCAAATGATGAAATGGGTATTCAATTAATAGTAAGTTCTATTTATCAATTATTACAAATTGAAAGAGAAATTTTAAAAAAAGCATCCCAAATTAATGACGAAGGAACTAGTTCTTTGATAAGCGATTTTATCGTTGAACAGGAAAAAACCATTTGGATGATGAATGCATGGTTAGAATAGGGATTTAATTTTAATGAATTTTTATGTCAAGCCTAAATGATTTTGTTTCATTTAGGCTTTTTTTATAGATGTTAAAAATAGATTAATTTTTCGGGATTAATTTTTTTAATTCAATTTGTATCCTTTATTTTTGTGGCTATGAAAATCTTTACAAGTATTGTATTGTTGTTTTTTGTTTTATTTCTAGTAGCGCCAACCGTTGTGGCTTACTTGGAAAAAGACAAAGACATTGTTGATTTATGCGAAGATTGTAATTCACCTACCTCTTCTATTGAAGATGTAAAACATGTAATAAAATATTATACCTTCAATTCTTTTTTGGAAGTCTCTTTTTTTGATTCTGAAAAGGATTCTGGGATTATAATTTTTGAAAACTTATCCAAGCATGATTTAATTTGTGCCACTATATTTATCCCTCCACCAAACGTTATTTAGTTTTTTTTTATTTCATTATTGAGAATTATTATTTTGTAGTCAAATTTTTATTTCTATATAAAATATTTTCGTTTTGTATTTTCGAGGAAGCTTTAGTTTGTACTAATTTTAGTCACTAGAAGAAGCAACTGGAAATTATTTACCAAAAGGATTTTAAAATGATAATTCAATTAACTTTTTCAGAATATCAGTGTGTAATGGCATTGAAAACAGACCATTGCAATATTAAATTATTGATGGAAATTTACTTTTAAATTTTTACAAAAAATATTATGTCTAAAAAAACAAATCTTTTTACTTATTTTAAATCTGATTTTGCATCAGGTTTAGTCGTTTTTTTGGTTGCGTTGCCACTTTGTTTAGGAATTGCAATGGCTTCTGGTGCTCCTTTATTTTCAGGTATCATCTCAGGTGTGATTGGGGGTATAGTTGTTGGGTATTTAAGCCAATCGCACATAAGTGTTTCTGGACCAGCAGCAGGTTTAACAGCTATTATTTTAACAGCTATTACAGATCTTGGAGCTTTTGATGTTTTTCTAACAGCTGTTTTTATTGCTGGACTAATTCAATTGGCATTAGGTTTTTTAAAAGCGGGTAGTATTTCTAACTATTTCCCAACCAATGTTATCGAGGGTATGTTAGCAGGAATCGGTGTCATTATTATTATGAAACAATTGCCTCATGCTTTTGGTTATGATGCCGATTTTGAAGGAGATGAAGCGTTCTTGCAAGGTGCTGATGATAATACTTTTTCGGCTTTATTTAATGTTTTTAATCACCTGCAATTGGGTGCGATTGTGATCACCTTAATTTCAATAGCAATTTTGATTATTTGGAGTAAAGTTCCAGCTTTAATTAAATTAAAATTGGTTCCTGGAGCTTTAGTTGCCGTTGTAGTAGGAGTTTTATTGAATGAGTTTTTCCTTTCTTCTGGAAGTTCTTTGGCTATTCAAAAAGAGCATTTAGTTTCATTGCCAATTCCAAGCACTTTGGAAGAATTTAAAGCGATTATTGTTACTCCAAATTTTGCAGGAATTATGAATCCGAAAGTTTGGGTTGTTGGAGCGACAATTGCCATTGTAGCTTCTATTGAAACTTTACTTTGTATCGAAGCAACCGATAGAATGGATGTTCACAAGAGATTTACAAATACCAATATTGAATTAAAAGCGCAGGGAGTAGGAAATATAATAAGTTCTCTTTTGGGTGGATTGCCTATGACCTCTGTTGTTGTGAGATCTTCTGCCAATAATGCTGCAGGTGCCAAATCAAAATTATCGTCAATAATTCATGGCTTTTTGTTATTAGTATCGGTTATTACTATTCCTTTTTTATTAAATAAAATTCCTTTAGCAACTCTTGCTGCAGTATTGATTTTGGTTGGTTATAAATTGGCAAAACCAGCAACTTTTAAGCATTTTTGGCACTATGGCAAATATCAATTTTTGCCTTTTATTGCTACTTTTTTAGGAGTTGTATTTACGGATTTGTTAAAAGGTGTTGCTTTGGGAATTGCAATTAGTATTATATTTATATTAAGAGGAAATCTTAAAAGAGCATATAGTTTTAGAAAAGAAGAGTTTGTTGATGGAGATATTATTCATATTGATTTGGCTCAAGAAGTTTCTTTCCTGAATAAAGCTGCAATTAAAATGACATTGGCAAATATTCCTGAGAATAGTAAAGTTATTATCAATGCTCATGACACGGTTTATATTGCGCACGATATTTTGGATTTAATTCATGAATTTAAAAGTACTAGAGCAAAAGACGATAATATCAAGGTTAAGCTTAAGGGATTTAAAAAAGAATATGCTCTAGAGAATAGTGATGAAACTCAAAACCATGTGACTATAGAGCATCATTACGATTTTGTAAAAAGAGAAATGGTTGAAAAGACAGTCGTAATAGAAGATTTTAAAGAATAATTTCTGATTTCAAAGTATTAAATCTTATATACTCTTATCTTGCATTATATTTAACTTAAAAAAATACACCAATAAAAAATAACGAAAATGAGTGATTTTTATAAAAAAATAATAGACAATAATAAAAAGTGGGTAGAAGATCAATTGAATATTGATCCAGACTATTTTAAAGACTTAGCCAAAGGACAAACTCCACCATTATTATGGATTGGTTGTTCAGATAGTCGTGTGCCTGCTAATGAAATTATCGGGGCTAAACCTGGTGAGGTTTTTGTACATAGAAACATTGCGAACATGGTTATTCATTCGGACATGAATATGTTAAGTGTGCTAGATTATGCTGTAAATGTATTAAAAGTAAAACACGTTATTGTATGTGGCCATTTTGGCTGTGGAGGAGTAAAAGCTGCAATGGGTAATCAATCTGTTGGAATTATTGACAACTGGATACGTCACATAAAAGATATTTATCGCTTGCACCATGTTTACCTTGATTCGATAATTGATGAAAATGAGCGATTTAATAAATTTGTTGAAATCAATGTAAAAGAGCAAGTATATGATCTTGCTAAAACATCAATCGTTCAATCTGCTTGGAAATCGGGTCAAGAATTGTCATTACATGGTTGGGTTTATGGACTTAATTCTGGTTTTGTTACCGATTTGGGAGTGAATTTTAGTTCGGATAAAGACTTAGATGGAGTATATCAACTCAAATTTTAATAATTAAATGGGTTAAATCTAAAAGCTACTTTCGGGTAGCTTTTTTTATGACTAATCATCATTGTTCAAGTTCTCATTAAAAGCTGAAGGTAAAAGGGTTGGGATAAATTTAATTAAAATAGGCAATAGTAGACTACCTCCTGGAAGTAAAAATATGGTTAAGGAAGGGACCGTTTTGCAAATGTCTAATAATTGTTTTTTTACTTTTTTCTTTTCTTTTTCATCTAGATCTCTTCTTGTAGAATGTGCGAGCAAAAGCATTAATTCTTTGCTTTGAACAATCTCTTTCACTATTCGGGTTTTGTTTCTTGATACTAATGTAACAACGCTTTGTGTCGTTTGATCGTAAAAATGTTTAACTGGATTTGAATAGTTAAAATACGGAATGTCTTTTTTGTGGATTGCTATAAAAGAGTCTGTTGCCGTTATACTTTGCGTTACAAAATCTTCTTCTATAGATAGTGTTTGAGACAATGTATGCAAAAAATAGGATTCATTATTTTCAATTACTCCATCACTCCATAAAGCCATTCCTGCCATGTCTATTAAATATTTTTTTTCTAATTCGGCTGTGAAATATTCAAGTTCAATCGATTCTAGAGTGATGGAATTAGTTTTGGAAAACTTACTGTAGCGTATTGAAGCTTCAAATAACTTAATTAATAAGTCATCATATTGCGTTTTGTTAGTTTTAATTTTTAAAGCAAGTGTGACTATATTGACAACAGTTTCTTCAATTTTTTTGAAGTATTTTTCTGGAATTTCTCCATATAATAAATATTGGCGAAAAGCCAAAATATCAATAAACAAAAGGGCATTGGTTACTAAATGAGAGAAATTTTTATTGATTATGTTCTCGTTTGTTTGAACACGTTCGTTAATTATTTTTTCAAGTGTTGATGCATTTGAATTTTTCGAAGCTATTTTTTTAAAAATGCTAAAGCCTTCAGGATGCATTTGTTTGTAAAACGCATTGGCTTTTTCAATGAATAATTCCGAATTTTTTTGATCTGTTTTTATGCAAAAAATGCCATATAAAGCATTTAATAAGGCTACTTTGGATATTTCTTCTTTAAACCAACCTTTGGTTGCTATGGCAAAAGGAATGTCAAAAGATATGATGTGACCATAAATGAATCCTGTGTTTCTTAATTTTTTATAATACACAGCTTCTGTCTCAGAAAAAGTATCTTCTGATGACTGAAGTTTTGTAAAG
This sequence comes from Flavobacterium rarum (SeqCode), assembly GCF_965234445.1. GTDB lineage: Bacteria > Bacteroidota > Bacteroidia > Flavobacteriales > Flavobacteriaceae > Flavobacterium > Flavobacterium rarum. The sequence goes on along the minus strand of NZ_OZ248479.1, from coordinate 71,904 downwards.
TATTTATCGATCCAACCAGATGCCGAAGGGTTAATCATAGCTTTGTTTTGATTTTACAAAGCTATGTTTTTTTATGAATCAATTACTATTTTGGTTATTTATAAAATGTATTATCAAAGTTAATTTTGTGAAAATTCAATTTAATTTTGAATAATTAAAAATTGACAACTAATTTTTTTTAGCAAGAATTTGTTATTAAAATAAAATACATTTAATTTCAATAGTAATGAATTTTAATATGATAGAAGTATGATTAATAGATCTTATAATTTAAAAAAAAATTATTCTCTTGATTTTTTATTAAGTGCACAAAATTCAATAATTATTGTAATTCGATTGTTCCTGGTTTCGGATCTTTTGGCCTGATTGAGCCAATACAAATAACTTTTTCGATAAGAGGGACTGAAGTTCTGATAATTTTTATAAGCAATTTCATTTTTTTTAAAAGCCAGATCTAAATCTTCGGGTATTATTAAATCTTCAACAGCATCCAATGAAGTCCATGAACCATTTAGTTTAGCTCTTTCAATTTTTGACAATCCACTTTCATGCATCAAATTGTCTGCAATAAGTTTTTCGATATACGTTTTGTTGAGTTTGCTCCAAACACTTTTTTCTTTTCTAGGGGTAAACATTTGTTTTCGACTGTGTTCATCAACATTTCGAACAGTAGAATCAATCCAACCATAACAAATGGCCACTTGAACGGCTTCTTCCCAACGCATGCTTTCGAATGGACTGTTTACTTTGTAGAAAATTAAATACACACCAGTTGACGAATTATGATTGATGTGCAACCAGTCTCGCCAAGCTGAAGCGTTTTTAAAATAGTGATGTTCCTTTTCGTTCTTCTCCAAAAGTATTTAAAATTTGATTGTCAAGAACCGCTTTTTTTAGAAAGAAAATTTCTTTATTTCGGTTTCAAGATAACTCTAACGTTTTTTATTTTATAATAGCAGAACAGGCTACTCTAGCACCAGCATTTCCAGCTGGTTGTGTTGTAAAGTCATCTGCGCCTTGGTGAACAATTAATCCTTTACCTAGGATGTCTTTAGTTGGATCTTCTCCACCTATAGACCATTCGTTTGTAGAGAAAGTTATAGTACCATTGCCTTTTTCATCCGCAATAAAATTGCCAATATCTCCTTTGTGGTATTCTCCTTCGCCCCATTTTCCATGTTTTTTAAAAGTTGGATTCCAGTGTCCTCCTGCAGAACTTCCGTCTGCTGCAGAGCAATCCGATTTTTCGTGTATGTGTATAGCATGAATTCCGGGTTGTAATCCAGCAATTTTGGCAACAAAAGTTACTTTGCCATTTTTTGCTACAAATGTGGCAGTTCCAGTAACTTTGCTATTGCTTTTGGATTCGAACACTAAATTTAATTTTTTGGAATCACTAGATTTAACGCTGGTTTTACAGCCTATAATAACTGCGAAAACAATAACGACAGTGAGGATCAATTTTTTCATTTTTTTATGATTTTAAATAGATTATAAATTTACGTATAAAAAAGCGTAGTAAAATTAATTTTGTGACTCTATATGAATATATGCTAAGCTTCTTAGAATCTAAGAATCTAAGATTTTAAAAATGATGATACAAAATTAATTGATGAAAAGATAAAATGATTATCCAGAAATTTAAGAATTAACAAACCTATGATTAGCAAAAAGAATAATAAACTTTTTATTGATATTAAAATGGCGCTGTTTATTTTTACACCAGTTACATATATATGTTACTTCAACAAGCTTATATTTTGCATAAGCTTATACATTAATTAGTATCAGAAATTCTCGCATATATTTTAAATTAAAACTCTCGCAAAGACGCAAAGTGATTCGTCCGACCTTTGCGCCTTTGCGCCTTTGCGAGAAAAAAGTTTAACCCTTTTGCCCTTGAGAGAAAAACTTCAAACTAGAAAAGTATTTGGGTTTATTTATATTTGTGTTTGGTATTAATTCTAAATCTTAATATCTTAGATTCCTAATTAGAGTACTGCTAATATAATTTCTATTTTGACTTTTCTCCAACAAAATGATTAGTTGGCGATTTGAACAATACATTAAAAGAAGTCAAACTACCATATATTCGAGTTAAATATTGCTGCAGTTCTATTTTTTCTATTTCTTCGATTTTACTACTGTTTATTTTTTGTTCCATAACGCGTAAACGATCCCGAACCATTATAATTTTATGAAAAAAGGTATCAATTGGTATTTCTTTTGAAGCCAATCCCACTTGTCCGGGTTCCAAAATTAATTTACCTCCTTTCCACTTGTCTCCAATAGGAACAATTTCGGATACATCTGACCATTTTTTTAAAAGATCTCTTAAACTCTGTTCCACTTCAGAAAAGCTAACGGTGTCTACTTCATCAACTGTAGCTTCAATTACTTTGAAATCTTCATTTAAAGAGATAGTTTCTAACCCGTTTTCTATAAATGTCACCCAATATTCTTTGGACGAAACATTGGTTATTACCCCTTTTCCGTATTCAGGATGTTCAATTCGAGATCCTATTCCTAGTAGTGTCATAATTGTTTTTCTTTTTACGAAAATAATCATACTCTTTTAATAATGCAAATTTGATTGTCGTCTCCTTTTTTTCTTATTAATATTTCTTATTTTTACAAGACGAAATTTAAATTTTTAAATAAAGTATTATGAAGAAAATCAATTTGTTAGTAGTTTTAATTTGCATGAGTTTTTCATCTTGCACATCTTCAAAACCAGTTATGAAAAGCGCTTCACTAGAAGGAACATGGGAACTCAATTATATTACAGGGCCCAGAATTGCTTTTGATGGTTTGTATCCTAATAAAAAACCAACAATAGTATTTGATTTAAAAGAGAATAAAATTGCAGGGAACAATAGTTGCAATCAGTATTTTGGTACTTTAATGGTTAATAATGACAAAATTAATTTTAAAGATGCCAAAATGGGTATGACCATGATGGCTTGCGAAGGAAATGGTGATTCCCTTTATATGGATACTTTAACAAAAATTGAATCATATACAATAACTGATGAAGGTAAATCCTTGAATTTTTTAACTGGGAATGTTTTAATGATGCGGTTTACCCATCAAAAAAAGTAATTCTATAATTTTAAATTTTAATTAATTTATAAATTTTCCCAGATAACAGTTGTTGTTGATGTTTGTCAAAATCGTACATTTCTTCTCGAAAGCTATCTGGATTTATTAAAAAGCAAATATTATTTATTTATGAAAACTTTATTCTTGACTGTATTTATGTCTTTTTCGATGTTTTTTTGTTTTGCTCAAGAGAAAACGAAACAGCAATTAAAAGAAGAAAAAAAAATTGCAAAGCAAAAACAAGTTCAATCCCTTATTGATTCAAAAGAGTATGAATTTGTTGCTGTAACTGCTTATCCACAGGGAACTAGAAGTATTGATATGGTTTCAAATCCTAATTATTTACGCATTAAAAATGATTCCGTTTTTAGTGAAATGCCTTATTTTGGACGTGCCTTTGCTGGAGTTGGATATGGAGGCAGTGGAGGTTTGGATTTTAAAGGTCCTGTTCAAGATTTTTCTATCACAAAAAACAAAAAAGATTATACTATAAAAGCAAAAGTGAAAGACAATTCAGATTCTTATACTATCATTTTAACTGTTTTTTTTGAAGGGAATGCATCCTTAACAATAAATTCTGTTCATCGTAATTCTATAAATTACCGTGGAAGTATTGATAAAATCATAATAAAATAGTTTTATTATTAATGCATTTCGCTTTAAATAACTCCATTTTTATAACTGTATAGTTAAATCTAGTTTCCGCAATAGAAATCTACTTCAATTTAATTCTTCTTTAATATAAGAACGAACCTGTTTGTTTTTATATTAAATAAATCAATTTGGATTTATATTTTAATAACAATTTTAAACGTGTATCTTTATAATATAAGAATCTATTTAATAAGCGTATTCTAAAAGTAAAAGTTGTTATGTTTAAATTTTTAATTCCTTACATTTTTTTCTTTTTCGGAATGCAATTTACAATAAGTGCTCAAGAAAATTCAAGTATGGATGTTTCTTGTCCGTCAAAGACCGTATTTGAATTGTTCAAAAAAAAGGATTCTGTGTTGATTGTTAAATCTATAAAAAATAGCTTTTTGCTTGTTATTCCTGTCATTGGAGTGCAACCAGCTACAGGTTTTAGCTATGGAGTAACCGCTCAATTTACTTTTAAGGGACAAGATGTTTTAGACAAATATTCTTCTGCAAATCTTGGAGTTGTTTTTACCACAAAAGAACAGTTACTTGTTAATGTAAAAAATAATATTCTTTTGAAGGATAATAAATTGTACTTGAGTGGTGATTATAGACTATATGTTTTTACTCAATCCAATTATGGCTTAGGAACCAATATACTACCCAGAAAAAGTAAACAACCGGATTTTGATATTGAATCGATTGAAGAACCAATGGATTATAATTATTTTAAATTTCATCAGACCGCTTCTTGGGAGGTGAAAAATCATTTTTATATAGGTGGCGGAATGGAATTGGATTGGTATTCTGCTATAATTGATAAAAACTTGGATGTTGACAACGGAAAATATACAAATCATTATAATTACAGTCAGCAATATGGTTACAATGAAAAAGAATATTTTGTAAATGGTTTAAGCCTAAATTTAATTTATGATTCTAGAGACAATCAGATTAACACAAGAAAAGGTTGGTTTGCAAATATAAACTATAGATTTAATTGGGGTTTGTTTAATGAACAGAATTCTAGTAATGTGCTTTATACAGAGTTTAGATATTTTCTTCCATTGGATTCCAAAAAAGAACAATTTGTTTTGGGTTTTTGGGTATACGGTCAATTTGTGACCAAAGGAACTGTTCCGTATTTAAATTTACCTGCAATTGGATGGGATCAACGCAGTCGAAGTGGTGAAGGGTATACTCAAGGACTGTTTAGAGGAAATAGTTTAGCTTATTTTCAAACCGAATTACGATTTCCTTTAACTTGTAATCAGCTTTTGAGTGGAACTGTTTTTGCAAACTTTACAACAGCAAGTAATGAAAATAAGGATATCAAACTAGTACAGCACATACAGCCTGCAATTGGTTTTGGATTGCGACTTTTAATTGATAAAGCAACTCGTACCAATCTGGTTTTGGATTATGCGGTTGGGAATCATTCAAAAGGTTTTTATTTAAATGCGGGAGAGACTTTTTAATGAATTTAATGCAATTGTTTTAAAAGAGAAATCATATATTTGATATAATTAACAAACAAAACAAATACAAATATGAAAAAAGTATTTTTAGTATTGGCAGTAGCATTCTCGGCTACAATATTTGGACAATCTACTTTAAAAGAAGATGTTGAGATTGTACAATCAGTTTATGGAAAATCAAAGTCAGATTTAGTGACTCAGTACATGGCATTAAGCGGAACTCAAGCGACAGATTTTACAAAAGTGTACGATGCTTATGAGGTAGAAAGAAAAAAATTGGGTCAAGAAAAAGTTCAATTAATCAATCAATACGCAACGGATTATACAACTTTGACGGCTGTTAAGGCAGATGGACTTGTTAAAGGCACATTAAAAAATAACCAAGCATACGATAAGCTTTATGCAACTTATTATGAAAAAGCAAAAAAAGCTGTTGGTGCTTTGAATGCAGCAAAATTCATTCAACTCGAAATTTATTTACAAACCGAAATTAGAAGCAGTATACAAAACGCTATTCCTTTTATTGGAGAATTGGATATGACTAAAGTGCAATAAATTCTGGATTTATATTAATTTTAAGAGAGTGTAATCATTGGGTTACACTCTTTTTTAATTTTATATTAGTCTTTTATTTAAAGTAGTATTGTTAATTGGTACTGTTTTAATTCAATTTTATAATAGAAATTAATTTAAATTTCTATTCACAGAATAAAAACGTTAAATTTGTTAAAATTATATCCTAAACTTTATATAATTAAAAAACATGAAAATCTCCAAAAATCAACTTAGAAAGACTCCTTTTTTTATAGCATTTTTCTTTATTTATTCTTCTGTTTTTTCACAAGGAGCTTCAAATGAATTTAAAAACTCTGTTAAGTTTAATGTCTCCAATATGTTGCTTTATGATAATTCGTATCAGTTTTCGTATGAAAGAATTATAAAGGAAAATCAAAGTATAAATGTGTTTGTTGGTTATCAGGAGTTTCCAATAGTAAAAGTAGATCTTGGTTTAGATGCTGATTTTGGTAAAAAAAATGATAGAACTGGATATTCGATAGGTGCAGAGTATCGTTTTTACTTGGGAAGTGTAAATAAATATAGCGCTCCTAGAGGTGTTTATTTGGCTCCATTTGTAAGTTATTTTAATTTCGGAACAGATAGAGATATTAGTCATACCGACCCAGATACTGGGGTTGTTAGTACTGCTACTCTTGCTTCAAAATTCAACTTATCTAATGTTGGTGGTGAATTGGGGTATCAGTTTGTGTTATGGGATAGATTTGTTGTGGATTGTGTATTGTTTGGTCCTTCGTTAACACGATATAAATTTAATTTAAAACTAGACGGAAGCTTACCTGGTCTTGATGATAATGAAATTTATCAAAAGGTCATTGAGGGTATAAAAAATAAATTCCCAGGAATTGATGGAATTACAGGAGATGAAGGTGTTGAGAGAAAAGGAGTTCAATCTATAACTGCTGTAGGCTTTAGATACAACATCAGTATTGGTTATAGATTTTAAAAATGAAAAGAAAATTGCTACTAAAACCTCAAAATTTTTTTGAGGTTTTTTTAGGTTTTATTCTAATCTGTTTTGTTGGTATTCTTCTTTTTTTATGAAGAACTTCTTGAAACATGCGATCCTGCGTAAGGGATAGAGCAAGGCGCCAAAGCGCTCGTGATAGCCCGACCCCATTGAGTAAAGGGGGCAAATAAGCGGTGTCTAAAGTAGCCCCCTTTTGCTCAATGGGGTTACGCCCAAATCATTTTGTTTTTTATTTATATTAAAAATACGAATTATGTTTTTTATTTATTTATCGTGTGTTAGAAAAGGATTGTTTTTTGGTATTGGTCTTTTTTGGTTTGGTGCAGTTGCATTGGCGCAGGATCTTGAACCAAGAGTATATGCCAATATGCCCAAAGGAGCTAATGTTATTGTGGGAAGTTATGGCTTTTTGAAGGGGGATGTTGTTTCGGAACCTAATTTACCTATTAAAGATTTCATTATTTCAAGCAATAATTTTGGTGTGGGGTATTTGCATACCTTTGGTTTTATGGATAAACTGGCTAGAGTGCAAGTTGTACTTCCGTATGTAATTATGGATGGAAAAGCTACTATAAGCGGAGAGAAAGTTACCGGAAATCGAACGGGTTTTGGAGATATGCGCATCCGACTTGGAATTAATCTTTTGGGTTCACCAGCACTTGCTAGAAAGGATTTTGCGCAATTTCAACAAAAAACTATATTTGGTCTAAGTCTAGTTACTTCGGTTCCTACGGGACTTTATTATGCTGATAAAAGGGTGAATATCGGTGCCAATCGTTGGGGTTTTAAGCCTGAAGTTGGGGTGTCCAAACGATTTAAACATATTTATGCCGAATTCTACTCTGGTGTTTGGTTTTATACCCAAAATAATGAATTTCTCGGCGATAAAGATTTACAGCAAGATCCTGTTCTCTCGTTTCAAGGACATTCTAGTTATTTTTTTAAAAATCAAATGTGGGTTGGGGTAAATATTAACTGGTTTAGTGGAGGTAAAACGGTTGTTGATGATTTGCCTGCTGGAAGTCCAATAAATAACTCTAGAATTGGTGTTACATGGTCTGTTCCTTTGTCAAGGAGTCAATCGGTTAAATTACAAATGAATACGGGGACTTTTAAAGAGATTGGGTTAAACTACGATTCTGTTAGTCTTTCTTATCAATATGTTTTCTTTTAATTGGATATGTAATTAAAAACTCTAAATTCACTTTTTTAAAGTACATTTTTTTTGCGAAACATAATATTAAGTAATAACTATTCATGGAAAATTCAAACCAAAACAAAAGCAAACAGCTTTTTGAAACCATTCTGCAACTAGGGCTTGTTTTCCTTATTTTAGGATTTTGTTTTACCCTTTTAATGCCTTTTATGATGCCAATTCTTTGGGCAATAATATTGGCAATAGTCTTATATCCCGCATTCAACTTTCTTCAAAAAAAATTAAAAGGTTGCAAAAGCCTGGCCTCTTTCATTATTACAGTAGCCTTGTTGGCGTTTATCATTATACCAACAGTAATCTTTGTAGATTCAGTATCGTCAACGGTTATGGATTTAAAAACAGGAGTAGAGAATGGAACAATAAAAGTGGCAACACCAGGACAAAATATCAAAAAATGGCCATTAATTGGGAATAAAGCATACGATTTTCTATATTCATTATCCACCGATTTAAAAACAGGACTACTTCAATACAAAGAGCAAATTATTGAAGTATCCAAGAAACTACTCGGCACCGTTCTCAGTTCCACTGTTGCATTGCTACAAGTAATTCTTTCGGTTATCATTGCAGGAATATTAATGGTTTCTACCAGCGCTCAAAATTTGGCGACCAATTTCATCAAGAGGATCGCAGGTGACTCTGGCGAAGAATTTCTGAACATTTCGGTATCCACTGTCTATCAGGTTGTCAAAGGAATATTGGGTGTTGCTATTATTCAAACGCTAATTCAAGCGGTTGGACTCTTTGGTTGTGGCGTTCCTTTTGCGGGTTTGCTGACCGTTTTGTGTTTGATGCTGTCGATAATTCAAGTCGGCCCCATCATCATCAACCTTGGGGTAATCGCCTATCTTTTCTCCTTAGACAATACCACAGCAGCCATTCTTTGAACTATATTTTTCATCCTAAGCGGACTATCTGACAACGTTTTAAAACCATTATTGCTAGGAAAAGGGGCTTTAGTACCGATGTTAGTCATCTTCCTAGGGGTAATTGGCGGATTCATGATGTCGGGATTCATTGGTTTGTTCGTAGGACCAATTGTGTTCTCCATCGGCTACAAATTGTTCGTCGCTTGGATGGATGATAAACCCGAAAGCACCGTAGCATAAATCTAAATCAGAAGTGCAATTTACTTCGTCAGTTTGCTAAAGCTCGTGTGGGCATGTCACCATAAAGAAAAGGGGCCAACTTACAGTACTTGTTAGTCGGCCCCTTTCCTTTATGCTGTCGGGCTGTTGCTGCTACTTCGGTAGCTTAGCCCATCCCTCATGCAATTCCAAGATCTTTAAGGAAAACGAGAAGGTTTATTTTAATAAAGAACAAAGTATAAATGCAATATTTCTTTTTTCCTGTTTTTATTTAGGAATAGTTACATCTTAGATTTCAAAAGCAGAAATTAGCTTGATTACTATTTAAACCTCTGCTGTTTATTAAGTAAATAATTCAAAAAATATAAATACAGAACAGAATTTGTATATTTGTAAAACACATATAATTGGTCTTATTATGGATTTAGCAACAAGAAAATATAATTTTATTCAAAGATTATTTGAGGTAGATGAGTCTTTATTTGACCAATTGGAGCAATTTTTAGACTCTAAAAAAAGCACTAAACCAATATCTTTGGAACAATATGACACCGAATTAAATCAAGCCAATTCGAGAATTGAAAGCGGAGAGTTTTATTCAAGTGAAGAAGTAGATAAAATCACTAATGAATGGTAGGTATTAGAGTTTTGGTATGGGATAAAATCGCTTTAGACCATTTAAAGGATATATATGACTCTTTAAAAACAGTTGATAATCTAGATTTTGCAAAAGAAGTTAAAAGTGCCATTTTAAAAACGTCCATGGAATTAGTTGCGAATCCTTATATTTATGAACAAGATAGGTTTAAGTTTGATAATGATGGGAGTTTTAGAGCTTTTGTTAAATTCAAATATAGAGTAGGGTATAAAATTACCGACACACAAATTAGAATTCTGCGAGTTAGACATACCAGCAGAGAACCAATCGAATTTTAAACCGTCTGAAGATGACTGTTTTTTTATGGCAAAGAATTTTTTTTCAATCAATTTTTTTATAATAATCAAAAATGACAGCTCCAGATAAAAATATAAAATTTCCAATTCAAAATTATAACCGACTTTGTTTCCTTAAAAATATTATCAAAAATCCCAATATCAGTATTGGTGATTACACCTATTATGACGATTTTGAAAATGTAGAGAACTTTGAGAAAAATGTAAAATACCATTTTGACTTTGTTGGTGACAAATTGATAATTGGTAAATTTTGTATGATAGCCTCCGATGTTAAGTTTATTATGAACGGAGCGAATCACTTGACAAATGCTGTAACAACGTATCCGTTTGCGATTTTCGGTCATGGCTGGGAAGATGCAATGGAAGGGAAACAATATCCTCAGAAAGGAGATATACATATAGGTAACGATGTTTGGATAGGATACAATGCAACTATTATGGCAGGAGTAACCATTGGCGACGGAGCCATTATTGCCACAAACGCAACCGTAATCAAAGACGTAGCACCTTACTCTATAGTTGGAGGTAATCCCGCAACTGAAATAAAAAAACGTTTCTCTGTCGATGTTATCGAAAGACTTTTGAAAATAAAATGGTGGAATTGGGACATCGAAAAAATCACAAGAAATGTTCAAAATCTGACCGATTTAGATATTGAGAAATTAGAAAGTGAGGAGTAACAATTTTAGTTGAAATTATTCTATAAACTAAATCATATCCCATAAAAAAGCCGCTATGTCATTCAGGGACAATAGCGGCTTTTTAAACAAATAAAAAACTAAAAAAGAGTTTATATTAGAAACAGTATGCGTTTTCTGCAACTAATTTTGTGGTGATTGTTTCTCTTAATCCAACAACATTTGGCATGTTAGTGTATTTAGTGAAACGACGTAATCCCATTAACATCATGCGTTGTTCGTCACCTTCAGCAAAAGAAATAATGCTTTCTTTTCCTTTTTGAGTGATAATATCAACCGCTTGGTATAAGTATAATTTTGCCATTGCAATTTGTTCTTTCACTTTGTCCTCACCAGTTGCTTTAGCTAATTTTTCGGTTCTCAAGATCGTACTTTCAGCCATGTAGATTTCGATTAAGATATCAGAAGCAGCCATCAATAATTGTTGGTGTGCGTCTAAGTCTGGACCGTATTTTTGAACTGCTCCACCTGCAACCATTAGGAACGCTTTTTTCAATTTGGTAATCATTTCTTTTTCTTCAGCAAACAATTCAGAATAATCAGGAGTTTCAAAAGATGGAATTCCCATTAATTCTTCTTGTACTTTAGAAGCAGGTCCTAGTAAATCAACATGCCCTTTCATTGCTTTTTTGATCAACATTCCAACAGAAAGCATTCTGTTGATTTCGTTTGTTCCTTCGTAGATACGAGCAATACGAGCATCTCTCCAAGCACTTTCCATTGGTGTGTCTTCTGAGAATCCCATTCCTCCAAAGATTTGAATTCCTTCATCCGCACAGTTTTGAACGTCTTCAGAAACAGCTACTTTCAAGATAGAACATTCGATAGCATATTCTTCAACCCCTTTCAATTCGGCTTCTTGATGAGTAGATCCGGCAGCTTCACGCTCAGTAATACGATCTTCAATGTCTTTTGCAGCACGGTATGAAGCACTTTCTCCTGCGTAGCAAGAAGTCGCCATTTCAGCCAATTTAGAACGGATTGCTCCAAACTGAGAAATAGCAGTATTAAATTGTATTCTCTCGTTAGAATAGTTTACTGCTCCGGTGATTACTCTACGTTGAGCGTCCAAACAAGCAGCAGCTAATTTGATACGACCAACGTTCAAAGCATTCATGGCAATTTTGAAACCATTTCCTCTTTCAGACAACATGTTTTCTACAGGAACTTTAGTATCATTAAAGAATACCTGACGAGTTGAAGAAGCACGAATACCTAATTTATGCTCTTCTTCGTTCATAGAAATTCCATTATCAGCAGTGTTTTCTACGATAAATCCAGTAATGTTTTTGTCATCACCGATTCTTGCGAATACGATGAATACAGAACAGAATCCAGCATTCGAAATCCACATTTTTTGTCCAGTGATGGAATACGTTTTTCCGTCTTCAGATAAAACAGCTTTAGTTTTTCCAGAATTCGCATCAGATCCAGCACCTGGCTCAGTCAAGCAATAAGCGCCAAACCATTCTCCAGAAGCCAATTTTGGCACGTATTTTTGTTTTTGCTCTTCAGTTCCGTATAATGTAATTGGCATTGTTCCAATTCCGGTGTGCGCTCCAAAAGCAGTAGAGAATGAACCCGTTGCTCCCGAAATATAATCACATACCAAAACGGTATTCACAAATCCCATTCCCATTCCACCATAAGCTTCTGGTACAGCTACGCTTAAGAAACCTAGATCACCTGCTTTTTTCATACACTCTTGTGTATATGCATAATCTTTTTTCTCAAAACGATCTTTGTGTGCCCACAATTCTTTGTCAACGAACTCTTTTACAGAGTCACGCATCATTAACTGCTCTTCATTGAAATCTTCTGGCGTGAAGATATCATTACATTTTGTTTCTTTTACGATGAATTGACCACCTCTTGTTTTATCGCTCATTTTTTTTATTTTTTTAAGTAATAGACTTTTTTAATTACAATAACTCATAAATCCCTGCACTTCCTTGTCCAGTTCCAACACACATACTCACAATTCCGTATTTGCTTCCTCTGCGTTTCATTTCGTCAAACAATTGAACAGAAAGTTTAGCACCTGTACAACCTAGAGGATGACCTAAGGCAATTGCTCCACCATTTACATTGATGATATCAGGATTCAAGTTCAATTCGCGAGTAACTGCTAATGCTTGTGAAGCAAATGCCTCGTTCAATTCAATTAAATCGATATCATTTATAGTTAATCCCGCTTGTTTCAACGCTTTTGGAATTGCTTTTACAGGCCCAATTCCCATGATTCTTGGCTCAACACCTGCAGAGGCGAAGTTTACCAATCGAGCTATCGGTTCAAGATTTAATTCTTTTACCATTTCTTCGCTCATAACTAATACGAAAGCAGCACCATCACTCATTTGAGATGAGTTACCAGCCGTTACACTTCCGTCCGCAGCAAAAACAGCTCTAAGACCTGCTAATCCTTCCAAAGAAGTTCCAAATCTTGGGCCTTCATCTTTGTTTACCACATACGATTTGGTTTCTTTTTTACCATTTTCATTGATAAAAGTTTGCTCTACTGTAATAGGCACAATTTGTTTGTCGAATTTACCTTCCGCTTGCGCTTTCAATGCTTTGTTGTGTGATTGAAAAGCAAATTCATCTTGGTCTGCACGAGAGATGTTGAATTGTTTCGCCACCGCTTCGGATGTCAATCCCATTCCCCAGTAGTAATCCTCGTGTCCCGCTTTTGCAACAGCATAATCCGGAGTAGGTTTGTACCCTCCCATTGGAATAAAACTCATGCTTTCGGCTCCACCAGCAATGATACAATGTGCCATTCCAGATTGAATTTTTGCAGTTGCCATTCCGATTGTTTCCAATCCCGAAGCGCAATATCTGTTTACAGTTACACCCGGTACATCATCTACTTTTAATCCCATCAAAGAGATCAAACGACCTACGTTCAAACCTTGTTCTGCTTCCGGCATGGCGTTTCCTACCATAACGTCGTCAATACGTGTTTTGTCAAAATCAGGCAACTCATTCATCATGTATTGAATGGTTTCTGCAGCCAATTCATCAGGTCTTTTAAATCTAAAAACTCCTTTTGGTGCTTTACCTACCGCAGTACGGTAAGCCTTAACTATATATGCTGTTTTCATATTTTTTATTTTTAAGAGTAGAGAATATAGAGAATAGAAAATAGACTTTAAACATTTTCTTAAATCTATATTCTATTCTCTTTGTTCTATTTTCTAATTACGAAGTGGTTTTCCCTTGGTTAACATGAACTGAATTCTTTCTAACGTTTTTCTTTCGGTACAAAGAGACAAGAAAGCTTCTCTTTCAATATCCAATAAATACTGTTCAGATACCAAAGTAGCTTCAGATAAATCTCCACCAGCCATAACATAAGCTAGTTTGTTTGCAATTTTCAGATCGTGTTCTGAGATGTATTTACCGGCAACCATTTGGTTAGTTCCAACTAAGAACATTCCTAAAGCTTGTTTTCCTAAAACTTTTACATCTGTTCTGCGAATTGGTTGTGTATAACCCGCTTCCGCCATTAATAAAGCATGTTTCTTAGCTTCGGCAATTTGACGGTCTTTGTTTACCACCACAATATCTTTACCGTGTTGCAATAGTCCAGTGTCAAATGCTTCGTAAGCTGAAGTTGATACTTTTGCCATAGCGATAGTCATGAAATATTCTTGTAAAACATTCAATTCTACATCGTTTTTACGGAATAAATCAGATGCACGCAAGGCCAATTCTTTCGAACCACCACCGCCAGGAATAACCCCAACACCAAATTCAACTAATCCCATGTAGGTTTCTGCAGCAGCAACCACTTTATCAGCATGTAAACTCATTTCGCAACCACCGCCAAAAGTCATTCCGTGGGGAGCAACTACAACTGGGATTCCGGAATAACGCACACGCATCATCGTGTCTTGGAACATTTTGATAGCCATATTCAACTCATCGTATTCTTGCTCCACTGCCATCATGAAAATCATTCCGATATTGGCACCAACAGAGAAATTCGCTGCTTGATTTCCAATAACTAAACCTTGGTATTCTTTTTCGGATAAATCTATCGCTTTGTTAATCGCAGCTAAAACATCACCTCCAATGGTATTCATTTTGGATTGGAATTCTAAATTCAAAATTCCGTCTCCCAAATCTTGGATGATCGCACCACTATTGCTCCAAACTTTTTTGCTTTCGCGAATGTTGTTCAGGATGATGAATGCATCTTGCCCAGGAACTTTAGTTTGTGATTTTGTTGGAATATTATAGAAATAAGTAGCTCCTTCTTTAATTGTATAAAAACTGGTATTTCCAGAAGCAATCATTTCGGTAACCCAAGCAGCAGGTTCTAGACCTTCGGCTTTCATGATTTCGATTCCTTTTTCAACACCAATGGCATCCCAAATTTCGAATGGACCATTTTCCCATCCAAAACCAGCTTTCATGGCATCGTCTATTTTGTATAATTCGTCTGAGATTTCAGGAATACGGTTGGAAACATAAGCAAACATACCAGAGAAACTTTTTCTGTAGAATTCACCAGCTTTGTCTTTTCCTTTTACCAGAACCTTAAATCTGTTGATTGGTTTGTCAATTGTTTTGGTTAATTCCAAAGTAGCAAAAGAAGCTCTTTTGGCAGGACGGTATTCCAAAGTATCCAAATCCAATGAAAGAATGTCTCTGTCTACTTTTTTGTAGAAACCTTGACCTGTTTTACTTCCCAACCATTTGTTTTCCATCATTTTGTTAACAAATTCCGGAAGTTTAAACAACTCGTGTTGTTCGTCTGTCGGGCAGTTTTCGTAGATTCCGTTGGCAACATGCACCAAAGTATCCAATCCAACCACATCTACAGTTCTGAAGGTAGCCGATTTTGGACGACCAATAACCGGACCAGTCAATTTATCTACTTCTTCAATAGTCAATCCCAATTCTTTTACCAAGTGGAACAAACTTTGAATTCCGTAAATTCCAATACGGTTTCCGATAAAGGCTGGAGTATCTTTGGCAACAACCGAAGTTTTACCCAAGAATTTTTCTCCGTATATCGTTAAGAAATCCAATACTTCTGTTGAAGTTTGTGGACCAGGAATAATTTCGAATAATTTTAAGTAACGAGCCGGGTTAAAAAAGTGAGTTCCGCAGAAATGTTTTTGGAAATCTTCGCTGCGTCCTTCGCTCATAAAGTGAATCGGAATACCAGAAGTGTTCGATGTTACCAAAGTTCCCGGTTTTCTGAATTTTTCAATTTGCTCAAAAACCATTTTTTTGATATCCAAACGCTCCACAACCACCTCGATGATCCAATCTACATTGGCAATCTTGGCCATATCGTCCGTAGTATTTCCAGTGGTGATTCGGCTGGCGAATTTCTGACTGTAAATAGGAGAGGGCTTCGATTTTAAGGAGTTGGCCAAATGTTCGTTTACCACACGGTTACGAACAATTTTACTTTCAAGTGTTAACCCTTTTTTGGCTTCTGCATCAGTCAATTCTCTTGGGACAATGTCCAAAAGCAAGACTTCTACACCAATGTTGGCAAAATGACACGCAATTCCTGAACCCATAATCCCGGATCCAATTACTGCAACTTTTTTAATGGTTCGATTCATCGTTACTGTTTTCTTGTTGATTAAATATGTTTTTATTCTGAATTAGTTCGTTTATTATTTCTGCTACTTCTATGAAAGTGTTTATCTTTTCTTCTGAAATGTGTTTTCTTACGGATTCATTAAAATTCAAAACGGTATTCTTTGAAAGTTCTCTTTTTTCTTTCCCAAAATCGGTCAGGTAAATCAAAACACCTCTACCGTCTTCTGGATTTTTCTTGCGGGTGATTAGCCCTTTTTCTTCCATCGATTTCAACGTTCTGGTCAAACTTGTAGCTTCCATTCCCATTCTGGGTCCCAATGCAGTTGACGGTGTTCCTTCTTCTCTGTCAATACTTAATAATGCAAATCCAGTTGCCATTGTAGCGTCATATTTTGAAGCTTCCTCATTATACATTCTGGATACAGCTTGCCAAGTTGCTCTTAGGATATAATCTATTGTTTTGTTTTTCATTTTCTACTATATCGATTTCAAAAGTAATAAAAAAAATACTATGCACGCATAATAAATTTCATTTTTTTTTAATTTTTTATAAATATAGATAAAAAACTCCTTTGAAATAAGGACTTTAGAAAATATTATGCATGCGCAGTATATTCTTATTTTAACAAAAAGTATACTTTTTTGAGTTTTGAGTAAAATGAGGTGAAAATTTGATTTGCAGTACACAAAAAGGGATTATTGGATGATCTGCTGCATTTGACTGACAACCGATAATCCGATTTATTCATTTTTTACGGATTACCGCAATTTTAAGAAATTTATTATAATTATATTTGAGGGAGTATTTTAATTATTTTTGAATTTTAGAATTGAGGGATAATCTTCTTCGAAGTAATTTCGATACATCAATCATATAGAATATTATAACAATTAAAATCTTTATATTTGAATTATAAACTTCATGAAACATGAACTGCAAAATATCATTTCAGGAAAGAGCTAAGCTAAGCATGGAGTAACTTGCCAAACAGCCACCAGTTACCTTAGAAGAAGCAAGAGCACAAGCAGAATGGCTTAAAAATAGTAGTATTTCTTTAGATAAAAAAAAGAGAATTTAAAGTTATAAATATAAAAGCGTCCCAATTCAGGACGCTTTTATATTTTTATCATCTTTTAGATTATTCACCCTTTCTTAAAATCCCCACTTTCTACATCTCTCAAAAACTGAATTAAGCTTGAGAGTTAAGTTTTTATTGGTTATTGATTTGTATTTTATTATAATTGTTTGGTTTATTGACTTGTATTTTTATTTAAAAACTGTTTTTATTGCCTTGTATTTTATTAAATATGTTATTTTTGTATAAAAATAGACATTATGTATATTCCAAGAAATATTGATATTGAGTTGATTAACTGGAAAAGTGATGAGAAAAAAAAGCCTTTACTAATAAGAGGCGCTCGACAAATTGGGAAAACCTCAGCGATTAGAAATTTAGGAAAGCAATTTACTCATTTTGTGGAAGTCAATTTTGATGAAAATCCGGAGTTTTCTCATTTGTTTGATAAAAGTTTGTCGCCAGACGATATTTGCCAGCAAATTGCAGTGATAAAGAACATTCCGATTATAGAAAATGAAACTTTATTGTTTTTGGATGAAATTCAAGCTTCTCCAAAAGCAATAGGAGTTTTGCGTTATTTTTATGAAAAAAAGCCAAATTTGCATGTGATTGCAGCTGGTTCGCTTTTGGAATTTACTTTATCAGAGATTCCTTCTTTTGGGGTAGGTAGAATCCGTTCTGTTTTTATGTACCCATTTAGTTTTGAAGAATTTTTAGTAGCATTAGGTGAAAATAGTTTATTGGAAAGTATTACCTCTGCTTCGCCTTCAAATCCTATACCATCGCTAATTCATCAAAAAACCATCGGAATAGTCAAGAAGTTTCTTGTAATTGGCGGTATGCCGGAAGCCATTACAACTTATATTGAAAAAAAAGATTTTCTTGCGGTGCAAAAAGTATTGGATGATCTCATTGTTTCTTATCAAACTGATTTTTCAAAATACAAACAGAAAGTGCCAAGTTTAAGAATTCAAGAAGTTTTTAGGGCTGTGGTACAACAAATGGGGAATAAATTCACGTATTCATATTCAAATTCGACATTAACCAGTAATCAAATAAGAGAGGCTTTAGAGTTGTTGCAAATGTCTGGGTTAGTATATTCAATAACACATTCCTCTTGTAATGGTATTCCTATTGGCGCTGAAATTAATGCAAAAAAAAGAAAATTTATTCTTTTGGATACTGGGATTTACCAAAGAATGTTGGGATTAGATTTGACTAGTATTTTTATTGAAAACGACACTGAATTTATAAATAAAGGAACCATAGCAGAATTATTTGTTGGGCTTGAATTGATAAAAAACAGTCCGGAAAACATTATTTCGGCATTGTATTATTGGCATCGTGAATCTAAAAGCAGCAATGCAGAGGTCGATTTTGTCATACAACAGGGTACCGCTATTGTGCCTATTGAAGTGAAATCAGGTACAAAAGGCGCTATGCAAAGTATGTATAAGTTTCTAGAAGAGAAAAAAAGCAATTTTGGGATTAGAACGTCATTAGAAAATTTTGGGATAGTTGAAACAATTAGAATAATCCCAATATACGCAATTGGGATTGCTGTAAGAAATAAGTTAAAACAAATTTAGTAATTATTGCAACAGGGAATTCTATGAGATCATTATGTTGTTTTTACGATTTCTTAAAACTCCCCACCATCCACGTCCCTCAAAAACTGAATCACGCCTTTGAAATAGTTTTTCTGGTCATCGTATTGCGAAAGATGGCTTCCATTAGGACAAAATATAAAGCGTCCGTTTTGCACTTCGTGGGACATCCATTCCATGTGTTTGGGATCCATAGTGTCGAATTTGGCACCTATCACCAGTGTAGGAACGGTAATCGTTTTGAGTCGGGCAGTTACATCCCAATCTTTTAATGTAGCGTTTCCGGTAATTCCAAATTCACTCGGGCCTTGCATATACACATACACAGACGGGTTGATGTGCTTGAAAGCTCTGTTTATGGATTCCGGCCATTGATCAACTGGCATTCTTAGTATGTGCTCGGTATAGTAATATTTAAACAGCAGTTCGGTGTATTTTGGGTTGGTGTAATCTTTGTTTTTTTCGAATGTTTTGATTTGGTCAAAAACAGCTTTTGGAAGTTTGGGCCCAAGAACTTCTTCGGCATATTTGTTGTAAGCAGGCGCGCTGGCCATCATATTGGAAATAATCAGTCCTTTGAGATTCTTTTGGTATTTCAAGGCATATTCCATCGCGAGGATTCCGCCCCAGGATTGTCCCAAAACATAAAAGTTGGTATTGTCACAATCGAGTGCTTTTCGAACCTGTTCTACTTCTTCGACAAAGCGTTCGTTGGTCCACAGACTATTGTCATTCGGTTGATCGGAGTAATAGGAACCCAATTGGTCGTAGTAGATATACTCAATACTTTCGTTTGGGAAATAGCCGTCAAAAGCTTCGTACAGTTCATGCGTGAGACCTGGACCTCCGTGAAGCAATAATACTTTTATGGTTGGATTATTGCCCACCGTCTTTGTCCAAACCTTGAAAGTGCCTTTTGGAGTGGTAATTGGAATCATTTTGATCCCGCCGGTAAACTGATCGTCTCTTTTTGCAAAACTCAGATAATTGGCTTTTATGCTGTCTTTGGTTTTTTCTTTACAGCCTGCAATTAAAAATAGGCTGATGAAAAGGAGGGAGTAGATTTTGATTTTCATACGTTGGTAGTATTTGTTTTTAATGGATTATGGCAGTTATCCTGCAATGTTTTTTCTCGCAAAGACGCAAAGTTTAGAACCCTTCTCTTAGCGCCTTAGCGCCTATGCGAGATATTGATTTATAAACCTTTTTTCAAAATTATTGTGAAGATAAGAAGTTTTTAAATACAAAAAGTCCCGATAGTAACTATCAGGACTTGTGAATTTTAATTTAATTGGTTTTTATTCGAAATGACCGTATATTTTAATATATAGGTTTTTATAAATTTCCAATATAATTTTTCGTTTCATTTTCAAAGTAGGAGTAAGGTGTCCTCCTTCAATCGACCAAACATCGGGTGTCAATTCAAAACGTTTGATTTGTTCCCAATTTCCGAATTTTGGATTGATATGATCAATTTCTTCTTGAATACGAGCAATCACTTTTGGATTTGCAATTACTTCTTCATTGGTTTTACCTACTTCAATTCCGTGAAGTTTTTCCCATTCTCTTATAAACTCAAAACTAGGCTGAATGAATGCTGCTGGCATTTTTTCTCCATCACCTATGACCATAATCTGCTCGATAAAACGAGATTGTTTCATGGTATTTTCGATAATTTGTGGTGCAATGTATTTTCCTCCAGAAGTTTTGAACATTTCTTTCTTACGATCGGTGATAGTCAAGAATCCATTGGCATCAACATTCCCGATATCTCCTGTATGAAAGTATCCGTCGATAATTGCTTCAGCTGTTTTTTCTGGATCTTTGAAATAGCCCATCATCACGTTTGGACCTTTGCAAAGTATTTCGCCATCTTCGGCAATTTTTACTTCAACGCCATCAATTGCTTTTCCGACAGTACCTACTTGAAAACCTCTGTTTCTCATGTCGTTTACAGTAATAACAGGTGAAGTTTCGGTTAAGCCATAGCCTTCCATCACAGGAATTTCGGCAGCAGCAAATACGCGTGACAATCTTTTTTGAAGTGCTGCACTACCAGAAACCATTAGATCCAAATTACCTCCCAAACCTTCTTTCCATTTGCTGAAAATTAATTTACGGGCAATCTTCAATTGGAATTCATACCAAAATCCATTGGCTCCATATGGTGCATAATGCAATCCTAAGTTGATGGCCCAAAAGAAAAGTATTCTTTTTATTCCTTTTAATTCTAATCCTTTAGCATAGATTTTATCGTACACTTTTTCCAGTAACCTTGGTACAGCTGTTATTACAGTTGGTCTTACTTCTTTTAGGTTGTCACTTATTTTATCAATTGACTCTCCAAAATAAACCGATACACCATAATATTGGTATAAATATAAAATCATTCTTTCGAATATGTGACAGATTGGTAGGAAGCTCAAAGCAACACTTTTTCCTGCTTCAAAAGGGATTCTTGGAGCACTGTTTAAAACATTAGAAACTATATTATTATGCGATAACATAACTCCTTTTGGTCTTCCAGTTGTACCAGAGGTGTATATTATTGTAGCTAAGTCTTCTGGTTTTACGTTGTTTTTTCGATCCTCAACTACATCTTGATTGCTTTTGTCTTCGCCAAGAACTAATAATTCTTTCCAATTTTTACAGCCTTCAATTTCATTAAATGAAAAAACATCTTTTAGCGAGGGAACATTCGCTTTGATATTGTTTACCTTGTTTAATACTTCAATATCAGAAACAAAAACATACATTGCTTCTGAATGGTTAAGAATATATTCGTAATCTTCTTGAGTAATTGTTGGGTAAATTGGAACAGTTTGGGCTCCAGTTTGCAAAACACCAATGTCCATAATATGCCATTCTGTTCTATTGTTGGTAGAAATTATGGCAATTTTATCATCTTTTTGTATTCCCATTCTCAACATAGCTCGAGAAATAGCATTCGCTTTATCGATATATTCTTGCGTTGAGGTTTTCACCCAAACACCATCTTGTTTGGTAACTAAAGCATCTGGTTTGTCGAAATTTTCTTTCTGATAATAAGGGAAATCAAAGAGGCGGGTGACAGTTATCATCGTGTATTTATTAATTTAGCTCGCAAATTAAATAAAAAATATCGATTTATTTTTTATTTTATAAAATAAAGACAAAAAATATAATTACATATTTAGCAATCAACGAAATCGATTTCTTAAAATTACGGAATAAGACTATTTTTTTGTGTTTTTTAATGCATTTCATTTTCATTTGGAGAAAAATTAAGCATTAGATTTTATTTACAAAAAGATTCTTTAATTGAGTTTACCAATTTTTGACAATCACTTTATTCAGAAGTAAGAAAGATCCAGTTTTTAATTGTAATAGTGTAGCGAATTTTTATAAAAAACGGTGTTCGTTATTGGCGAACGATTTCTGTAAATGATAATAAAAAAGTTTTTGATAAAATTTCATTGGTAAATAAAAAAGTCTAGTTTCATATTCGTCTACCCCCTTTGTCAAAGTTTAAAACTTTGACAAAGGTTAGTGATTCAACACAACGTTATTAATATTTATTTTTTTAGTTTTCCATTAAAATTTTAGGATAGCTAAAAATAAAAAAAAACAGTTTTATACCATTTAATCTTTGATTTTACTGCAATAAACACGCAACGTCTCTTCGAGTGATTTAGAATAGTAATGCGATAGCTTTACTTTTCTATCCCGATAATTATCAGGAGTATCGAGAAGCCTACAAGGTGCTGGTTCTCGATACATTTCATTAAAAAAAGCTAGCGCATTTTTTAAGGGAACACTCGAACAGACGTAGAACTAGATTGTTTTTTCAAGGTAAATTTAAAGTCTAAATGGTATTACTGATATTCGTGACTTTATAATTTACTGATTTTCTGCAATTATGGATTGAATGACTAGAAATTGATTTGTATTTTTAAAGAATGAATTACTCAATATATTCTTTGACTCTTTCGCCAGAAATATACATTTTCTTTTTATCATGGTGTACTGTGAAAGAGGTTAGAACCCATTCATCTTCTTCTTCAGATTTGGAACTGGCAGTATGAATTTTTTTATACCAAAAAGAATACGAAGCACTATTAAATCCCTCTTTGAAAATAGGTATGCCCAATTCGGAACATTCAATTCCCCAAATGATATTCTCTTTGATGAGATCTTCATTTTGCATTATACCTGAACCATCTTCGTTGAGTAAAGTTGTGGGTTCAATTTGGTTTGTATAGGTATAAAGTCCAATAATTGGGTAACCAATGGCTGTAGCAATATAATGATCTTTGTTATTGTATTTGATTTTGGTAACTTTGAGTTGAGCATAAGAATAAGTTGCACTTAGTATAAATACAACAAGTAATAATGAAGTTTTTTTCATGAATGTAGGTTGGTTTTAAAGGTATTATATTCTCAAAAAGATGGGGGCACAACTTTTGATAATTTTCAATAAAATTAATTAATATATTGATGAAAAAAAACTCATTTCAATTAAGAAATGAGTTTTTTTGGTTTTATATAAATGTCTTAAATTTTCTCAATCCATAATCTAGCATTCACAAACGCTTCATGCCAAGGTGAAACTTCATCATTTCTATCTTTTGGATAATGTGCCCAGTTCCATTGAAAAGTAGAACGTTCAATGTGTGGCATCATTACCAAATGTCTTCCAGTTGTATCGCACATCATTGCAGTGTTGTAATCAGATCCGTTTGGATTTGCTGGATAACCTTCGTAACCATATTTTGAAACAATATTGTAGTTTTCTTCCGGTTCTGGTAAATGGAATTTTCCTTCTCCATGCGAAACCCAAACACCCAATGTGCTTCCTGCCAATGTAGACAACATTACAGATTTGTTTTCTTGTATATTAACAGATGTGAATATACTTTCGTGTTTATGACTTTCGTTATGAAGCATTTTTCCGTGAACTTTGTGCTCTGGATTGATAACTTCCAATTCCATAAATAATTGGCAACCGTTACAGATACCAACCGATAAAGTATCTTCTCTTTTGAAGAAGTTTTTCAATGCTGTATTTGCTTTTTCATTGTATTTGAATGCTCCAGCCCAACCTTTGGCAGAACCTAAAACATCCGAATTGGAGAATCCACCAACAGCGCCGATGAATTGAATGTCTTCTAGATTTTCACGTCCCGAAATCAAATCAGTCATGTGAACGTCTTTTACGTCAAAACCGGCTAAGTACATTGCATTGGCCATTTCACGTTCAGAATTACTTCCTTTCTCGCGAATGATGGCTGCTTTTGGCCTTGGTTTTGAGTTGTCAATTACAGGTTTTTTTCCTGTAAAATGAGTTGGGAAAGTATAGTTTAAAACTTGATTTTTGTAATTGTCGAAACGGGCTTGAGCGGTTCCGTTTTTAGCTTGCTTTTGATCTAATAAGAAAGAGGTTTTGAACCATATGTCTCTGTATTTGGCAATGTCTAATTTGCACGGACCAAAGTCTAAAGTAGCTTCGGTTGTTGCAGTTCCTAATTTGTAGAAAGAAACTCCATTTGCGTTTAATTTAGCTTCCACTGCTTCGTCTGAATTGGCTTGGAAAACTACTGCAATGTTTTCGGCAAAAAGATATTTGATAATGTCTTTTTCTTCGAAAACTGAAAAATTAATTTTG
The DNA here is from genome assembly GCF_965234445.1 of Flavobacterium rarum (SeqCode). Lineage (GTDB taxonomy): Bacteria > Bacteroidota > Bacteroidia > Flavobacteriales > Flavobacteriaceae > Flavobacterium > Flavobacterium rarum. The sequence continues at coordinate 47,282 of NZ_OZ248479.1, read as the reverse complement.
GCTCCCAAATTCACATCAGCAAAACACATTTCTAATAAAGTAGTGATTAAACCACCACTTCCGATATCATGCCCAGCTAAGATTTGATTATCCAAAATCAATTCTTGCATGGTATTGAACGCATTTTTAAAAAATGCTGCGTCTTTTATAGTTGGAGCTTCATTTCCAATAGCATTCAAAGTTTGTGCAAACGAGGAACCTCCTAATTTGAATTCGTCTTGAGACAAATTAATATAATAAATAGAACCTCCGTCTTTTTGTAAAACAGGTTCTACTACTTTTCTAATATCAATACAATTACCTCCAGCTGAAATAATTACCGTTCCCGGTGCAATCACTTCATCGTTTGGATATCTTTGTTTCATAGAAAGTGAATCTTTTCCTGTTGGAATGTTGATTCCCAATTCGATTGCAAAATCCGAACACGCTTCTACAGCAGCATACAAACGAGCATCTTCACCTTCGTTTTTACAAGCCCACATCCAGTTTGCAGATAATGAAATTCCTTTCATTCCTTCTTTTATTGGAGCCCAAACGATATTGGATAAAGACTCCGCAATTGCAGTTCTTGTTCCTGCAACAGGATCAATTAACGAAGCAATAGGAGAGTGTCCAATTGATGTCGCTACACCTTCTATCCCTTGATAATCCAAAGCCATAACACCACAATTGTTCAATGGCAATTGTAAAGGTCCTGCACATTGTTGTTTGGCTACTTTTCCACCCACACAACGGTCTACTTTATTAGTCAGCCAGTCTTTACAAGCAACTGCTTCTAGTTGTAATACCTGCTCTAAATAAGTTGATATATTTTTTACATTATAATCTAATGCAGGATAGTTGTAATCAATAGTTTTATCTGTCATTACCGTTTTTGGGGAACTTCCGAAGAAATCTTCCAAAGCATAATCCATTGGTTTTAAACCTGTAGATTTTGATTCGAAAGTAAAACGGTGGTCGGCAGTTACGTCACCCACTTGGTACATTGGAGAGCGTTCTCGGTCAGCAATTCGCTGTAAAATATCGATGTCTTTTTGACCAATAACCAATCCCATTCTTTCTTGAGATTCGTTACCAATGATTTCTTTTGCCGAAAGTGTTGGATCGCCAACAGGCAATTTGTCCAAATCAATTAAACCTCCAGTTTCTTCAACTAATTCCGAAAGACAATTTAAATGTCCTCCAGCACCATGATCGTGAATAGAAACAATTGGATTATTATCGCTTTCTACCAAACCACGAATGGCGTTGGCAGCACGTTTTTGCATTTCTGGATTCGAACGTTGTATGGCATTCAGTTCAATACCGGAACCAAAAGCTCCTGTATCTGCTGATGAAACCGCAGCTCCACCCATTCCGATTCTATAATTTTCTCCACCAAGAATGACGATTTTGTCTCCTTCTTGTGGTTTCTTTTTTATGGCTTGGTCCAGTTTTCCGTAACCAATTCCACCTGCTTGCATGATTACTTTGTCGTAACCAACTTTGCGGGTTTTTGATTCCCCTTCTTTGGAAGGGTTAGGGGTGGTTTCTTCGTGTTCGAAAGTCAGAACAGAACCGGTAATAAGCGGTTGCCCAAATTTATTTCCGAAATCAGATGCTCCATTCGATGCTTTGATTAAAATGTCCATTGGAGTTTGGTACAACCATTTTCTAGCTGCAACAGCATCTTCCCAAGGTCTATTTTCTTCCAATCGAGAATACGAAGTCATGTAGACAGCTGTTCCTGCCATTGGCAATGAACCTTGTCCACCTGCTAAACGGTCACGAATTTCTCCTCCTGATCCTGTAGCAGCTCCGTTGAAAGGTTCTACAGTTGTTGGGAAATTGTGTGTTTCTGCTTTTAAGGAAATAACCGAATCAAATTCTTTTATTTCATAAAAATCAGGTTTGTCAGCGGTTTTAGGAGCAAATTGCTGTACTCTTGGTCCTTTTACAAAAGCTACGTTGTCTTTGTATGCCGAAACGATATCGTTAGGGTTTTCTTGAGATGTTTTTTTGATTAATTTAAAAAGAGAAGTTTCTTTTTCTACACCATCAATTACAAAAGTTCCGTTGAAAATTTTGTGGCGACAGTGTTCTGAATTGGCTTGTGAGAAGGCAAAAATCTCCGAATCTGTTAATTTTCTACCCAATTTGGTTGACAAATCATCCAAATAGTCTACTTCTTCTTGGCTTAAAGCCAAACCTTCTGTTTTGTTATAAGCAGCAATATCATCGATATTCAATATTGCTTCTGGTTGAATGTGGATGGTAAAAATATCCTGATTCAATTCGGTATATTTTTGCGAAAGCATTGGATCGAAATCATTGAAATCGGCAGTAGCTTTATGGAATTCTTCAATTCGAATAATTCCGGGAATCCCCATATTTTGAGTAATTTCAACCGCATTGGTGCTCCATGGCGTAATCATAGTGGCACGTGGACCAACAAAAAAATCCGACAAGACGGATTTTTCTATTTTATTGGAGTCGGCAAAAAGCCAGTTTAGTTTTGAAATGTCTTGAGCCGAAATTTCGTTTTGCGTATGTACTGCAAAAACAGTTTTGCTTTGGTTTTCAAAGAAATGGATCATTGTTGTGTAGTTTGTTGTATTTAACGGTGCAAATTTAGTTAATTAAGATTAAAAAAAGAATAAAAAAAAAGCGACAATTAAGTCGCTTTTTTAAATGGCACTAAATTTTTAATTAGTTGATTATTATCTTTTTGTAAATTATTTTTGAATCATCTGTTATTTTAACCAAATAAATTCCTTTTGAAAGAATGCTTATTGCTACAGTAGATTGCAGATTATTTTCTTTTGAATATATAGTATTACCTAACATTGAAAATATCTCGATAGCGAAAGGTTTATTCGTATTGTTATAATAAATGGTAAAATCACCATTTGAAGGATTTGGAAACAAAGAAATACCATCTGGTTCTATAACAGCTTCTTCTTTTATTTCTTTTGTGCTCGTTTTACTGCCAAGATTAGTGCAAGTATCTGTGGTAAATGAATCCCATTGTGTAGATAAATTAAATGTAGTGCTAGGTGAAGTGACAGTTGATTTTCTTCTCAAAGTAACATCGGCTGCAAAGTTTGATGTTCCTCCGTTGAAAGTTCCAATAACGTCGATAAGTACTCCATTTTTGAATAAACCTAAGGCATCGTTTCCATTAAAAGTTAATTCGGTTGATGCTGTCGAAATGTTGGCTATGGCTTTGTTATAACAAGCTGAAGCAATAGAACTGTTTACAAGAGTAAATTTACTTCCACTGTTTAATGTGCCAGATAAAGTTAAACCTGTACTCCAAGCTCCAGCTCCATTGGTTTGTTTTTTAACAGAATAAACAGATAAATTAACAGAGGCTCCAGTATTATTTGCGATTTCTAAAGCTTTATTGTTAGACGACCCTTCTATATATTCGGAGAAAAGTAATTCTGTGGCAGTTCCTCCGCTACTATTTGTTGTTGCTGATACAGTATTACTGGATGCAGAGGTATTTCCTGCGGCATCTTTTGCATTTACATAAAATGAATATGCTGTTGAGGCTGTCAGCCCAGTAATGGTAGCGGTTAATGTAGTAACTGTTGTTTTTAAAGTGTTATTCATATAAACATTATAACCGGTAACCCCAATATTATCTGTAGAAGTAGTCCAGCTTAATGAAACGGAAGTTGCTGTTTTGGTTGTTACCGCGAAATTTGTTGGTGCGGTTGGTGCTTGTGTATCTCCAGAAGTAGAACCCCAAATGGCTTGTACGTATTCAGGGTGATCAATAAAAGGGTTTCTGTTGTTTTGTTTTGCATAAATGGCATTGTTTCTAGCAATTTCTCTTGCACTTACTGGGTCTTGTGCGTTCCAAGTCAATAGTATATTTAGAAATGCAGTGGAGAACACTTTGTTGCTTGAACCATCAAACATAGGAAATGAATAAGTTGAAACTGTATTTTCATATCGTGTCGCAAAGTAGAAATACATTCGGGCAATGTCACCTTTGAAATCATTTATGGGTTCAAATACAGTTCCTGTATAACCTGAAACAGAACTAGTACCCAGTTTGCTGCCATTGAGCGTTGTTGTACTTGCGGTTGCAACTGTTCCATGGGGATAGTTTGACCGAATACCGTTTACTTTTCCGTCTGTTGGTGTAATAAAATGGGCATCAGATACCATTGGAGCAGCCGAATTAAAAGAGGATTGAGGTATGATGTGCTCTCTATTGTAGCAATCTCCTTCAACGGAATATGTTCCGCATCTTTGTGTAGAACCAGAAGTATAATTGTAAGGATCTGTTCCTGATGGTTTTTCGGAATACATGTCTAAAATTGTTCCGTCATTTTCATAAAAATTATCAATGTCAGAACTTTGATAAATAGTATATAAACCCGCATAACCATTATCAGTATGCCCTTTTACAATATTGTAGAGTTGCGTTTTTAAGGTATATCCTGACCCAGTTGCTGTTGAGTAATAACTACTCGGTATCTGTGCGATTCCAATAGTAAAGGTTAGTAAAAATAATAAAGAGTAAATTTTTCTCATAATTCAAAAATTAGGTTATTTGCAGTTTTATATAAAATACAAGTCTGATTATCAGAGCGGTATTTTAAATTCAAAACAAAAATATACTTTTTTGTATTCTAAGAAGTTAAGAAAAGGTAATATAATTATGTTTTTTCTGATATATTAAAATAAGATTATTACGATTTATCTTCTCTAGTTGGTTTTAACCTATTTTGTTTTTGGAAAAGGTTTGCTTTGGTAAGCACCTAAATCGGGAGGCGAAGTTCTTAGAATGCCAAAAATATCAAGTGGAATTAAATAAGTCGAATTTCCTTTTGCGAATGCAGAAGAGGTTTCGTCAATATTGAAATTATTAATATTAGGATTGAAGAATTTAGGATCTTTATTTAGGATAATTGCGTTGTAGTGAGCTGGGTCAGTGTCAAATTGATAATCGGGATCTTTTTCCTTATTGGACTTAATCAAGCAATTATTGAATTGGTAAACGAAAGACGCTCCTGTTTTTTTATTCAGAAACATCTCATTAGAGTATGAACCATAAATGATGCAATTATTAAAAGTGGCTTTGGTAAGATCTTTTGCTTCTGGTGTGGCATCAAGATTGAAATTACTTACCAAAAGTGCCAACTGTCCTGGGCTTGACCAATTGTTATTGAAGGTGCAATGTGTGAATTTGTAATTTCCACCATACGTGCACGCCAAACTAGCTTGTCCTGTATAGTTGATTACTATGTTTTCTCCTTCTACCTTTGCATTTTTGGCTTGAATTCCATAATTCGTACAATTATAAATTTGAGTGTTTTTAATACTTACTGTTGATCCATTGTTTCCATCAATCAATACTCCAACTGTGGCATTTTTTAAAGTAAGGTTTTGAATTTTATTGTTTGTACTTCCATTCTGTAGCCATATTGTTCCCCATTGTCCTGGAATATATGCAAAATCGGGCTGTAATCGATCACTACTAAAAATTACTTCATTTTCTAATTTGTCTGTAGTAGAAGCAGTACCATTTACATTTATAGCGCTATTTTTGGATACAATAAGCCCAGAATTGGCATGAAAATAGACTCTTGCTCCAGATTCAAAAGTTACGATTTCTCCTTCTGGAACTGCAGCATAACCATAAATGACGTAGGCTTTTTTGTTGTTAAAGAGGAGTTCATTGCCATGAATAGGATCATTTTTGTCTAAATAAAAACCATCAATTTTTTGGTTTCCAATTGGCAGCGTTTCAATGGTTCCATCTGCATTGCGATTCGGATATAAAAGAATAGCATCTTGTACAAGCGTTACCAATTCTACTTTTTGAAGATTGGCACCACTATCAAATTCAATTTGGTCTGTATATAAAAATTCTGTTGGTGTTGTAGTGTCACTTTGAACAGTAGTCTCGATAAAAATGTACATACTGTCTTTGGCCAACAATGTAATATTTTCGAACATTTTTCCTTGATTTCCTTGAGCTCCATCTACAGTCATTCTGTATTTTGAGCTTAATCCATTTTTGAATTTAATTATAGGTATGTTGATGTCGTCTTTGGAATGATTATAAACTTTTAAGGTGTAAGTGCTTGAACTTAAATTAGTAAAAACGGTGTCTAAATATACCGTGTCTTTGGAAAACGTTAAATTTCCGGTGCTTGGTATGGTTTCAAAATCAGATCGACACGAACAGAAAGTGAGGACAGTACCAAATATAAAAAGCAAAGAAAAGTTACGCATTTTGTTTTTTTTGTAAAAATAGGAAATAATCCTTTGGTTTTAAAGGTAACGTTTGCGATTGTGAGATGAGCAGCTTTTTTCTGAATAGAGCACGAATATAATATTAAGGAATACATCTCGATTTTGAAGGTCTCTCATTTGTTTTTGATAGGAGTTCCATTGGTTTTGGTAGGAGCTGTTATATAGTGAGACCTTTGTCAAAGTTTAAAACTTTGACAAAGGTTGCATTAAGACCATTAAGTTTTGTGTTTTTTATATCAGGTATTATCATTATATCTTATTTTTACAGTCAATAAAATTAATTTTATGGTAGTAGATAAAGATAAAATGCTCGAATATTGCAATCAATTTTCCAAAAATACGCTGATGGAAACTTTAAATATTGAGTATATTGATGCTGGAGAAGGATTTTTGGTTGCCAAAATGCCGGTAAATTCATCAGTTCATCAGCCAATGGGGTTATTGCATGGAGGGGCTTCAGTAGCTTTGGCAGAAAGTGTAGGTAGTGCCGCTTCGCATTTTTTTATAAATGCAAAAAACCAAGAAGTGCGTGGTATAGAGATTTCAGCCAATCATTTAAAAAGTATTCGAGAGGGAATTGTTTTTGGTACTGCTCGAATTATTCATAAAGGAAGAAGTCTTCATCTTTGGGAAATAAAAATTACGGATGAAGCTGGAAATTTAATTTCACTTTGTAAATTGACCAATATGGTTTTGACAAAAGAAGAAAAGTAAAATGATTGATTTTTATACGAAGATTAAAAAACAAAAAGAAGATAATCTGCCTTTTGTGTTGTATTGTAAACCTAATTCAGATAGTGTGATTGGTTTATTGCAATCCAATGATGTTTTGTATACTGTTGTTGATTTTAGTGAAAGAGGTTTTGTTTTTGCCTCATTTGATGGAAATCAAAAGTATTATATTCCAGAAAAGGATTCAGATACCATACACTTTGTTATTGAGAAGGAAATCAAAAGTGAAACTGAAATGGAGATTTCAGTTCCTAATAGTGAATCAAAAGTTTTTTTTGAAACATTAGTCAAAAATGGAATTCAAGCTATTGAAAAGAAGCAATTTAAAAAAGTAGTTTTGTCTCGAAAGGAGACTGTTACCTTAACTGAATTTGATTTAATTATTACTTTTAAAAAATTGGTTCAATTGTATCCTGTTGCATTTGTATATTGCTTTTTTCATCCAAAAGTTGGGTTGTGGATAGGTGCAACACCAGAACAATTAGTTAAAGTTGATGGTGGCATTTTTAAAACAATGGCTTTAGCTGGCACACAAAAAAACACTGATACAGAAGAGGTTAAATGGCATGATAAGGAAAAAGAAGAACAGCAATTTGTAACGGATTATATAGTTTCGGAGTTGAATAAAGTGTCTGATGATTTGTTGGTTTCAAAACCTCATAGTGTTAAGGCGGGCAGTATTTGGCACATTAAAACAGATATTTCGGGACAATTGAATTCAACAACCAATTTGGAAGAAGTGATTCGGTTATTGCATCCAACTCCAGCAGTTTGTGGTTTGCCAAAGCAAGAATCAAAAGATTTTATAGTAGAAAATGAAGATTACGATAGAACTTTTTACACGGGTTTTTTGGGTGAATTGAACACAAGTTCCGCAACAGATAAAAGGAGTTCAGATTTATTCGTGAATTTGCGTTGCATGAGTATAGACGAAGATTTTGATTCGGCACAAGCAAATTTGTATATGGGATGTGGAATTACAAAAGACAGTATTCCTGAAAAAGAGTGGGAGGAAAGTGTAAATAAATCTATGACAATGAAGAAGGTTTTGATTTAAGAGAAAAGATAACAGAAAACAGAAAACAGAAAATAAATGAAATTAGATATACTTGCATTTGGGGCTCATCCGGATGATGTTGAATTAGGATGTTCAGGAACGATTTTAAAAGAAATATCGTTGGGAAAAACAGTTGGAATAATCGATTTGACACATGGAGAACTCGGAACACGAGGTTCTGCTGCAATTCGAGATCAAGAAGCCAATGCTGCTGCAAAAATATTGGGAGTTTCTGTTCGAGAGAATTTGAATATGCGTGATGGTTTTTTTGTAAATGATGAGAAGCACCAATTAGAGGTTATTAAAATGATTCGAAAATACCAACCAGAGATCGTATTATGCAATGCAATTGAAGACCGACACATAGATCATGCTAAAGGAAGTAATTTGGTCTCAGACGCCTGTTTTTTATCAGGGTTATTAAAAATTGAAACGATTCTTGATGAGGAAATACAAAAACCATGGAGACCGAAAGTAGTGTATCATTATATACAATGGAAAAATATTGTTCCAGATTTTGTTGTCGATATTACAGGGTTTACAGAAACTAAAATTGAATCTATTTTGGCGTATCGTTCTCAGTTTTACGATCCAACTTCTAATGAACCCGAGTCACCAATATCGAGCAAAAACTTCTTGGAAAGCTTGAATTACCGTTCTAGAGATTTAGGAAGATTAACGGGTGTAGAATTTGCTGAAGGATTTACAGTTGAAAGGTATATGGTAGTCAATAGTTTAGGTGATTTGAAGTAAAATTATTGATTTTTTTTTAATATTTTGTTTGTAGAAGTGAACATTTGTTCTATCTTTGCAACCGCTAAGCGCAAATGGTGGTTGTAGCTCAGTTGGTTAGAGCATCGGTTTGTGGTACCGAGGGTCGCGGGTTCGAGCCCCGTCTCCCACCCAGAAATAATAAGCCTTGAAGAAATTCAAGGCTTTTTTTGTGGAACAAAGTTTGATTGTTATTTTAAATAAAAGTAACAGCACTACGATTTTAGAATAGAGACGAATTTCTTAGACTCCTAAAAATTAAAATTAGAAATAAAATAAACTTCTTTTTTAGAAATTGATATATAAAATATTTATTTATAATTTCGAAAAACACAAATAAATATCTTTTTTGTATTTGAACGGGAAAATAGTACATATAATCAATTATGTTGTTAAGTTTTTTACGATATTAAGAAATATATATAACTTTGCGATGTATTAATCGTTAAATCAGTTAGTTATGAAAAGGTATTTATTAATGATCGGAAAGGTATTGGGTGCAATGGTGTTTTTGTTTATGTTTACTTCTTATGACAAGAAAGATAATTCTTCAAACGATAAGGTCACTATCTGTCATATTCCTCCAGGAAATCCAGGTAACGCACATGAAATAGTAGTTAGCGCAAATGCAGTGCCAGCACATCTTGCCCATGGTGATTATTTGGGCAGTTGTTCTAATGATGAAGAGTAATGTATTTTTTTAAATTTTGAATTTGAAAATAGGAGTACGCTCTTGGTTTTGAAGTAGAATTCAGCTGCGGTAGATTTCTAATGCTGAATTTGGATTAAAGTATTAATTGTAAAAAAAACTGCCCAAAAAAAATATTTTTTCTGGACAGTTTTTTGTTTTTAGATTTGAATATTTATGTTTTAAGTTGTTGGTCAATGCAATAATCTAAACTGTTTTCATAAACATTTGGTTACTCAATACTAATTTTTATGGAGTAAAGTTTCTTACTGTAGTTTTACTGATCCAATTCTTTTTTAAAGGATATTATGAATTTTGCACCTTCATTAATTTTACTTTCTACTTCAATTTTTCCTCCCAAACTAGTAATGTGATTGTTTATTAAATATAATCCGATTCCTTTACTGTCAATGTGATTACTAAATTTTTGGTGCAAACCAAATATTTTGTCTTTTACCTGTTCCATATCAAATCCTATGCCTTTGTCTGAAAAAATTAATTGATCCCCATCATTTCTTTTTTTGGAAAATATCGATATGATTGGTGATTGCCCTGGTTTGGAGTATTTAATTGAATTTGTTATTAAATTTAGAAATATACTTTCTAGGAATTCTTTGTTAAAATTTATTTTTTCAAGTTCACTAAAATCAACAGAAAAGGATGTGTTTGAATTATGAATTAAAGAGCTTATTGAATTTATAACTGTATTTAAAGATTCATTAAAGTCCAATTCTTCTATTTTAGTAACTATATTGTCTTCATGAATTAAACTATCTACATAGTCGTTTAAAGTTTGTTTTAGATTTTCGCTAGTTGATTTTAGCATTTCGATAAATTCAAGTGTTTCTTGATCTTCAATTTTTGATAAATCTAAAAGTTCAAAAATTGAAAGCATATTGTTTACTGGTGATCTTAAATCGTGAGAATTACTGTAGCTTAACTTTTTAATTTCTTTATTGATTTTTGTGACTTTTGAAAGGAGAATGTTTCTTTCCTGTTCCAGTTTTTTGTTGTGAGTAATATTTTTTGCCACTGCATAAACTAATTTTTCACCTGCTATTGGCATTGATGTCCATGAAAGCCATACAATGTCACCACTTTTTGTTACATATCGATTTTCAAAATTCAATAGCGGTTTGTTGTTGAGAAGTTCATTTCTAACTTTAGTTGTATATTGTCGGTCATCTATATGAACAAATTCATTAATAGGTTTTGAAAATAATTCTTCATTTGTATATCCCAATAAATTAGATACAGCAGGATTTATTTTTACAAAAAAACCATCAAAGCCTGCAATACATAACAAATCAGCTGATAATTCGAAGAAATGCTCGAATATGTATTTGTTGATTTGAGGTGGATTTAAAATTTGCTTTTCTGTCATCATCTTCAATTGAAAATTTTTCTATTTTATGGATTAAATTAGACGAATTGTTTGGTATTTATTTATTAGGTTGTAAAGATGTATCATTGTATTATGAATAATATTTAATGGAACTCTTATTTTACTCAGTTATCCTTTAAGGATTTGAGCCTGTAATTTAATGAAAAAAGAGCTTTGAATAGTTTCAAAACTCTTTTTTTTATAAATACTGTTTAGTGACCACTTTTATTGAATCGGTTTGTCTACTACAATTCTGTCAGGCCTGTTGACCAAATCCCATGCAATTGCAAAAGCAAGTTGTGTTCTTTTGGCTAATGCATCAAATTCAATTTTGTCTACTTCGTCTGTTTTTTTATGGTAATCGGCATGTACTCCATTGAATAGAAAAACAGCTGGAATACCATTTTTAGCAAAGTTATAATGATCCGAACGCTCGTAGAAATGGTTTGGGTCTTTTGGATCATTAAATTTGAAATCCAAATCAATCTTCGTGTATTTTTTGTTTTGTGCAATGGTGATATTATGTAAATCGGTTGACAATCTATCTGCTCCAATTACATACACGTAATTGTTGGTTTTTTCATGCTCGACATCGCGACGGCCAATCATATCAATATTAATATCAGCAATGGTATTGGCAATAGGAAACAAAGGATTTTCAGAATAGAATCTTGAACCATGTAAGCCATGTTCTTCTCCTGTTACATGTAGAAATAAAATAGAGCGTTTTGGACCATTACCTGCTTTTTTTGCTTTTTGAAATGCTTCGGCAATTTGCAGAACAGCTACTGTACCTGATCCGTCATCATCTGCTCCATTGTATATGTCTCCGTTTTTTATTCCTACATGATCATAATGTGCAGAAATAACTAAGACTTCGTCAGGCTTTTCAGAACCTTCAATATAAGCCCAGATGTTTTCAGAATCTGGAAGGTTTTCGTTGTATTTTGCATTTAAATAGGATGCAGGAACGGATTGGTAATAACTGTTTGCTCCTTTTGGAAATGATATCTTACTTTTTTCGTATTGTGAGATTAAGTAATTTCCAGCTTTTTTTTGCCCTTTAGATCCTGTATCGCGTCCTTCCATCTCATCGGAAGCTACAATAGTGAGTTTTGTTTTTAGACTCTCTGCTGTAATAGAGTTCATGAATTTTGTAAGATCGTCTTTTTTGGTTGTCTTTTTTTGGGCAAAACAAGATAGTGTTGTAAAAACAATGATTAAGATTAGGGCTTTTTTCATTTATAGTTTTGAATTGGTTTAAAATTTATAAGTGCCATAAACTGTTTAGATGTTACACTTTATATGATTTTTTTTGAATAAAATGAATTTGGTATTAACTTGTTATTTTTTCAATACTTCATTTAAAAATAGTTTGAAATGTTCAAAAGAAAGTTTGGCCGCTTTCTCATTGTAAGCTGCTCCTTTTGAATTGTCAGTACCAGATTCAGGATTGGTAAAAGAATGAACAGCGTTGGCATAATAAATCATTTGCCAATCGGCTTTTGAATCTCGCATTTCTTTTTGAAAATTTAAAATTTCTTCTGTAGATACATACGGATCATCAGCGCCATGACATACAAGGATTTTTGCTGTTATTGGATCTGTAGTACGGAACTCATCTTTGGCTAAGCCTCCGTGAAAGGATACGACACCTTTTATATTAAGATGGCCACGAGCTGCTTCTAGCGCTCCGGTTCCACCAAAACAATACCCTATAACAACTATATTATTTGGATTGGCACCAGCAAGAATTAATTGTTTTAAAGCCAATGATATTCTTTTTTGGTAGGCTTCAACATTTTTTTTATAATAACCAGCATTATTACCAGCTTCATTGTTGTCTTTTGGATAATTTCCTTCGCCATAAATATCTGCAATAAAGGCATAATAGCCTAATTTAGAGAGTTTATCTGCAGTATCTTTAGAGAGTTTGTCTATTCCTTTCCAAGCAGGTAAAATTAAAATTCCTGGTTTTTCAATGCTCTTTTTTACCGGAACAATCTTAAAACCATTTAGAATTTGATTTTCATCTTTGTATTGAACTGGCTTTAATTGCGCAAAAGTCTGAATAGTAATCATTAACGTTCCGTATAATAAAAAATTTAAATTTTTCATATGTAGATAATATTTGTTTTTTAATTGAATATGGTATCGCCAGATCTTCATTGGTTTTTGCGACAACTGTTGCCATGGCGATTTCATAGCTTTAGTTTTTACAAATATCTGAATAATAATGAGATAAAAAAACCTCCAAAGTAATTACTTTGGAGGTTGGGTTTTAAGATAAATTGTAAACTACATTATTGATTATCGCGGCTTTAGTCTAATAAATGAATGTGTTTTTTTTGGCCACAGATTACACAGATTAGCACAGATTTTTTTTCACATATCTCAGATAAAATCTTTTTAATCCTTTAAATCTGTGGCAAAATAATTTGAAAAGCAATTTGTTTTTTAGGCCATAGCTATTCTCTTTTATTTATTCTCCTGGATGATACATGCGTTCTGCATTTTTTTGAACATCTTCTTTGTAAAATAATACGTCTTTGAATTGTCTTTTTTGATACATTACAGCTTGATCCATAAAATGTTTTGATTTTGGGTCACCGCTATTTCCTCCAGCCAAAAGTGATTTTGCTTTTACTTTTGGACCAAATTCAACAGCACAAACAAAACTGTTTCCATTGTATCCATAACGCTTTTTGGTTCCGTTTTGATACGCACTTTTGTAAGCGGGTAAACTACCCCAAAGAGCTGAACCATTACCAATTGGTAAGCTTACCTGAGAATCATTAAAGGATAAATCAATATCTCCAGAGGATCGCTGAAATCTATTGAGTTCGCCCCAAGGGATTTGCCAAGTTCCAAATTTTGATTTTAATTCATTTAGCACAGTTTGAAATTGCGGAATCATTTGGTCAGTTGTTGCAGTTTTGACAAATTGAATGGTATTTTCTACTTGATCTTTTTCTCCTTCATCAATATATACTTTCTGTAAGATTGGATCAAGTTTGTATGCCCATTCATTGGCCAATGTTGTGGCAACTGAGTTTTCATTTGCATAATAGTCCCATTTTTTTAATAAAGTAATAGGTTCTATTAATTCATTATAAATAGGATTTTCAGGATGTATGTTTTTTTCGAAACTAGCAATCAAGGCAGGAACTAAAACTTCAAAGATAGAAAGTTTGGAATCATAACCGTCAGCAATTATTTTATCTAGTGTATAATCTTTACCTTGACTTAAAACCCGAACAGCATTTACACCTCTAAAATTTTCACCGTCGGGAGCCATATACGGCAAGTAATTTTCTTCTTTTGGACTATTTGTTCCGGCAACGCTAAAGGGTGTTGAATTGCAATTTTGCAGCCAACCATTTGGAGGATTAAAAAGGTGTACTGTTTCGGATGGATTATGAAGTCCTTTCCATTGGGTTGTTGAAGAAGTTCCGTCCATCACTTTTGCCCAATTTAAGTTTTTGTCCCGTATCGGAATGAAATTCCCATGCCAATAGGCGATATTTCCTTTGTTGTCGGCATATACTGTATTGTTTGATGCATTGGCTTTCATTTCCATTGCTTTTTTATAATCGTCAAAGTTTTTTGATTTTGTACGTACCCAGCTTTGCTCTAAGCTTTTCATGGAACGGTTTCTTGACTTTAGGCTTATCCATTTACCGTCTCTTTTTGCCATTATCGGACCATTATTGGTGAAATAAGTGGTGAATATTTTTGGAATTAATTTGCCGTTTTCTAGATAGCTAATGGAAACTTTCTTTTCTATTACAGGATATAATTTGGTGTCATATTCATAAAAAAGTTTTTTGTTTTTAGTTACAATTTTTTCAGCATAAATATCGGCAACGTCTACATTTGATGAAGTGTGCATCCAGCCACAATTTTCGTTAAAACCTTGGTAGATAAAAAACTGTCCCCAAGTTACAGCACCATAAACATGCAAACCTTCTTCGCTATTGATTTGTATTTCGGGTCTAAAGTAAAAAGTAGTGTGTGGATTAATATACAAAATAGCATTTCCGCTAGCTGTTTTTGATGGAGCGATAGCAAAACCGTTGGAACCTGTTTGCATGTCTTTTACTTTTTCGATATAAGCAAATTTGTCTTCACCTCCATAAAAGGATTTTAATTCTGAGTTTGACAAATCTGCTGTGCTAATAGCACCAATGCTACCGTCTGTCCATAGTAAAGGGTACCAAGGTTCAAAATGATTTAGCATCAGCGGTTTTACTTCAGGATGTTTGTAGAGATAAAAGTTTATTCCATCTGCATAACTGTTTAATAATTTTTTTAACCAAGGGGCCGCATTTTTATAATCGGATTTGGCTTCGTTTGCATCAATTAATAAACGAGTTTCTAAGTCATTATATAAAACAGATTGTCCTTTTACTTCTGCAAGACGTCCTAGTTTGTCTATGTAATTCATTTCGACTCTCTTGAAATCATCTTCGCATTGCGCATATAACATTCCGAAAACTGCATCGGCATCCGTTTTTCCATAAATGTGTGCAATTCCCCAATTGTCTCTAATGATAGTAACATTTTCTGCTAGTTTTTGAAGTCTATTGATTTCTTTGGTATCTGGTTTTTGAGCAAAACCAGTCCAAGAAAAGCAAAAAAACAGAATGCCAAACTTGATGGAGATTTTATATTTATACATGTTACTTAATTTTGAATTTTTGACCTTCATAATAAATGCTCATTTCTAAACCTTTTATTCCAACAGCGTTATTTCTGGGTGCTTTTGTAATTCCTTTTGGGTTTTGAACTACGATTACTTCACTTTCGCCTGCAATTTCAATTTCTTTATTGCGTACGATTATTGCGGTACTTTCGTCTATTCCTATTCCTATGTGAGTTGGGAATTCAACTAGTCCAGAAAGAAGTCTATTGTAGCGGCTTCTTTTTAGGAAATGCTGATCTATAATTACGTTTTTAATTAAACCTAAACCTTCGGCAGTTTCTAGATTGTCATACCTTATATTATTAAAAGTTTCGGTGTATTTGGACTCCAATTTTTGATTTCCAGTAATCATGTGTTCGCACATTACAGCCGCTCCTGCACTTGTACCCACAATGGTGCTTCCGTTTTGGTACGCTTGATGAATGGCTTTGAAAACGGGCGTATTACTTACCACTCCCATAAAACGGGTTTGATCTCCGCCACTTATAAAAATAAGTTTTGCTTTTTGTAAGGAGTCTGTCAGAACTGGATTTGTAGCTGTTTGTTTATTGAAGTTCAGCATTACAATTGGGTTTGTTGTCAATTTTCGAACCTGTTCTTTGAAGTAGATATAAGCACTATCAGGTTCTTCGCTTGACATTGGTAATACAACGATATAATCTTTTTTCTGTAAACTTGAAATGGATAGAAGTTGACTCATTAATTTATCCGAACGATTTCCTCCACCAATTATAAATAATTTTCCTTTTGGGGTTTGGGCTTGATTGAAGTTGCAAACCAAAAATATAAGTGCTAATGGAAATAAATGTAAAATGGTTTTTGTGGTTAATTGCGTAGTTTTCATAACTGATTTTTTTGTTTTAGAAGGATTTATAATTATTCAATAGTAAGCACGCCATTTGTACTGTACATATTTTTATAAGTACCTCCTGAAACAGTAGTCCAATTGGTTAAGTCAAAACTGCCATTTCCTGTAGTGTTATTTCCGAGAATGGTATAAGCTTGAACTGCTTTGTTGTTTAAAATCCAATTCAATGGGGTAGCAGTAGTGCAATTTTCAGGAGCCCCTTCTTTGGCAAGCAAAAAATAAGCGGTTCCGTTTCCAAAAACAGTTGCTTTACCATTTTCATCGATACAAACAGCCGTTTCTTCTTCAACACCGATTCCTTTTGGATTTGTTATTGAAAAATCTTTTACTAATCGCGCTAGAAAAGTAAGGTGTCTTCCTTTTCTATCTGGATTGTTATAATGAGTATCGGTAATGGTGTTTTTTAAATACGGATTGTTTACAAATTCTCGTTGTATGGTCATATCCGCATTATAAGGATTTGCTAATGCTTGGGCAGAAGTTACAGAGCCTTTTTCGGCTGTATAAACTGCGTCTCCCATAATGGCACAACCAGCACTTGTTCCACCGATTGGAATTTTCTTTGTTGCAATTAAATAATTAAGAGCCTCTTCGACTAAAGTGTTTTTCCAAAAATTAATATAATTGAATTGGTCACCTCCAGCAATGAAGACCATTTCGGCTTGTTTTATTCTTTCGGCCACTTTTGGGTTATTGGCCAAATCGGTACTGTTGATTAATAAAGTTTCAACCGAATTTACTTGGCTTTTTCCGTCCACTTTAACCAAGTCGTAAAGGTATTGATTGTAACCTGTGCCACCAGTTGACCTTAAAATAATGACATCACCGCCTTTACTTTTGTTGATCATCCACTTCATAGCAGCATCTACATCTGTAGACCCACCCATTAAAACAGTTCCAAAACTTGTTATTGCACTTACGTTGCTCGTGTCTCCCACAATACCAATTGATGATGGCAATTTAAAAACGGGTATTGGAGTGGGAGTTGGGCTTGTTTCATTTGAACTACTATCGCAGGATAAAAGTGTAAATGATAAGCTAAAACATGAAGTAATAAATGCTAATTTTTTGGTTATTTTAATGAATAGATTTGAGGTCATTTTATAGTGGTTTATAGAGTTACGTTTCGCTTAAAAGCACAACCTAACTCGATTATGGAATCGGTTTTGGCAATGCCTGGTATATTGTCTATTTTTTCATAGAGTAATTTTCTCATGTGCTCGTGATCTTTGGCTATTAATTTTATGTATAGCGTAAAGGATCCAGTAATGTAATAACATTCGGTTACTTCGGGAATGTTTTTCAAAGCTTCAATAACTTTATCGGAGTCTTGATCTTTGTTTAAAGTGATTCCTGTAAAAGAACCCCAATCGTATCCTATTTTTTTTTCATTTAGTACAGGTTTTATGCCAACAATAATTCCTTGTTCCATTAATCTATTGATGCGTTGATGCACCATAGTATTCGATATTTTAAGATTACTCGCAATTGCCGAAAAGGCCATTCTTCCATCTTTTTCTAATTCTTTAATAATGTTGATGTCAAATTCATCTAATACGTCCATATCTAGTTTTTTAAGTTAAAATCACTTTTTTTTACAGTTATAAAAGTAATTATTTTTTAAACATATCCAATATCATTCGGTAAAATGAATTGTATATTGACTGAAATGACTTTATTTTAAATGAATATTAAAAATATTTACTTTAAATGATTTAATTACAAGTCAAAATTAGTTTTTTATTTGCAAAATAAAAAATTTTTGTTACTTTTGTGTAAAGTTTTTAAAATAAATAAGGAATCATGATACATACAGCGCAACAACTTTCTTCGAAATCGGAAGTTTTAATTGAAAAAGAGAATAAATATGGAGCACATAATTACCATCCTCTAACAGTTGTTTTAGAAAAAGGAGAAGGTGTTTTTGTGTGGGATGTAGATGGAAAAAAATATTATGATTTTTTATCAGCTTATTCAGCTGTAAATCAAGGTCATTGCCATCCGAAAATTGTTGGAGCGATGGTGAAACAAGCACAAACATTGACATTGACTTCACGTGCCTTTCATAATGATCAATTGGGTGTTTATGAGGAGTATATGTCAAACTATTTTGATTTTGACAAAATATTACCGATGAATACTGGAGCTGAAGCGGTAGAAACCGCTTTAAAATTGTGCAGAAAGTGGTCTTATGAGGTGAAAGGAATTCCTGAAAATCAAGCGCAAATTATTGTTTGTGAGAATAATTTTCACGGTAGAACTACTACTATTATATCTTTTTCTAATGATGAAGGAGCTCGTAAAAGTTTTGGTCCTTTTACAGATGGATTTATAAAAATACCTTACGATGATACCGATGCTTTGGAGAATGTACTGAAATCTTCAAAAAATATTGCTGGATTTTTGGTAGAGCCTATTCAAGGTGAAGCAGGTGTTTATGTGCCTTCTGAAGGTTATTTGGCAAAAGCCAAAGCGCTTTGCGAAGCTCACAATGTTTTGTTTATTGCAGATGAAGTTCAAACTGGAATTGCTCGTACAGGTAGACTATTGGCTACTTGTGGTAACTGTTCTTGCGAAAAAGGATGCGAAAATAGACCTGAAGTAAAACCAGATATTTTGATTTTAGGGAAAGCAATTTCTGGAGGTGTTTATCCAGTTTCGGCAGTATTGGCCAATAATGAAATTATGAATGTCATTAAACCAGGACAACACGGTTCTACTTTTGGTGGAAATCCTGTAGCAGCGGCAGTCGCAATGGCTGCTCTTGAAGTAGTACGTGAAGAAAATTTATCTGAAAATGCAGAGAAATTAGGTGTTATTTTAAGAAAAGGATTGAACGAAATCGCAGAAAGAAATCCATTAATCGAATTGGTTCGTGGAAAAGGACTATTGAATGCCATTGTAATTAATTGCGGTGAAGATTCAGATTTGGCTTGGGATATCTGTCTTCGTTTTAGAGATTATGGATTATTGGCAAAACCAACACATGGAAATAAAATACGTTTTGCACCGCCATTAGTAATTACAGAAACTCAAATTCAAGAGTGTTTGGCTATCATCGAAAGAGCTTTAAATGATTTTAGATAAGATTCTAAGTTACTAAGATTCTAAGTTACTAAGATTCTAAGCTTCTAAGCTTCTAAGCTTCTGAGAGTCTAATAGTCTAATAGTCTAAGTAATCTAATAGTCTAATAATCTAATAGTCTAATAATCTAATAGTCTAATAATCTAATAGTCTAATAATCTGTTCATGCAAAAAGTAATTAAAATAATAAAAAACCGATCTGATATCGGAGCTGGTACTCGAGGATCGGATATGGGAATTGATGCCATTGAAATTGCGGCTATAAATAAAAACAGTGAGTATTTTAATGAATATGAATTTGAAGATGTAAAAACACATAACGAATCTATTTATGATAAATACCGAAGTTCTGTTGCCAAAAGAATAGAACATGTTGTAGAGCAATGTACCCGATTGAGTAATGCGGTTAAAAAGAACTTGAGCAATAATTATTTTCCAATTGTATTATCTGGAGATCATTCCTCCGCTTTAGGGACAATAAGTGGCATAAAAGCGGCTTACCCCGACCAAATAGTTGGTGTAATTTGGATTGATGCCCATGCCGATTTACATTCGCCATATACAACACCATCTGGAAATATTCATGGTATGCCATTGGCGGCAGCTCTTGGAGATGATAATTTGGATTGTCAAGTTAATACTGTGGCTCCAGATACTCAAGAGCATTGGATTGAAATGAAAAACATTGGTATCCATGGCCCAAAAGTATTGGCAGAAAATTTGATTTATTTTGGTGTTCGCGATACGGAAGAAGCAGAAGACAGGCAAATCGAAAAACTAGGGATCCGTAATTACAAAGTTGATGAAACACGTTTTAGAGGATTGGAGATTTGTGTTGATGAAGCATTGGCAAAATTATCGCATTGTGATGCTTTGTATGTTTCTTTTGATGTCGATTCTATGGACTGTGATTTAATTTCTTTCGGTACAGGAACTCCCGTTTCTAGAGGATTTGATCAATATGAGATTATTGAAATCATTAATCAAATTATTCGGTCCAAAAAAGTGGTTTGTTTTGAGGTGGTTGAAGTAAATCCACTTTTGGATACCAAAGGAAATAAAATGGCAGAAACCGCTTTTCAGGTTCTAGAAGCTGTAACGGCAAATTTGGTTTTGCCTATAGAGTAATTAGTTTGTTTGATTATAAATATTTGAAATTGGTAAAAAGCCTGAAAACATAGTTTGTTTTTGGGCTTTTTTATTGCTTAAAAAGGAGTGGATTTTGATGCTTAGGTTCATTTCTTTTTAATAGGCTAAAACATTTCAGCTACAACTAATACCATACATATTTATTAAATAGTCCAATGGCAAGGGGTGTAATATTGATATAGTATGAAAACGGTCCTTTTTTTGGGACTACATTGACCCGAACGATAGCGAACAGGCGAAGCAATACATAATCGGTATTACATGAACATATAATGTGATTCCTCCTTCGTCGCAATGACAAAAGCCAATCATTAAGAAAACGGCATAGGATAATTATTAGTTATTGTAATCTTTAATATATTTAGTTTCTCAATCAAATCTTTTGAATTTTGGTTCATCTTTGATTTTTTGGTTTAGAAAAGAACAAAAAAAAACCATCCGATGAGGCGGATGGTTTAATTGAATCTAGAATACAAAGTTCTTAATATCCTGGATTTTGAGTTATTTTCTTATTATTGTCGGTTTCTCTTAAAGGAATTGGGAATACCAATTTATCAGAATCCCAAGGAAGAGAAGAAGTTACAGAACCTTTGGTTCTTTTGATATCATGAATAGCAAAACCTTCCATTGCCAACTCTAAAAATCGCTCGTTCAAAATTTGATTTAAAGTTAGAGAAGTAAAATTAGTAGCTTTAGCACGAGTCCTCAATGTATTGATATCATCTAATGGAGTAGCTCCTATTAATGAATTAAGTCTCAAGTTACATTCGGCACGTATCAAAAGCATTTCGGCTAAACGTATAAAAGCAACATCTGCGAACTGATTGGTGTATTTTAATGTTAATATTTTGGAACTACCTACATAATTGAAATTTCTTCTTTCATCATTTGGATCTGTAAATCTATTCAAATATGGTGTTCTAATAGCAATATCTCCTCCACGACCACCTACGCTTTTACCACCATAATGAGTTAAGAGTTCATTACTTCCTGTTTGAGATGTAATTTGGATTGCAAAAATATCTTCAACTTGATTAGAGTCGTGATTAAAAGCGTCTTTATAGGTAGCAGATAATTTTGCACCGCTGTTTGCAATTACATCTTGTGCTGCGTTTAAAGCCGCTGGGTAATTTTGCTGTTGTAAATAAACGCGAGCTAATAGGGCTTTTGCGGCATATTTGTTGGCATAAAAACCATTGTCAGCAGGTAAATCAGTATAAGCTTGTTCTAAACCATTGATCACTAATTGATACACTTCATCGACAGAGCTTCTTTCTTGTGCTAGGTCAGTGTTAGTATAATCATAAAAAGCTTTAGGTCTAATTACAACTCCCAATTGGCTGTTAGCACTAAGTGTAGCGTCATATGGCTTTGCAAAGAAACGAACTAAATCAAAATAAGCCAAAGATTGTAGAAATTTCGCTTCTGCAATCATTACCTTCGCTTTATTGGGATCTTGAACTAAACCTATGTTTTCAATTACTACATTAGTAGCATTAATAATTTCATAGTTGGATGCCCAAATATCTCGTACCTTCGTATTATCTACTAATATGCTCTTTCTATATATTTGTGTATATGTATTAAAAGTCCCCCCCCATCTAAACTCTGTAGTAGTAGTAGATGCTGTTTGTGCAAGTAAATCAGCTGAAATTTGCGTGCTCCCTCCATATGCATCTGTGTCGGCAAGTATAGCATAAGTCCCTGTTAATACGTCAGTAATTCCTTTCTCAGTAGTTAAGGTTGTACTACCATCCTCGTTTTGTTTAGGATCTAACTCTAATTGGCTGTCACAGCTTATAATAAATGCTGCGAATATTGTAAATAATATGAATTTAATTGTTTTCATTTGATTTTTTTTTAGAAATTAAGATTTACACCTAATGCAACTGTTTTTGCTGGTGGAGCCGAATAAAACTCTTCACCGATACCCGCATCGTCTCTTCTAGCTTCAGGGTCAAAACCATCATAATCTGTAAAAGTAAGTAGGTTTACACCTGATATATAAAAACGTACATTGCTCATACCCATTGAATTCAGGGTTGTTTTCGGTAATGAATAACCAAAAGTTAAGTTTCTTAAACGAATAAAATCTGCTTTTTGTAAGAAACGAGTAGACTCTCCAGCTCCGTTATTTATACCTAATCTAGCTTGAGGTACATTAGTAATGTCCCCAGGTTTTTGCCAACGATTCATTTGATCAAGCGTTTGATTGTCGAAATCAAAAGCATTTACTGACATAAATCTTCCTGCCGAGTTATAAATGCTAGCTCCCCATTCGCCTTGGAAAGTAAAAGAGAAATCGAATCCATTAAAGTTCATAGTGTTGGTTAAACCAGCCATCAATTCAGGAAAAGGATTTGATGTTACAATTCGCTGTGCTGCGGCATAACTATTTGTGGTGGTTTTATCCAATGTACCATCTGCTTTTATAGTATTTAAATAATATAATGCATCTCCATTAGTTGAATCAACACCTGCGTATTCTTTCAAGTAAAATGCAGAAGCATTTTCACCCACTCTATTGATCGTAAAAGCACCTATAAGGTCTGTATTGTTGTTTGGCAATTCTTTTACTATAGTTTCATTGGTAATAATGTTGAAATTAGTTGTCCATTTCAATTTACCATTATCAATATTTACGGTGTTAAATGTAAACTCCAAACCACTACTTTCTAATACACCGACGTTTTTATTAATATTTGAAGTTCCAGAACTTAAAGCCAGCGGCACGCTAAATAATAACCCGTCCGTAGTTTTCTTGTAATAGTCAAAATCTAAACTAAATCTGTTTAAGAAACCAACTTCGAATCCTAAATCAACTTGAGAAGATTTTTCCCAAGTAAGATTTGGGTTTCCTGCTTGCGTAAAGCTAAGTCCTGTTTTTAAATTATATGAGTTTGGACCGTAAAGCTGACGAGAAGCAAAATTTCCAATTTCAGCATTTCCTAATTGTCCCCAGCTCCCTTTTAATTTCAAGAATGAAAGGATATTGTTTTCTTTCAAAAATGACTCTTCTGACATAATCCATCCTGCAGAGAATGATGGGAATGTACCGAATCTGTTGTTTTCACCAAAACGAGATGAACCATCACGACGGATACTTGCCTTTAATAGGTATTTGTTCTCATACGAGTATGAAACCCTTCCAAATAAAGAAGAAAAAGCATAATCAGTTTCGCTTCCAGAACCATCATTTACTTCAGCACCACCATCAACAGTTTGAAAGTTGTCATTTGGGAAATATAAACTATTTGCATCTTGATATCTTCGGTTGAATTCATTAAACTCCATACCTGCAACAGCATTGATGGTATGTTTTTCAGCAAATGTTTTGTCATATGTAAAATAGTTTGACCAAATATAGGTTTCATTATTTACAGAAGAGGCAAATACCTCTCCATTTGTAGCCATATTCGGGTAATTTGCGCCGTTCCAACTATCTTCAGTCTGTGATAATAAATCATAAGCAAAATCAGTGGTAAATTTCAAGGAAGGAATAATTTTGTATTCTCCAAATACTTTTCCAGTTACTCTTCTCATGATTGTTTTCCAGAAAGAGTTGTCAAGTGCCAAAATAAAGTTGTCATACAAAGTTTCTGGATTGCCTGTTCCATCAGCCAAGCGAATTGGGGATAAAGGAGATTGGGCAACCGCTTGTAGAGGTGTAACAAATGATCTGTCATCTTGAACTCTTTGAATTTCAGATCTTGAAAAACCGATGTTCATCCCTAAATTCAATTTGTCTGTAACTTGGTGTGATAGATTCGTTCTTGCAGTAACTCTTTGCAATTCATTGCTTGTTATTATACCTACAGTCTTATTATATGCACCTGCAAAGAAATATTTTGTTTTATCGTCTGCACCTGAAACTGAAAAATCAGCATCTGTTGTTAAACCATTTTGGAAAGCTTCATCTTGCCAGTCAGAATCTACTTCGCCATTTCTCCAATCAGTACCTTGAGCTAAGTAGTCAAACGTATCTTCTGCTTCTTGAGCATCTCCATTAGAATTTATTGAGGCTTCTGTAAAAAGTTCAACATATTGTGCGGAATTTAACCATTCTCTTTTATTTGTAGGCGAGCTAACCCCTTGAGAAAAGTTAAGTGCGAAAGCTCCTTTACCTAATTTTCCTTTTTTGGTAGTAATAATCACAACTCCGTTTGCACCACGAGCGCCATAAATTGCAGCTGAAGAAGCATCTTTCAATACGTCAATAGATTCTATTTCATTAGGGCTTAATGTCACTAAAGGATTTGTAGGAGCTCCGTTACTAGACTCGTTGGTAGTTACCAATGGAATGCCGTCTAATACATATAACGGTTCTTTTCCAGCACTAATACTTGCTGCTCCGCGAACTCTTACTTGCATGCCACCTTCAACTTTACCGTTGGTTTGGGTAATTTGAACACCAGCTAATTTACCAACTAAAGCATTTTGAACGGTAGCCACAGGAATTTGCTGAATGTCCTTGGAGGTTACTTTTGCAACGGCATCAGTAGATCTTTTTTTACTAGTTGTACCATAACCAATAACAAGTACCGTTTCTAACTCATTGGTAGCGTTTGCCATTTTCACATTTACAGTAGAACTAGCAGCTACTTCAGTGGTTCTCATTCCGATAAAAGTTACTATTAAATTGTCCCCTTTTTTGGCATCAATGCTAAATTCACCGTCAAAACCAGTTTCTACACTCGATTTTGTTCCTTTTATTAAAACGTTTGCTCCAGGAATTGGCATTCCTGCTTGGTCTGTAACTTTCCCAGTTACTTTAATTTCCTGAGCACTGGCTATT
Organism: Flavobacterium rarum (SeqCode); assembly: GCF_965234445.1. Classification (GTDB taxonomy): domain Bacteria; phylum Bacteroidota; class Bacteroidia; order Flavobacteriales; family Flavobacteriaceae; genus Flavobacterium; species Flavobacterium rarum. Next base: position 21,790 of record NZ_OZ248479.1, on the reverse strand, counting down.
TGCACAAAAAGCACAAATAGTAGCCCAAAAAAATACTTGAAATTAATTTTCATGTTTAGATTTTTTATGATTAGTTGGGTCAAATATCATAATATATTGTTAAACAAAAAATTTTATTTTAATAAAAAAGCTTTTTTGGCTTCATTATTATTGAAAATTTATTTTAAACGATATATAATTATGTTATTTTAACTAAATTATTAAAAAAAATAAAAAATATATAAGTTTGAAAGTGGATTTGTATTTAATGAAAAGTTAAATATGACTATATTTTTTCTTTAAATAATTGAATTTTACTTAAATGAACTATAATTAAAGTTAAATTAAGTGATTGATTAGCTGTTTAAGTTCTAGATTTTTGTTTTTTATTATTTATTTAAGATAAGTTTTAACTTTGAGAAAAATAATCTGAAGAGTTTGTTTTACAGTATTGTGTTTTATAATTATACAATAAAAAAGATTGTAAATTGTAAATAATACTTATATTTGCAATAAGTATATTTACTTAGTTTTAATCTCAATTCAGTAACTATGAAACAAATAAACAAACCAAAATTAACAATAGTAGGAGCTGGTCCTGGTGACGTTGAGTTAATTACATTAAAAGCAATAAAAGCGCTTGAAAGTGCCGATGTCGTTTTGTATGATGCTTTGGTTAACGAAGATTTGCTAAAGTATTCAAAACAGGCTGAAGTGATTTTTGTTGGTAAACGTTTTGGTTGCCACGCTTACAGTCAAGATCAAATTAATGATCTAATTGTATCGATGGCTCAAAAGTATGGACATGTAGTTCGTTTAAAAGGCGGTGACCCATTTGTGTTTGGAAGAGGTAGTGAAGAAATTGATTTTGTACAACAGTTTGGTATTGAAACCGCAATTGTACCAGGAATTTCATCTGCATTGGGAGTACCAGCATCCAACGGAATAAGTTTAACACAACGCAAAATTGCAGAAAGTTTTTGGGTAATCACAGGAACGACTTCCGATCATAAATTGTCCAAGGATGTTACTTTGGCTTCACAATCATCAGCGACTGTTGTGATTTTGATGGGTATGAATAAATTGGATGAAATTGTTACCTTATATCAAAAGAATAGAACAGATGATTTGCCTATTGCTATTATTCAAAATGGTACAAAGAACACAGAGAAAAAAGCAATAGGAACTATAAGTACTATAAAACAATTGGTGAAAGACAATCAGTTGGCTTCGCCTGCTATCATTATTATAGGTGAAGTTGTCAATAATGCATCAAAACTTACTTCTTATATGAATACTAAATTGTCCAATGATTGTCTGTTGGATGATGAGTTCGTATTGCAAAATCTGGATAGTTTTGATTTTACGGTTGTAAAAAGAAAATAAGAAATTTAGAAACAGTGAAAATTGGTTGGTTGTTTTAATTGTCGTTGCTGAAATTAAAGTTATATTTAAACTGTAGGTAACTATTCAGCTTACAGGAAATTTGTATAGGATTTTAAATAAAAGCAGACACAAATTGCATAAATTTACACGAAAAAACATCTGTTTTAATTTCACAAATTAGTGATGTTGATAAAACTAGTGAAATATTATTTTCTAATTGAATCCAATTTGTGCTGATTCGTGAAATTTGTGTCAAAATTTTGTTAGGCTGAATAGTTACAACTGTAGCTTTGTATGTAACAAAATGATTGTAATTTTGTCTTACAACTTAAATCGTTTTTAATATAATGTAAATATGAAAAAAAACACACTAATTTTTCTTACTCTTATTCTAACAGTTCACTTTACTGTTGTAGCGCAGTCTATTGATAAACTGATTACTCCCAAAGAAGTAACTCGCGTCGAAACCGTACTTGCCGCCGATAATATGCAAGGCCGAAGAACCTTTACACCTGGAATTGACAAAGCTTCAGCCTTTATCGAGTCGGAATTTAAAGCAATTGGATTGCAACCTTTTAATGGTGCAACCAATTTTCGACAAGAGTTTTTTATGACGGATTCAAAAGCTGTTTCTTCAAAAATTACAATTAATGGTGAGGAAATATTTAATAATCAAGTTGTAACTTTCTCTTATCAACCCGAAGTTTCGTTGACCGAAAAGAGCGATATTTCTGTTGTCAATATCAATAAAGGGGACAATATTGGTCAAAAATTTAATGAATATTACAACAGTACCAAAAGTCTATTGGTTTTAGTAGATGATTCATTTAAAAATGTTTTGCCCAACTTACAACAGATTGATAGAATAACGGCAAATCCTGGAGAAAATACTATTTTGTTTGTATTTGGAGTTTCGGATGCTACTACTTTTACCATAGATCTTACCAATACCATCTCCAAAAAGCCGTTGAATAATGTAGTTGGTGTTTTGCAAGGGAAAAGTAAACCGAATGAATATGTAATTTTTTCTGGACATTATGATCATTTGGGAATAGGTTCTCCTCAAGAAGGGATGCCACACAATGCAACTGATTCAATATATAATGGCGCCAATGATGATGCCGCAGGAACTACAGCTGTAATTATGCTGGCGAAGTATTTTAAAAAGAGAAATAACAACGAAAGAACTATAATTTTCACAACATTCGTTGCTGAAGAATTAGGAGGTTATGGTGCTAAACATTTCTCAAAACAATTGGCTCCTGAGCAAGTTATTGCTATGTTTAATCTAGAAATGATTGGTACAGAATCCAAATGGGGGAGGAATTCAGCCTATATTACGGGTTTTGAAAAAACAAATATGGGGGCCATTTTACAGAAAAATCTAGAAGGCTCTGTTTTTAAATTTTATCCGGATCCGTATCCAGAACAAGAATTGTTTTACAGATCGGATAATGCGACTCTTGCCAAATTGGGTGTTCCTGCTCATACAATTTCGACTTCAAAAATGGATAGTGAACCCAATTATCACAATGCCAGTGACGAAGTTGGCACTCTTGATATAAACAATATGACTGAGATTATTAAAGCAATAGCTATAAGTTCGTCCAGTATTATAAGCGGAAAAGATACGCCTTCAAGAGTTGATACTGCTCAATTGAGGTAAATTTCTATTGTTGTTTTAAAAGCTACTAAACCCTATACAAATGATTTTTCTGTTCATTTGTATAGGGTTTTAAGTTTTAGTCTACTTTTTGTTACTTTTCAATACTCTAATGGTGGCCCAACAACAATCATTTCATGGGCTTCAAATATTTGTGCACCCTCTTCAGGAGTTGGAGGGCTCGATAGATTGCCAATAGTTCTAAAAAAGTCTTCCATTTTACCTGCTGGATTAAAAAAGAAGAGCATTTTGCCTTTGTCGGTAAGTTGTGTAAACGTATGTGGAATTTGTCTTGGTAAAAAAATAGTGTCGCCTTGCTTTAGCTTGAATTTGTCGTTGTCAATTTGAAAAAGATAGTCTCCCTCTAGAATATAAAACACTTCGTCTTGATAGGGATGTACGTGCAATGGTGGGCCTCCTTTTTCATTGTCTTGGTATTCAAACATACTAAGATTTCCACTAGTGTCTTTTGATGAAATTTTAATATCATTTGGATTTAGACCTCCAATTTTGGTAGTTTCAGAAAATCGACTTTCATTTGTTTTTACTACAAAACTTTTTGTTAGGTCAATTTTCGCTGGGTTATTAATTACATTTTGCATCTTAAAAGTTGTTTAAGTTTTTGATATACAAAATTGTAATAATTATTAAAATTGGTATTGGTAAAAAAACGACATTCTAATAAGTGTCCGCTTCACCAAATTCTCGCTCTGGTGAATGTAGATCCAATAAATGAAATTCAATGGGGGTTTGTTGGGTAAATGATTTGTAATCTTTGACCAAATGCTGGTAATCATAATAACCACATTGAATGGCAATACTCAGCCAGTCCAAATTGGGGTTTGCATTTTTCATCCGAAAGGCATTTTCAAAGCGAATTACTTTGTTGTAATATTTAGGAGAAACTCCCATTCTTTCTTGGAATTTACGTTCCAATTGCCGAATGCTCAAACAGGATTCTTTGGCAAACCAGTCTAAGGAAATGTTTTCTTTATTTGATAACAAAATATCGCAAATAGAATCGATTTTGTGTTTCTCTATTTTGATTTTCGAAAATTGATTTTTTAAAAAATCTTCGACTACAGCAATCATTTTTGGAAAGTCTTCAGTATAAAAAAGTTTCTCGTTTACCTCTTGAATCAAATTTTTTGAAAAAATCATTTCGGCATCAAGGAAACTATTGGTCAATTCAAAGGATGGTATACCAGTCAAACGATATAATGCTCCTGGTCGAAAAACAATCTGAAAAACCAAAAAGTCTTTGCCAATAAATCGATGTGTTACTTCCCTTTGTTGTCCAAAAAGAACAGCGGAAAGATTGGATATTTTGTTGGTACATTGTGTATAATCAACCGTTTCGGTGTCTCTGGGGTAAAAACTAAGGCAATGTTCTGGTTTTGGGGCATAAGGTTTGAACGGTAAAGATGTATTAGAATCAAAGACACAGCGAATCACTCTGTAAACCCTTACAAATTCTTGTAAATAGGGACTGGGATGAAATTCATTTAATACCATATTTTAAAAGCTTAAAACTATCTAATAAACTGATAATCAAATATAAAATTAAGGTATTTTGTTGATTTGCAGCGAAATGCTGTTTTTAATTTGAAATAATTAACATTTTCCCCGGAAGCACCGAATATGTTTTTCCTTCTTTTTTGAAATATATGGTTAACGAACTGGCATTGAAAATCTTATTTTTATCGACAGAAATTTTTAAATTATTAAAGGCATTGATGTAATCAACGATGTCAATTTGTTTGGCATAATATATGTTAGGATTGTTGGCTAGCATCTTGAAAAATTTTTCTGTTTCAATCCATTTGGATTCATCAGATCCCATTTCATAACTATGTCCCCAAATATCCATTAAAGCCAAATCTTTGGTTTGAATAAAGGTGTTTATGGTTTGATAAAAAAGGTCCAATTCTTTTTTATCATTTTCGGGTTTATTCGGTTCATAATAGGCTTTGGAAAATTGATGCATCGTAGGCCGCCATTGCAGGAAATTTTCAGGAATATTGAAAGTATAAGAATCATAAACCGTTCTTGCATATTCAATGCCTAATCCTTTGATGGTTTCAACTATAAAGTCGTTGTAATTACCAAAGGGATACGCCATTCCTCTTACGGGATAGTTGACGAGTCGTTCTAATTCTTTGCGATCTTCGGCAATTTCGTAAACAATATCAATTTTGGATAAGGTGTTTAAAAACGGATGATTTGCCGAATGAACCGAAACTTCATGTCCTGTAAAAAGCTCTTTTATCTCTGTTTTGTTGAGGTAATTTGGAAGTCCCAGTTTGTTTGAATTGAGATGAAAAGTTCCTATTAGTTTGTATTGTTTCATTAGTTTTACCAATCGTCTGTCTTCGGAGCGACCGTCGTCATAACTTAAAATCAGTGCTTTGAATTTGCCTTCCGGAAAAAGCATTTCGATAGGAATTCCGATTTTGGTTATTTCAGGATTGGTTTGCGCATGTGCTGTACAAAGGAAGATAAAAAGAGTAAATGTTAGAATTGTTGTTTTCATGTTTTGTAAATAAAAATAGTAAACTTGCTATCAGTTTTTTATTGAAAAGGGGTGATTTGTAATTATTTTAAGTTTTGGGACTACTTATGTTTTACACTAATGTAAGTCCTGTTTTCGGATTTGTCACCCGAGCGTTATCGAACAGGCGAAACAAATCATTAAAAATACAAAACCATCTTTCCATTAAGGCAAATACCCAAATCCGTTGTAGTAAGCTGTAAGCAGAAGTGATGATTATAGTATTGGATACGCAGTTTTTACTTTTTCTGCTACAATTATAAATATTGTTTCAATTCCACTATATGTTTTACCACGATACCTATTTAGGCTTCCTTCTTCTTTTATTCTGTTTTTTAAAGCAAAATCAAGTTCAATTGACAGTTGTTGAATTGACCATGAAATAGGAAATAATGTTGTAGGGTCATTTCGGGCAATCCAGTTTTCATTTTCATCAAACCTTGCCTCAATTCTTGCTAATAAAACTCCATTATTATTTTTGTCTAAAACTTCTATTATTTTGATAAATTTCTTATCGTAAAAATGTACTCCGGAAACTCCATTTGATTTTTCATCACCACGAACTACATGCTGCCATATTTCTATAATTTTTGGATCTAAATTGGTGTCCTTTGGAATTAATAAATAATTTTCGATTTTACTAATATATTTTTCTTGTACTATATTATGCGCACGTTTTGGATTACTTTTTTTAAGTTTGGCGAAGATTTCTGATTGTTGCTCCAACATCTTAAGATTAAAGTATGGACCTTCTCCATATGCAAATTCAATTATTGGATGTGTAGTAGGAACTGCAAAAATACGTTCTCCAACAGTTAAATCTCCTTTAGCTGTTGATATAGCATCTGGAAGAATGTAATAGCAATAATCCATAAGATGTCTTTTTTAGGCAGGGCATTACCGCCAAATAGTAAATAAATCGGATATATTTCAAATTTTTATAATTGCTAATTTACTCAATACTACTTGTTAATTTAGTATAAAAGATTATTATTTTTAGCTAGTCTATTTGTGTTTTGAGGAGTGAATTTTTTAAGCTTTTGTTTTAATGAATTTGAAATTACTAATGAAATATGTTCTTATGTATCGTGAAGCCCGCGAGATGGGTAGGAGTAAGCTACCGAAGTAGCACGGATGACCCGACAGCATAAAGGAAATGGGCCGACTCACCGCAACGATAAGTAGGCCCATTTTCTTTATGGTGGCTCGCCCAAAAGATCTTTGGTGAACCGATGATTCAAAAACAATTAATTAAACCGTTGCTTCTACCAATGCTATGAAACTGCTTTTGGATGCTTCGCAGAGTGAACAACAATACTCTTCTGGAAGGTCTTTGAAAAAGGTTCCTTTTTGGATGCCTTGAAGAACATCGCCATAGTCTGAATTGTAAATCGTTAAGCATTCTTGACATTGATGAATGTCTTGCGCTTTGGTTTCTTTTTTTGAGGTAATGTTTTCGAACTCGAGTACGCTATTTCCAAGTTCTTCGAAATACTTTTTACTCAATTCGATCAGGATATTGGGCAATTCCAACTTGTCTACATCTTGTGCGTGTACAATGTATTCCTTGGTGTTGGGGTCGAAATTTTTGGCGTACAAAACGTTGAAAGTATCTCTTATTTTGATGGATTCAAGGTCTTTTGGAGATTCGTTTTTTTCGATAACAACCGAGGTAAAATAATGTCCCTCTCGATTGTAATCGGATAACCCGAAAGTAAGTCCGTACGTACTGATGTCGAATTGGTCAAGCGTTCTTACAAGGAAGGTTTTGAGATTCAAAGCCCATTCCATCGCCACAGGCAAGTGCCAGTTGAGCTCCAATAAGGAGTGTCTAACGTTGATTCCTTTTTTGCCGAGGAATTTTTCCCAATCGAGTTTGCGTTCTTTGGGAATTCCTTTGATGATGAAGGATTTCCAAGGCGTGATGCATATTTTTCCGATTTTGCAATCAAAGCACAGATCGCACATTTCTTTTAAAAATTGTAAATCGTATAAATTATTTCTCCAATACAAACCGAGCCAATATTGATCGATTCCGAGTCGGTTCATTCCTTCGTAATACGGGAAGGGGTAGAAAGGGATGTTTAAAGGCTGATCGATGGTCCTATTATTAGTGTCCAAATCGCTTATGAGTTGGAAAATCATTTCGGTAGAATCGGGCTCTTCCTGAAGTATTTTTTCGATTTCGTAATACACTTTGCCAATATCCCAGCTGTAGATTAACACAGGGAAAAGTTCCATTTTGTCCCACTTTGGCAAGCGCACATACAAGAACCAATAATCTTCGTGGTGCGATGCGATAAAGTTAATGTGTCCTGTGAATAGGGGAACGAGTTGTTGTTTGGGGTCAGTAATATTGACCTTTAATTGAGGCTGTTCCTTGAATTGTTCCAGTATATAAAGGAATTTGTTTCCGGTAAGCCATGGGGTATTCCTGAAAATGTCGGTTGAAACATAGGAGGAAACGATGTTGTTACCACTCATTTCGTTGGGTAATACAAAATGATGCTTCCCGATTTTTTCGAGAGTGTTGTTTTTGAACCCTTTTGGGAATATAATGTCTTGTCTTGAACCAAAAGAAATGGCATCAAGACCTTGCTCGAGTCCCATATTTACAATTTCTCGCAATTCTCCTGGAGATAGTACTCCACCTTTTACTATGAGTCTTGTTAATTCCATGTTTTTTAGTTTTATTGTTGGTTGTTTAAAGGTTTAAAATTGTTTAAAATGTTTAATCGTTTGAAATTGTTCAAGGTTTGTTGTTTTGATGTTTATTTTTATCAAGATGAGACTATTAAACAATTTTAAACTTTAAACAATTTAAACCCTACTTCACCTTTGCCAATAGCTCCTTCACTTCGGTTTTGCAACTGCCGCAACCAAGTCCTGCTCCAGTGGTTTTGCACAATTCGGTAAAATTGGTCACACCGCTTTTGATACATTCTTCGATATTGCCGCTTCCAACTTGACTACAAGAACAAACGAGTTTTCCTAGTACTGGTTTGGCTTCAGAACCACTTCCTCGAAGCAAAGTGTTTCTTTTGTCGGCCAATTCGATTTTACTTTCAATCATTGTTTTGAATTCAGCAAACTCGTTTTTGTCTCCCATAAGGATAGCGCCAATTAGCAAATCGTTCTTAACAATACACTTTTTGTAATAGCGTTTTCCTAAATCGGCAAAAACAATTTCTTCGTAGGAATCGTCATTTTCGGGAACTTCAATTTCTCCAATTGAACAGAGATTGATGTCTTCTAGTTTTAAGATATTCATCAACACCGAACCTTTGTAGAAGCTACTAATGTCACCTGCTATAAAGTTAGCCAAAACATCAGCTTGTTCTTCGGCGGCAGAGGTGATTCCGAATAGCATATTATTAAATTCGGCAATCTCACCTATTGCAAAAACAGCTGGATTAGAGGTTTGTAAATATTGATTTACTTTTACGCCGCGTCCACAAGCCAGCCCCGTTTCTTTCGCCAGTTCAATGTTTGGAATGGTCCCAATGGTGTACACAATTGCATTGGCTGTTATAATTCGACCACTTTTTAGTGCGATTTCAATTTCGTTTGCATTTTCGGTTTCAAATACGGTACTGACTTCGTTGTCAAAATAAATTTGTATGTCTCTTTGTTGTACTTCTTCGGCCAATAATTTACTGGAGATGCGATCCAATTGGCGCTCCATCAAACGAGAAGCTCGTTGTACAATTGTAATTTTTACTTTTTTGTGTTTAAGTGCAGCTGCCAACTCCAATCCTAATAATCCTCCCCCTACAATTACTACATGTTGCTCTTCGGCTGGTAAATTGGTTTCTTCTAAGTAGTGCTTGAGCCTATCAGCATCTTCTTTTTTGCGAATAGTAAATCGACCTGGAAGATGTAATTGTGCATTTTCGGGTATAAATGGACGACTTCCTGTTGCCATAATCAACATATCAAATTGATGGGTGTTTCCAAGACTATCCGTTATTGTTTTACTATTTGCATTCACATTTTCTATCGCTACACCCGATTTCATTGTAATATTCAATTGACTTAAAGCTTCGTCTTTTATTTTTAAAAGGTTTTCCCAAGACAGTTCAGCAGTTACATATTCCGGCAATAATACGCGATTGTAAAAAGGGTTTTCTTCGTTGGAGAATACTATGATTTCATCAGTAGTATTGATTTCTCTATAATTTTGTATAAATCGGAAAGCAGCAGCTCCAGCACCAACGACAGCTATCTTTTGAAATGGTTTTACATATTTCTCAATAGCAACCGTGGTGTATTTAAAATCGGGCTCTTTGGATATAGGATCGACAATGGTGTTGGTTAAGTTGTTGGTTCTGTTCAAATCATTGTCCAATTGTTTCCCCCAGTGCATTGGTAAAAATAGAACACCTTCTTTGATGGTATCTGTCACTTTGGCTTTGACACGAACTTCACCATTTTGACTAGAAACCACAACTATATTTCCGTTTTTAATGGTTGCTTTGTAAGCGTCTATTGGGTTGATTTCGAGAACTGGGCTAGGAGTGTGGGTCATTAATCGGGATACTTTTCCCGTTTTAGTCATGGTGTGCCATTGATCACGAATGCGTCCCGTTGTTAATATAAATGGATATTCTTCAGATGGCAATTCAGAAGTATTTTCGATACTAGTTGGAATATTGAAAATCGCTTTTTGAGATGGTGTAAAGAATTTTTTATCCGAGAATAATCGGGGAGTACCAGGATGTCCATAATCTGGAACTGGCCATTGAAAAGTACCCTCGTTTTTAAGTCTTGTATAATTTAAATACGAAATATCAATATTGGTACCTTTTGTCATCAGACAATATTCTTTGTAAACGGCTTCGGTGTTATTAAAATTAAAACCGGAGAATTTCATTTTTTTTGCAAAACGCAACAAGATTTCTACATCAGACAAAGCTTCACCCGGTGCATTTATCCCTTTTGGCAAGTAAGAAATACGTCGTTCTGAGTTGGTCATTGTTCCTTCTTTTTCCAACCAACCAGCAGCAGGTAAAAGCAAATCGGCAAACTTAGCTGTATCTGCATTGTGGGAGATGTCCTGAACGACTACAAATTTTGCGTTTTGTAATGCTTTCTCCACTCTTCGAGCATCTGGTAAACTCACTAAAGGATTGGTGCAAATGATCCAAATGGCTTTCATTTTACCCGATTCCAATGCGTCAAACATTTCGGTAGCGGTCAATCCCGGTTTTTCTGAAATGGATTCGACTCCCCAAAAATCGGCCACCTCTTTGCGGTGTTCTGGATTGTTTAATTCTTTGTGAACGGCTAGTAAATTCGCCATTCCACCTACTTCTCGTCCTCCCATAGCATTGGGTTGTCCGGTAAGCGAAAAAGGTCCTGCACCGGGTTTTCCTACTTGTCCTGTGACCAATGAAAGGTTCAATAAAGCGGTGTTTTTGTCTACACCAATAGCGCTTTGGTTCAATCCCATCGCCCACATTGATATAAATCCTTTTGCTTTTCCGATAATGTCAGCAGCCAAATGAATGTCTGTTACCGAAACACCACATAATTTGGATGCTTTTTCGAAAGAACTGTTACAAACCATTTCTTTATAAAGGTTATAGTTTTCGGTATGATTTTTCACAAAATCGGAATCTACATATCCTTTTTCGATCAAGCGTTTTCCAATGGCGTGATACAAGACGATGTCTGTTCCAGGAAGTATTTGTAAGTGCAAATCGGCTACCATAGCAGAGTCGGTTCGTCTCGGGTCAACAACTATGATTTTTGTTTTTGGATTTTTCTCTTTGTGTTGTTCAATTCGTCTGAATAGTATGGGGTGACAAAATGCAGGATTGGCTCCTGTTATCAAGAAAGTATCGGCAAGTTCGATATCGGCATAAGCAACAGGAACCGAGTCTTCACCAAAGGTTTTTTTGTATCCAGCAACTGCCGAGCTCATGCAAAGTCTGGAATTGGTGTCTATGTTATTGGTTTTTAAAAAACCTTTTACTAGTTTGTTAACCAAGTAATATTCTTCAGTCAGACATTGTCCTGATATATAAAAACCAACACTGTCTGGTCCGTGTTTTTTTATAATAGAAGAAAAAACGGCTGCTGCACGATCCAAAGCAGCATCCCAACTTACTCTTTCTTTCGGATGCGATTTGCTCCAGCGCATTTCTGGATACAGTATTCTATCCGAAGTGTCATTGACAACATAATGCAGGTTCATCCCTTTAGAACAAAGCATTCCTTTGTTTACAGGGTGGTCTTTGTCACCTGTAACCGTCACTCCATTTTTAGAATCATTTTTTACAATAATTCCGCATCCTACTCCACAATAGGAACACGTAGTTTTGATTTCTGTATTTTGCATTATGATATATCTTTGTTTATAGCGTAGTCTTGTTGCTGTTTAATGTAAACTGTACGCAGACAAAAATAAGTAATAATTACGTATAAATACGTATAAAATTAATGTAATTTTTAAGTTTTGGGAATTTTTGATAAGAATGATAAAAAGGTGCTCTTATTTTTGGATTATTAGAAGTCAAGGGAGGTATTAATTGATGATGTTTGAAATTTTTATATTATTTAAAGTTTAAGTGATTAGTAAAAGGATAGTAAGAATAGTATAAAATGGTGTCTTATAGTTCAATCTGTAGTTAAAATCTATTATTATAGTTTAATAAAAACGATTGCTTTCTAGGGCCAAATAAAACCAGGCAACATTTCTTTAAAACGATTTAAAAAGCCGAACTTTGTGCGTAATAAAAACACTATAAATGACACTTCATATAGAAACTCCAGCTCTACTATTTTCGGCCACTTCATTGATACTCCTTGCTTATACAAATCGATTTTTGACGGTTGCAACAATTATTAGAGGTTTGAAAAAAGCCTATAAAGAAAAAGAAAATAGTATGATTCTGCTTGAAATTAAAAATCTAAATCTCAGACTTACTTTAATTCGTTACATGCAAATGGCAGGTGTTATGAGCTTATTCTTGTCGGTATTTACAATGTTAGTTTTGTTTTTGGATCACCAACTAATTGGAATTTATTTGTTTGCAGCTAGCTTGTTATCATTATTAACCTCTTTGGCTCTGTGCTTTTGGGAAATTAATATTTCTGTAGATGCTTTACGTTTGCATTTAAGTGATTTGACACACAAAGAACTCGAAAAAGAGCATCACCCTACTATTGTGGAATAAATGGACTAATAAAGAGTGTGTTCTTTTATTTAGAACAAAAATTAAATTTTGATCCAAGTAAAATTGACATTAAAATAATCCGTCACAAGGACTGTTTTAAAACTTATGAAACCCATAAGATTTCCATTATAAAATACTTTACCTTTGCCCGCTTTTAAAAAATTTAAAGATGATAAAGAATCCAGTGTTAAAAGGTACTTTTTTGGTTGCTCTTGGTGCCACAAGTTTTGGTATGCTCGCTACTTTTGTAAAAATGGCTTATAATGAAGGCTACACTACAGCCGAAGTAACAATTGCGCAATTTGTATTAGGAATTACAGGATTACTAATCGTAAATGCATTTCAAAAAGTAAAAAGCAAAGTTGAGGTTGTAAAACCAACATCTAAAGCTATTTTTCAATTAATGACAGCAGGAACATCACTTGGTTTAACGAGTGTTTTTTACTATATGGCTGTCAAATACATTCCCGTTTCTATTGCTATTGTTTTATTGATGCAAACAGTCTGGATTGGATTAATTCTGGAAATGATTTTAGAAAAAAAAATACCATCGAATCAAAAAATAATTGCCGCAGTTATAGTATTAATTGGTACTCTTTTGGCAACAAATATATTTAAAACTGAAATTCAATTCGATTGGCGCGGTATTGTTTTTGGAATGCTAGCAGCATCTTCTTTTACAACTACAATGTTTACAGCCAATAGAGTTGGTCTTGGAATTTCAAATGCACAACGAAGTTTGTACATGCTTTTGGGTGGAGCAGTAATTGTATTTGTTTTTGCTATTGCAACTCAAACTACTGCTTTCAATTTTGGGATATTCTTAAAATGGGGAATAGTTTTGGCTCTTTTCGGTACAATTATACCTCCAATGCTTATGAATGCTGGGTTTCCTCTTACCGGAATTGGATTAGGTAGTATTGTTTCAGCTTTGGAACTTCCTATTTCTGTACTAATGGCCTACTTTCTTTTAAATGAAGATGTGGTATTTGTACAATGGATGGGGATTTTTTTAATTTTATTAGCCATTGTTATTATGAATTTGAATTTCGATAAAAAGCAAATGCGTTGACAACCAGTATTAAAAAAATAAATTTGTAGTCAATATGTGTTAATTTTTTTATAAATTCGTAATAGATACCATTTCAGTAATTTTAAAAGGATTTGTATCGGTACAGTTTATTAATTAACTATTAATTTAATTTTTTTAATTATGAAAAAACTTTTTGCAGAATTTTTCGGAACTTATTGGTTGGTATTTGGAGGTTGTGGTAGTGCATTATTTGCAGCTGGGATACCCAATTTGGGAATTGGATTCATTGGTGTTTCATTGGCTTTTGGTTTGACTGTTTTGACAATGGCTTATGCGGTTGGACATATTTCGGGAGGTCATTTTAATCCCGCAGTTTCTTTTGGTTTATGGGCCGGTGGAAGATTTTCTGCCAAAGAATTGCTTCCATATATTGTTGCACAATGCATCGGTGCCGTAGCAGCTGCTGGAAGTTTGTTCACTATTGCTTCTGGAAAAGCAGGTTTTATGATCGATAATACCAAAGCGGGTGCTTTTGCATCCAACGGGTATGATGCTTTTTCACCAGATGGCTACTCAATGCAATCCGCTTTTATAGCCGAGTTTTTATTGACACTGTTTTTTCTTCTTATAATTCTTGGCGCAACTGATAAGTTTGCTAATGGAAAATTTGCTGGAATTGCTATAGGTCTTGGACTTACTCTTATTCATTTAATAAGTATTCCAATTACAAATACCTCTGTGAATCCTGCAAGATCATTGTCACAAGCGATTTTTGTTGGAGGTGAACCATTATCTCAACTTTGGTTGTTTTGGGTAGCACCAATTTTAGGGGCTATTGTAGCAGGATTTATTTATAAAAATTTGTTGCAAGATCATTCTGAAGCGTAATATTTATAAAGTTAACTATAATGAAGAGAAAAACTGAGGCAAAATCTTTGTTTTTCTCTTTATTTTTTTTTGATAGTTTAGCCTAATAATTGTATGTGTTTTTTAAACTATAGAAATGGAAAATCTCAACTATTTTTTTTAATTGACTACTATTTTCTTTAATTTATTGAGTTTTATACTAATTGAAATTAGATATAAAGTGTCGTTTAATTCCTTCAATTAGTGCGTTATAATTCAGTGTGTTATTTTTAAAAAGGATAGTGCAAAATAATAGATTTGAAAAAAATAAAATTTTTTCAAATTAAAATGAAAAGTAATAATTTTTTTTATTAATATTGGTATAAGATTTAAAAACAAATTTATTAATCATTAACACAAAATTGAATTAATTTTCACCTGATGAAAAAGAGCAACCGCATAGAATTAAACTGGGAACAAACAGAAAAACTTGTTACATTGGCCCAAGAAGAAAGAAATCCATTTGAGATTATCAAGAAAGAATTTGGATTAGCTGAAAAAGAGGTTCTGGAAATTATGAAGAAGAAAATGCCCGCAGAAAAATTTGAAATGTGGAAAAAGAAAGCTATCGCAAGTAAACCTAAACCTAAACCTTTAAAAATCGATGAATTTGACGAAGATTTAGATGGTAAATATTATATCAAAAACAAATTAGATTAATTTATAAACTCCTGTAAAATAGGAGTTTTTTTATGCTTGTTTGTTATTTAAATTCGTATACAAATTCTTTTATCACTTTTTTGTAACATTTTTCTCTTTGGAAATACTAATTACCAAAACAAACAACAAAATGAAAAAAACACTATTGACTTTTGCTTTAACTTCCTTGATATGGGTGAGTAAAGCAAACACTATTGTACCATTTGATTCAAAAAAAGAAGAAATTGAGGTAAATATTAATCTTACAGATGTAAAAGACGATCAAGTTTTGGTTACTGTTAAAGCGCCAAAAATAAAAACTGCTACAATTACATATAGCCTTCCGAAAACAGTTCCAGGAACTTATTCTGTAGATGATTATGGTAAATATATTGCCGATTTTAAGGCTTTTGATGCTAAAGGAAATCTATTAACTGTTACTAAAACGGATGATAACACTTGGTCTATACAAAATGCAAAAGCATTGGTTAAAGTAACTTATTTAGTAAACGATACTTTTGATACCGAAAAAGGCAGAGGTTTTGGAAAAGATGATGTATTTTCTCCATCAGGAACCAATATTGATGCAGGAAAAAACTTTATGTTGAACCTACATGGATTTGTTGGTTATTTTCAAGACAAAAAAGAAATGCCGTATAAAGTAACCATTACACATCCTGAAACTCTTTGGGGAGCTACTTCAATGATTGATAGAGATGCGTCCAAAACTGTAGATCTTTTTGAGATGCCTCTTTACTCAGAATTGCTTGAGAATCCAATTATGTATTCAAAGTCTGATTATACTAGTTTTACTGTAGACGGAATGGATATTCAGATTGCAGTATACTCACCATCTGGTAAATTTACAGCAGAGAGCATAACTCCCGAAATGAAAACGATGATGACAGCTCAAAAAACATTTTTAGGAAAAGTAA
Organism: Flavobacterium rarum (SeqCode); assembly: GCF_965234445.1. Lineage (GTDB taxonomy): Bacteria > Bacteroidota > Bacteroidia > Flavobacteriales > Flavobacteriaceae > Flavobacterium > Flavobacterium rarum. The sequence continues at coordinate 5,517 of NZ_OZ248479.1, read as the reverse complement.
ATTCTACCAAAAAATATACAGTTATTCTGTATCTTTCTACAATGACTCCTACAGATGCAAAAGGTTTTGGAGCATTGGAACACCCAACTGCCACAACAGTTGTGATGCCAGAAATGATGCCTAAGGATGAATTAGTAAAACAAATGAAAGATGTGGTTTCTCACGAATTTTTTCATATTGTAACTCCATTAACAATTCACTCCAAAGAGATTCAGTTTTTTGATTATAATGCGCCAAAAATGTCACAACATTTATGGATGTATGAAGGGGTGACGGAGTATTTTGCCAATCTATTTCAAATCAATCAAGGGTTAATTCATGAAGACGAATTTTACACTCGAATAGCAGGAAAAATCGAACACGCAAATACAATGAATGACACTATGCCTTTTACAGTTATGAGTGCAAACGTGTTAACAGAACCTTATAAAGATCAATACTTAAATGTTTACGAAAAAGGAGCATTAATTGGGATGTGTTTGGATATTATAATAAGAGAGAAAAGCGAAGGAAAAAGAGGTATATTGGATTTAATGCATCAATTATCTAATGAATATGGAGTTTCAAAACCTTTTAATGATGCCGATTTATTTGCAAAAATAACTTCGTTGACGTACCCAGAAGTAGGAGATTTTTTGACTAAATATGTTTCTGGACCTACTCCAATTCCTTATTATGAGTATTTGGCTAAAGTTGGAGTTGCAAAATCAAGTATGAAAACACCAGAAGGAATATTCTTGAAAGGTCAAGTTCCTTACATTGGAGTAAATCAAGCAAACAAAGAAATTTTTGTTGATCCCAAAAAAGAATTAAATGTTTTCTATTCTACTTTGGATCTTAAAGGCGGTGATGTCATTCTTGCTATCAACGATATATCATATTCATTAGACAATATTTACGACATGATTACAGAAAGTATGAAATGGAAAGAGAATGATCCTATTACAATAAAAATAAAACGTGACGGAAAAGAGCAAGTGCTAAAAGGATTAGTGAAATTCCCATATATTGATACTGATGGACTAAAAGCTACCGATAGCTCTAAAGCATCATTAAAAGATGCTTGGTTGAAAGGATAGTCTTACTAACTATATTAGAAATCCCAAACTAGAAATAGATTGGGATTTTTTTTTGAAATTCGATGAGAATACAATGATTCATTCCAACAATTTTCTTTATTTTGCGCCAAAAATAAAAAAACATTGAAATTGTTTGGATCTAAAAAATGAATATATAGGTTGACAAAGTAATGTTATAAAAAAAACAAATTATCTACACATGAAAAATTCTATTATTGCTTTTGTTGGGCTTTTCCTTTTGGTTGCTTGTAACAAAAATGAATCAAAAACTAATTTGCATATTACTGGAAATATCAAAGGATTAAAAGAAGGAACTTTGTACATTCAAAGGTTTGCAGATTCTGCACTTGTTGCCATTGACAGTATCAAGATTGATGGGAAATCAACTTTTGAAACAAACATAGATTTAAAGTCCCCTGAAATGTTTTATTTATATATGGACAGAGGAGTAACGAATTCTCTTGACAACAACATTATGTTTTTTGCTGAGCCAGGCACCATTAATATTGAGACGAACTTGGATTCATTTATCACTAGTGCAAAAATAACAGGTTCAAAAAATCAAGAATTATTTGAAGAGTATAAAAAAATAAATTCTCGCTTCAATGATGAAAATCTAACTTTGATTGAACAAAAATTTAAAGCTATAAAAAGCAATAATTCCAAAGCAATAGACAGTATTGCTACTTTACAAGACAATAATGTTAAAAGAAAATATCTTTACGCAACCAATTTTGCAGTAAATAACAAAGATCATGAAGTTTCTCCTTATATTGCATTGGCTGAAATATATGACATCAACATCAAATATTTGGATACCATTCAAAAATCGATGACTCCAAAAGTTGCTAAATCTTTATATGGTGAGAAACTAACCAAATATGTAAATGCCATAAAAAAAAGTGGAGAAAAATAAAAATTTTTCAAATGTAATAAAACCGTCTAATAATCATAGACGGTTTTTTTATGTTCCTATTCCAATATTTTTGAGCCTTTTGTGCCATTTAATCTTTGATTTTACTGCAATAAAAACGCAACGTCTCTTCGAGTGATTTAGAAAAGTAATGCGATAGCTTTACTATTCAAAATTGTATCTAGAAGGCTACAAGGTGAGAGTTTTTGATACATTTCATTAAAAAAGCTATCGCATTTTTAATGAAATACTCGAACAGACGTAGAACTAGATTGTTTTATCAAGGTGAATTTAAAGTCTAAATAAGTATTATATTTTTATGATGTAATTATTTTAATCGACATAACGGATTAAAATAAAACTGTCCCCAAAAAAATCGGGAACAGTTTATTATAAATTAATGGAAATTAGCCTTATTTTCTATCCATTTCTTTAGATAAGTTAGGTTGTTTTTCGTTCATAATTTTGGTAACTGTTGAATGCATCCAGATTAAACAAGTGGCGGATAAGAGTAATATAAAGATCCAAGAACTTGACCAAACACCTGTGTTGGTTAATAAATATCCAAATATAATTGGTCCGAAAAAACCGCCTAGGCCTCCAATCATACCTACCATTCCACCTACAACTCCTACTTCGGTTGGGAAATATTCTGGAATGTGTTTGTAAACTGCTGCTTTACCAATTCCCCATGAAATTCCAATTAAAATTACCAATACTAAATATACCCACATGTTGGCGCTGAAATGAATGGCAGTAATTCCTTTTGCAAGTAGTTCTTTTTTCTTTACCTCTTGGTTTTGAGTTACTACAACTTCTTGCCAAGAATTACTTGTTGGGAATATTGTGTTTTCAATTGGTTTGTGTTTTTTTAAATTGATAGGAAATTCTTTTTCGCCCACTTTTACAAGTTCATTAGATACAGCTGTAATTGTACCCTTTTTGGTGGCCATTACACCAGGTCCAGCTGTTGTAATATCCATTTTTGGAATCATTAATAAAGCACTCAAAATCACTGAAGAACTTAATACCCAATACATTACTTTTCTAGCTCCAAATTTATCAGATAGATAACCACCAAAGGCGCGAATAACTCCTGAAGGTAAGCTAAACATTGTTGCAAACATTCCGCCCATAACCAAGCTTGTTTGATACACATTCATAAAGTTTGGAAGTAACCATTGAGAATAAGCAACAAAACAACCAAAAACTAAAAAGTAATACGCTCCAAAACGCCAAACTCTTACATTTTTTAAAGATTGTAACATTTGTGTAACTGTCTTTGTTTGGTTTTCCATTTTTTTGTTTTTAGCAAAAACCAAAAAGATTATACCAATTACAACTAATGCCGTTCCGTATATAATAGGAAGTAGTTTCCATCCGTTTTGAGGATCAGAAATAGAGAATTGATTGAGTAAGGATGGAGCAATAAAAGTAGTAATAGCAGCTCCAGCATTTCCCATACCAAAAATCCCTAATGCTCTTCCTTGCCATTCTTTTGGATACCAAATAGAAGTAAAACCAATACCAACAGCAAAACTGGTTCCAACCATACCAAAGAGAAAGCTTAAAAGTGCAAACATAAAAAAGCTATCCGCCAATTGTAATAGAAATAAAGGAATAGAGCAAAGGAGTAATAAGATTGAAAACACATATTTTCCTCCGTATTTATCTGTTAGAATACCAATTGGTAAACGCATTACCGATCCCGTTAAAATAGGGATTCCTAAAAGCCATCCTACTTGAACAACATCCCATTTGAAGATGCCATTGTCTACTAAAAAGGTTACTAGAACTCCATTAAGTGTCCAACAAGCAAAACATACGGTAAAAGCTAAAGTATTTAAAAATAAAATACGGTGTGATTGAGAAAGTGAGTTTGATTTTGACATAATACTTATATTTTTTTACAAAACTAAGTAGTAAATGTTGTCTAAAAGCTGCTAAAACGCAGTTTTTGAAAATAAATTAAGTATTTATACGTATATTATAAAAAACTTTTAAGTTTCTGAGGAGCTTAGTTTCTAAGTAATTAAATAGAAGTTATAGGTAACTAAATTTTGATTTAAATTTTAAGAAATCTTAACCCCGATAGCTCAATGCTATTAAGTGAAGAAAATAGTGCTGATTCTACTAGGATTGCCGAGTCACTTGTGTAATCTCTCCTCCTTCGAGATGACAAACTTACGCGATATTGAATATTTGAATATCTAAATCATCACTTTTTGTCATTCCGAGGTACGAGGAATCACATGATTAGAGAACTCTAGAAGCTATCAAGTACTGAAAAAACTAATTATGTTAAGCTTTTTTTTTCTAGCAAAGACACAAAGTTTAGAACCTATTTCTTTGCGTCTTCGCGTCTTTGCGAGAGATATATTTTGAAAAAGCGTAGTGAGAAATCTTTAACTTAATGACATTGCCCGATAGCTATAGATACTTAGTTACTTAGCATCTTTACAGAAGTGAATACTCCGTTGCTTTATTGGAAAGTTCCATTAAGTTTTTTACTTTCAATTTCTTCATTAGATTAAAACGATGTACTTCAGCAGTTCTTTTGCTGATGTCTAACGCTTCTGCAATCTCTTTGTTTCCCTTGCCAGATAATAGAAGTTTAAGAATTTCTTTTTCTCGTTTGGTTATTAAAAGTTCCTCGTCCAAAGTTTGTTTGGTTTCTAAGGATTGTTTTGTATTGGTTAATTGTTCAATCAAAATAGAAGAAATATCACCACTAAAATATTTTCCGCCATTGGATACGGTATGCAATGCTTTTAAAAATTCTTCTTTGCTAGAACCTTTTAGTAGGTATCCGTCTGCACCAGCTTTGATGGATTTTAATACGTACTCTTCGGATTCATGCATGGATAGCATTACAATTTTTACTTGATTGTTTTTGCTACGTAGTTGTTCAACGACTTCAATTCCGGTAAGATTAGGCATTCTAATGTCGAGAATTAATAAGTCGGGCTGAAGTTGGTCTATTGCGGTTAGTGCTTCAAGACCATCAGTAGCTTCGCCTACGACAGTTATGTTTGCTTCGTTTTCTAATAATGATTTTATGCCATCCCTCACAAATACATGATCATCTGCTAGAACTACTCGAATTGTATTATTCATAATATACGTATTGTTCAATGCTACTTTTTACGTAGATTCATCTAATTTAGATGCTAAGATACGTAATTTTCAATTTCTATCCCAATTTCAATGTCAAAAATCAAATTCTTAAATAATTAAAATAATGTAAGCTCCTTTGTTTTAGTTTGTTGTTTTGAATAGCTAAGTCGCGAGAAGGATAAAAGGGGTCACATAAATTTTATGGGGATTAAGCAAAAAGTTTTTCCATTCTAAAGAGAAAGAATTTCACATCTACTACGCCTCTTTGATTTGCTCTAAAGAGTTTTATTTTGGAATTAAATGATTCTGCATTTGCATTAGTATGTCTGTTTTTAAAGAAGTTTAAAATGGTTTCTAAATGATAGTTCAAACTATTTGCAGCGGTATTAAAAACAGTTATTTTGAGTT